>DKZA01000005.1 GCA_002492525.1 Lachnospiraceae bacterium UBA7086 | reverse complement strand
CTCTTTTATATTGCTGATATAATATCACAATCACTCTCGCATTTCTATTGTATTTTCATTAAATTTCTTCCTTCTTTCATTGTATTCTGCCATGCTAACCATTTCAATAATCAGCAGGAATAAAAAATTACAATGTCAATAAATAGGTTACTCCATAAGAGAAAAGTCTGCCATTATCTGACAGACTTCATAAATCTATTATGTTTTAAACTCGGGAATGTATATTTATACATGCATATCATCAACAACAATAAAACGAATTGGGACATAATTTTCTATAGAATAAACGAACTCTGTGTATCCTTTCATGATTATTAGCTTTTTGAATCAATAAAATGTTGATTTTTTAAGCCTATCCATATTTTCCTGTGAATAAAATGGATCCACAGCAACTTCAAATGGTATACGCTTTTCTCTTCCCAGCTTTTTAAGGTAAATATTAATAGCCGTTGATAAGGACATCCCAATATCAGCACAAACCTGTTCTGCCTTTTTCTTTACATCATCCTCTATACGTAAACTGATTTGAGCCATCATATCACCTCTTTCTATATATTATTTTGATTATATGCGACAAATCCATTCAGAACGATATGTCAATGAAAGAATAAAAGATATTAAAAAATACCTAAAAATTCAGTTTTTTCAATTACTTTTGCAATACACATATTCAGTTGAATTTGCGATAGTGTCTGTTTAGACAAACCGGAATTTATCATTATCTATCTTGATTCCAAACATAGTATTCTGTTTCTACATATTCTAAAGAATCCGCTAAATAATATCCACTTTTTTCTTCTAAAATAGGATATTTTCCATTAGGAATATAGTTAATGTAATAGTAATCTACCTTATTATCATTTTGCTTACCATATTGACTATATATAATTGAGTCTTTCTGAACTAAGTATTCTTCTAAAACTATGTTATTTTCAAAATGTGTTACACTAATATAAGTTGGGTATTTATGGCCTGTATCCATATATGGAAATAAATAGCGATAATCATTTTCATAATAAGCAAGATAAATACAATCTATCTTACCATTTACATAACTTTCAAGTTTAACGAGCTGTTCGTCTTTCTTCAAAAGCTTAATGTAGTTCTTACAATTTGAACGAATGTTGACGGATTCTTTTAAATTATTTTTTATAAATCTTGCCTGTTCAGATAATCCAACTTGCAAACCTACATAACTTAATTCCTTTTTGGGAAGATAAAAAACATCACAATCACTTTCATCAACATCTCTATATTCAAATTGTTTAAACTTTTTATTTGTTATCTGAAGTAGAGATTTCAAATACTCTTTTTCGGGTTTAGTGAAGCAAATGTCTTCTTCCATAGAAGTTTTTCTGTCCAATAGTTGTTTAAAAAATCCCATTCACATTCAACTCCTTTGCAAATTCTGATTTAGCTTCCAATAATAGGCATTGATTTTACATATTCTGTATTAGCAATCTGGTCTGTCATAAACGCAGCAATGCTTTCCCTTGGAAGCTCCATCTTGATTTTTACATCACCGAAACTGACAGAAATTATCATTTTTGATGTCAAGTTTTTCTGGATTTCTCAAATATGCTGTCACCTGATAACCCTTATCTAATGCACAGCTCCTCCATATAATCCCGCCACTGCTCATAAATCGTCTCTGCATTGGCCCGCTCAGCTATCTTTCTGGCTTCCATGCCAAGCTTCTGCGCCAACAGCGGATCCTCAATCAGCCGGTTCATTCCTTCCACCAATGCCTGCTCGTCTTTGATAGGAATCAATAGCCCGTCCACACCGTCCGTCATAATGGTTCTTGGCCCGCCGCAAGGACAGTCCGTGGCCACAATGGGAAGCCCTAGTGCCATCGCCTCCATCAGCGCATTGGGCAGACCTTCCCAATCCGATGTAAAAGCAAAAAGTGCTGCATCCGCCAAATCCTTCTCCAGACTGTCACTGGCTCCCATCAGATGAATATAGTCCTGTGCATGTAGTTCTTCTATCAAATGTTCCAGAATTTCCCTTGTACCGTCGAAGGAATCACCGCCGTAAATCTTCAAATCATAATCCGGATGCTTCTCGTGCACCTTAGCAAAAGCCCGAAGCAGCATAGGCTGATTCTTAAAATCCACCAGTCTGCCCGACTGTACCACCGTCTTATTCCGCTTTTCCGGCACCGGTACACCGATATATTTGGGATTTAACGGGTTTAAGATAATACGGGAATTCTTCTGTAATCTGGGCGCGAAGAAATCCCGCGCCCCTTCTGTCTGAAACACACAGCCGTCCACTCTTGGAAAGAGAATCGGTATCTGTATCTTATCAGACCATTCCTCATAATGCCCCACCGGATCCGTCCGGATGGAGATAAGCACCGGCACCTTCACAAAGAGGGCCGCCATCAATCCCCTGTAGATGGCCCGTCTGGCAAAAGGTACCAGAATATCCGGCCGCTCTTTTTTCAAAAGCCGCCGAAGATATTTCACCCGGAGCAAAAACTGCACGATGCGGTTCTTCTTCTCATCTCTTTCGGTAAGCCCCACATGAACCCGCCGCACCCGCTCGTCTGTCTCAAATTCATTCTCGCCATACCATTCTGTGGCAATGATGACTTCATATCCATTGGCTGCAAACTGGTTGGCCAGGTTAGTGACCACCCGCTCTGCACCGCCCTGTTCTAAGCAATTTAAGTGAAATATAATTTTGTGCATACTGTATTGCCTCCAAACTTTCACAGTAAAACCTGAATTTATTGCTCTTATTTTCCTCTCATACCATATCGTTTTAAGGTAATTGCAAAACTCATTTCTTAACTGTCATATATTGTGCAAATAGTATAATCATAAGCAGGCCCTTGAAAAACGCCAGTACTTGGCGAGGTATTTTCGAGCCTAGTACTGCTGCGTTTTGAGCGGAGCGAAAGCGCGTCTGCGTTGATTATGCTATTTGTACAATTTCAACAATCATGAATGAGTTTCACAATTACCTATATATCCTTTTGAGACCGTTCCAATATAGACCAACCCCAAGTAAACAGAGGAATCCGCCAAAGCACATTGCAGCGCTCAAATCAAAATCTGCCAGTTTCCCGAAAATAAGATTGGTAAAAACCGCCAGTAAATCCATGATTATTGTACTCATACTAAGCGCCGTAGCACGATCAGATGTTGTAATTGCCTTATTTTGCAGTTCTGTTCCTAGCGGGGACAGCAGACTGAAACAAACACGAATAAGCAAAATACCGAAAACCGAAACAAATGGATTTTCTGTAAAAGCCAACATCAGGCAGGAAAAAGAGCAGGCAAGGAAAAGGATTGCCCCAAAAAATCCCGGTTTTAACTTTTTCGTAAAGAACGCAGAAAATACACTCACCAAACCGCAAAGCGTCATCAGAATATAAACACCGGAAATCATTCTGACCGACATATCCGCTTTGGTATATTGAAGTTGATTAAAAAATACGGTTATCGTCTGATTCACTTCCCGCAAAAGCGCAATCCCGGCAATTAGAAAAAGCAGCCTCCGGTTAAAAAGTGTTTCCTTTAAAACAGTAAATGCATGTCCAAAAGATGACCTTTTATCCTTTTGAGCGGCCTTGACTTCTTTCAGTCCAAAACTAAGAATTACCGCTATACCGTAACTAATGACCGTCAAAAAACCGGCAACCCGATAGTTTTCTTCCACAAATACCATATAAATTGCGGCGGCCGACAAGAGACCGGCTGTACCAAGACCTTCATAAATACCGAAGGTGCGTTGAGAATCATCCTCGCTGCATGATAAATATAAAATACTCGTATCCACACCCGAAAGACCGGAAACGGTTATCGCAAGCAACACCCTTTCCAAAAGGAAATCCGCAAAATTCTGCGCTTTCCAGAAAATAATTTTGGAAATAAAAAACAGAATATTGCAAACAATAATCGTGCGCCGATAACCAATGCGGTCTGCCAAAATGCCCCATGGAATTTCAAAAACAAGAGAAAGCACCAAAGAAATACTTTCTATCACAGTAATCTGAAAAACAGAAATCCCGGCGGCCTGACGATACAGGGTTGCGATGGACGAATAAAAAACCATACCCTGAAAAAAGGATATGGAATACATAAAGAAAAGATTTCTTTTCATGAATACCACCCCTTAACTATATTTGAATACGCCAAAAGCCATGGATCTTTTGCAATCTCCACGGTAAATTAAATCTTTTGAACGTAATCAAATCGGATGGCGCATGAATTTACCTCACATTTCTATGAATTTGAATATCATTATAAACTATACTTTCCAAAATATCAACAGATTTAACCCTATCGTTCTTCGCTTGCCAATTTTAAAGGGGAAGACTTAAATATGCCTCCCCCTTTATTTTACGATTGTTCCTTTGCCATCGCTATCTTGTCCAATAATTCCACAATTTCATCTGCTGTATATTCTTTTTTCTCTCCATTTGAGATAATCAGTCTTAATTCATATAAAGTAGCCATCCTGGTGTCCATTCTTTCTTTTTCTGTCATATCCATTACCTCCATCTTGTTCCCTCCTCCCGGACAGCTTTCCCTTAAGATGATTATAGTAAAGGCAGTAAATGCGGTCAAGATATTTTCGTTCATTGTCCTCAAAAACTCTGATACATAAACGCCGCCGTATCATACCCGCCGCCGTAGATTCCGGTAATCAGCACCACCAGTAAAATCCCATAATAACAGCACCATCTCACCGGCATGGGAAACCCCGCCAGATACGAACGTACATCTTTGCCCTGTTCTTCCCAAACAGACACCACAAGCCACACGAAAAGCGCCGCAAACAGAAGCAGGAAGCCATACTTGCTGATTCCGTAAGAAGTAATATCATGGGAGAGTAAGGCCCGTACATCCAGTCTGGTAATCATCGCCCGGTAAATCATTCCCGCCTGTTCCAGGCTCCTGCTGCGGATTAACACATCAGCCACAAACACAATCAGCCAGGTGCGCGCCATACAAAACAGCCCCCAGGCTTTGCCATCCTTGATATGACATTTTTCCTTCCAGGCAGCATATCTTGTTTCCAGTATCAGAGAAACACTCATGATCAGGCCGTAATAAACGCCCCAAAGGATATAACTGACCGTTCTGCCATGCCACATGCCGGTAAAAGCCCAGACAAGCATAGTTCCAATGATCGGCACCACATGTCTGCCCATGACCGGCCACTTTTTCCTGGCAGTCTTCGTGAGTTTCCGTCCCGTTCCCGACATCACAAAGGAAAACATCACATAGTCCTTAAACCATGTGCCCAGGGTAATATGCCACCTGCGCCAAAACTCTGCCACAGACCTGGAAAAATATGGACGCTTAAAGTTCTCGGGCAGGATAATATCAAAGGTCTCACTGACCCCCAGCGCCATATCCATATAGCCGGAAAAATCCGCATATAACTGTAACATATAAAGCACCACAGCCACCGCAAGGATACTTCCCGGAACACCTGAAACATCACTCGCAAACACTGTATCTACAAACAGTCCGATTCTGTCCGCAATCACCAGTTTCTTAAAGGCGCCCCATACAAAACGCTGTATGCCCCGCAACATTCTGTCATAATCAAAGACGTGTTCTCTCTCAAATTCCTCATGCAGTCTGGCAAAACGGTTAAAAGGGCCCTGGGTAACTGCCGGAAAATAAGACAAAAACAACAGTACTTTCAACGGGTTTTCTTCCGCTTCGCACTGTTCTCTTCCCACATCCACCACATAGCTGATGGCTGTCAGGGTATAGAAAGAAATCCCCAGGGGCATAATGACTTTTTCAAAAAATCCTGTGGGAATCCCCCAGCCTTTTATAAATGGCAGTGCTGCGACCGTGTATTTATAAAACACTAACAGTCCCAGATTCAACGCAAAATAAAGGATTTGAACAAGCTTTCGTCTCTTTTCAAATCCCTGTCTGATCCTTTTCTTAGTCTCTTTATCCGCACAGTTTACAAGAGCCTCTTTCTGTGACAAAAGACTTTTTTTCAGGTAGATTCCGCAGGCATAGGTAGTGGCACAGGTAATCAGCAGACTGACCGGAAATCCCCGAAGTCCGATCACATAAAACACAAGCCCTGCCACGAGAAGAATATGCCATTTTCTTTTCTGCGGTACCAAATAATAGAGGGCGAACGTAATCACCCACAACAACACAAAGCGATAGGATAATAACTGCATTTATTCCTCCAAAAGGCGCTCCACAAGAGCAATGATCGCTTCCTTATTCTTAAAGTTCTCCGCCACCACATATTTGGCATCGATCTCAATGTCAAACTCTTCTTCCAGTTCGCTGACGATGTTGATGACGGTAAAGGAATCAATGATCCCGTCTTCCATCATGCTATCTCCGTCATAGGAAAGTGCCTCCTCACAATATTCTTCCAAAATTTCCAACACTTTTTCTTCCATTATAGTATGTCCTTTCTATTCCTGTCTGTATTCCTTATATTTAATCTTAAGCAGATGCGCCTCTCCCAACGGCAGATAGAGCACATGCTCCTCATCCTTTTTCTTTTCGGGTACAATCTTACGATATCTTACAACTTCCGCCTGCACACCGTCCACCACAGTCCGCAGGGGCGGAAAAATAGCACTCTTGCCATAATCCACACTCCGAAGCAGACGATAGATTGCCGCCGGCTCCTCATCCAGTGCAAAAACTCCATCTCCCGGCACCTCATAAGATCGGTACATCCGCCGCCCGGGTCCGGCCTCCTGGGGCCTTGTCTGCGCACGCTCCTCAAGCACTGCCGCAAAACTTTCCTCAAACCCTTCACAGGCCAAGTCCATCAGCCGTTCCGTCAGTTCATAGGCCTTCTCCTCCGGGCCGATGGCACATTTTTTCTGTATAATGATATTGCCCTCGTCAATTCCGGGGGTCACATAATGCCAGGTAATACCGGTCTCTTGTTCTCCTTGATAGATAACCCAGCTGGGTGCGTTTCTGCCCGGATAATCCGGCAAAAGGGCATTGTGAAAATTGATAATGGTGATATTCTCCTTCTCCACACAGGCTGCCGGAAAGAGATAGTTATTACTGGCGCTGACAATCAGTGTCTTCTCCTGGATATCACACAGATACTCGGTAAGTTCTCGCTTATCCGGCATATTCGCATAAGGGATTCCCATCTCCTCGCAGATTTTCTTCGTGACACTTAGGGCGTGAAATTCATGTTCTATAAATTCCAGTCTGTATCCGTATATATCCCTCTGCTTCTCTATGTATTTCAATATATTTCCGGTAGCCTTGCCATAGCCGATCACCACAACACGGCAAAACATCTCTCCCATATCACAAAAGCTCCTTCAATCTGACCCTGTCAATCTTACCATTGGCGTTGATGGGCATCTGTTCCAATGTAATCAATTTATTGGGCAGCATATATTCCGGCACCAGATGGGAAATCTTCTCATTAATATAGGCTTTCTCCAGTTCTCCCTCGATAAACAATACGATTTTCTGCCGCTTTTCGTCATATAGACAGCAGCACAAGGATATCTCTTCCAGAGAGGAAACCGCTGTCTCAATTTCCCCCAGTTCAATCCTGTGCCCCATATGTTTGATCTGGAAGTCTTTACGGGATAGATAAATCAATTCCCCATATTCATTATATTTTACAATGTCACCTGTTCTGTAAATCCGCTCCGGCACATAAGGATTCAAGGGATTCTGTACGAAAGCTTCCCGTGTCTTTTCCGGATTGTTATAGTATCCCATGGAAAGAGAGGTACCTCTGACGCAGAGTTCTCCCGACTCCTCTCCCGATACCTTTTCATTCTTATCATTTAACACCAGAATATCCGTATTGGGCATCGCATACCCAATGGGAAGCGGCTCTTCGTCGGCAAATTCACGGTCTACAATATAGTATGTACAAGCGTCCGTAATCTCGGTTGGTCCGTAAAGGTTGGCATAGAGCACATCCGGCAGAAATCTGCGCCACACATTGAGCTGTTTGTTGGGCATCACCTCGCCGCAAAACAACACCCGCCGCAGAGTATCCGACAAATCCACATTCCGAAAGGCTTTAAGCTTGGCCACCACAATCAATGCGGAAGGCACCCAGAAGATTGTGTTAATCCTTTTCTCTTTCAGATATTCCAGCAAAAGCACCGGCTGTGCAAACAGATTTTTGGGCACGATATAAGTGGTTGCTCCTGTCTTGATGGTACTGTAAATATCCAGAATCGAATTATCAAAATAAAAAGGGGCCTGGTTGCCAAAACTGTCCTGCTCCGTAATCTGAAAGGTCTCCGTCACCCAGTCGATATAATCTATCACGGAACGATGATTGATGGTCACACCCTTGGGCACGCCCGTAGAACCGGAAGTGAACAACACATACAAAAGATCCGTGTCAATCCCCTTTCTTCTTGCCGCCTCAATCTTTTCTTCCCTCTCATGCGCTACAGGCTGTCCGTTTGCTGTAAACGTCTCCTCTAAGATCAAAAACTCCCCCTGATAGGCATACTGGGCAAAGACATCCTTAAGTTCTGTGGTAGTAATGACAACAGCCGGATCCAGCACTTCGAGAATCTTGTTCACACGGCTGCCCGGCATGTCCACATCAATGGGGGAATAAAAGTTACAGCTGTAGGCCGCCCCCATAAAGGAGACCAGTACGTCGACGCCCTTTTCTAAAAAGACGGCCACTGGTCTTTTAAAATATCCCCGTTCTATCAGTTCATAAGCTACCGCCCTGGCCTGCGAACGAAGCTGTCCAAAGGTAACCTGTTTGTTCTCATCCGCAAAGGCTGTCTTGTCAGGCAGTCTTACAGCCGTCTCATCCAGCCAGTATGTAACATTTGCTTTCATGATAATCCTCGTTTCGTAACTCTATTGTGTTATTCCGGTAGAATCACCGGATAGAAAGTATCCATCATCTTGTCTGTTTTAACGTGATAAATATCATACAAATCCGTCATCTCCAGATTACATCCCGCGGGGTCATAGGAACCGTAAAGCGCAATCTGTCTCTCTCTTGCCAGTTCCTGCACTTTCTCTTCCACTTCCAGGGCTATCTGAAAATCCTCCTCCGATTCTATGTAATTATACATCATGGGCGAA
The DNA here is from genome assembly GCA_002492525.1 of Lachnospiraceae bacterium UBA7086. Lineage (GTDB taxonomy): Bacteria > Bacillota > Clostridia > Lachnospirales > Lachnospiraceae > UBA3282. Next base: position 109,426 of record DKZA01000005.1, on the reverse strand, counting down.
TAGGGTGGCAAGTATAAAATAACTTCCACACCTTCCTCCTGTAACCAGGCAATCAGCCTCTCAAACCGCTCCCAATGGTCATAATCAATCTCCTTATAATCCGTCAGCCGATAGACCACATGCTCTTCCATGGACTGTCTGGTCAATTCTTCCACTGTCGCTGCATCGCCCTCACGCAGTTGCCTCTGATAGGCGATGCTCCCGTCATAATGTTTCAGATACCTTTCACTCTCCCAGGCATCCGTGTAAGACACCTGAAACCTCTTTCTTTCCGGAAGCAAAGTAACATTATAGCGAAAGTAATCCAGGGAAAGCCATTTTCCCATATCTGTGCCGGTGTTTTTCTGAGGATGCAGATTCCCCGCCTCAAATTTTCCATCCAAAATGACACCCATATAGTTGGCATACGGGTAGAGATCCTTCCATCTTTCATTGTCATGACTGGTATTGAATAAAAAGGCGTCCACCCCGATCACCATGGTCTCCGGCAGTTTATCTTCCGCCGCCAGCACTCCCGTCACCGCCAGCAGATCATAGACGGTAGCCTCCGACAGCCCGGCGTTATAAAAGGAATCCGTACCAAACATGGTGTGATCGAAATTCATCACCCGGCTGGAACCCGCCACGATTACCTCTCTCTGCCCCTCTTGTTTCCTCACACAGGCTAAGAACAGATTCCTGTCATTAAAGTCAGACTCTTCCAAGCCCTCAACATTTGCACCATATACTGCCATCTGCTCCCCAATCTGATCATAGGTAATGCGCAGCATCGCATAAGAATCCACATACCAGTTCACCGCCGCCACCAAAAACAGCACCGGTAGGAGGAAAAGTATCGCTTTACCCCATTTTCTCATCTTCATCCCCATCCCTCTTCTGTGCTGTCCTCTCCTCATCTCCAGACCCGAAGGTAAACCCAAATAAAAGCGGAAATGCCGCAAACAGTCCATAGGCGTACCGGAATTCATTATATACCGGCGTGGCCAGAAGCAGACTCAGTAACAGCATGATAAACGGCACATAACACAGAGCGCTCTTTTTCTGCCAGGCCAGATAGACAAGCCCGAACAGCATCACCCAGGTGTTTAGCCCCAGACTCCACACTTTGTTAAAAAGATCCTGAAACTTCATCAGGTACTCTCCCATGGCAAGGCTGTCATCATAAGTAAAGACCTTCCTCTCATTCACAATGCCAAAAGGATTGTCCACCATAAAATATTCGCTGTAGAGATACTGATAGTGAGGTACTCTGTAAGCCCAGTACCCGGCGGTCTGTCTGACCTCCCCCTCCAGATACAGCATGGGATTACGAAGCCCCACCCGCAGCCACAGCTTGAAATATTCCCACTTATTCTCTGCAATCACATCCTGATTGCCTTCTTCTCTGATCAGATTCTTCGTCACGTCAAACAGATAAGGATTATAATATTCCTCCATCTTCTCAAGCGGCACCACCTGTTCCATCATAGCCACGTCCTCTTCTGTCAGGCTGCCGCCTCTCATATAGGCACAGAGAAGATGCTGGGTGGGCATGGTCAACCCTTCGATGGTATCCGGCGGTTCCACCTGCAATGCTTTTAACACAGGTCCCTGATAGAGCAGATAACACACGAGTACCGCCGCCGCACACAGAACCGACCGTACCGGAACATTCCGTGCCTGCGCTTTCTTTGCAGGATCAGGCGCTTCCTGTGAACGATTCCGCACTCTTGCGCGACACCATTTGCAGATAATCCCCACGAAGGCCGTACCCGCAAAAATCAAAATACCGTTACTGCGAAGAAGGCACACCAGAAGTCCTGTCAAAAAATAAAGAATCCACTGTGTATACCCCTTTTCCTTTTCCAGATCAAACGTATGACTCATCCAGGCAAAAAACACAAGTGCCGATACGAAAAAAGCATCCTTTCCCATACAGATACTCAGCATACCATGCACAGGAAGCGCAATATAAAAAGCAAGCGCTAGGGCGAGCCACCAAAGTCGTGTACCCCTCTTATACAGCACATACAGACAAAAGGCAAAGGTAAACGCCACAAGCGCCATCTGCCAGAACGTGTAAAACGCCACCGCTCCCGTGTATGTACCAGACAGCTGATAACCGATCGTCACAAAGACCTGCATGATCAGCGTGTGAAAATAAGGATGATGATTGGACCTGGCCTTCCACCCCAGAATCTGCTCCAACTGCCATATGGCATCATTATTAAACCAGGTGGGATAGTACATCAGATAATAGGGAAGATAACTGAGCAGGCAGACAGCAAAAAAGCCAATCAGTACATACCATCTGCCCTGCCGCTTTTTCTGTACAGGAGCATATGCCGCTGTCATATAATTTCTGTGTAATTTACCGCGCAAATATGATAAAACGCTATCTTTACGGGAAATCAACAGACACAGAATAAACAGCACCCCATAGCTGATAAGCGCCCACAATAAAATTCTTCCTATGTTTTGTAAATTGGAATATTCCGCCGATTTCTACCAGTTTCCCAGAACAATAAAAACAGCATAGCACAAAGAAAAAGGCACTGGCACAAGAAACTGCCGTCTGGTGGGCAGGGTTATTCTCTTTTCCTTCCGTATCTCCATTGATTTCTCCATCATCCATTCACCTAAAAGCCGCCCCACTGCCGTATCAGTTCCACATATTTCTCTGTCGTAAAGTCCTGTGCACGTTCTCTGGACATCTCCTGATAACGATGTCTCTTTTCCGAATCCTCCAGCAGATTGATAATCTGTGCTGCCAGGGTTCTCTCTTCTTCTGTTATGACACTCGCGTCATAATTAACTTCAGGACTCATATTGTCAATCAAAATACCATACTTATCTTCCAAAATCTCCGCAGGCCCTGTGGGACAGTCTGTGGCAATCGCCGGCAGGCCTAACGCCATAGCCTCCACCAGCGCATTGGGAAATCCCTCCCGATAAGAAGTCAGCACATATACCTGTGCGCTTTGCAGATAGGGAAAGGGATTCCGCTTCATTCCCGTAAAATATACATCCTCTCCCACGCCCAATTCTGCCGCCAGCTTCTTATAGCCCTGAAAGGCACCGTCCCCCACAATCATCAGTTTCGCATCCGCAATCTTCTGTCTGACCAATACAAACGCTTTGAGTAAATGCCAGAATCCTTTCACCTCATCCTCGCGGCCCATGGATACTATGATATTTCCGCTTTCTTTCCAGGGCAGCTGCGGCTTTTCTTCCTTTGCCTTTGCCTGCAGACTGGTCATATCCAAAGGATTATAGAGCGTTACGGCCTTATGACACTGATACTTTTCCTGCAGCTCATCCTCTATCTGTTTAGAACAGCATACTATTTTATCTGCCTTCCTGACAAAAAGACGTATCTTGCCCGTATCCTCCATATCCATATAGCTGCGCAGGCCAACCCATATCTTTGCCCGCCTTCCGGAAAGAACATTTACAAGATTGGCTGTGGAACCGAAACTATAGGCGATGTCTGCCTGCCATTTATGTTTCCACTGCCGCACTTTCAGGCTGCGCTGTAAGACCCGCAGCACTTTTCCCACAAATCCATCCTTCACCCCCAGATGAAGATCTATGATCTCCAGTCCCGCAATATCATAGGCAATATCATGGGAATCAAACAATACAATACAGACCTCGCAATAGGGAGCAAGCAGTCTTGCCGTAGCCACACATACCCGCTCAAAGCCTCCCTGGTGCAGCATCGGCACAATGAGCATTACTCTCTTTTTCTTATCCATTCCCGCTTATCTCCCTTATGCTATCTCAAAACCCCTGTCAGATATAACTCTTCCAGCCGTTTTGCCTGTTCTCTCACATCGAAGCCGGCCTCCCGGACCGCTTCACACCTGTCACGTCTCTCATATACCAGACTGTTTTCCACCTCATCGGCCCATATATCCGCACCGTCCTCCAGGCTGTGAAAACTCACCAGATCACTGATTTCCACCTCTGTTGTAATCCGGTCGGAAATAATACACCGCAGTCCCGCCGCCTGAGCCTCCACGACTGTGCCCGGCAATCCCTCAAAACGGGAAGGAAAAAGGAACAGATCAAATGCCTGGTAATAATCCTCCACATTCTTATGATTCCCTAAGAATAAAACTGCTTTCTCCACGCCAAGTTCCGCCGCCTGGGCCTTAGCGGCCGCCATTCCTTCCCCCTCGCCCAGAAGAAGAAGTTTGCAGTGTTTTCCTTTTTTCTCCATATTCTGATACAGCTTTCCGAAGATTTCCAACAAGAACTCATGATTCTTGGAATAATGAAATCTGCCCACATGTCCTATCACATAGTCGTCGCCCAGGCCCAATTCCTGACGCATCCTCGCCCGCACAGCTTCATCATATTGGAACCTGCTGGCATCAATGGCATTGGGGACAAGACGGGCTTTGGGCGAAGTACTCCACTTTGCACCAAACACTGCCTCTCCTGCTTCCCTGGAACAGGCAAGGCAATAATCCGCCCTGTTTAACAGCGGGATTCTCAACACTTTTGTGATGATGCCTTTGATACCCTTATCCACACCGGCGCTCCTGGCATGGGCGCACACCACGGGTACACCCGCCTTCTTAGCCTGCGGAAGATAAATCGCCGCCGTACTGGTCATATGGCCCTGTACCACCGCAAACTCATGATGAGCCCGGAAAAAATCCCTGGCCGCCCGCCGGTATGCGGCATAATTATAACCCATAAATTTAGGAAGCGCATAGACCCTTCCACCCAGCGCCTCCACCTCTTCTTCATAAAAATGTTTTTTACCATCCGTACTGTTACGATGTATCAGAAAATCAAACTGTACCTTTTTCCTGTCCATACAGCGGTACAGATCCATCACCCTGCTCTCCGCACCGCCAAGGCTCAAGCCCCCCAGCACATGCAGTACCCGCACCGGTTCTCCCATAAGCGTCTCCTTTTCCCTTTGCAAACTCATATTCGCCTGCAATCATACGTTCTGTCATCTGCCGTCAACACCAGATACCGTCTACAGAAGTTTCACCAGCCAGTGTTTTACGATTGCCAGCAGATACTCTCCCGCATGCCCGGCCGCCGTTCTTTTGCCTGCCTTTTCCCGTAAATATGCCCCGTAAGATATGACTTCCTGTTCCTTTAAAATCTTCCGGTATTTCTCCATGTCCTGCACACTTACTGTATTGGTATGCACCACCATTGTAGTAATGCCTTTCTCTTTCTTAAGACTGTTCTCCAACCGGAAAGAAATCGGATAGAAAGTAAGTCCGCACCACTGGTAAGGCCCTTTCCCAAATCCGTCCGTCAGTCCCCGGAATCCTGTCTGCCGCAAGGCCCGCAGTGTATTGCGATCATAAGAATGGGCCGGCGCCATAAATAAGTCCGTTACAATCCCGTGCTCCGCAAGAATCTCTTTGCCCCGCTCCAACATGGTAAGCTGTTCTTCATAAGATACCCCCGCAAATTCCGAAAAATCATTCAGGGGAAACACCCCGCCCTTAGACTGCGTATACACATGCTGCCAGCCATGCTGGGCAACCACCCAGCCCTCCTCCTGCCGCTTCTTTACATATTCCCAAAAATCTTCTCTCGCCGCACCCCGGTTCAAATTCTCATCCCGGTTATCCGGCACCACGCCGATCAACGGTTTAATACCAAATTCATCCAGAAGCGCCGCAAACACCTGGAATTTATCCCAATCCATGGCGGGCGTTATATCATCTAGGCGAACCGCTATTTTCATATCCTTACCCCAATATCCTTCTTTATTCCAGCACATCCCCCGTCCGCAGACGCACTGCACATTCATACCGGTCTATCAAAAGCGACCCGTCCACCGTCCGCACCACCGGTTTTTCGTCAAACACATCTATCACTTCCCCCGGCGCATAAGCCGAAAAATCTATCATTTCATCAAAGGGGTGAGCCTCCCACACCCGCACCTCGTTCTCTCCGCACATGGCAAAAGCTCCCGGAAAAGGTGCCGCCACACCGCGGATCAGATTATAAATCTCTCTTGTTCTGGCATGAAAGTCTATTTTGCCGTCTGCCGCCGTGCGTTTTTCATACCAGGAATCAAAGTCCTTGGACTCTGTACGGATGACAATCGTTCCCTCTTCATATGCTTTTAACAGTCTGCGGATCAGATTCTTGGAACAGATCATATTTTTATACTGTGCCGTGCGAATGTCATCATGAGGCGTGATAGAAAACATCTCCGTGGCAAATACGTTGGGGCTGTCCGCCTTCTCGTCATACCGGAACAGATTTAAATTAAATCTGGTATCCCCCAGAATAATAGACCAGTTCAAAGGAGATCTTCCCCTGCCAAAAGGCAGATAACCGCTGTTGCCGTGGAAACCGTATACCCCGTACTTAAAGCAATCCAGTACAGACTCAGGCATCAGTCTCTGCCAGCCCATGGAAATACCGATATCAAATTCATTCTCCCGCATGAAGTTCTGCGTCTTTTCATCTGTCAGAAAATAACTGTCCGCCTCATGTACCGGGATGCCATATTTTTCTGTCAGAACAGACAGACCCTTATAACCCGATACCTGGTTTTTCTTCGTCACTTCCGGACTGATGGTGATGACCAGATCCACCGGGCAGATCTGTTCCTGAATAAACGTCACAATATTTTCAGAGGTATCTTTTACCCCAAACACGACTACTTTATATTTCATACAATCCCCGTTCCCTTTTCTGCGTTATCTCTGTCTTGCCAAACGATACACCATCCCTGTCCGTCTTATCTTACTGCAGATACTCTTTATACCAGTCGATAGCCAGCGTAATGCCTTTTTCAAAATCATACTCCGGATCGTACCCCAGAAGCTCCCTGGCCTTGGAAATATCCGCATTGGAATCCCGCACATCACCCTTTCTGGGCGGTCCGAAATTCGGTTCCACGTCTTTTCCCAGCGCTTTACAAAGATGATAATAAATATCTATCAGAAAAAGCCTGCCGCCGGCACCAATGTTAAATGCCTGTCCTGCCACCTCACTGGAAGCCTTGCAGGCACGCAGATTAGCCTCGATCACATTGTCAATATAAGTAAAATCCCTGGACTGTCTGCCGTCCCCATTGATTGTAGGTACCTCTCCATGAAGAAGCTGTTTGAGGAACTTAGGGATAACAGCCGCATACATACCGTCCGGATCCTGCCTGCGCCCAAACACATTGAAATAACGAAGCCCATACGTATCCAGTCCATACAATTCCTTATACAGGCGGCCGTACTCTTCATCCACTTTCTTGGTCAAAGCATAAGGCGAAATCACTTTCCCTTCCTGTCCTTCCTTCTTTGGCAGAGTCGGTGTATTACCATACACGGAAGAACTGGAAGCATAAACGAATTTCTTCACCCCGTTTACCCTGGAGGCCTCCATCATATTTAAGGTACCGCGGATATTAACCTCTTCATATAGCTGCGGCATTTCAATACTTCTGGGCACACTTCCCCAGGCCGCCTGCTGTAATACATAATCCACACCTTTCGTGGCTTCCTTACAAGTTTCAAAATCGCGGATATCGCCTTTGATAAACGTGAATCTTTCACAAGATAAAAATGGTTCGATATTTTCATACTTACCAGTGGAAAGATCATCCAGACACCGTACGGTATATCCCATGTCAAGCAATGCCTCACAGAGATTGGAACCGATAAATCCTGCGCCTCCTCCTACCAAAAACACGGTATCCTTCTCGAACTGAATATCCCGATAACCCATTTTACAACCTTCCTTTCCCTATCTCCCTCAGCAGAAGATAAAATGCCATATAAAAACACGAAAATCCATATATCATATACCTGGACAGACACATAATCGTAATGGACGTAGCGCACACATTGGCTGCAATAAACAGAAGCGCCACACCCATAACAAATGCCGCCTCAAAACGCTTTTTCACACACACCAAATACAACGAAAGGCTGCCCGCCGCCAAATAAATAAGAAGAGCCGCCCAGTTGATCAAAGGATGTACCACTGCTATACTTCTCACAAACCCGTTTCTGCACAACAGAACATAATCATAGAACCACTGCCCGAAACAGACCGGCAAAAGCTTGCGAATCATCCTGCCCGCCATATCGTCCGACATACTGCTCTGTTCATAGTAATCAACCTTTCCAAGTCCAAAGAAATAGGAGGACATATCCGCCTCAAGAACCTGGAACTTTAAGATATCATGATGCTCTTCCAGATATGCCGCCCTGTCTCTCATGGTATTGCCGCCGTATTTATAATTCAGTCCCAGTGCATCCGCCTCAGCATAAAAACGGTCAAAAAACTCCCGCTCCAGACTGTCCTCTTCAAAGACTTCCCCGTCCTCTTTATCACAGGCGTATATCACATTGGTCAGCGTGTTGACCTGTCCGTAGGTATTCCCCATAAAATATCCGGTAACAAAATAATTATACACATGAACCGTCAGACTGCGCAACCCAAACACAGCAATCAACGCCGCCAGGGCAATGACAATCCCCCGGTATTTCCTGCGAATCACAAGCTGTATCACGAAGACAAGCGCCCACATCAAAATGGTAGTCATCATCTGGCCTCTGGTCATGGAAAGCAGATATGCAAGGAAAAGACTGAGCACCCGGTCTTTGATACGCTCCTCGAAAACCATCCGCAGCAGAAAATATATATAAAAATGAAACAAGGGTATGCACAATGCCTCGCTCATCACGGAGTTTTCCAGAAAAATATGCAGAGCAGACACATACCTTGTCATCAGATGTGGCAGAAGCTGTAACAGAACCAGTAGCAATTCTTCCCACAGATGCAGGCCAAAACGCTTTGTCAGATACTCCGACAGCACCGTAATGGCAACGGCCGTTAAAATCCCCTGCACTGCCATTGCCACCGGCAGGTAACTCTCTCCGAGAACTGTCCGAAAACACCATAAAAACAATGGATAGAGCGGTTCTCTGTGAATATGCATCGTAATATACTGGTCAGAATCGTTATAGATACCAACACCACAAGCCGCAAGCATGGTCATAAAAAACACAAGCAATGCGGCCAGAATACACAGTGCCCTCTTCCTGTCTTTGTTTAACCTTATAATCTCCAATACCGATAACCCTCTGTCAGATAGGTTTTCCTATCCAAAATACCTTTCAAATCCATCAGCACTTTCTGTTTATGTTTCGGATGATAAAATCCGTCAATCTCTTCTCTGCTCAAACTCAAAAACTGTTCATGCGCCACCGCAATGATCACCGCATCCATGTCTTTCACATCGTCCATGGTCTGAAAATCTATGCCGTAGAGCCGTTTTGCCTCCTCCGCATCGGCCGCAGGATCCACCACAAGCGGCGTAATACCATATTCGCCCAATTCTTTATAAATATCAATCACCTTCGTATTCCGGGTATCCGGACAATTCTCCTTAAAGGTAAATCCCAAAATCGCCACTTTCGCTTTCTTCACCGGAATATCTGACTTAATCAGATCCTTTACCAGACTCTCCGCCACATATTTTCCCATATCATCATTGATCCGTCTGCCGGAGAGAATAATCTGAGAATGATACCCCAGCTCCTCCGCCTTGTAGGTCAGATAATAAGGATCTACACCGATGCAATGTCCGCCCACAAGACCAGGCATAAATTTCAGGAAATTCCACTTGGTACCTGCCGCTTCCAGGACAGATTTGGTGTCGATATTCATCTTGTGGAAGATGATGGACAGTTCATTCATAAATGCAATATTAATATCCCTCTGGCTGTTCTCAATAACCTTCGCCGCCTCAGCAACCTTGATGGACTCCGCTCGGTAAACACCCACTTCCACCACCAGCTCATAAACCTTTGCGATAACATCCAGGGTCTCTTCATCCATACCGGATACGATCTTGGTGATGGTCTCCAGTCTATGTACTTTGTCACCCGGATTGATACGCTCCGGCGAATAGCCGATCTTAAAATCCACACCGCACTTGAGCCCCGATTCCTTTTCCAAAATCGGCACACAGATATCCTCTGTCACCCCCGGATAAACGGTGGACTCAAATACCACCACAGAACCCTTCGTCAGATTCTGCCCCAGGATACGGCTGGCACCTTCCACCGGCGACAAGTCCGGTGTATGATCGTCATTGACCGGTGTGGGAACTGCCACAATATGAAACTTCGCCTCTTTCAGGCGGGAAGGATCCGCTGTGAAATCTACCTTCGTATTGCGTATCACTTCGTTACCCACCTCATTGGTCGGATCAATGCCATTCTGATACAGTCCAATCTTCTGCTCATTTAAGTCAAATCCCACAACTTTTATCTTCTTCGCAAAAGCAACCGCGATAGGCATACCCACATAACCTAATCCTACCAAAGATAACTTCTCTTCTCCGCTCACAAGTTTTTCATATAATCCCATCTTCTCATCCCTAACCTTTCCTGTCTGATAGTATCTGCGATACTTCATCCATATATTCTCCAGTCACAATCTTGCGGTCAAATTCCCGTTCCATCTTCTGCCTGCCGCGCCGTCCCATTTCGGCACGTTCTTCTAGCGAAAGGGCTAAAAATTTCTCCATGGCGCCAATCAGTTCCTCCGGTCTGCCCGGTGTAAAGCCGAATCCTGTCACACCCTCCTCAAAGGCCTCCTTACAGCCGCTGATATTGGAAGCAATCACCGGTCTGCCCGTAGCCGCGCCTTCAATCAGGGCATTGGACATTCCCTCATGGAAAGAAGCCACCACAATCGCACTCGCCGCCGCCAGGAACCAATGCACTTCCGTATGAAAACCAATCTGTTTGATAACACCCTCTTGTTCCAGCTTGTCCAGAAGTTCCTGATAATCCTCATCGCAATATCCCATGATATCGAAAAATACCCGGTCGCTATGTAACCGCTTTGCCGCCTCAATATACTCCAGGATACCCCGCTCTTTCATAACCCTTCCCACAAAGAGAAAATGTGTCTCCTCCCCGGAAGGGTACTTCTCATAACTGTGTCTAACCAGATTCACCCCGGAACCCATGACCATCCGCGTCTTCTTCCCCATAATTCCCATATTCTGAAAGATGCCGCGGTTCTCTTCATTCTGGAAAAAAACACAGGCCGCCCGTTTTAGTCCGGCCCTGTACATGGTCACCACCAGTTTCAGCAAAAGGCCCGTCCTGTCAAACGCACCCCCCAGACCCGTGATCGTCGCTATATAGGGAATCTTACGTCTGCCTGCTGCATAGCCGCCGTAGATGTTGGGTTTAATAGTGTAAGTCACCACCAGATCCGGCTGAATCTCTTTCATCATTTTAACGTAAGTCCGGTACAGCTTCAAGTCCTCAATGGGATTGATGCCTCTTCTGTTGATGGCAGTCTTGATAATCTTACAGCCTTCCTCCTGCAATTCCTTCTCTTTCACATCATCCGGCATACTGATATAGACTTCATGTTCTGCCGTCAGGGCTTTGACAAATTCATTTCTAAAGTCGTATAAGCCGCCGGAGGAGTTTATTAGTATTAGGACTTTTGCCATGTGAATATTGCACCTTTCGTAAGTTTCTGGATATATAATTATGTAACATCCGGACGCCGGGGCGCGGGTAATTCCACTCGTGCCACGCTCCCACTCCGCAAAAACCATAGCGGACACATAAGCGACCCAAATACGGTCGCTAAGTGCCGATGGTTTTTAAGGGGCACTCGCCGGATTTACCCGCGTCCCGGCTGGGTTTCGTTTTCATTTTACTTACATTTTACTTATTTGATAATTTTCTTAACTATACTTCTTCTATGGTAATCTGCTTGTCGTAATTTTATCAACAATTTTTGCTGTATTCTTATTACTGAATTCTAATTACTATATTCTTACCACTATCATTCTTCTTAACATATTCTTCTTAACCGTATTCTTCTTCATACAATTTTTTCTGTATAATTTTTGTCATACAATCTTTTAAGTCATATACTTACATTTTTACAATACCTCGCGGGTTCAGGAATTAATATCTTAAGGCACCCCTAGAACAGCGCCAGCGCTTAGCGAGGTATTTTCGAGCTTAGCGCCTGCTGCGCTGTGAAAGGAGCGAAAGCGCGGTGCCATAGATATTAATTCCTGAACTCGCGGGCTTTTCAACTCCATTATACTCTTGTGTTACGGCACAATCTCCACCCCACCCATATCCTGTATCATCACTTCATTATACTTCATCATACAAATCCCTTCCGCATACTCCCCAATCCGCACCTCATTCTCCTGACCTTCCAGATTGCGAATCACAGTTTCTGCCATATTCACGCCGCAGGCATAGGCATGGGGATACCCGCCGCCAAACCGGGGATTTACCTCCGAAATATAATAAACATCGTCCATTTCAAAAATATCAATATCTATCATACCACGGAATCCGCAGGATTCTGCGAAATCCCGGATAATCTCAAAAAGTGTATCGTCTTTATAGGATACGGATTTGTCTGTCTCTCCCGCCCGCATCTTAATCTTCTTTTTCACAAAGATATCCGTACATTTCCCGGAGACCATATCCACATATACATCGGCTCCATATTCCTGGCCGTCCATATATTCCTGAATCATCAGATCGTCATAGAGGTCACATAATACTTCTATCTCTTTGTCACTGCTCACTTTGTTAATGTGTATACTGGCGCTGCCCCGCACCGGTTTCACAAATACAGGATAAGATATCTCTCCTGCCTGCTGCGCCTGATAGAAGGATTCCTTGTCCGCGTAACATCTGGCAGTTGGTATCTGCATTTTACAAAGCATCTCATACATCCTGTACTTATCGAAACAAGTCTCCACCAGTTCATAGTCAGAGACGATAGGTACTGCCCCTACAGCCAGGAATCTGTCCCTTTCTTTTGCTAACAGGCTCAGTTCCGGATCGATCAGGGAAAACACCCCTGTAATTTCTTCCTTTTTGCAGATATCCAGTATCACATCCAGATAACCCGGAGCGGTAATCCGGGGTACCAGATAAAAAGCATCCGCCTCATACACCGCAGGCGCCAGATTAGAACAATCCGTGGCAACGACTCTGCCCCGGCTGCCCAGTTCTTTCTTAAAATACTGCACCACCTTATCGCGCGTACCCGCACTCAGAATCAATATATTCATGCCTGCCGCCTTTCTGTTTCCCATTTCTTATCCATAAGGTCGAAAAATAGGGGAGCGCCGCCTGTATGGAGAAATAGGATATTTTTTCCCTGGATCTGATGTTCCTCCAGGTAGCGCTTCATCCCATAAAATGCTTTTCCTACATAGGTACTGTCCATGGGAATACCGTCTTTAGCCATCACTTCTTCTATGGTCTTTTGGACATCCTGGTTATATTTCCCATAACCGCCCATACAATAAGCATCTGTAAAAATCAACTCTTCTTCTCGATAGAGGGTCTGATATTCACTGCCCAGATATTCCTCTATGCTCTGTCTGACCACCTCGCGGCCCCGTTCTTCACTTCTTGCGATACTGATGCCTACAATTTTCTTCTCACCGACTGTCTGTCCACACTTCCTCTTCCTGTCCTCTGTCAGAAGCTTTCCACTGACCAGACCCGCCTGTGTGGTTCCGGTTCCGGAGGCGTGAAAAATATAGTCAAAGCAAATCTCTTTCTGCTCCTCATACGCTGCAATCTCCCGGTAAGTATTCACGCAGGCGCGGGTTCCGGGGTTGCCATGTCCGCCGCCGAGAATAAAAAAGGGATTTCTCCCTTCCTGTTTATAAGCTTCCACCCGCCTGTCAATAGTTTCTGACACCTCTGTCACTGGGCATGTTTCAATCACTGCCCCAAACTCTTCTACCATTCTGGTATTATATAATATCTCCCGATTCTCCTGCGGAGAGATAATATGACAGTCCAAACCCATGGCACAGGCCATATTGGCGATAACCCTGCAATGATTAGAACTGTTGCTGCCATAAGTCATCACAACATCAGCCCCGCACTTTTTAATTTCTTTATAAAACTCTGCGGCCTTGCGGGCCTTATTACCGCCAAAGCTGAAAGGAATCATGTCCTCCCGCTTGATATAATAATGGTTTTGTCCATAATCACCGGACATCTCCACAAGCGGCGTAGGATCAATTCCCCGCTCAAACAATGCAATCTGCTTCATCTTATACTCCATTCCGGAACAGTTTGCTGCCTTCTAATTCTCCTGCCCCCTGCGATACACATCAAAATCCGCCACTGTCTGATCGGCACCAGAAAGCGTGCCGGAACGTTTCAACACCTTGCCCGCCGTCATGCCGATAATTTTTAAATCCAAAAGGAAACTCAAATGTTCCACATAATACAAATCGTAACGGAACCGGTCTTCCCAACCCAATGCGTTTCGCCCGTTCACCTGCGCCAGCCCCGTAAGCCCCGGTCTCACATCATGACGGTGTCTCTCCTCGTCCGTATAATAAGGAAGATATCTGACCAGCAAAGGCCTTGGCCCGATCAGGCTCATATCTCCTTTCAAAATATTAAACAGTTCCGGCAATTCATCCAGACTGGTAGAACGAAGAATTTTTCCGAATTTTGTAAGCCGTACCTCGTCCGGCAGAAGATTCCCCTGGTCATCTCTTTCGTCCGTCATGGAACGAAACTTATATAATTTAAAAATCTTTTCATGCCTGCCCGGTCTCTCCTGATGAAACAGCACCGGGCTCCCCAGCTTCATGCGTACCAATATCCACAGGATCAGCAGAATCGGGCTCAGTACGATAATTCCCATAAGCGAAAGCATAAAATCCAGAAAGCGTTTGATTCCCTTTCTATACATAGTAATCTCCATTCCTTATCTGCCGAAACATGCCCGTACCGTACGAATGATCAGCTCCATATCTTCCGGTGTATTCTTGATATCGCTCGGCAGGCAAAGCCCCCTGTCAAAAATCTCTTCATCCACACTGCTGCCATCCGCATTGTGCGGGATAAAATCATATTTCTCAAAAACAGGCTGTAAATGCATAGGTTTCCAGATTGGTCTGCTCTCCGCATTAATCTCCTGCTCCAACGCATCCATAACCATATCCGGTGTCACATTGCAATCTCCGGCAATCGTCATGCAGGAAAGCCAGTTATTGGCGTCCCCTTCCGGATTCATGGGATTCATGGTTATCTGTGAGATATCCGCAAAAGCACTCCTGTACTGCTCATAAATAGCTTTTTTAGCCGCCTTATGTTCCTCCAGATGAAGCAGTTGTCCTCTGCCGATAGCGGCGGTAATATTGCTCATACGATAATTATACCCAATCTGAGAGTGCTGATAATGCCTGGCCGGGTCTCTGGCCTGGGTAGCTAAGAAAGTCGCCCGTTTCGTCGCTTCCTCATCTGCAGAAACTAACATACCGCCTCCGGAAGTGGTAATAATTTTATTGCCGTTAAAGGAATAAATTCCGTATCTGCCGAAGGTTCCCGTATGCCTTCCCTTATAAGTACTGCTAAGAGACTCCGCCGCATCTTCCACAAGCGGCGTGCCATGAGCCTCACAAATTGCCATAATTTCATCAAGCTTTGCCGGGGTTCCATAGAGATGTACCACAATGACTGCTTTGGGATTGGGATATTTCTCATACGCCCGGGTAAGTGCCGCCGGCGACATATTCCAGGTATCCGGCTCCGCATCAATAAAGACAGGGGTTCCGTTTTCATATACGATAGGATTACAGGTCGCTGAAAAGGTCAGATCCGACACAAACACCACATCATCCCGTTTGACATCCAAAAGCTTCAGCGCCAGATGAATGGCTGCCGTGCCCGCACTTAATGCCGCCGCATGGCCGCAGCCCGTATATTCTGCTATTTCTTTCTCCAGAGCGTTCACATGAGGGCCCAAAGGTGCCACCCAATTCGTATCAAAGGCCTCCTTAACAAATGCCTGTTCCTCTCCATGGGTCGTGGGAGATGATAAATAAATCCGCTTTCTTGCCATAGTCTGCACTTCCTTCCTGTTTCTGCATCGCTCAACGCAATGCCATCCTGCAATATTTTATATTCCAATCATGTCTGACTATGATAGGTCGGCACAATCTTACGGATCAGCGGTCTGATATCAGAATTTTCCACCTGACATTCATCCTTTAACTCTTTCAGCTGACAGAAAAACTCCTGCTCGTCAAGTTCTATCGGCTTACCAATATGAATCATCTTATTTGCCGTATCTTTCATACCCTCTTCGTCCATCAGAAGCTCTTCATACAGTTTCTCACCCGGACGAAGTCCTGTAAACTCTATCTTAATATCTTCCCCCACACGATATCCGGAAAGTTTGATCAGATTCTCCGCCAGGGTCAGAATCTTCACCGGCTCTCCCATATCCAGCACGAATATTTCTCCCCCTTTGGCATAGGCGCCTGCCTGCAGGACCAAGGAAACGGCCTCCGGAATCGTCATGAAATACCGTATGATATCCGGATGGGTGACCGTAACCGGTCCCCCCGCCGCAATCTGCTTGCGAAACAACGGTATCACACTGCCGTTGCTGCCTAACACATTACCGAAACGCACCGCCACAAACTCCGTGTCATAATGCTTGTCAAACGTCTGAATGATCATCTCACAGATACGCTTACTGGCACCCATGATATTGGTAGGATTCACCGCCTTATCCGTCGAGATCATGACAAACCGCTGTACGCCGCTCATAGCTGCCGCCTGGGCTGTCTTAAAAGTTCCGAACACATTGTTCTTGATAGCCTCCGTCGGACTGTCCTCCATCAACGGTACATGCTTGTGCGCCGCCGCATGATACACGATGTGCGGCTTATATTTTGAAAAAATATAATTCATCCTGTTGGTATTTCGTACGGAGGCAATCAGCACCACCAAATCCAGATCCGGATATTTCTGTTTCAATTCCTGCTGTATATCATAGACTGAATTTTCATAAATATCCACAATCACCAGCTGCCTGGGTCTGTGCGTCGCAATCTGTCGGCAAAGTTCACTGCCGATGGAACCGCCGCCGCCGGTGACTAACACCACCTTGCCCTGAACATATCCCAGGATCGAATCCAAATCCACGCTGATGGGATCCCTGCCCAGCAGATCTTCCACCTCCACGTCTCGCAGTTTACTCACATTGACCTCTCCGTTTACCAGTTGGTACATACCCGGCAAAGAACGGAGTTTACAGTTGGTATCCTTACAGATTTCCAGTATCTCTCTGATTTCGGCTCTGCTGGCGGAAGGAAGCGCCACAATGATTTCGTCCACCTCATAAATATCCGCACACTCCACAATCTTATCCCGGCCGCCGACCACTTTGATACCCTGAATGTATCTGCCCCATTTCCCCTTATCATCATCAATCACACATTTGATAACCATGGTAGAAAAGTTGCTGTTCACGATTTCTTTAATGATCACATTGCCTGCTTCTCCTGCACCGATTACCATCACGGAGATAAGATTCTTTTTATTCTTCTGTTTATGTTTCAAACTTCTGAAAAAACGATAAGAAAACCTGCTGGCAAAAATACAGGTAACCAGAAAGAACATATAGAAAAGATAATAACTCCTCGGCACTGCCTGATATGACGATGCCCTGAAAAACTGCATACCCAGCCCATCCACCAGTGTAGACAACACACAGGACAATACAATGTTTTGCAGCTCCATCTCTCCGGCAAAAGCCCAAAGACTGCTGTAGAGGCGGAAGATATAAAAGATCAGCAGTGTCAGAATAATATTGACCGGCAAAAACATTTCTATCGGATTCATGAAATATGCCGGAATGGTGTCCACATGAAACTCATACCTGGCCAGAATCGCCAGATAACTTGCCAGAATGATGCTGATAATATCATAAATAATCAGGCAGGTCCTTCTATAAAATAATTTTACATTAAATGGTTTTCTCGTCTTTTCCATATCCGCGTCCAGTTTCCTAATTTTCTTCTCTCCGTATATCAAACAACAGCGGTGCCAGTGTCAAAAGCAGACAGTATGCAATGGGACAACAGGGGTGGAAGATCCACTCCGCCAGTCCTGCCACTGCAAAAAGTATCAAAATAGCAAGCGGCAATGCGGCACATACCGTATCATCTTTTCTTTTCCGATAATATAGAAACGATTGTACCAAAGTACCCGCGCCTAACAGGATGAACACAATGCCCACGTAAATACCATGGTCATAAGCCACCTGCAGATAAATATTATGAGCATGCACAAGAAAATTGCCGTCTGCTTCCGTAATACCCATTTCTTCATGTCCAAAGGCGTTCAAGTTGTTGTAATACTGCCTAAATATATATAATCTTCCGTTTGTATAAGAGTCCTCTTGCTCTGCCTCCTGGGCAGCGGCCGCCGCCATGTCCTCGGTAGAAGCCAAAAGGATCGGTGCCTGCTCCTCCAGATGCATCTTATACACCGGTGCCTCATCTGCCGAAGAAAAGAATAAGAACGCATTGAGGCACTCTTCCTCCGGAATCCCCAGTACTTTCATCTGAAATACCTGTACAAAACGTTCTACCGTAATATAATAGTAGGAATCCATATCCCGGCCATGCATCAGTTCCGTGGGAATTTCCTCTATCTCATGGAGTTCCGGCTCCGCCGCAACCGAAGGCAGCATACGCTGGGCTGTAAATACCACCGGAAAACAAACCAGGGCAGCAAGTGCCATCATCCCTACACATTGCAAGAGCCTCCTCCACTTGTGCTCCATGGAAAAACATACCATCAAAACAATCAGTACACCCGTCACCAAGATTGACAGATAACCGGTTCTGGAAAGGGTAAACAACAAATAGGCCACTGAGATTCCCAACATAATCAATTCTTTATAAGTGCCCGCCAAAGACGGATGCCTTCTGTAAGCATCCAAAAACTTCACTAATGCCGCACACACCACCAGAGCCAAATACACTGCAGAAATCGTCACCGTATGAAAAATGAAAGGATATCTGTAATATTGAAAATACATATAGGGCCTGTGCAGCAGACAGTATACTACCATCGCTCCAAAATGAAGCAGAATCCCATTACATATATTCTGTAACAATCCCGTTTTTTTATCCCAGGCCGCCATCCGAAGATAATACAGTACAAAAGCACATACCAGATAAATAGGCCATCCTCTGGTATTTCGGTAAATAATGATAAGCGCAAAGAAAAGCGCCACCAGAATTCCATACCATATGGATATTCTGCCAACTTTTTTGCCGATCAGGATCCTGACAGTATTCACGATGACAAAACCCGCAAGGATTCCCACCCAGGCTGTCAGCTTGACCGTCAAAATCTCCAGTTCTTCCGGCTCCTCTAAAAGTCTCACGGTATTCTGATAATAGAAATAGCCGGCCACCGCCGCCACCGCCGCATAGACCAAATTCACCACATGAAAGAGTTCCCGTCGCGTATAGGTCACAATCACCGCCAGAGCAAAGAAAATCAGCATCTGTCTGTAAGCCACCGTATGGTGAATCTCATACAGACCATTCATATAATTACAGCAGGCCCAGATTGCTCCTGCAAACATGGCCGACTGCAGATATCCCTGCCATCTTTCCTGAAATACATCCACAAATGTTCTATCCGTAGCACAGCCTGTCCTGTCATGGTTAAGCGCATAAAGCGCCGTCAGGACTGCTAAGAGCACCCCGGCCTCATAAAACACAATGGAAATAATATCGTTGGTAAAAGTCATGCAGGGACCAATCAGAATAAAGGAAAACACCCCCAGGATGATGACCACCGGGTTCAGCACCATCCGCATAGTCCGTTCCACCGTAAGAAGCGTATTTCTCTCCTGATATTTACCATAGTATTTACCAGAAAGAAGCGTTACCAGAATTCCTGCAAGCACAAGAAAACCGTCAATCGCCAATGTCTTTGCTTTGCGCAAAGGCATCACATAATTGTACGCCGCAATCATACAGTGCTCTGTATCTCCCATCTCACTATAGAAAAGAGGGCCAATATAAGGATTATTGGATGCTGCCGTATCAGCATACCCTACCCGGAATTCCATTTCCATATTCTGTAGCAGGAAATAATATTCTTTCCCCACTTCCAGATCCATGTTAATCTGTACCTTGCAATAACCGGGAATCTCTTTCATGTCTTTGGTGCTTATAACCTGCTGCATGATGATATTCATAGCCCCATCATAGAGCACAAAATTAAAATCTTCCCCGATAGCGCCCTCTGTCAGATATACATCAATACTTTGCAGTTTATCAAACTGGGCGACAAACATCTGGTGTATCGCAGAGCCTCCTGAAACAGGCTCAGATTCCATCACCACTTGCTCATCACTTCTGGATGTGACTGTCTCTCTGACCAGACGAAGCGGCCACAGAGAAACTATAATACATATGACAATCACCCAGACCGTACCGCAGACAGCCTGTCTTTTATTAATGATTCGATTCATGATCTATTCTCCAAAACTCGAAAAGACATAGTACGCCAAAATAATCATTGATTAGTATATCACGATTGTTTTTTTTTTACAACTAAGCGCCACTGGTCTAGTAATCAATATAAATCTGATTGGTCAGTTCCGTTCCCTGTTCATCCGTATAAATATCTATCCGCAGCTGTCCCTGCTCTCCCACAGGCACACAGATATCATCAAGGGGGGCCAATACTCTTAATACTTCATATTCCTGCATATCTGGCGTCATCTTATAGATTGATGCATAACAGTCTAATGTTCCCTTCTGCACCGTTTCAAAGGTAAAGCACTTTTGTGCTTCCGTCTCCATCACACAGTAGGTAATTCCATAGATTCTGTCACTAATTGACTGCATCTTCTCCTCATAAGAATCATAGAATAAATCCTTTTCCTCTATCTGTCCGAGCATCAGACCAGCAAACAACCGGCTGAAACACTCTGCTCCTGCCGAATTCAGGTGATCTTCATCCATAAAAAGGGCACAGTCATAAGAAAAATAATCTTCCCTGCACAAATTAAAATCATAGTAGGGCACACCGCTTCCCTCCAGCAATTCATTCACCTGTTCTATGTAGGACCCATAATTTCCCGTAGCTACCATATTATAGTAAGGCATTGGGACAGAGAAAAAAGCCAGTTCAATATTATTTTTCTCACAATAATCAATGATTCTTTGAAGAGACCTCTTATCATCTTCGGAAAATATCACTTCCGGAATTGCTTCCCAGTCACCTTCAGCACTAAAATCATAGTTTTCTATAGTTTCTCGGTTCGCAATATATCCCTTTCTAGTATAATACTGCTGATCCGTCTCCGGATCTCCCCAGTACTCATAATTCTTATAGCCTTCCGTCCGTTTGGCAGCAATCGTTCCCGCAATATGTCCCTTGGAAAACAATTTCTGCCAATATCTTCTCGCTGGGAAGAACCCGTCAATCCAATAGTCAGGAGCACTACCCTCCATCAGATAGCGGGCCTTATTAAACGACGGACTCAGATAATCACTGATAATATAAACGGAAGTCAGTCCTTCCCTCTCCCAATAGACTTCTCCGGCAATATCATAATACATCTCCACGTAAACTCTCTGTAAATCATTCTTTTTGGCAGCTTCTTTCAATATCGCATAACTCCCATCCCAGGACTGCAGCGCGGAACCACTGTTAAAAGTATTGGCAGCAAACAGCTCATCCGTGATACCAACGTCCACGGACCTGAAGCAGTGTGAGGATCCCAAAAATAAAACATCAATATTCTCTTCCTGTGTACGCATTTCATGAAAGGCCAGTCTCGTATAGGAGTCGCTGTCATCACAGATCAGATACTGCATCAACCGGTTTACTCCAAATAACAGTAACAGAAACAGCAGCGGAGAAAGGATGGCAAATCCTCTTTTTATGTATTTTTTAGAACTGGAAATAAATAAATTGACTCGTATCATATGCAACTCCATAAACTCCTAACATTAGTACACTCCAGAAGGCCGCCATATATATGATCCATCGTAATCCCAGGCCGCACCCCTCGCTGTAAATCCACTGCCGAATCTTATATCCTTTCTCATGCAGGATATCTACCGTCAGCATAATACCTACCGCCACAATCAAAATCAGCCAGTCATACCACGCAAAAGTAAGTGATAGAAGCGATATATTCTGATAAGCCGTCGTCATCTGCTTCAGATAAGCAATCGCCATACCAAAGGAATCTGCCCGGAAAAAGATCCATGCAATATCCACCAGAATAAAGGTAATCATCATCTTAAACAGCCTGATACCAAAACTCATCTTTTTGTCCCGCACTCCCAGCCTGTCCTTCACCGACTGTGTCATAATCGCCATATTCTGATAGATTCCATGCAATGCACCCCAGATCACAAAATGACCATTGGCTCCATGCCAAAGGCCGCTTACCAGAAAGACCACCATGGTATTAAACATCTTACGCACAGTGCCTTTTCTGCTTCCGCCCAGGGGAATATACAGATAATCGGTAAACCAGGAGGTCAGCGAGATATGCCACCTTCTCCAGAAATCCCGAATAGACGTGGCCAGATAAGGCTGCCTGAAATTATCCATTAAACGGATACCGAAAATCTGCGCCGCACCTCTGGCAATAACTGTATATCCGTTAAAGTCACACAATATCTGGATTGCAAAGAGTACAAAAGCAACTGTCAGCTCCACAAACCCATAATAGGTATAACCCTCCAGCACATAATCCACCAATACGGCTGCCCGGTCTGCAATCACAAGCTTTAGGAAAAAACCATACAACATAAGGCACAATCCGTCACGAATCTCCCCACAATCTATCTTTTTGTCTTTGATATATTCTATCTGGGTCAGCAAGTTTCCTGACCGCTCAATAGGCCCTGCCACCAATTGAGGAAAAAAAGATACAAACAAGGCATACCGCACGATATTCTTCTCCGCACTTATTTTGCCTTTGCCCCGATAAATATCCATTGTATAACCCAATGCTTGGAATGTATAAAAAGATATTCCTACCGGCAGCACAAAACTAAACGGTGATTCAAGGGACAAATGAAGCGCTGTCCCTGCTATGCCAAGAAGCCAGTTAAAATACTTAAAAAATATGAGAATTCCCAAATTCACCACAAAACTTGCCGCCACCACGCATTTTGCATACTTGTCTCGGTCAGGGTATTTCTTTCGCAAAATCTCCATCCCAATTCCGCTAAAGTATGTAACCACCGTAGATATGGCAATCAAAACTGCATATTTGGGGTTCCAACACATATAAAAATAATAACTGACCACTAGAAGCCAGAAACTTCTTGCCTTTCTGGGCATCAGATAGTAAAGCAACGCAACAATGGGCAAAAAAATCAGAAATTGAACCGAGTTAAACAACATGGATCTTTTCCTCCTCCAGTACCATCCCCGCAAGAAGCGGCAGGGCAAACCAGAATATCAGCACATATCTTGGCAGATAGGTCGGCCCAAAAATCACCGTCAGCCAGACACATAACAGCATATAAAACGGCAACAGTATATGGTACTTTCTTCTGTATACAAAATAAGCAAAGAAAAACGCATAAAGCCAGAACATAGCGCCCATGGAAAAGAACATAGACAGCACCGGCACTTTCTCTTTCCAGATTTCCAAAGACAACCTACGGTATACCTCATCAAGCCATGGAATCTTACTCTCTCTTGCCCCCGGCTGTTCCACCTCATAGCCAAAGTACGAGCTATCCTGATAGGTAAAGGTAAATACCGTATTTCCCCCATAGACATTGACCACCGTATCCGGATACCAGAATCCATAAGAAGTCATCCACCAGGCATTGAAATAGGACAATGGCTTTCTTAACCCAATCTTCAACCAAAGCCATGCGTATTTCGATTTATCCTTCTGAAACGTATCATTTTCAAAGCGCACCTTAACAGGGTCGGAAAGCCTGGCATTGTACATTCTGAGCGCTTCTTCCGGCAAAATTTCATAGAGTGTCCGCCTGTCCTGTTCATCAAACACTTCCGGCGTGTACTTATATGTTCTTGCAAGCTGCTGTATAGGCACCGTCAGAAGTTCCTGGTTCTCACTGTTATCCGCATGCAGTGCGATTCTCAGTCCTGTATTTAATAAAAAACATCCCGCAACTGCAAGAATAGCGCACAGGCACACTTTCTTCCGATGCCCTTTCAGGTATAGAAACAAAATGGGAATCATGAGCACAAAGGCATAGAGACCGTTATTACGGAACAACATCATTCCGGCGGCACTTACTACAAAAAGGAACATCCATTTTGGGGATGTAAAGAACTTATCCGCCCCAGTGCCCATCTGAAGCAGGCAGAGCAAAAGAAGCAGCAAAGCCGCGGCAAACAGGGCATCTTTGGCGGAACACAGGGCAAACATCACCACCACCGGAAAAAGAGCAAAATAAAACACGCCGGCAAAATAAACTGCCCGCGATATCTTTTTCTTACGAAAATAAGACAGCAGGAAGGCAAAGCTCCCCGCCACGCACAACATCTGTATCACCACATAACAGGCGATTCCCATATTATAAGAACCAAGCACTTTATGCACACCGCAGATAATACCGCCCAGCAAAAGCACATGCACAAGCGGATGATGGGTAGAAAACATTCTGGTTGCGACCTGCACATATTCATCCTGCGCATCATACACAAAAAAACCCGGATACACTGCCAAGAATACCGGTACCCAGCACAAAAAAATAACGGCAAAAGAAATAATATCCGTCCTCTGCTCCCGTATCTGCAAAGGCCATTTAATCTGATCTGCAAACGTTCTCTTCGCACGCCTTTGCAATCCTTTATCCAGCAAATCCCACGCTCTGCGAACCAGTATCATAAAAAACACTGCCAGCACCGGCAAGGATATCCATATCTTAAGATCCTTAAAGTCCACATTCTCTGTCCTGTCCAGACGCACGCCAAAAAGCATGGCGGCTGTAAAAAGCAGGGCAAATATCCCGGATATCCGCCAGCTCCTTCTGTCACATAGATCAATAATCATTAAAGAACGCCGCAGCATACAAAAACAAAGCCCCCACAAGAGCACTGCAAAAATACTGTTGGTGAAGGTCAGACTGTTCTCTTCTCCATTTAAAATCTGTGGAAAACACAGAGTTGCCGCCGTTGCCAGGATAAAAGCGGCGGCAGTTATCTTCATACTATTGTTCCTTGTTCTCTTGTTCATCAATACACTCTCTGATCACATATTGTGGGGAATTGTTCATGGAAATATACGCAAAAGCCATTCCTCACGGATAATTTCCATGAAAAAGACTCTCCTTTTTCCCTGTTTCAAAAAAACAGTATCCCATTTATCTTCTATCACCCTAAATCCCGCTTTTTCATAACACCTCCGGGCGGCATCATTTCCCTCCAGGAAACGTAACGAGACCTTTTTAAGCTGTAATGTTTCAAAGGCATATCTAAGAACTATCTTTGCACTCTGACTCCCGTACCCACATCCCAACGCTTCTTTTTCCCCGATAAAATTGCCATACTCCGCCGTCTGCGCTTCCCTGTCAATATCCCGCAAATAAACACTGCCAATTTCTCTTCCATCTGACAGGCAAATGATAAATTGTACCACACGCCCCGGTTCTACCTGCTCCCGGATCCAGTTGCGATGCCCTTCTTCCGTAAACAATTCCTGGTATATAAAATTATTCCTCACAAAATCCTGATTGCGCCAGGCAACAATCTTTGCCGTATCGGCTTCTGTCATAAGGCGCAAATGTACTTGTTGTGTCGCCATCTATTTCACCCTGTCTATATGATACACCCCGTAATTTTCATTAATCCTGTCACTCTCCTGTACTGTAACAGATATCCCGCTTTGTGCATAATGTTCTACAATCCAATCAAATCCCTGCTCTTTTGCTTCAGCATCCGAGACAATTAAATAGATGTTGTCCTTTTCCAAAAGCGCTAAATCCGCTTCCGCAATGTCATAACGGGCATATTTTTCCCTGCAAAGCGGGCTCT
The DNA here is from genome assembly GCA_002492525.1 of Lachnospiraceae bacterium UBA7086. Lineage (GTDB taxonomy): Bacteria > Bacillota > Clostridia > Lachnospirales > Lachnospiraceae > UBA3282. The sequence continues at coordinate 83,597 of DKZA01000005.1, read as the reverse complement.
TAGATATCCATCCGCCAAGAATATCATAGTTGGCGCAGGTATTTGTCTCCCCGGCAAACATCTTCTGGGAAAAAGATACCGTAGAATATACATCTTCAAAATAAAAGTTTTCTTCTTTTTCCCTGCAATAATCGTCTATAGCATACCAATCCTGATTAACCTGATCCCGCATCCTTTGATCGATATGGACCTGCTCCACGCTGTCCCCCAGATGAATCCCCATAATCAGAAGAAAAAGAATCACCATCCCTCGAAAAATGCTGCTATTCTGACCCCCGCTCCGCAAAAGATTTATTAGCATCGCCGCAAGCAAGGAAAACTCCACCAAATACAAAGAATGGGTAATTCTCACAGGATCCCGTCCCCGCATCAGAATAAACAGCCAGATGGCACTTCGCATAAGAGCCAATAAAAAAAGCTGCCATACAAAAGCATATCTGCGCACCAGGCCTTTCTCCATCTGCCTGTTTCGACTACAGATACCTGCCAGAAATACCGTCGCATAAGCCCAAAGTACCACCATATTATAAGGTGCATCTCCATCATGAAAAGTACGATATCTGTATAACCCGAACTTTTCTCTCAAAACAGCACCCCAGTCTCTTGCTCCCCCCACAGTTTCTGCCGCATATTCTGCAATTCTGTAGAGCATCTGACTATCAATATCCTGATCCAGTCCGAAATTATAATTACGAAGCAATTCCTGTTGTGTTTCGGAAATCCCAAGAGACGAAAGATCCTCCCTGTATGCATCCTGCGTCACCACTTCCGGATAAAAATCGTAAACCGTAGTCCGGGCATCAAAAAATTTTTTGAAATCTTTCCACTCCCCACTTCCATAAGCGATGCCGTCTATTCCCTGAGACAATATCATTCCCACCAACATAATCCCCAAAACAGCACCGTACTTCTTAAAGTTCTCCTTTGCAAAAACCTGCTCCTCCATAGACCAATAGATAATACCGGCTAATCCGATAAACGGAAAGGTCAAAAGAAGCATTTCCGTCCGAAGCTGATAGGCCAGAATCACCAATACCACAGAAGGAATATTTTTCATCAAAAACTGTCGTGTACTGATTCCCCGCGGTGTAGTCACAAACAGAAAAATTGCCGTTGCTGACATAACAGCGCAGGTAATCGTGTACTGAACATTGACCAAATGCTGCAGACACACTGCCCAAAAAAACAGTGACAAAAGAATCATACTCCCCAGCTTTGCCGCCTTTGTGCTTATCAAACTACAAAGACGTCTTCCTGCCAGATAAAAACATCCAAATTGGCATAGACACAAAAACAGTCCATACCAGGGAATCGTCCGGCATAACCTGTAACCCAGACTGATAAAGGCTCCTAAAACATATAGTGTCTGCATATTATGTCCGTCTGGCACACCGCTGTATACACCTGCCATGATATCCTTCATCATCATATCATCATTTAAATCATAATAGATATCAAAACAAATCACCATAAGAATCACATTCATAATAACAACGATTCCCGCCAATATGCCGTTCTCATGTTTTCTGTATAAGCCCTGTAGCATCATAGGCTGCATGCGCTCCCGTTCTCTCCAGACTCTCTTAAACCTCAGCTTTCATAAAATGCCTTGATCTGTTCCGTAATATAGGCCACTTGATCCGACGTCAGCTTGTAGTACATAGGCAGACGTAAAATCCTTTCACTTTCTCTCGTCGTATATCGGTCCTCTCCATGGAACCTGCCATACTTTATTCCTGCCGGCGCAGAGTGCAGCGGCACATAATGGAATACAGAAAGAATCTCTTTCTCCTTCAGATACGCAATCAGCCTGCTCCTCTCTTCCATGTCTTTCGTCTTAATATAGAACATATGCGCATTGTGCGTACAATAGGGTGGAATATAAGGCAGTTCAATCCTGCCTGCCTCTGCCAGCGGCGTAAGCTGCTCCCAGTACTCCTGCCAACGGTCAAGTCTAGCCTGCGTAATCTCTTTCGCTAATTCCAACTGGGCATAAAGATAGGCTGCGTTCATATCGCTCGGCAGATACGATGAGCCATAGTTCTGCCAACGGTACTTGTCCACCTGTCCACGGTAATATTGGCTCCTGTCCGTTCCTTTCTCCCGGAAAATTTCGGCATCGGCAATATCCTTTTCATCCCGGATTAAAAGCGCCCCGCCCTCACCCATACTAAAATTCTTTGTCTCATGAAAACTAAAACATCCAAATTCTCCAAAGGTACCAAGTGCCTTGCCTTTGTAATCGGCCATAATACCCTGTGCCGCATCTTCCACCACCATCAAGTGATGCCTTTTGGCAATATCCATAATAGTATCCATCTCACATCCAACACCCGCATAATGCACCGGTGCAATTGCTTTTGTCCGCTCCGTAATGGCATCCTCGATCAATTTCTCATCTATATTCATGGTATCCGGCCGGATATCCACAAAGACTGCTGTGGCTCCCCGCAGCACGAAGGCGTTGGCCGTAGATACAAATGTATAAGAGGGCATAATCACTTCATCCCCCGGTTTTATTCCTATAAGCAATGCTGCCAGTTCCGTTGCATGCGTACAGGATGTGGTCAGCAGACATTTTTTCGTGCCCGTCTGCGCCTCGATCCATTCATTGCACTTTCTGGTAAAAGGCCCATCCCCGCAAATCTTTTCATTTTCCACCGTCTGCTGCATATATGCAAACTCTTTTCCCGTAAAAGGCGGTACATTAAAATTAATCATGGCAACCTCCATTCTCAAGTGTTTATTATTGTATCATAATTGCCATATATTCCGCAAGTTTATGGAATATAGAGGCGTTCCTTCCCTCTTTCATACACCGCATACCTTGCATTACAAAAACTCTCTCCATACTCATATTCCTGCATGAACATACCCAGCTTTCCAAGCTTCTCATCCCCGCGCATCTTCTCCTGATCCACGCCAAACCAGTTCATGGCATCCGCGTCCTCGCTCAGATAAGCCGCTGCCGGAGTCGCCAGAATGATAACCGGCTCTTCCTGTCCTGCCTCTATTTCCTGTGCCACCTGTTCCATGTCCCGGTCAAATTCCACCATGCGATAGGAGTCCAGATCCGGCCAGAAAGTAGACAATGCCGGCGGCATATCGAGCAGATACCCTAGCCCCGGTACTTCCCCATAACAGATTACCTGACGGCCCGACAGCCCGGCTGTCTGTACGTAAACAGCAAGTTCCTCAAGCAGTTCTCCATTATTCTGGTTTGTGTAGATGCCTGCCGCTTTTGCCGGCGTGTCTATCCGGGTATCTCTCTTTTCCCCTTCCACACCATCCTGGAATACAAAACACACATGAAATCCAATGCTCTGTATCAAAACAAACACAAGCAGAAGCACCAGAGGAGCCTTCCATGTAAAGCTTTTCAGACTCCTTATCTCAGATTCTTTAAGCTTATCATATATCACCCACAGGAAAAACGGTATCACCAAAAACAAATTATTGATAATAGGATATAAGTGATTATTACTGCCCAGAGGCGTCAGAAAAATCAGCAGAAGCACCAACAAGGCAAATACCTTCTGTTCCCCGCGTACCTTCCTGCTCACCAGACAGTAAATAGCCGCAAAAATACATAACAGAAGCAATAAAACCACCGGATAATACATGCTTCTATAATCATAATATTGGAATGTAAACATACCTTTGCCCCAATAAAAGCGGAGTAAAAGCAAGAAAATCCCCACATAGCAAACCTTGCACATTCTACAAAACACCAGGTTTTTATTGCCTTCTTTTGACACCCGGCCAAGCACACCAAATATCAGCCATCCGCCAAGCATACAGATTCCCGCAAACAATAACCAGAATCCTCCCCGCCCATAATCATCAAACATACCTGTCAGCATGGCTAAAGGCTTGTAATCCGCAGCTTTCTCTGTCATGGCAAACATAGTCTGTATCATAGCCGGATATGCCCGCACACCATAACGAATACAGATGATCGCAAAGGGAATCCCGAATCCAATCAGATAACCGTCCAGACACCATATGGTGGAACGTATCATCCTTTGCCACAGGAATCTACGATGCTCCATGACCGAATTTCCTTCTTTCTCCACACGGTCTCCTGTTATCCACACCCCATACCAGACAACCAGAATCAGTGCCGCCTGCACTACATTGGGCATACGTACCGCCACATTAGCCCCCAGACAGACTCCGGCCGCTGCAAAATACCATCTCCTGGCTTTCTCTGTATCTCTCAGGATCCCCACATACAACAGCAGACTGCCCGCAGTCTGCAGAAGATATGTGAGATAATTATATAAAATCACAGAAGGGCACCAGCACAATCCCAACGCCACGAATTCACCGGCAAACACAAGCAGCGCCGGTATTCTTTTGCGCAGTACAAAATAGACTGTGAGCGCAATAATCACCGGTATCAGACCCGTATATAAATTCATTCCCAAAAGGGTATCCCCAAAAGGGAGATGCATTAGAAAACTGCCACTCACATTAGCCAGAAAAGTGGCCACGATCCAGGTACCATCCATCTGTCCAAAATATTGAAAATTGGACAGACTGTATGTGGTATCTGACACATCAATCCCCTGATTCATCTTAAGAAACGGATACAAAAACAGTACCAGCGGAAATAAGATATTTTCTATGAACTTTTGATTCCTTGTATAAATTTTTTTCATTCGCTCCATACTGCTTCTTTCCACTCAAACTTCTTTTTTTCCAGAATATCTTTCAGCCCAGGAACCCACCATACCAAACAACCGTGCTCTTACCATATCCACCACTGTCCCTGCTGCATATACGAGCAGTACACAGCCAACCATGTGGGGCACAAAACGCCAGGTGCCGGCTGTCTGCCTTACCCCCAGCCACTGCATCCACTCATAGCGCACCAACACGTGTTCATGCAGTAAATATACCCCAAAGGTATACGGTGCAAGCATACGGATAACATCTGCCGTCCGCCCTTCCTTGACCCGACTGTTCTTAAATACATAAAAAAGCGCCACCGCCCCTGTCAGACAAAGCAGATGATTATAAGTATAAGGCATATCTTCATAGTAAGAAAAAGCATCTATTTTATCCGCCAGACAATGAGATACTAGCGACAGCCCCCAGATTAACAGACATGCAAGCACATAAGTCAACACCGCATATGATTTTTTCTCCAGCCAGGAAATACCATACTTTCTGATATAACCCGCCGTCACAAACAGACAGAGAAACCACCCGAAACTGTATCCATACTGATCTGTCACAAGTTTCACCGGAACAATGGTCTTTCCCAGAGAAAAGAAACACAACAGCAATCCCAGTACAATCTGTAACTGCCGCTTCTCCATCTGCCGGATTCCCGCCGCCAGAAATGGCGCAAAAAGGTACAGTAACAAATAGGATGTGGCAAACCAGTAATGCTCTGTCTGTATGGGAAGCACACAGCCAATCCAGTCATAAATCCCCATCTCACCGACCGGTACCGCCCCTGCTGCAATCATCACGCAGGGAATCAGAAGCGCGTAAAAAAGAACCTGGCAGAGCAGAGACACCACTCGCCCCGGCTTCCACACAGATTCCACCATAAAATAGCCGCTGATCAGCACATAACAATTTACCGCCACAATACAGAAAGCCTCCACCAGCCACGCAAAACAGTTGACAGCACTGTCACTTTTAGCAAATGGCACGGCAACACCGCCCTTCACCAGATAATGGAGCGTGATGATCATAAACATTGCCACAATGCGAAGCAATTCAAAATTGGCCTGTCGCTTACTGCTCATATACTCATTCCTCATTCCCTGTCCTCTGTGGGAGCAGAGTCATTTTTACTTTTAAAGATCCAGATTTTACTCAGGACATAATTAGCCAGGATCACAATCGTCTGACAGATCAGTTTGGAAATTTTATCGTTTGCGTGCATACAGGCTACCAATAAGTACATCAGCACCATCTCCAGAACGCCAGTAGCCACTCTTGCACCGATGAAGGAGACAAATTCCTTCCAGATTGACAGTCTGTCGTTGTTATTACTCTTAAATACAAAGCGCCTGTTCGTCCAATAGGCAAACACCACCGTCAAAACCCATGCCAGGGCTGTGGCGATCATATAATTATATTTTATCTGTATAACACGTTCAAACAGATAATATAACACATAATTGAGAACAAAGGCCAGGAACCCAAAAAACAGATAATTAATCCCTTCTTCATACTTTTTATACATACCCCAGCCAAAATTCCATAGTTTCTTCATATTTTCCCCATTTCCGCATTGCTTTTTGCACATAAACGAATTTGCGGCAAGCAACGCTTCTTCCTATACCTGTGCTCTTATCGTTCCCTGGATACTTTTCCGTCTTCCACCCGGTACACCATATCACACTTCTCAATGGTCTGCAATCTGTGGGCAATGATGATAAGCGTCTTTTTGCCATGCAGCCTGTTGATAGAATCCATAATGGCTGCCTCTGTCTCATTGTCCAACGCAGATGTGGCCTCATCGAGCACCAGCACCTCGGGATCCTCAAAAAGTGCCCTGGCAATACTGATACGCTGCCTTTGTCCGCCGGATATACGGATGCCCCGCTCCCCGATACTGGTATCAAGTCCTTCCGGCAGTCCTCTCACAAAGGTGTCAAGCTGGGCCTCCTCAAGAGCCCGCCATACTTTCTCATCATCAATCTCCGCCTCCGGATATCCAAAGGCCACATTCTTGCGGATGGAATCATCAATCATAAAGACTGTCTGGGGAATATAGCCGACATTTTTAAGCCAGGAGGCATAATGCTCCCTCACATCCTGGCCGTCCGCCAGTATCCTGCCCTCTTCAATCTGTAAAAGTCCCAGAAGAATATCCACGATTGTGGACTTACCCGCACCGGTCGTTCCCACAATTCCCACGGAACTGCCGATGGGTATCGTCATATCCGCATGATCAAAAATCAGCACGTCCGTATTGGGATACTTATACGTGATATCTTCCAGGCGGATTTCACCGGTAACCGCCAGTTTCTCCACCTCGTTTTTCTGCCGATACACCGCCGCATCATAAGTTACCCTGCCGTCGTGAATCTCCTCCTGCAGATTATCGCTGACCCCCATGAAAAAGGGTTCAAAATAAGAAATGGAAGTCTGATAATTGTTAATCCTGTTCACACTGGGCATAAGCCGCATGGCTGCCGCCGCCAATGCTGTCAGCTGCGGCACCAGTTCTTTGATCTGCGTACCCTGACCAAGCGTCACCACAAAATAACCCACCATACCCGCAATACACACCGTTTCAATCAAGAGTCTCGGCGTTGCATTGAACAGATTGTATTTCTGCACGGAATTCACATACCCGGCTCCGCATTTGGCATATTCATTAATAAAATAATTTTCTTTGTTGGCAATCTTAATTTCCTTAATGCCCATCACCGACTGTTCAATCCACTTATAAAGTCCGCTGTAATAATCCTGATTATCCTGTCCGGCCTTAATCATGATCGGCTTTAAAATCTTTTTGATAATAAAAAGAAGTGCCACCATTAAAACTGCCACAAACATGATCATCACCGCATCCGAATAGAGAAAAAGCGCTACTACCAGACAAACAAATACGATAGCCTCACTGAACAACTGCAGACAACTTAAGATAAGCCCATACATATTATTCACATCGGAAGTAATATTGCGCTGGATAACCGATGTGTCCGCATTTAAATAATACTCATAAGGACGCTGCATAAAATTAATCATCATACGCCTTGATGTGGCAAACTGATTGGTGTACACAAACTTAAGCTGAACCTTCTGCTGACAAAACAGATAAATGTTCTTAAGCACTGTCATCCCCACAAAAGCCAGAAGCAAAAACATGGCAAACTGAACACTGCTTTCCATACCCAACATATCATAGACCTTGGAGAGAATTTTACTCTCCTGAACTGCCACCGGATCCATTACCACAGTGACGATGGGCACAAGCATGGAAATCCCCAGGCTCTCCAGCACACCGCCAAACAGCATCATGACAATCAGCCCCATCATGGTTCTCTTCTGCTTCTTGTCCAACAAAAGATTCATTTTCTTTAAAATCTTCAGCATGTCCTATTTCCTTTTCTATCTTCGCATAACAGGAATATCTTACCACAGGAACGGATTTAACGCAAATTTGCCTGCCAAATACACTCAGATATAATCATTCTGTCTGTGCAGTTCGGGCGCTTCATACTGATCCATGAAATCTTCTCCCAAAAAAAGTATTTCTTCTGCAAACAAAATCCCATTCGGAACTGTAAACACAGAAACTACTCTTTTGAAAGAAAGACCTGGAATATAATTCAGAATCTCCATGGGGAACCTGCCGTTTAGTACAATATGTTCCGGAAATTCTTTTTCATAATCAAGGACATCTCTGGGATGCGGTTTGATCAGAATCTGTGCCCTCCTGCCGTCCACCACACCATATTTTTCTATGATATCCGCAAAAATCTTTCTGCGCACATCCAGATCGCACAATGGCTCGGACAACACCAATACCTTCTCCTTTTCTCCCTGCGCAAGCTGCTTCATCAGCCTGTCCGGATCCTCGATAAACAGACGGATTAAAATATCCTTATCCTCTTTCGTCAGCCGCTCTGCCAGTTTGGCCCGCGGCACTTCTATATATTTCTTACAAGGATACGGAACCACACTGATATCATTGATCTCCATATCCAGACAGTACTTCCCATAACCGTTCTGAATAAAGATCAGGTTTTGCGCCGCCATCCAGGCTTTCAGGCCAAAATGCCCCCTGTTGTCGTAGCGCGCCGTATCATAATACTGAATACAGTTAAGTCCATCCTCCAGCGCATGATAGGGAATTTTCTTATAGCTTAAATAATACCCGATCGGGTCAGAATCGCAAAACACATAGATGTCTTTATATTCCTTAAAGTTCACCGGCACATATGGCTCCTGCAATTTACCAAGCAGTTTGGTATATTTTATCCTGGCAAGCATATTCAGAATCAGATTGCCTCGATCAGTATGATATTTTTTAAGTTCCGGGAAGAAGGTATCTTCCTTCTCATCAAACATCACCACTTCCTCAAAAAGGGGACATTCCCTGGCCCGTTCATCCAGATTTCCAAAAGGATTGGACATCGTACTTAACACCAGCGTGGCGCATCCTTGTTTCTCACTGGGCAGTGCCAGTTCTTTCAGACAGGCCACATATACGTGATAAAAAGTGTGACAAACATAAATCCGTTCCTTCATGCGTTCCTCCATCCCCAAGCGTTACAAATTTCAGTGTTGTTTCTCCTAATAGATATTTTGACGATAGAACAGTCAATTTATTATAATCTATCAAGCCGTAATTGTAAAACTTTACACTGCTTTACTTGTAACCCTTTTCAAAATAAGGTAAGATGGAAACAGTTACGCAGACAGATTATCATTTATCTTGTAATAGAAAGGTTTCTTCCCATGACAACGCAGATACAGACTCCTTATTTTGTAATAGACGAACCTATCCTGCAGCGCTACTATGACATGCTGACGGACTCTCTTGCACAAAACTGGCCTAATTACCTGATCGGCTACTCTTTTAAGACTAACTCCCTGCCCTGGCTTGTCTCTTTTGTCAAAAGAAACGGTGCCTTTGCAGAGGTAGTATCAGAGGATGAATATCTTCTGGCAAAATATCTCGGGTTTACAGACTGTGAAATCATATACAACGGCCCCTACAAAAGTAAAAAATCCTTTTGTGATGTACTGCTTGCAGGCGGCTATATCAATCTGGATTCCCGTCAGGAATTAGATTGGTTAATCGAATTGGCCGATTCCAATCCAGACAGATCTTTTAAGGTCGGCATCCGCGCCAATTTTGATCTGGAAAAAATGTGCCCCGGCGAAACCACCATGGGAAAGACCAGCGGACGCTTCGGTTTCTGCTATGAAACTGGGCGGTTTGCCGATGCAGTTGAGACCCTCCGCGAACTTCCTAATGTGCAAATTAGCGGGCTGCACCTTCATTCCAGCAGTAAGACCCGCAGTGTCAGCATCTTCCGGGCAATTGCCCGGATGGCCTGCCGCCTGCAGGAGGAATTTAACTTTACCTTAGAATACGTGGATTTAGGCGGCGGTTACTGCGGCGGTATGGAAGGACGGCCGGAATACCCTGATTATTTCCCTGTAGTGGCCAAAGAATTATCCCGGTGCTTTTGCCCTGATCAGACCCGGTTGATTGTAGAGCCAGGTATCTCGCTGATCTCCAAATGTACCACTTTTGTAACCAGTATATTTGACACCCGGGATATCAAGGGCACCCGCTATCTGATGACCGACGGCAGCCGTTTTAACATTGATCCTACCATGATCAAAAATTCCCACCTGTTTCATATAGAATACAATGCAGACTATATCAAGAACCGGCCTGTCATGGAACAGCAGATTGTCAGCGGCTTTACCTGTATGGAGGTTGACCGGCTCTTCACACATGCACATCAGCCCGAACTGGTGCCCGGCGACCGCATCATCTACGAAAATGTAGGCGGCTATACCATGAGTTTAAATCCGCTCTTTATTCAATATTTTCCTGCCGTCTATGTACGGAATGAAACGGAAATGAAACTGGTGCGCAGGAAATGGACACCAGAAGACTATGTACAGGGCAGTATCCTGTCAGAGGGACAATTTCAGAAGGGATCAGAAATAGTATGAACATCTTAATCTTAAGCTGCGGCACCAGGAATCTGTTGGTACGTTATTTCAAAGAAGCCGACAGTGGATTTCACAAGGTTGTCGGCACAGATTGCAGTGCTTATGCACCTGCACTGTACGAGACAGACGCGCATTATCTTGTGCCCCGCATGACGGAGCCGGATTATCTGGATACCATACTGGATATCTGCCGCAAAGAATCCATTCACGCCGTCCTGCCCTTACAGGAAGACGAACTGGCGCTGATTGCCTCTCATCGCAGACTATTCACCGACATCGGCGTTATCCCTGTGGTATCTGCATTGTCCGCCATAGATCTGTGCCGTGATAAGTATGCCTTTTACCGGCACCTGATCAGCCATCATCTTCCCACCCTCACAAGCTGCGACAGCTTCCATGCCTTTCTCAAAGAACAGGCAGAAGGGCGCATGAATCTCCCTGTCTTCCTTAAGCCCCAAAAGGGCTGCGGCAGTATCGGCATCCAAAAAGTCCAGCACCTGGAATTGTTGGAAGCTCTCTGCAAATACGCTGATGAAGATTATATCATTCAAAATCTGGCACAGGGTGTAGAATTTGGCGCTGATATCTATGTAGACATGCTCACCCGAAAGCCCGTCTCCCTTTTTGTCAAAAAGAAACTGCGGATGCGTGCCGGAGAGACAGAAAAGTCCGTCTCTTATAAGGATGAAACCTTATTCAGACTGATTCTTGATACCATATCAACCCTGGAATTATCCGGCCCGATTGACATGGATATTTTTCAGGTAGACGGTGTCTACTATATCTCCGAAATCAATCCCCGCTTCGGCGGCGGTTATCCTCATGCCCACAGCTGCGGAATACATTTTCCAAGGCTGATTGCCAACAACATTGCCGGCAAAGAAAATGCAGATACCATCGGCTCTTACGAGGACGATATCTGCATGTTAAAATACACGGATCTGCTAATAATGCAAAAGTAGATTCTTACGCAGCTAATGCTCCGGTTCCAGCATATCCCAGGCAAGCGGTGTTCCCTTTTCGATATCCCGAACTACCGTCTTTCCCTTGACCTCTTCATAATACATGGTATGAAGTCCCGCATGGGGCCTGATGGACCGAACATTCTCGGGGGTGATTTTTTCACCTGCTTTCATATCCTTTACCACAAAGAGAGAACGTGATCCGGCGTGTTCCTGCTCCTGTTTTTCGGTCAGTTTATATTCTGAATCGCCAAGCGCTTTCTCAACAATTCTGATATGATCCACCATCTCTTTAAATTCCTGCGGCTCCATAGAAAAAGCCCCATCCGGTCCGCCATCTGCACGGCGCAGTGTCAGATGTTTCTCCACCATCTTGACGCCCAACGGAATAGATGCCACAGGCACCACACTGCCCATGGAATGATCCGAAAGCCCCACCAGACAATCATAGGTCTTCGCCAATGTGGGAATCATGTTTAAATTGATTTCCTCATATGGCGTGGGATAGGCCGATACACACTTTAAGAGTATAATTTCCTCATTGTTCTGTTCACGGCAAACCTGCAGCGCCCTCTCGATGTCCTCCGCATGTGCTACCCCTGTAGCAAGAATTACCGGCAGATGCTGTGCCGCCACTTCCCGAATCAGCGGTATGTCGTTGATCTCATAAGAAGCAATCTTATAGGCAGGCATTTTATGCGCCGCCATAAAGTCCACCGCCGCATGGTCAAAGGGTGCAGAAAAACATATCAATCCCAGTTTCTGCGCCACTTCCTGCAATTTCGGCTGCCATTCCCAGGGGGTAGCAGCCTGTTGATAAAGCTCATACTCCGTCATACCGTCCCACAGCCCGCCGTGATTCTGAAAATATTCCTTATCAGAATCCACAGACAGACTGTCTGCCGTATACGTCTGCAGCTTGACGGCATCCGCTCCCGCTTCCTTGGCCGCATGGATAATCTCCACTGCCCGGCCATAATCCTGCAAATGATTCCCGGACATCTCCGCCACACAAAAACAAGGATGTGCCGTTCCAATCATTCTGTTTCCTATTTTAAATTCTTTTCTCATAGTCTTACCCTATATTCTTTGCCATCATCCGCTGATATTTTAACTCGGCAATCGCCCAATCGTCCTGATTGTCAATATCCTGCACTTCCATCTCACTCATGATCATCGGTATCATCCGCGGCAGATCCGTTGTCCCATACCGTAAAAAGGGTTGTGTCCGGCAACAGTAAAACTGCCCGCAGTCGTGATAATAAGGTTCCAGATCCTGAGACCGCGTCCTGGCATATTCCTGCCATTTCATCCGCAATTCGCCTGCCTCATTGATTACCATGCAACGCTGCGGCGGAAAAGAAAAAGCCACCACCGGCATCACGGAATCCGCTTTTTCTAAAAGACCCATGGCGGTCCGCAATTTCTCTGCCGTTACAAAAGGCGCTGTCGGATAGAGACAGCAAAACGAAGCAAATTCTTTTCCCTGCTCTTTATATGCCATAAGCACTTCCAAAAGCACATCGTCCGTAGAAGCATAATCCCCCGCATTTTCACTGCTTCGCATAAATGGCACCCTGGCTCCGCACTGCCTGGCAATCCCGGCAATCTCCTCGTCATCGGTAGATACCATAACTTCCTCAAACAGACCGGACTGTACTGCCGCATCTATGGAATATGCTATGATAGGTTTTCCGCAAAAGGATTTGATATTTTTACGCGGGATTCTTTTACTGCCGCCCCGGGCCGTGATAATGGCTATGGATGAACTCATATGCTCCTTTTCCCTTCCCTTTTCTTTTCCCTTATTATACCCTGTGATATCTGTTTTTTCAATCACTCTCCATCACAGAAAAAGAAACGGCTTACTCAGCCGTTTCTCTTATCCTTTACGATATTTTCTTAAGCTTCTCAGAATGTGTCTGTACTGTCCTGCTCACATTGGACACCGTTGCAAACAGTTCCGGCAGTCTGTCATTATAAGCCTTATAGCGTTCAAAGGTACTCATATAGCAGGATTCTATGTGATTCACGCGGGGAATCAGATTATTTTCCAAATGTATGATTTCAATTTTCTTAATTCTTTCTCCCTGCTCCTGCAAACTTTTTTCCATACTTTCAAGTTTCGTGTTTGTTCGCTGAGAAGATTTCTCAAGGCTGGCAGTCCTGCCCGTCAAATCAATAATATTATCTTTCAGCTGTGACACCTCTCTGGTCAAAACATCAAATTTATATTCCATGTTTGTCATTCTTGCGTCTAAACTCAACATTTCATCCTTTAAGCCGGCTATATCTTTATTAAGTTTCACTACATCTTTCTTGAGTTCCACTACATCTCTCTTGAGTTCTGCTACATCCGCTTCCAGTCTTGTTACCCTCACCTTTAACTCCGCGATATCCTTTTTAATCGGTTCCAGATGCATCTGAAGTTTGTGTTCCAACATACGGTCCATCATGTTCTCTATTGATAACAATAATTGCTCATTATCCATATTTTATCCTCCCTTATACTATATTTTGTTCCCGCTCCCTTTCCTTATACCATTATGTGTTACGAAATGCAATTTCTTTCTGCTCTAAAAGATGTAGAAATTTAAAGCTCTTGTTCGGCTGTATCTTTTTATATTTTGTGGTATCTCATTAACCTATCATTGTAATGAAGGACATATATGTATATGGAACCACAAGATGTTGTATTGTGCATTTTGCTATTATGCCAAGATATATTTGCGTTTTTCCTATAAAATCTATATACTACAGGTAAATGGAGTAAACTTTTACCGCACAAAAGGGGATGGCAAACATGACCACAATTTATTTCAGGACAGACGGTAACAGCGATATTGCCACGGGACATCTTATGCGATGTCTTACCATTGCGCGCGCCTGTACACAGGCTGCCCGGTCAAAGGACGAGAATGTGCAGATTACTTTTCTTGTTTCTGACAGCCAAAGCCGCTCTCTTTTAGAGGATCGTTTCGAGATGTCGGAGGAATTTTCAATACATTCCCTGAACAACAATTACCGGCACTTGGAAGATGAGGTGCCTTATCTTCTTTCTTATATGACAGACAAATCCTCAACCGGCAGGGAGCTTTCCAAGGCTGCTGCCCATGCAAAGCCCTGGCTGTTTGTAGACTCTTATTTCGCCACCCCCGGCTACTTCCGTATGCTGTCCGGCTCCTGTAAAATTGCTTATCTGGATGACCTGAGAAATTTTGATTGTCCTGTGAATCTGCTCATCAACTACGACACAGACCTGGACTGTCCTCACTACGCAGAAGCCTCTCATAAACTGTTAGGTGCACAGTATACCCCTTTGCGCGCGCAGTTCCAATCTCCGTCCTACACTGTCCGTCCGCAGGCGGCGCATGTTCTCCTCTCCACAGGCGGTACAGACCCCTATGGCCTGGCAGAACATCTGCTGCACACAATCTACGACACGGATTATCCTGACAGAAAACCTGATAACACAGATACCGGCTCAGTCAGCAATTGGGACACAGAACGTCTGCAATCCCTGCATTATCATGTAATTACCAGCAGGGCAAACACCCGCTATAACGACCTTCATGCTTTTGCTGTTAAAAACCCCCATATCCATATCCATGAGAATGTTTCCGATATGGCCTCTCTCATGGCTTCCTGCGATATGGCTGTATCTGCCGGCGGCACCACACTGTCCGAACTCTGCGCTGTGGGAGTACCGACGATCAGCTATTTAATGGCAGAAAATCAACGCACTGCCGTTGATAATTTTGCTGCCAAGGAAATCATTCCCTGTGCCGGAGATATCCGCGCTTCTCTACCCCAGAACAAGGACAATCAGATCGGAACATCACCGTTATCATCCGATGCTGTCATATCCCATATTCTGCAATTTATGACAAATATGTCGGAAAATATGAAACTGCGTCAAAAAAGCTCCCATAAAATGAGAGCCTTCCTAGATGGCTGCGGCGCCGGGCGGATTGCCGACGCACTGCTTTCTTTGTGAATATTTTATGCCGCAGGCTCCGGTTCCTCCCCAGGTTTTTCCTTATTCTTACGCTTACGGAAAACATACCAAATGCAGCCTGCAATGGTCAGTGCAGAGACCAGATTCGCAATCACAAATCCCGCTGCCGGGCCGTATCGGACGTAAATTCTATGCTCCATCCCATCACCCTGTACCATAAAGCGCATCCTGGCACCGACACCACGTCCGATTTCCACTGCATCACCATTCTCATCGCTGGCACGATACCCGTGATAACTGAGTATAGGCAGTTCAATATAACATTCCGAAGAATCAGCTGTATAAGCAACTGCCGCTTTCGTTCCCTTTTTCTGGTAATCTCTGACCGTCACATGATTCATATCAGAAACTACCACACTGGTGGCCAGCTTATCATCTGATGCACCATCAAGACGCCACTCATGAGGGTAAAAAATGCCAATATTCGTAATCAATTTACTCTCATGCCCTTTAGAGGCCACCGCCTGCGCATTGTCATAGGGCATATGATTATTATCCGCCGGCACAGACACAATCACTAACAGATTCAATCCCACCAGAAGAGTAAACACATAGTTGCGATAGGGCTTTATGATCTCCGAACGGGATATGCCGATGGCCCCCACAAAGACAAAGCATGCTGATGCCGGCCCTAAGAACCGCCAAGGAAACTGCAGCATCGTGGCAATATTTTCAAACACCCCGTTCTCCATCAGCACCCGGTTCGGAAAATACCCCGTTATCATGAAGGTAAGCACACTGCCAAGCACTAACAAATACAACAAAAACCCTTCCTGTTGCGTCATCCGGCCGTGCCGCTCATATAACAAATAAATCACACCGATTCCAATACAGCCGAACAATGCCAGGCCCAATGAAAAATACTGCTTGTTGTACAGACTCAATGTCTGCGTCAGATTGGACGGATTGATAGACTGTTCAAAATATCCGCTCCACCGCAGCACATCTTTGGCAATATTCTCCCCAAAATAATAGTACAGAAATGGCGCCAGATACCATGCGTTCAAAAGAAGAGACAGTCCGGCTGCTTTTCCAATCTCCCGGTATCTTCGTTCCCGCAGGATACGGCCACAGTACAAAAATACCGTGACGACACAAAAAGCCGCTACAAACGCCGCACTTAAAATATGGCTCTGTAACGCACCGGTAAATCCGATCACTAAAAAATACCACTTCTTACGGTCTCCCATCACCACATGATACAATCCCGCAATCACTAACGGCCAAAACACCAGTGCCAGCGTCTCTCCCAAATCTCCTCTGGAGAAAATATTGGTAAAGCGATAGGGCATCAGTGTGTATAAAACCACTGCCAGTATCACGCTGCGCCGTGATTTTGTCATGGATTTCATTGCCACATAAGCACAGACCGCAGACCCTAAATTAGCACAAAACACAATCACTTTGTAGGACAGTGCCAGGGAAACCCTGCAAATACGTAAAAAAGCACCGATATACAAGAACAGATAAGGATACATGGCATTTAAATAACCGTTCCCCCTAAGTCCGTCCGGCAGAATATTCACCGGAATCTGCCCGTCCAGAATACCGTCTTTAAGGCCTTCCAGCCTGGCCAAATGATAACACAGGTCATCCCCATTATAGAGATATGTCTGCATCATGGGAGACATTGCAAGCAGGGCCACTCCCAGAATAATGCTGTAATCTACAAACTTCTCCTGCGTAATATACCCTCTGCCCTTCTTAAGATATAAATATCCCAATCCATTGATCAGCAGAAGAATCACAATAGCAAAATAGGTATCTGTATAGAATCTGGTATACGGTACAAGTTCCAGACTCTTAATCGTCAGATCACCATTGCCGCCATAATTGACCCGTACCTGTAACTGCTTTGCATCTTTAGAAAGGGTAAAATCGTTTGAAAATTCCCTCACCTGTGGATCTACCTGCCAGGCCGCAATCTTATTTGCCTGTTCCCACAGCTCTACCACCGTATCTTTGTCTTCTGCCTTATATTCCATGCGGATTGTATAAGTGCCTCTGTTCATGACATACTGCGGCGTCCGGGCTATGACGCCGGATCTGGCCGTAGATTCCTGAATCATCAACGCCCCTTCCGAATCAACCATGCCAATCGTTCGCTGCAGTTCAGATCCCGTATAGACCAAAGGTTCTCTGCCTTCATCTCCAATCCACAAAAGCAGCACCATAAGACAGACCATGACACCATATATCATCTTACTTTTCAGCGATATCTCTTTGATCAATGTTTCATTCCTCTCGGTTTATCTTTTTGTCAATCCCGTTTCGCAGACATACGCTTCCGCAAACTCTTTCGGAAATTACGGTACCCCCACAAAAGTTTATAATAACAGATAAATCGGAACGTAGAAGCCAGCTGCATTTTTACTAATTTCTGCTCCTCCGCCCCAACACGTTCTTTATAATACACATTTTCCTGGAAATCCGGAAATGTATCAAGCATTTCCTGCCCCAGATTTTTCACAAAACTGCTCTTTACAGGACGCACTCCCTGCATATAAGTAAATAAAGTATTCACATAAAAAAGTGTGGCAAAACTAAATTCCAGTTCCGGCCGATATTGTTCCAGATATCCATACTCTCTGGCCTCCTGCAGCATAATACGGCCTGCCTCCATGCGGTCTTCACAGCGCTTCACAGTGATGGTATGCACAGTGGAGTCACCATGCTGATAATAGTAATACAGCGGTTCCTCAATATATTCAAAATGTCTGGCCCGCAGCATCCAGGAATTGGCAAGGGCGTTATCCTCATAAAAAATTCCTGTGGGAAAACGACTGGGATGATCTATCACAATCTCCCTGCGGTAGACCTTCACTACCAAGGAGCCGCTGTCAAGAATCAGCGAACGATATTTATCCTCATCTAACACCCCTGTCTGCTGCGGCTTATTATTGTGCACAATCTGGCCGATCTCCATGCTGTGCTCACTGGTCAGATGATAATCGCAGCCCACCATATCCGCACCGGTCTCCTCTCCCCGTTCGATCAGACGCTCATAAAAATCATCTGTCACCCAGTCATCGCTGTCAATAAATCCGATCCATTCTCCTTTGGCCAGAGCCATGCCTATGTTCTTGGCCCCGCCCTGTTTCTGATTGACATCGGAATGAACGGCCCGGAACCTGTCAGGATACTTGCGCTGATAGACCTGTAAAATCTGATAAGAATCGTCCGTGGAACAATCATCCACCGCAATAATCTCATAATCCTTGATGGTCTGCCTCACCAGGGAATCCAGACAATATTCCAGTTTGCCATCCGCCGCCATATTATAGACGGGCACTATGATTGATAATTTCATATGCATCTCCGCATCAGCGTAATCAAATTATTTTCCGCTTCCTGAAAGCTTCAACCTTCCTAATAATCAAATCTTACGGAAATAAACCACAATCTTTGTCACTGCCTCAATAACACTCTCCACATCCGCA
Organism: Lachnospiraceae bacterium UBA7086; assembly: GCA_002492525.1. Lineage (GTDB taxonomy): Bacteria > Bacillota > Clostridia > Lachnospirales > Lachnospiraceae > UBA3282. The sequence continues at coordinate 64,503 of DKZA01000005.1, read as the reverse complement.
TCACTCATGGCATAATAAAGCGGCAACGTAATAATCTCTTCGTACAGTTTTTCCGCATTAGGACACAGCCCTTTCCGATATCCCAGTTTCTCATAGTAGGGAAAGTAATATATCGGTATGTAATGCACATTGCAGCATACATTTTCCGCCTCCAGAGCCTCAAAAAACTGTTTCCTGTCAATCTTTAATCTCTCCGGCACAATGCGCAGAATATACAGATGTCTCGTAGTATCGGACTCCGGAATCTCCTGTTGTACAAATAACTCCGGCAGTCTGGCAAAGGCCTCGTTGTATCTGGCCACAATTTCTTTCCTGCGTTTGACAAACACGGGTAACTTATCAAGCTGACTGATGATCAGCGCCGCCTGCATGTCCGTCATACGATAATTATAACCCAAAGCCACCTGTTCATAATACCAGGGGCCATCCGGTTCGTGCTCCATCTGAGCCCTGTCACGGGTAATCCCATGAGACCGGAACAGGAGTAATTTTTGGTACAATGCCTCTTCATTGGTGAGGATGACACCGCCTTCACCACCCGTCACCGTCTTAACCGGATGAAAACTGAACATAGTCATATCCGCAATAGAGCCATTCATCTGCCCCTTATATCTGGTCCCGATTACATGGGCGCCGTCCTCAATCAACGTCAGATTATGCTCCCTGCAAATCTTTAAAAGCGGTTCTAAATCCGCCGACTGTCCTGTATAATCTACTGCAACCACTGCCTTTGTCCTTGGCGTAATTGCCGCCTCCACCTTTCTGGGATCAATATTGTAGGTCTCAGGATCAATATCCACAAAGACCGGCCTCGCCCCGCAGTACAATGCACAGTTGGCCGACGCCGCAAAGGTAATCGGCGTAGTGATCACCTCATCGCCTTCTCCCACACCCGCAGACAACGCCGCGATATGCAAAGCTGCCGTACCGTTGCTACACACCACCGCATACCTGGCACCGGTAAGCTCGCACAGTTTCTTTTCCAACTCACCGATTTTCGGGCCACAGGTCAGATAATCACTCCTTAACACATCCACCACTGCCTGAATATCATCCTCATCAATATACTGGTGACCATAATATATCTTCGTCTCTCTGACAGGCTTTCCGCCCGCTATTGCCGGTTTTTCCATCTTTTCCTCATTTCTGCGCTGCTTTTTGCGCATACCGAGTTTGTGTCAAGCAACGCGCAGGCACAAATCTCGTGATTGAAAATTGTAATTTTCAATCTTTCCTCCCTTCCGAAGAGCAAAATGCTTCTGCGAAAACAAAGGACACGTAACACTGCCTACATGTCCTTTCCATAGTTTATTTCTCTAACTCTACGCCTTTTAACAATTCTCTGATATCCTCCACACTGAGCCATTCTGTGTTATTGGCGGAGCTGTAAGAAAATCCTTCCACCACTTTCTGTCCGGAAAGATCCGCCTGCTGCCTGTTATTCCAAGTCATCTGCGGATAGACAATAAAATGCTTGTCATACTCATATGTGGTCATGGAATCTTCTGTGGTCACCATGATCTCATGCAGTTTCTCTCCCGGCCGGATACCTGTTTCTTTGATCTTACATCCCGGTAGCATAGCCTCCGCCAGATCCGTTATCTTAAAAGAAGGAATCTTACTGATAAAAGTCTCCCCGCCGGTGGCCTCTTCCAGCGCCTTGATCACCAGTTCAACTCCCTGGGTCAGACTGATCCAGAACCTGGTCATACGCAGGTCTGTGATAGGCAGTTCCTGCGCTCCCTCCTGAATCAGCTTATGGAACAGGGGAATCACCGACCCGCGGCTTCCGGCCACATTGCCGTAGCGCACGATGGAAAAATTAATATCTTTCGTTCCTGCATAGGCATTGGCCGCCACAAAAAGCTTGTCCGACACTAATTTGGTACCGCCGTACAAATTCACAGGATTCACTGCTTTGTCTGTAGAAAGAGCTACTACCCTGCGTACGCCGCTGTCTAAGGCGGCATCAATTACGTTCATCGCACCATGAATATTGGTTTTGATGGCCTCATTGGGATTATATTCACAGGCCGGTACCTGCTTGAGCGCCGCCGCATGAATGATATAATCCACACCTTCGCAGGCTCTTCTTAAGCGTTCCACATCCCGCACATCCCCGATGAAGAAACGAAGCTTTTCTTCATATTCTTTAAATTCATTGGCCATCATCCACTGTTTGAACTCATCTCGGGAATAAATAATGACCTTCTTCGGCTCATAATGCGTCAGCACATATTTCGTAAAGCATTTCCCAAAAGAACCTGTTCCACCAGTGATCAAAATCGTTTTATCATTCAACATAGATTTTCCTCCGAAATTACCGTATTCAAAGTCTGCACTGCTTTTTAGTATAGCACAGGAACCCCCGGTTTGCAATCAGCCTGCTTTCACCATTCAGCCATGCCCATTCATAAGTTGTCGGTTTATACATTTATAAGAATCAATTAGACTATTTCCGACAACTTATTTCATGTCGGGCGTCCGCCCTATGAAAATGATTATGCAATTTGCCCTTAGTGAGCAAGCTCCCACGGTCATATTGCATAATCATTTTCTCATGGCTGAACTGTTACTCATGAAAGTAATATACATCACAATACTTCTCCTCATATTGCAGTTCGCACTCTGCCAGTTTCTCACAGCTTTCAAAAATCCGGTCAATCTGTGCCTGCACATCCGCACCATCCGCCAGATACACTACCAGAGAAGATGCCTCTGCAATGGTCTTATCTGTAAACGGTCCCTCACTGCCCGCTTTGGCAAAATATACTGCCTCATACTCCATCAGTTCATTAGCCGTATCCCAGATGCACCAGTCCGCGCCTTCATGATATAAATACATCACCGGCGTCCCCGCCTGTGCCTGACTGGCAGCAAAAGCAACCTGCTCCCGGTCCTCCGGATACAGGAAAACCACCTTCCCGGTCATAAGACCCGTACCATCTATGACAAGACAAAGAACCAAGGCTGCTGCCGCCAGATACACCGACCAGCTTTTCTGCGGCATACACTGTTCCCACATACTATAAATTGCCCCAAAAAGCAGCAAAACAATCATACCATATACAGGGAGCTGATAACGATTAGAGGTATCTCCCAGCAAAAGCGCCGTCTTCGACACGGTCAGAAAATATCCTGCCACCGCAAAACAAAGAATCCCCCAAGGCCACCAGGAAACTCCTTTTCCCTGCATAGCAAGCTGTCCTGCGCTGCGTCTAAAGTACATAAACAAAAACAAAACAATGATCACCAACAAGAAACCCGCCAGCAGTTTTCCAAATACATATTCATCCAGCAACGCCAGGAAGAAACGAAACCGCATGGTTGTATTGGACAAATCCAGAAAATTCTCCGTCGCCTGTGCTCCCCGCTGTCCACGAAACATCTGCCCCAGGCAGGATGGATAAGTCAGATAAGCCAACAAAAGAGCCGCCAGCTGACTCACGGCATAGCGCAGACAATTCCACAGATTCTTATCCCGCCACAAAAGATAAATGCAAAAGCCGGCTCCTATATAAAACAAAAAGATAACATAATAATATTGTGTCAAAAACCCCAGATATGTAACCATCATCAAAGGTAACAAAAACTTTACAAAAGACAGTCTGTCAACCTTGCTAATGGCTGCATTTCCATCTTCCTGTTTTTCTTTCTGTAACCCGCACACTGCCCGCGTATGCAGAATCGCACACAACAGTACAAACAAAGTCAGAAGTTCATACATTCTGATAAAAACCACACCGCTTATGGCCGCAGGCGTCAGACCATAAAACATCGTCACCGCAAGGGCCAGTTTCTTATTCTTACCGCCCGCTATATATGACAGATATGTCAGAAAAATCAGATTAAAGCCATGGATAAAGAGATTGATTCCCAGACCGATCCACTTGGAAAAGACTCCCGGCACAAAAGATGCCACGGTATGAAAGATCCAATAATAGACCGGCGGATGAACATCCCAGGACTGCACCTGTCTGACCAGGCCGTATTGAAACTGCTGCCCGGGAAGCACCACAAACTCATTGCGGTAAGTCTCTTTATCCATCCATTTCCCATCCTCCACATAGAATCCGGCCGTGCGGGCCGTGGAATAGTAAGTATAGTACTCATCCTCATGAAACCCCGCCTTTTGCGTACAAAAATAAAAGGCCGCCGCCATCTGCACCGCCCAGATCACCAGGAAACATACAAGATATCTTCTTTTATTCTTTTGATTTGTCAAGCCAGTTTCTTTCACGCACCCGATACCCCCGTCATACTCATCTTCCACCCATGCACCCGTCTGACCATTTTGGGCGCAAGTGTCAAAAGCACAAGATATCCCTTATTCTTCTTCGTCAGATAAGGGTTTGTAATGGTATCCCGCCAATGTCCTCGCAGATATTTTTTTACCGCCTGATAGAAGGCATTATCTCTTTTCATCTGCGATACCGGCACATGCAGCATATAGTCCAATCTCTGAAACAGATTAAAACGGATTGCATAAAGATGCAGAGCAGGATATTTATTGTCAACCAGTTCCTGCATCCTGTCCGCATTATCTACAATATCCAGAAACACCCGGGAAAAACTGTCCTTCGTCTTCCTGCGGGTGGTACTTTCTTTCCTGCACACCACATGATACCCCTGCCTGGGGAGAATCACGATGCCGTCAATTTCCTGCAACAGTTCTACCAGGAGCCTGAAATCTTCGTTCAATTCTCCTTCCGGGAACTGGTGTCCGTCAAAGAGCTCCTTCTTTAACAGCTTCGTACAAAAAGAACAGTCTCCGCGGTGCATCAGAAGTTCCTGCACAAATGTCTCGGCCTTGCAAAACTGCACCTGTTTCGGCGGCGTACACACATCCGGCAGCCGCCTGCCCTCTTCATCTACTTCATCCCGGGAAATCTGTGCTGCAAAATGACCGCTCTCTGCAAGCGCCTTCATCAGCTCTTCATAGACATAGGGCTCAATGTAGTCATCGCTGTCCACAAAACCCAGATATTCTCCTGAAGCCAGCTTTATGCCCATGTTGCGCGCGGAAGAAGCCCCGCCATTCTTCTTATGATAGGTCCGGATACGATAATCTGCCAAAGCCAACTGCTCACACAGCCGATCCGTCCCGTCGGTGGAACCATCATCTATCAACAGGATTTCCAGATTGGAATACGTCTGGGCACAGATAGACTTGACACATTTTTCCAGACAATCTATGGAATTGTACACCGGTACGATCACACTGATCTTTGTTGTTTCCATACCTCGTTTTCCTTATCCTGCATCATGGTCTGATACATCTTCCCGGGCGCCGTCACCGGAGCGATGCTCAAAGGGCCTTCCTGTTCCGGCTCAATCCTGTCTTTCTGCAATCCATCAACGAACCGCAAAAGTACCTTTGCCGCATGTTCTGCGTTCCACATATCCCGGATCGTCTCATAGGCAGCCCGTCCCATCTGTTTCCGTTCCCCCCAGCGAGCAAACAAATCAAGTACCAGTGCCTCCATCTTCTCATACCGATCCCCGGGATAGACCAATCCGTTTATACCATGTTTGATCAGATAAGGCGCAGCTCCCACCTGGGCATTGACTACCTCCACACAGCCGCTGTTCATTCCCTCATTGACCACGGCGCCCCAGCCTTCCAGATAGTTGCTGGTAAACAGATGGATATGACACTTCTCCATCACATCGCGCACCTTCTCAGGGGGCGTATAACCATAGAATCGAAAAGATTCCGCAAGGCCGGATTCCGTCACTTCCCGGCGGATGATAGGCTCCAGTTCTCCGTCTCCCAACATATGGATTTTGTATGCATACCCTTTCCCCCGAAGCGCTTTGGCAAGCTGCACCACATACTCCGGATGCTTTAAGGGGATAAAGCGTCCAGCCCACACAATATGCAGCACATCGTCCTGCGGTTTTAATGCCTCAAATTCTTCTTCCGTATAGGTGCGCAGTCTGGTGAAATATCCCCACTTAAACAACTTGTCCGGATAGGCCCCTATGAGATGAAAATCAGAAGCCGCATAAGCACCGGCACACAGCATACACACATTCTGACTGCGGTATCTGATATGCTCCCGGTACTTAGCCAGAAGTCCCCTGGGCGATACCGCCTTCCACTGGCCTTCCCGATACAGCCTCTCGCTCACCCGAAGCGTTGTCTTTCCCGAACGAAGTCTGGGTTCCACAATATCTTCTCTGCCAGTCCATCCAAAGAGCACCACATCGCTCTCCATAATTTTCTTAAGGCAGTCATATTCCTTCTCATAGAGGCACTCCACATAAGGAATTTCCTCCACCTTGACACCCCATCCCATGTCCACCCGTTCCTTTTCCATAGGCATGGTCTGGATGAATGTAAAATCTGCTCCCAACTGCCGATATAAGGCTTCGCACAGAGGAATCTGATGGTGATTGATATAATTGGACACAAAGGTAAAAGTCATTCTGACATCTCCCTGTAGATGCGCATCAGACGATAATAATTCTGATCCGCATCATGATTGACGCGGGCATGTTTTCTGGCATTATCCGAAAGGCGTTCCACAATCGCCTCCTTCGTAAATATCTCAATGACACTGTCCGCCAGCGCGTCCACATCCCCTGGCGGATAGAGGAATCCATCCCCGCCATCCGTCAAAAGATTATGTATGCCGCCCACATTAGCCGCCACACAGGGCACCCCTAAAAGCATGGCCTCTCCCACCGAGTTAGGCGAATTTTCCAATGCCGACGGACAGACGAACACCTGACAGCTAAGATACTGTTCTTTCATCTCCTCTGCATTAAGGCGCCCCAACATATGAATTTTATCTTCCAAATGATTTTCCCGGATCAGCTTCTTCAGATACTTTCCATAAGCCGGAAGCTTCAACACATCTTTCCAGGTTTCCGCCCGCAGGATATTACTGCCCGCCACATACACTTCAGCATCGGGAAACTGCTCCAGAATCTTCGGCATAGCCTTTAACAGATAATGGAACCCCTTTAAGGGATAATCCCCCTGGCTTAAGAAAATACGATAGGACTGACAAGTACTACTCTTCCACCTGTCGCGGTAAAATACACCCCGGAGTGTTTCATTCAGATAATGATAGACAGCATCCGGATTGATCTTGGCCGTCTCCGTGCGGTCAAAATCTGTCCGGCCCGCTATGTGATTCACCCGCTTAATCGCCTCAATCTCATACTCTCCGCGCTTTTCAAACTTCTTCTGCTGCTGCCGTAAACTATCCTTCCTGATCATATCCCGAAACGTGGTCTGTCTTTGTACCTTCACCGGCAGATCGGCCATATATACCTTGGCACAGGCGGACACCAACCCCTGAATCCCTATCAGAGTCTTGTCCGGCTGGTCAAAGACTTTGACCGCCGCAAGCGCATGGGGAAACTCCGTTCCAAACACATGCAGGATATCCGGCTTATAATCATCTATGATCAGCTTAAAAAAAGCTTCCAATTCCACATCATAGTTCTCCGGTGTATTCAGATTTTCCACAAAAGCATAGCAGTGACAGGAAATATTCTCTCCCAGCTGCATGACCTGGTCAAAAGCCCCTATGGACTCATCCACCGGAAAGGCAATCCCCAGTTCAATATGATTTCTGTCCTGCTCCGAGATAACCCTGTCAAGCAGCCCGCTGAGCCACCCTTCCCTGTTACTGTATGGCAGATTTAAGCGCTTCGCAATTACCGGCAGCATAATATTGCACACCCATAAGATTTTCATATGTTCCTCCATTCCCAAGCGGCAAGATTCCTTATCGCTTTTTTCCAGATAATCTTCTGTAGCCCTCGTATAATATTCCCTTGCATCTCTGATACATCCCGGCAGTCACAGGACTGTGCGAAAGATACGTTCTCACCGGAGCAAAGGTTATCAGCATCAGCAGCCGGTATTTGTGTACTTTACCCGGCGGCATATATTTACCAACAATCTGTCTGTGTTCCCTGGCCGATCGCCTGACATTTTCCTTGGTCTCCGAGAATCCGCCGCCCTCATAAGACGCCACCGTCACCGGCAGGAACACCGTATGCGCTCTCGCTTTATAAAAGCACCAGAGAAAATGCTCATAATCAGCACGTACCAGATAGCTTGTATCAAATCCTCTGGATACCAACAGCCGTCTGTCATAAAAACATGCCTGATGGCAGGGCACATTCCGATAACAGCCAAAGTCATCCATCTTAGGGTTCGACTGCACCAAAGCACCGGTCATCCGCTCCTGGATATTGCCATAATAAATCCGCGGATGCTTCCCTTGCGTCTTCACCTGTTCCGGCTGTGCCGCCGCATCGGGCGCCGCCCGGTTCTCCTCCGCTTCCATCAGATGCTTTATCCGGGAAAGCACATCCTTTTGATACAAGTAATCCCCACAGTTCAGGAAAAAAATGTACTTCCCGGAAGCATGGCGGACCGCCTGATTCATAGCATCATATATGCCTGTGTCTTTTTCCCGGTAAATCTTAATCTTTCCGTTTTCCGCACAGACTTCCGACGAATCCTTCTCAAAGCCTGCAACGCCGGCCAGTTCCTCCACGGAGCCGTCGGTGGAACCGCCGTCTTTAACGATAATCTCATAATCTTCTTCCGTCTGTTCCAGAATACTGCCTATGGTCTTATGCAGTCTCTCGCCCTCATTCAGACAGACCACGATAATGCTGAACCTCATATATCTTTTCCATCCCTCGTCATCATGGGCATCTCCCTATCATAATCATCCGCCGGTTTCCTCAATTCATATCCGATAGAATATTGACCATATCGTGGAAGAAAAAACTTTTATACGGCAGAATGAGTACCCCATCGTCGGACGCCCTGCTCATATACATCGCAAAATACAACACCGCCGCCAGAATCACTCCCAGACGAAATACTTTCCTCCATCTCTTATCCGCAATCCGCCCAAGCAGCATCGGCAAAAACAAGATATGACTCACCGTCAGATAATAGCCGATACGGGAAATGATCGGCAAGAAAGAGCAGAACACATACAATACCAACGCACCCAGATTTAAATAAAAATAAAACCAGAACCGGGAATCTTGTGTCAGATTATTTTCTTTTATGACATTTTCTTTAATGATACTTTCTTTGATGACACTTTCTTTATTTTCACTGTTTTCTCCCGTTCCCACCGCACCTGCGCTTCTTTTTTCCAGAACTACCACAACTCCCGCAAACAAAAGTACCCCGATACAGCGCAGAATATTGATATAACTGGTGCCGCCCTCCAGATACTCCGTATCTTCATAGGTGGGATAAAGAAACACCACCACCTTAAGATAAAAATCCTGTAAGAACAAAAAAGTACTGCAAAAAAGTGCCGCCAGAGCCAGCTGCCATTTCTTCCAGGTCAAAAAAGCCAGAAAATACAGCGGGATCACCACCAGCAGAGACTTATGAAAAGCAGAGCCCAAAAGCACCAGGAGAAAGAATCTGCCCCACTGTCTGCGAAGTACAAATTTCATGGCATACAGCGCTATGGCGAGCGCCAGATAATAACGCACCGTACTGAAGGTCTGAAAATAATACCCCAGAGCCATAAACAGAAAGAAGGTAAGCGGGAAATCATCACTGCCTTCATACATCCCAAGCAGGAAGAAAAGCACCGTCACAAAAGCATAAAAGGCAAACACCAACAAAAAATTCTCATATCCGGAAAGGCCATAGAGAATCTTTACCACCAGGTTAAATCCAATCTCCGTGGGTACATAGGAATCACAGTTGACCAGATGCATAAATTCTACATATTTGGCATAATCATTCCCCACATTTATCCTGGCCGCAGACAAGCTAAAAAGGATAGCAAAAATCGCTGTAAGGCAAACGCGGTTACACAGCTGCTGCCTGGTAACGCTATAAGGTTGTGTGGCCGGGTGATTGTTCACAAACCCTGCAAGCAGCACCGTAACAGCTGCCACCGTGACGTATATGATCATTGTCCCTTTCCTTCTCTGATTCCCGCCCGCATCAGCGCAAACGCTTTGGGAAGCGGGATCTTTCTGCACATTTGTCTCCTGTGCACCCACAGGAACCGAAACGACAACAAAAGCGCCATCCTTCCATACAGGAAATGATAAAGCACTCCCCTGTCTTTAAAAAATTTCTCGTGATAACCGCTAAACCAGGTGGACTCTCTCTCGATCTCCTCACCGATACAGACCGTGTGCGCATAAATCTTAAGCCCGGCTTTCAGACAGTCTCTCAAAAACAGGCTGTCCTCCCCATTACTGTACTTAGCGCCCCCGCCAAACAATACGGAGTAGTGTACATTGGCCCGCCGAAGCGCATCCAGTCTGGCCGTAATACTATAAGCCGGATACCGGCCGTAATTGCGGTAGGAAATCTGGTGAATCTCCTCATTCCAATAAGTCCTGCGGGCCGGGGCAACTTTCACATTGACTAAAATCATATCGGCATCCGGCAGTTCTTCATAAGCCCGCAGAATCTGCTTATCATAATCATCTGTAAGCACAATATCTTCATCACAAAACAGGCAAATATCTCCCTGCGCATGAAGAAGCGCCGTGTTCCGGCTAAGGCCCACACCCCGCTCACACAGGAAGAAACACTTGACTTTTCCATCCGGCACTGATACCTCTTCATAACCATACCGGCCGCATTGATCAACCAGCACAGCGTCGGTGTGTATATTCATTTTTGCCACAAGCTCTGCGGCGTCCTGTTCCACCGCAGAGGCCAGCACCTCTACCTTCATAATCACTCCATTTTCCCATAATAACTTCGCAGAAACTTCTGGTCTGCGTCCCGCACTGCTATGCCGCAAAGGTTGCAATCCTGCGTACGAAACTGTTCTATCACATAGGATAAATAAGAACCATGCATTTTTCCATAAGGCACAGTCAGCACCACGCCATCCGCCATCCGCAGCTGCTTGAATCTCTCCATGGACAAAGACTCTTTCTGTGTCACATCACAGATTGATACATTTCCCAACCGTTCTTTCAGATACGCAATATGATTCTCATAATCCTTCTGGAAAAAATCTGCCGCAGAAGGATAACCGCAAAATGACACGTCCGTCACTTTTCTTAAATCGCCGGCCACCAGAATCCGATCGTCCATCACATAGTATAAATTCACAAATAATAATGAAATCGCCAGTCCGATCAACAACCCAACAAGCATCGCCTGCACCGTTCTGGAATCCGCCGTCACAAGTGCCGCTTCCGTGGTCTGGATCGTCTCAATCTTTATAAATTCTTTTGCCTGCTCTCCATAGATTTCAAGCGCCTGTTTGGTGGCCCCAAGAATCGCATCCGTCCGCTGTGCCTTATGGGTGGTGATCGTCACGGTAAGCAGTCTCAGATCAGAGAGAATCGTTGCCTCCGTAGCCACCGTCACCTCTTCCCTGCTGTAATCCGCGGGAAGTCCCTCCATGACCAGATTCTGAATCGGATCGGTGGCCATCAGATCATTCCAAGTATACCCATTATACTCCTGATATACTTCTCCTGTCTCATCCACCGCGAAGTCCAAATAAATCTTGGCAAAAGCCCGGTATTCCCGCTCCGATTCCGGCACCGTCCGCACTGCCATATTCACCAGCACGCCAAGTAAAGCACCAAACGCTGCCGCTGCCAGAATAAGCGGTATCTTTTTCAGCAGGCAGAGCATGTATTTTTTCATATCCATGCCGGCATCGGCATACTGTAGTTCCTTCATATCACTGATGTTCTCCCATCTTCTGTGCAGATTCGTTTTTTAACGCCGTAGTCTGGGTATCGGACACCCCTTCGGTGCTCTCCGGCTTAATCAATATCTTCAACGTCAACAGCATTAACTTCAAATCCAGCCAGAAAGAATACTGCTCAATATAAGTCAGATCCAGTTTCAGTTTATCATAAGGGGTCGTATTGTACTTCCCATAAACCTGGGCATACCCTGCAAGCCCCGCCTTTACCTTCATACGGAAGGAAAACTCCGGCATCTCTTCTATATATTTGTCTATAATCTCAGGACGTTCCGGCCTCGGCCCGATAAAAGACATCTCTCCCTTTAAAATATTGATCAACTGCGGCAGCTCATCAATCCTTGTCATACGAATAAACTTTCCTATCGGTGTAACACGGGAATCATTCTTGGCCGCCAGTCTTGCCACGCCATCCTTTTCTGCATCCTCTTTCATACTTCTGAATTTCAGAATATAAAACTCTTTCCTGTCCTGCGTACAGCGGATCTGTTTATAAAATACCGGCCCGCCGTCATAAGCCTTGATCAGAATAGCTGTAATCAGCATGATAGGAGACGCAATCACTAAAAGCAGCACCGAACAGATCAGATCCACCATCCGTTTCGCCATACGCTGCTCTACTTTCAGCGCATATTCTCTGGTCATATAAAGCGGCGTATCAAACAAATGAAGCTGATCCGCCCCCTTGATCAGTACATCCGATATTTTGGGCATCGTATAAACCCGAATGGAATAACTGTAACAATACTTTAACAGAAGATTCCTGTCCGTAGCAGAAATATCCCATAATACTACCGCACCGTAATCTCCGCGGACTTCTTTCTTTACAGCCTCCATTCCCTCCGAAATGTTCATGCACTTTGCAATCTTATATTTATCCTTTCTGGACTCAAACTTGGCAATGATATCGTCAATGGGCCTCTCTCCGTGGATAATCAGAATTTCCCTGGGCGGAAAAGCCTTATAATAACAAAAATTACAGATAAATACCCAAAGAGCCGAGAAAGCCGTCTGTATCAGCATTGTCCAGGCAATAGGCTTCACATCCACCACCCAGTTGGCCATCAGCGATATCTGGAAATAAGATACAATATTGACAAACAACAAAGAGAAAAATTCTGAAATCAACACGTCAACAGGCTTCAAATACCCCACCTTCAATGCCCCATAAGTATTGGCAAAGAAAAACAGGAGCACAAAATAAATCCCCAGAATCAGCACATGTCCTTTAAAGTAGTATTTGAAGTTCCTGTGAAACCGCAGGAACGGATAATACTCCTCAAACCAGAAATACGCATAAATAGCCGTATGAAAAAACAATCCGATAAAAGAAAGCTGTAATACCATAAATCTCGTCAGTGTTTTTATCCGTCGTCTCATAACAATCCCTCTAAATCCGCCTTATGGTCGCTCTGTAAGCCCAGAATACAAAATAAAATGCGCTGGCTGCCACAGACAACCCTTCCTGCTTACGGTACAGATTCCAGATGCGCTTTACCGCCGTCAGTTTATTGGAGGACAGCGATTTTGCCGGTCTGCGATAGACTGCAAGCACTTCATCAAGTCCATATCCCACATGCCCTGCCCTGAGAATCTGCCACCAGGTAGCCGTATCCTCGCTGGGGACTACAGGCATCCGTATCAGTTCTTCCGGAATCTTAGTCCGGTCAAGCAATACTGTGGTAGTAAAAATCACCGTCCTGGACAAGGCCTTTTTATACGTCAGCTGCGGCGGCACATGAACTATCCTGCCCGTAGGCCGTCCTTCTTCATCCCCGAACTCATAAGCACAAAACACAAATCCGGCCTGTTTCTCTTCCAGGAACGACAGTTCTCTCGAAAGCTTGTCCGCAAACCAGATATCATCTGCATCCAGAAAGGCAATATATCTGCCCTTTGAGGCCATAAGTCCGGTATTCCGGGCTCTTGCAGCGCCCTCGTTTTTCTTTTTGCAGATAAGAAGGATACGTTTGTCCTGCTCACATACATACTCTTCCATCCGCTCCACATCTTCCGAAACATCCGTAAGCCTTTGATGCCTGTATCCGGCAAGCGCCTCCTCAATCACCTGTACGCTTCCATCCCCGGACCTGTCATCCACCAGCACCAATTCCCAGTTCCCATAAGTCTGCTGCATGACCATGCTGATGGTCTTCTCTATATAATCCTGCGCCTGATACACCGGCACAATGATACTGACTAACCCGCTCATTCTATCTCCTCTTTGACCAGATAGATTGGCCTGTTCTTCACTTCCATATATGTCTTAGATAAGTATTGCCCCACAATTCCCAGACAAAACAACTGCACCCCGCTGACCAGCAAAATAATGCACACCAAAGAAGGCCAGCCAGAAGTCGGATCGCCGAACAAAAGTTTCCGTACAATGGTAAAAATAATCAAGGCAAATGCCAGGACACAAAACAGCACACCCATTAGAGAAGCCACCGTAAGCGGCGCCGTGGAAAACGCCATGATTCCTTCCAAGGAATACAAAAAAAGTTTCCAGAATGACCACTTGGTCTCTCCCTTCCTGCGTTCCACATTCTCATACTCCAGCCACTTCGTCTCATATCCTACCCAGCCAAAAATACCCTTGGTAAAACGATTATACTCCGTCATCGAAAGAATAGCGTCCACTACCTGTCTGGTCATCAAACGATAGTCCCTGGCCCCGTCCACAATCTCTGTGCGGGAAATCCTGTTCATCAATTTATAAAACATCCTGGCAAAAAAGGAGCGGAGCACCGGCTCCCCTTTGCGCGTCACACGCCTGGTAGCCACAGAATCATATCCCTGTTCCATATAAGCATACATTTCCGGTAACAGCGAAGGCGGATCCTGTAAATCCGCATCCATCAGCACCGCCAGGTCTCCCTTACACTTCTGCAGACCCGCATAGATAGCCGCCTCCTTCCCAAAATTGCGGGAAAAAGACACCAGGCGCACCCTGCTATCCTCTTCATGCAGCTTCTTTACTTCTTCCGCCGTCTTGTCCTTGGAGCCGTCGTCAATATACAAAACTTCCACTTCCAGTTCTTTCTCCTGAAAAAATGGCGTATTCTTAAACAACTCATCATAAAAATCCCTGATATTTTCTTCTTCGTTATAGCAGGGCACTATGACGCTTAATAATTTCATATGGACCTCCGTATAGTCTGCCCGAATCCTTCTGCCGCCTCCGATATAAGCAACAGAGGCTGTTCCCCGCATGAAGTCAGACTAAATCAAAATAATTCTATCATAAATGCACAAAAAAAGGAAGAGATACGTCTCTTCCCTTCCATATCAAATCGTACTTGCCAATACAAATTCCGAAAATCTCGGGAGAGCAAAAGACACCTCTCCATAAGTCCTGGTATCTAATACTCCTTTCCGTTTCAGCCGCTCCCTGTATACAGAAAACAGTTCGGATGTCATGCCGGTTTTCTCCCTGAGATTCTTAACTCTGGTTTCCCCGCTCTGGGACATGACAACCAATATCTCCCGATCCTTTGCGGAAACTTCCGACCATATTTTACTATACACATACTCCTCAAGATACTGGTCATATTCCGGCAGAATTTCCTCCAGTGATTTTTTCCCTTTGTTTTCCCAGCAAAGGTATCCCAGCACCTGAAAGGCAAACGGATAACCCTTTGTCAGTTTTGCCATCTCCCCTGCCTTTTCCATATCCAGTTCAAAAATATCCATATACCGTTTCCTGACCGCCGTATAATTTAACGGCTCCAATACGATTTTGGGTGCTCTGTATAAAAAAGTAAGTGCATCTTCATTTTGAAGATTATAAATATTATCATACAATCCCGTCATCAATAGAAAAACAGGATATTCCTGTCTTAGAAAAATCTGGAAAGAACTGGCAAACACTCTGACATACTCACAATTTGTAATCTCATCAATTGCAATCAATATCCGTTTTTGCTTTTTTTTCAGTTCGGCAAGCATCAGTTGAATAGCATTTTCAATATCCGTTATCGGCGTAGCATTTTCCAGTGATACACCCAGACCCAAAAAGGAGAAATCGAGCTTTGCCTGTACCAAATGGGTATACATCTCCGGTTGACTGTACAACTTTGCCGCCAGGCTTTGCAAAAGATCCCTTGTGGGATTCAATTCCATCACAACCCACTCTTCCATCTCCTTCAGCTCATTGATAATTCCCGTCATCATGACCGTTTTACCGGAACCTCTTACTCCCGTGAGCATATAAACCTGAT
Organism: Lachnospiraceae bacterium UBA7086; assembly: GCA_002492525.1. GTDB lineage: Bacteria > Bacillota > Clostridia > Lachnospirales > Lachnospiraceae > UBA3282. The sequence continues at coordinate 48,581 of DKZA01000005.1, read as the reverse complement.
TGGATGGATAAGCCGCATTAAAGTTCTCAATAATCTCCTTCGTCTGTGAAATCCGCGCAACATATTGCAAAGGCTTCTTTCCAAAAGATAATGTGAAAGGATTGTTCATGAAAGTTCTCCTTATATAACTTTTCGTCTTCTATATAACTTTTTATAAGTTTATATAACTTTTAAAATATTATATAAGTTTATATAACTTTCTGTCAACCCTCTGCACTATATCAGATCGTACTTTAACCGGATATGATCCGCTGCCGCCGCGATATATTCACTGTTGGTCGGCCTGCTGTATTCAATACTGTTGCAGTATCCGAAAAGTTCCTCAAACAACTCGCTGTTGCCTCTCTCCCAGGATACCTCGATCGCATTGCGAATGGCTCTCTCAATCTTCTGGTCCGTGGTCTGATACATCTTCGCCAGATCCGGATACAGAAGTTTGGTCACACTGCCCACCAGTTCCATATCGCCCACGCACATTTCCACCGCACTGCGAAGGAACTGGTATCCCCGCAAATGCGCCGGTATGCCCAGTTCCAGCATAAAATCAGAAACAATCTGTTCCAGTTCCTGTCCGCTTATCGTATTTTGTTGTAACATTCCCCTTTTACTCCTCTTCCTATTGTATTGTGATTGTAGTTATTTCTTCACAATTGTAATAATATCAGAGAAGTAATACGATGTAAATTGTAATTTATCGCACGCGCCAAGTTATTAACACAATTGAGCCATGCTTGGCATCCTTACATTCTTGCGTCCTTCACATTTTCCCGGAACCAGTCGTAGGCAAGCTGTACGCCCTCCTCCAATTCCACCTTATGATTCCAACCCAATTCATGCAGCTTCGTCACATCCGTAAGCTTACGGGGAGTGCCATCCGGCATATCCTTATTCCAGACAATCTCACCTGTAAAACCTACTACTTTCTTTACAGCTTCCGCCAGTTCCTTAATTGTGAGCTCCTTGCCGGTACCGATATTGACATGCTGCTCCCCGCTGTAATTTTCCAAAAGAAACACACAGGCATCCGCCATATCATCCACATACAAAAACTCCCTGAGAGGTGTTCCCGTTCCCCACAATTCCACCGTAGGCGCCTGATTTACCTTCGCCTCGTGGAATTTGCGGATCATGGCCGGCAGCACATGAGAACCTTCCAGATTATAATTATCCTCCGGGCCATACAGATTTGTAGGCATACAGCTGATAAAATCATCCCCATACTGCTTCTTATAGAATTTGCACATCTCCAGTCCTGCAATCTTGGCAATGGCATAGGCCTCATTGGTCTCTTCTAACGGCCCGGTCAAAAGCGCATCCTCCGGAATCGGCTGGGGCGCCATCCGGGGATAGATACAGGTACTTCCCAGGAACAGAAGCTTCTTCACGCTATATTCATGACAACACTGGATTACGTTACACTGAATCTGCATATTCTCATAGGCAAAATCTGCGGGCGTTGTATTATTCGCATTAATGCCTCCCACCTTGGCTGCTGCCAGCACCACCACATCCGGCCGCTCTTTTTCAAAGAAATCCCTGACTGCCTGTTGATTGGTCAGATCCAGTTCCCTATGTGTCCTGCCAATGATGTTCTCATATCCCTTCGCCTTCAGGTTACGCACAATAGCACTGCCAACCAGTCCTCTGTGCCCGGCTACGTAAATTTTGTCTGTCTTGTTCATGAAGATTCTCCTCCGGTATTCTTATAAAAATGCTCTGTGACACTAATAACTATTTTGTGTTTTATTCGCTAATAGTCTAACACAGGATAAAAGTTTTTACAAGGAATGTGAGGCATTGCCGTTTAGCAGTGACTCGTTTACTGATATGATTACAAACACATTTTCATCATTGCCAAAAAGCTTTATATTGATAATCTGACTATATTTTTTAATCCATAAATATGACACATAAAATAAATATCCACGATTCCAGATCGTAACTCACTTCCAATTATCACAATCTCATCCTGTTGTATTTTTCCAATCTTCTGTGGTGAAAAGATTTTATTTCCATCTAACTTCTTTTTCCATTTTGCAGGCTTTGAATCAATAAATCCCATGAAATATATTTCGTCCTCTTTTTGCATGTTGCAATACAGTTTCTCTGCATAATTCCCTGTTCCATAAATATAGACTTTTTTCTTTTCTAACTCCTTTATTGAAGAAACTATCTGCGTATTGTTCTCCAAAATACAATCATAAAATTCACTGCTAATATCATAACGCCCGAATTCTTCTACTTTTTCAGGCAATGTAAACCAAACGGATATCAAAGATTCTCCATCCGCAAGAATCTTTCGTAAAACGGAATAAAGAGGCACGCTGCTACACAACAAAAAAACAGATAATACAACACCCGCCCCTCTCCATATGCTCCAGCCCGTACCACATGCCAAAATACCTACCCATGCTACCTTACTAAATACAAGTGACGGTGCTAAAAATCTTGTTAATTCTGATTTGCGCGTTCCGTTGGTCGATAAACAATAGCACAAAACCGCTCCGCCGCCCAACAAAACTAATAACACAAACGCAATCCAGAATTTCCACCGGTCATATGTAACTGTAAGTATCGTAAAGTATACCGCCAATGTAACCAAAGGTAACGCAAAAACCCGTAAGATTACTCCTATATTTTGTGATACAACACAATCTAACTGAAAGCTTTTCGCTTCTCTCACATCTCTAAATCCAAACCCATAATATCCTAATGTAAACTTCATGTTCCCACATTCGCTTCCAAATATATCCTGCCTCACCCTGTCTTTTCGATGTAACATACCTCCCCCAAGCCAACCGCTGCACAACATTCCCGCAAATAAAATGAACAGCAAAATTGCCAAGGCGCCTGCACTTACTATATTCCCCATACACAAAAGCCAAAGGCTGCAACAGACCAATGTTCCTATTCCCATAATCCCAATCTGTGGGGCCATTAAAGCCCATCCCATTGCACAGAGTAAACTAAACAGACCTATTGCAGACATTCCCCAATTTGACATTGCCGCATTATATATCACTCTGAAATAAAACAATGCAAGGCACATCATCATCCAAACATCCGGATATTGACAAATTCCCGGATTTGTACACCCTGTCGCATCTGTGCACAATTTATAACGCACTGACATTCCTTCTGACACACTGAAGATAAACATTGTTCCTACACAAATAAATCCAAACGACCCTCCAAAACATTCCTTTATAAAGCCTGCAATGAAAAAAAAAGCAAAGGCATTATTTACTCCATAATAAAGAATCTGTGTAAAATAAGAAAACACATCACCTAATATGCCAAACCATATTAAAACCAGTGGAATACCGTAATTAATCCCTATCAAAGGAATTCTGTTTTCCTCCATTGCTGTTTTCATTATATTTACGCTTCTTGGCGAATGAACTGTGCCTAAATGGGTATAAACATAAATTTTACCATCCGGACTCAAAATATTGTTCCCTGACGGAAAATAATCATTGTACATTATCGAAGTCAATACCATAATCACAAGAACCGTACCAACAAAAACCGCAATCTCTCTACCGCCGATTCCTTGCCAAATGATTGCTATTCTTTTCTCCCACATAAAAGCAAGGACAATTACCAGTCCCACAAAATTTGTAAACCAACAGGCATATTTCATATTTCTAAAAATCAATTCAGAAAACCGAAACAGCAGCAGTAATACAGTCTGCCCCACAAAAAAAGAAGATGTAACTAAAAAATATTTATTCATATTTTCCGATACTAAGCACAGTTTCTCTATAACAAATAATCCTGTATATAAAGAAAGCAGTATAAAAAAGATCATTCCTAGTAAGGAAATATAAACTTTCTTAATTTTCATACGCTTCCCCCTTCTTTTCTCTCCCGGCCTTCATTTCATATAAAACTGTTTCTCATAAGCATTGTCATCCTGATGCCTTGCCTTCTCCGTGCCATATCGTCAAGATATTCAAAAAGATTCCCCTGAAGAATCATAACTAAAATATCAGCTCCCGTATATTTTGCAACGTTTCGCCATAAGGCTGTTTTTTCCCAAATAAAAGCGTGGTACCGATTACAAACCCTTTTACTCCTTTGGGTGCAAACTCCAGTATCTTGTCTGCATTACAGGCACCATCCCAATAAATTTCAAAATTCATTTCCTCTTTTAGGGATAAAAGTTTTGTATACTTTTTACCCACATAAGGCAGATACATCTGTCCCGCATTGCCCGGATTTACGGACATGACCAGTACTTTCTTTACAATACGCAGCATTTCCATAACCGTCTCAATACTTGTCCCGGGATTAATCGCAATACCCGGAATCATACCTGCATTAATGATTTTCTGCAGCGTCGTGGACGGATGATACTCTGCTTCCGGATGAATATAAACAGTATCCCCCTTTCGCAGCCGGTCTAAAAAAATATGTATATTATTGTTCGGATGTTCAATCATAAGATGCACATCTAAAGGCTTCTTTGCCGCTGACGCTATAAATGACATATCATTCAGGGACATGGCAAAATTCGGCACATAGCGTCCATCCATGATATCAATATGAAAAGAATCAATACCGCCTTCTTCTAAATCCCGCACTTCCTTCTCCAGGTTGCCATAGTTGGCACACATCATCGATGCTGTTAATTCAAAATCCATTTTGATCTCTTCCTCCCTTTTAGACCAGCATCCGGCATCCTGTGTGCACGATCGTGAGTCTGTCCGCGTTCTTCATAAAATACAACGTTTCCAAAGTCTCTCCCATATACCCGATATATCGGTCACTCCGCTCCCATCCCTTCGGTTCGCTGAGTCCCTCTGTCCGCTCCAGGATCGGGAACAGCCACTCGCAGTAGTCGCGCAGCACACTCTTCTTCGCCAGGATCACATTGTAATTGTATAGATACTGCTGTCCAAGGATCTCCGGAAATGCTTCCATATATTCCGGATGCAGTTCATCAAGGGCCTGTAACATCGCTTTCCAGTCCGCTTCCTTTATGTACCGCTCATGGTGGGCATGGATATCCGGCTCATAAGGCAGCGGGTAAGGAAGGATTGCATCCACGCCATTGTCCGCCAGCCGCAGAAGGTCATCCTCTGTAAGGTCAAACCCCCTTCTGTACTGGCACAGTCCGAAGTACTGCCCCTCTCCGCCGTCAACAGTCCCTTCTGCCAGCAGCTTGTTCTTCCACATCCAGTACAGCACTGTCAGCTCACAATAATTGCCGTTCTTTTCGGAGATATGCACGCCTGTATTATCTGAAAGATCCGCCACCCGCACATCGCAGCAGTCTGCGCCTGCCTGGATGGGGAATATATATCCCGGCAGGCATACATTCTCCCGCAGCGGTCTGTCCGCATGGGATCTCGCCATATAGACCCTAAGGAAAGGCATGTGGCAGCCCACCGGCAGGGCCGGAAGCGGCAGGAACCTCCCGAACCTTGCATGAAACAGCTCCATCAGCTCCGTGAAACGGGCAAAGGTGAGCCGCCTGTGATGCCGGAATCCGAAATTCTCCAGGATCTCCTCTATATCCGGCTGCACCCGCTCAGGAGTGGCTATCAGTATCTCCACCTGCTGCTTCTCTTCTCCTGTGAGGCCCCCTGCGTAAGCCGCCAGCGTCTTCACCGGGATGCCGCCGAGCAAAGGCGCGTTGCCCTCCATGCTGGTCACGAGGAAACAGGAGATCCCCCGTCTAGGATATAATGTTCTTATCGCTTCGTATGCGCCCAGGGCATATCCCTGCGCGCCGTAGATCGCCAGATTCACAGACCGTCCGCTCCTTATCCTCTTATTTTTCTTTCGATTCTATAAAGTGCTTTCTTACCACCGCTACCCGCAGTTCCTGATGTTTGGCAATATATACAGTCAGCAGCCGTTCGCCCAAGAATCCGATATAACGGTTCTGATAGGCATCCTCTTTCTTCCCGATCTTCTTTTCACAATAAGACAGGATCGGGAACAGCCACTCGCAGTAATTGTCCAGTACCTCTCTTTTCGCAATGAACATGTTGTATGCATAGTAAAAAGAACCGTTCCCTACCCTTTCCAGTGCTCCGGCATATTGGGGCGATAACTCTCTCACCGCCTCCTCCATGATATCCCACTCGTTCTTCCCATGATCCTTTATGTACTGTCCTTTCACGGTGTTGGTGTTTATGATCGGTACCGTGACCGCCATATCTATGTTCCCCGACAAGATGACTGCAAGATCCGCCGCATCCAGATGGAATCTCCTTCTGTAATGGCTTATCCCGATATGTTCCGCACGGTCATGCTTCCATACCCAGTATAAGACAGTCAGTTCGCAGTACTGTCCGTTCTTGTTTGAGATGTTATCTCCCACATCATCCACCGCTTCATAATAGATGTGATCCGCCAGCGCAGCCCCTGCCTGAATGGAGATCTCATATGCCGTATCCTGGATATCTTCAACCAGTTCTTTATCAAATTCACAATGAACGACATATATATGGAGCTTCTGCTCATTCATGCCCCAGAGGGAAGGCACTGCTTCATATGGCAGCAGACTGTTTTCATTGATCCATGCTTCCCTGATATCAGTCCACAGATCATTGTCAAATGTTACGGGGATCAGCCTGTCGAATCCTGCTTCGTTCAGCTCTCTTACTGCATCCCTGATATGTTTCTCATGGAGCGCCACAAATACAGGACGGTGTCTGTATGCCGCCGCTTCCTCCATGGAAATGACCCTGACTCCCGATATATAGTCCGGATTGCCGCTTTTCGACCTCACGATAAAACATTCCATGTCCCTATGATAAGGCGCTTCGCTCAATACCTTACAAAGGCTCTGCCCCATGAGTCCGGCGCCATATATGACGACCGCATCTTCTCCTAATGCTTCCCTGATCTTCTCCCTGCTATCCATTTAAGGCCCTCATTATCCTTTCGCAGACACGCTCTGATGCATGTCCGTCATCAAAGCTGCCAAATCTGTCCATAAAACTTTTTAGATTTTCAGTATACGACGATCTGTCAAAGTCAGATATGCTCTTGATCAATCCCTCATTTGTTCCGGCTCTCGGATACGGCATATCCTCCATCGGGACGTAAAAGTCCCTCTGTGCTGCCATTTCCTGATGATCCTTCTGATAGAGGAACACCGGATTGCCCGTGAGCGAAAAATCATACGCACACCCCGAAAAATCCGTGATCAGGATATCCGCTGCCGCCAACAGCTCCTCAAAATCATCATACCCGCTCACATCTGTATAGCTGTGCGGTGCAAGATGATACCGTATGTATCTGTTATTGGGATGTCTGCTCACGCACATGACGCACTGACAGGAAAACTTCCGTTCTATGGCCTCCTTTACCGCCGGTATATCCAGATCATACGCATCCGTACTGAGGTCATCCCTGAACGTAGGGGCGTACAGCACGATCCGCCTGTCCTCAGCAATGTGGTAGTATCCTCTCACCTGTTTTTTCGCGTATCCTGTATCCCAGAAGATATCCTGCCTCGGCAGGCCGGACTCCAGTATCTCGCCGTCATACCAGAAAGCTTTCCTATACAGATCGCTATAGAATCTGCTGCCTGACAGGAACAGATCCGCCATTTCCGAATCCCTTTTGCTCGCGCTGATATGGGATTCAGGTACTTTATCCGAGATATCGCCTTCTACCTTTTTCATCGGCGCAGCGCCATGCCACGTCTGGATATAAAACTGTCCTTCCCGCTTTCTTATGTCGAACTGTTTGCGCACATTGTCCACCCATATATGTGCTGTGGCGATCTCCTGGTAATATCGGTATGTGCCGGTCCTTACCGTCCTGATATCGTCCGGGATCATATGCTCATCGCTGTCTATGCCCCAGACGATATCTAGGTCATCCTTCCCGTATCTTTTTCTCAGACACTCTGCTATATACTTGGGATTGCAGCCGTACCCGCAGCCGTTATAGTTCATAAAGAAGAGCTTGTTCTTCACGACCGGGCTCTCATAGAGCGTCTCATAAAATGAATCGATCAGCCTGTCCGGATCGAGCACCAGATATGCATCACACCCCAGATCAGTCAGACCAGCCAGTACTGCATCCTGCGTGGATCTCTGGACCGCCACCACTATCAGGAGATGTCTGTCTGATGACAGGATCTGCTCTGCCCGCATGACCGGAAGTCCATTCTTGGACTCCGGGTTCCCCCGCATATCCGATACCGCAAATGCGGTCATCCTCTCTGCAAGCCCCAGCCGGCTGATATAGAGGTATGCGATATTCGCCACAGCGCCCGCCCCATATATAACGATCCTCTCTGCCTCATATATCTTCTCTATCTGCTCCATGCCTCTCACCCGCTTCCTGTACATAGCAGGGGGTAAATATCTGTCCCTTATCGCACCGCTCCCCGATGTATCGTATGATCTCTTCACACACATCCCTGTATTCCTGTGCTATTATGATCCCGTCGTCTTCCGCGATATCCACATCCAGGAACCTTCTCACGCCGGTATCCGGATCCGCGCCTTCCGTCACCAGAAAGCATTTATATCTCCATCCTTTCTTTTTAAAGTAATCCGCCGTGATCTGCCCCCATACCCCGCAGCCATATATGTATACATCAGAATGTCCTCCCACAAATCTCTCCATGGCCTCAAAGTCAAAATAGGACCCTATCAGTCCCTTCTCCTGATATTCAGAGATATAATCTGTTATCAGCGAGGCATCATAACCTGTATGCTCTTCGATATACTCGAGAGCCGCAAGAGCATTTAAGAGCCATCTGTTCTTCCCATAAAAATTCGTCTTCTTTATGACCGGGACTCTTGCCTCCCGTATCAGTTCATATGCATACTGGAAGTATGGATTGACGCCCCTCCTATTGATATATGGCAGGCAACAATCGTCTGTGTAGGCATGACCTTTATATCCCCGCCCGGCTAGATAGGTATTGATCCCTATCTCAAAGTTCACGACCGTATGTATCTTATCCGGCATATACTGATACGCATCCCAGAAATCCTTAAAATGCCTGCTGTGGAATACCTCACTCTTAAAGTTCAGGAAATAGCTCTGTATATGCTCATCAAATTCTCCCATATCTTCAATGAATACCTTGGAATGTCTTGTGATTCCCCAGAAATCGCACTGTCTTTCTCCCATCCGGCCAAACATCTCATCGAATGGATAGACAGGTCCAAAATAAGTATCATTTGTCAGCAGCAGTTCATCATAGCACAGTACCCTGTCCCAGGTGATAAGATCGATGAGCGCATCTTTATAGGCCCCTGCATCAAAGCCTACATTGTCCCTGAAATATATCTCTGATGCATAAGGAAGTACATACTCTTCCCCCTCGGCGATCTTGTCAAAGTTGCATACGATGACGATATCCGTGACGAATCTCTTCAATTCCCGGAGCACCGGTTCGATATACTTATTGATCTTTTTCTGCTTGTCATAAACTGCATATATACATAATCTCTTTTCTTCTGCCATGCTGTTCCCCTCATATGACCGGCTGCTCTTACTGCCTTTTCCCAGACTATGGCAGCTGCTCTAATCTGTCACCGAATCTTTCCATGGAAAAATGCTCCTCATACACCCTGCGTGCTTTTATTCCAATACGTGGCAATTCATCTCTGTGTTCCATACACCAGCTCATCTTTTCCGCAAGATCTTCTGCATTTCCATTCCCGAACACAAAGCCATTTTCCCCTGAAGCGATATATCCGGCTATCCCTGTGCTGTCGCTCACGATGCAGATCTTCCCTCTCATCATCGCTTCCGTCGCAACTATAGACATCGTCTCATAGACCGACGGGACGACTACCACATCTATATCCTGATATGCCTGGTCCATCTCCTGGCAATTCAACTCTCCCACTATGCTGACCTGATCCATCTGCTCCGCCATGCCGCAGATCTTCTCAGAGTATTCCCTGTTGCCTGCCTTGCCGATAATGAGGATATCCATCTGCTCTGTCTTCCTCCTGCCCATCTGTGAGACCGTCTGCAGAAAGAACAGCTGCTGTTTGATCGGATGCAGTGTCCCGATGACCGCAAATCTGAGTCGCTCCGCGCTGCCACCAGGGCTTCTGCAGGCACCGGCATCCGGGATCCCATAGTGCAGGATCCCTATATTGCACGGCATGATATTCTTGATAAAATTTCGTTCTGCATCTGCACTGACTGCGTAGATTCCCAGATTATGATCAACGACCTCCCTCTTAATGCGTTCCTCCCAATACCGCATTTGGGGATAGATGTTATCGCTCTCATGCAGCCATAGGGAGACCGGACGGTGCCTGCTTATCTCCAGGGCACACAACACCATTGGATAGGTATTCACTATGATCTTCTGAAAATCCATAACCCACCTGAACTGTTCCCACTTACGATAGGGAAGATGAGGGTCGATCTTAATCTCGATCCCCTTCTTATGGAATTCCCCGACAAATGCCTCATTTCCAGCTGCTGCCAGGATGACAGCCCTGTAGCCTCTCCTCATCAGTTCCTGCACTGCATATACTGCCACCATAGCTCCCCCATGGTAATCTGCATCCGAAGTGATGAACAGACAGCTTTTCTGTCCCTCTTCTCCGGTCAGGTCCCAGGCATCCACTGTGGGAGACTTTATAGCAAAATACTCATGATAATGGCGCAGTGCATCTTCAGCGCACCCTGCCTCCAAAAGCTGGCTGCGCATCTCTACAGCATGATTACTCATGATCACGATCCTGTCATAGGACAGATCCCGTATCTTCTCAGGTGCATAGACAGGAATCCCATCCACCAGTCTCCCCTGTTTACACCGGTCATTATCGAGGAACGCTGTGATTTCATCCTCTTTATCCAGTCTTTCCTTATTCTCCCTGTATATCTGTCCCGTACCGAAAATGATAATCCTCAAGTTCAACCTCTTTCGCTTCGCGCCTGCCGCTCCCTAAATTTCATATATGACATCTTCCAATGACACAATTGGGCAATCAACTTTTACCGACAATGCTTCTTCGATCTCATCAAAATAATGTATTGCGGTCACAATAATCACATCCACAGCTTCCAGCGTATCGTCCGGAGTAACAACATCCACATCCGCATATACCGAATCTTTATTTTTATCTATCACATATCTCACTTCAATCTCTGAATCTTTTAATTCATCATACAGTCTCTCTCCTAGTTCCTTCATGCCATAAATAGCAACCGTCTTATATTCATTTCGTGTAAAAAACTCGGTCAGAGATTTCCCCTCCTGCTTTATCCGCAGCCATTCCACCAATACCTGATAAAATTCTGTCATCTTCTGGGTATGTTCCGCTTTTTTTATCACTTTGGGTTTCTGTACTGTTTCTATTGCACCTGCTCCAATCGCTGCGCCTGCCAGCATTGATAAAACTGAGACTACACCTTTTTTCATCTTACATTTCTCCTCTCCTATGGAATTTATTTGACCACCACCAAGGTTCCTCCTTCATCCGCAAGCGGGACCTTGGATAACAGTTTTCCTATTTCGCTTTCATATGTATTCACAGCAATCTTTACCCCTTCCAGGAACCGGTTATTGTAGTCATGGACAAAAATAGCGCCCCCGTTATTTAATCTGGGATAAAAGTACCTCAAGCCTTCCAAAATGGATTTTTCAAAATCTACATCAATGGAAGCAAACGCATACCTTTCATCTTCGAGGCCTTTTGCCGTTTCCGGAAATAATCCTTTTCTTACGATACATCTGTCCGGATAAGGCATATCTTTGAGCACAGCCGCAACATTCGTTGCTGCAAAGCCCTTCAAAAAGTTTGCCGGCACCCTCCCTTGTTCCAGCTCATAATGAAACTCCTCTTCATCAAAGGATTCAAAGGTATCAAACAGATATAATTTCTTATCCTTGAATTTTCTGTTTATCAGCCTTGAAAATGCCCCTTTAAATACACCGACTTCCGCCGCAGCCCCCGCAACTTTGCTCCTGATAATTTCATTCGCAATAAGTTCAAAAGTCCTGTATCTAAAATAATCCGTCTGATACTGCAGGGTGTTATACTCTTCGCTCAGCATCGGCGCATCCGTTTCGCACAGATCATAGCCGTTTCTTGAAATGGTCATATAGCGCCCGGCCTGTACATCCTTCTCTTTCAAGTATTTTTCATAAAACCGCGGGAGTATTTCCTGTATCGCAAAAGGATTATCGATGATCTTCCTGCAGCAGGCCGGAGGATCTTCTTCGATGACTCTCCCATCCAGCCACTCCCAGTTATCCATCAGGATCACGTTCCGGATATCTATGTCCGTCTCCAGGCATGTCTGCCTGATCTCCCGGCCCGCATTTTTTATGCATACGACTATATAATCATAACTGCCTGCGGCCCCTATCTCCTGCGGTTCATATACTCTTTTCCCATGAAAAGTGTCTTTTGTTCTTCTGCTCTCGATGAATCCGAGTATGTCATCCTCTTCTATCTCCTGCATCGCAAGATACCTTGAAGTCATATCCCCCGTTCCCCAGATTAAAACTTTCATTTGCCCTCCTTGCCTTTCACCGTGTATCATATATTGTTTATCAGTTCACGGATCATTTCTTTAAAAGATATCATCTCGTGATGATACGTTATTAATGCTTTCTCCCTTGCAACCCGCTTTCCATTACAGCTCAAACCGCCTTCTCTGAAATTAGCTATTACTTTATTGACCTGTGTGAAGTTTACCCTGCCGCTTTTATACAGCCTGATCATCAGCTCATAATCGCCGGCTATCTTAAAAATGGTCAGAAAAAGGCCAAAGTCCCTGTAAATATCTCTTGTCACAAAGCACGTGGGATGCGGTATCATCCTATCTGCCAGGTTCTCATGCCTGTTCTTAAGCACATTTGTAACATGCCCTCTGTCCCACACCTTACAGTATCCGTAGATCACCTGGTATCTATCATCCGTCATATGCTCCGTTATGGTCTCGACTGCATCCGGCTCATAATGATCATCACTGTTGATGATCCCTATCAGAGCGCCTGTGGACATCTTTATGCCTTTGTTCATGGCGTCATACACGCCCTTGTCCTTTTCACTGACATATTTCATCCTGCCGTTAAACTTAGGGTAATATTCCCGGATAATGTTTACCGTACCGTCAGTGGAACCGCCGTCCACAATGATATATTCAATGTTCTTATACGTCTGATCCAGTACGCTCTCGATCGTACCCCTGATTGTTCTTTCACTGTTGAAACATGGTGTTATGATTGAGATTTTAGGTTTCATGACTGTGTCCCGCCTGTACATCATTTCTTTGCTATCACGGCTCCTTATTGAATTTTCCAAAAATAAATTAATTATATGAACCCGTCATCCTCTACCTCTCTGGCATTATGCTTTTGGCTGTTTCACATCCATTTCTATTTCTCCAAAAGGTATAATATAATCCAACATATCCGAATATGTAAAGTACCTGTCTTCTTCTATCCCTTTATCCTTTAATCTACAAATGATTTCTGCCTCATAGCCTTCCGGCGTAATACATATCAAATTTGTAGTATCTATCTCTGCCGGTTTTATTACCTGGTATCCGTTAAGCTTCTTGGTATTTGCATAAGAGTCTATAAAACCGACAATGTGAAGTCCAAGTTTCTCAAAACTTTGAAAACATTCCCTGCCCCTTTTACCAATCCCCCAGATATAATATCCTTTGTTATAATCAAACAGTTTTCTGATATCTTCTATTCTGTTTTCTAATGCATTTCGATATCTTTCTCTTTTTTCCAGATTCTTTAATGCGACAGAGTAAAATTCCCGTACCACTTTTTTCATATATGTGTATTCATTTTTCTGCGCATATTCAAGTGCAATATAGTACATTTCTTTCAATGCTGTATATTTTTTTCTAGAGCTTAGTCCATCCAAACAAAAATATGTGAAATAATCTTCCACACAAAGTACATCTGCCCCACTGAAACATACCCTCATCACCCACTCTGAATCGGCCGCAATCTTATAGGAAGTATCAAATCCACCATATTTCTTATATAATTCTCTTTTGGCAAACAACGCGGGATGCGGATAAACTACCTGGCAAAACATATTTTCCTTTTTACTTTTGTCATAAACCGCTTTTGTATTGATTCCATTTTCACATAAATACATGTTTCCGCTGACCATATCAGCATTACTGTTTTCAAAGTACTTTTTTACTCTATTTAATACATTTTCTACATAATAATCATCACTGTTTAAAAAGGCGAATACCTCTCCGTTTGCTCTCTCCAAGCCTTTATTCATCGCGTCATACAGTCCGGAATCCGGCTCGCTGACATAAATACTAATCTTATCCTTATATCTCTCAATGATATCCTGCGTCCCATCTGTAGAAGCGCCATCAATAATGATATATTCCAGTTCCTCATAATCCTGTGCAATTACACTCTTAATCGTTCTCTCAATTGTCTTCGCACTGTTATAGCAAACTGTTATCACTGAAATTTTCATGCTTTTCCGCCTTCCTAATGCTCTATGACACGCATATTTCCAATTCATCCAATATAATCTTTAAAAACCTCTTTTTAAATCTCTCCCCAGTCCATTTTTTACTCTGTTCATATCCCTTTGCTATCATATTTTGTCTTAACTCTTCATTATTCCATACACGTTCTACACATGTAGCAAGCTCTTCCGGAGAATCCGGATCAAAAAGCAAACCTGCATCCCCAATCTGTTCCGGCATTGCATATTTATTTGACACAATAGCTGGACAGCCAAGTGCCATTGCTTCAAGCGGCGGAATGTTAGTCGGGCCGAAATAAGTAGGCATTACCAAAGCCGTTGCATTTTGGTATAAATATATAACCTGTTCATCAGTTACAAATCCCATAATGGTGACATTCTGATTCAACGCGCGATTATGTATCATTTTTCTGATCTCATGCAATGAATTCTTTTCAGAACCAACCAAAACCAAATGAATATCTGGTATCCTTTCTTTTAACAGGCTTATTGCACACAACAAATTCTTATGGTTTTTATGCATCCAGAATTGTGCCGGATAAAAAATATATTTATCCGGCGTCTTAACATATTCCGGCACTTTATTTTTATAATCAGGTGTTGCAAAAGGCAGCACCCTTATATGTGGAAACTTTCTTCCCTTTTTGTGATAACATTCTTGATACTGTCTCTTTCCCAGTTGCGAATCAACCAAAACAATATCAACAAATCTTGAACTGCTGGCGAAATGTACCTCCCTTTCCTGATATGTATTTTTAATTTCTTCAAAACCCGGCTCGAACCTATGCATCAGATCATGTACCGGCTGGAGCAACTTACAAGGCAGTGCGGGCAGGAAAGTACTCTGCTGTCCCCCAATCAACAGATCAATCTTATTTTCCGTAACAATTTTCCCAAGCTTTGAAAAATAGGTATTATATATCTTAAAGACACGATAACACTTGGCGTTTAGCTCCATAAACACAGGTTTATATTTCTCTTGTTCATATCTGATAAACTCTATATGATTGTCCTGACACCATTTCCGCCAAAAACGATTACAGCAGATAGGCTTCACATCAAAATATATATTGTTGTATTTTATGAGCGTTTCCATCACTAAAACTAAGTATTGATGTTCTCCCCCGGACTGAGGTATACTCGTCAATAATATTGCAATCTTTTTCATAAGCGTCCTTTACATTTATTTTCCTATATTTATTTTTTTAATTTGATGTACCACAAAAAGAGAGTCTGATACAAAGTGTTTGTTTCCTACTTTATACCAGACTCTCTCAATTTCATGTTTCTTCTATACTGTTTATTTCCAGTACAGCTGTTGCTTCCCCTGCGCCTCTTTCTCGGATAGAGAATATTTCTCCTTCAGTTTCTCCTTCACACAATCTACGGACTGCCCTAATTCCTGCAGAACCTCTATCATATATCGGATACCATCTTCTCGTTCTTCTTCTATACCTTCTTCTTTCCCTTCTTTTCTGCCTTCCTCTTTCCCTTCACTCCGCAGGGTCCTTTCGTATTTCTCCGCATCAAACTCTTCTAACAACATTCCTAACACCTCCGCACGGTTTTTCTTCAAAAACTCTGCAAGAATCCCATTCTCGATGCAGTAATCCACCGCATCCGACAATGCCGTTTCCGCATGATTTACCCCTGTCGTTTTCACGTTTATTCGGGAAGCCGGATATATATCTTCAAGCTCGCAAGGATAAACTGTTGCAGGCAATTCTGATATAAAGTATGAAATTGTCAAGGTTCTTAAAGAATCCTATCTTTATCAAATGGCCTGTGCGATAAAATAACTCGTCCAGGAATCATAATCTGTCTCACCAAGTGTCAGACAGTCTATATTATCCATTAACCTAAAGCCTGCTTGTTCAAGCAAAATTTCAAGTTCCGGCCTGAAAAAGTACCTCATATGATGTACTTCATTAATTGTCCTTGTAAATCCCGTTTCCTTATCTATCACAAATACCTCATAGCAGACATCTACTACATTTTCTTTATCATGCATGACCGGTCTGGCAATCCGTACCAGTCTGTTCTTCTCGTCCTCTATCTCTTTCACTCTTACCACCGGTTTATCGCTCAATACCCCCGGCCCATACCAGACATCAAAAAGAAAGATTCCTCCCTGATTCAGTGCTGCCCTGGCGGCACGAAACGCCGCTAAGATATCCTCATTGCTGTTCTGATAACTCATCACATGAAACAGAGATATCACGGCATCATATTTCTCAGTTGGTTTATAAGTCCTTATATCTGCCACTGAAAAATCTATTTCTGCCTTTTCGGCTTCTACATTCTCCTGCGCAATCTTAATCATTAGAGGACTCATATCTATTCCCGTACATTGATAATCCAGACTGGAAAGTTCAAGGTCATGCCTGCCTGTCCCACATCCATAATTGATGATCTTTTTGATATTGCTTCCATATTTTTTCAGCAGTCTGTCTACCTGTAAAGCTTCTGCCTTATAATCTTTATCTTGATAAAATGCGTTGTAATAGTATGCATAATCTTTAAAAACTTCCATTGTTTTATTCCCTTTCTAAGCCAGAAACACTAAACATGATAGATATTGGTTATCGTGTCAATGCATCCGGTCTCTATCTCAAACACTTCCATTGACCTGATGCATTTCAGTCTGTCGATTCCCCTCAGATATGTAAGGTTCCCCTTTTCATCTCTACTCTCCCTGTATCTGCTTTCAATAAATTCATCCGCATCCGCCGGCACTTTTTCCGGCTCTATGCAGTCTCTTCTCACAAAAAAGGCATTATTCCCGGCAGAGTTACTTCCCATGTAATAATATCCGTTTTCTTTAGCCCAACCGCGAAATGCCGCAATGGAACATCCCCAATACAGATTGCTGTAATGCTTCTTTGCGCGGACAAATTCTGCATCATAAGGCACCGTAACTTTCTTTTCATTCCCAAATATATTATTGTACTCACAGATTAAAATACGCGGAGATACACACTCAATGGCATTTAATATCCACCAGTCATTTCCATCCAAATCTATGCTTAATATACCGATATCTCCCTGAAAACCAGCATCCAGAATGATCTGGTTGATATTATCCTTTGTAATAAATGCGGCAACAGCCATCAGGTCATATTTCCATAGATAATCCCAGCTGTTAAGGCGCTTCATATTTGCCTCACTGCCATCCATTACCAATCCGCTCCAGTTATTGTTCATCAATAGAAATCTCGTGTTAGCTTCTGTATAATCTTCCACTCCAAATTCAATAAATGTTTTGTTGTCAATAGCAACGTTATGAATAAGCCACTGGATAATCCCATCTTCTCCAAACTGTGAGTAAACCTGAAACTCTGCTTCTTCCAGTGATCGCAGCCTTTTATCCTGCACTGCATCTGCGTAAATCTTTGCGTTCAAGAAAAGACTCTTTTCCTGAATATCTTTAATCTCTCCAATTTCTTTCTCATATTTATACGATACGGGAACATTATCCTTAAGAAGATCAAGTATTTCATAATCACTCTTTATCATTAAATTTTTATAGAGATCGTAAAAGTTTAAGATACGGGATTCTTCTATTCCATACCCCCGCAATTGCTCTTTGATCTCCACAAAATATGCCGAAGTGATGACAATAAAGTCAAACTCGGTTCCCTTTATTTGGGAAGGCTCCATAACTCCCGGCTGTGTCCATTTGGCAGGGTCATTATCACTCAACGCTGTTATCTCTGCTCTTGAATCGTCATATAAACTTAAAAACGCCTGATAAATTTTTCCTAACCCAAAACAAATAATCCTCTTCTTCAATACAAGATGCCTCCCGTCCCGTACTATAGCCACAAAGTATCTATTTTTTATAAATTACTTCTTTCACATCAATCCCTGAAAATCGCTGCTTATCCTCTTCTCCCGCATATGGCCCCTGTTTTACCTCTATCATCTCCACTTCTTCCAATACCTGAAAGCCATGACCGCCTGAAACCAACAAAATAACATCGCCCGCATGTAAATCCCTGCTTTCCAGATAATCCTCATACTCGTCATAAAAATCTACACGCAATATGCCCTTCTTAATAAAAAGCACTTCCTGCGTCATCACTACATTACGGTGAACCAAGTTATGTACATGCGCATCTATTACCTTTCCGACAGGATGATGCATATAGGCAACCTGTTGAGAATAGGCATTAGGGGTGATAAAATCTACCCCTTCACAGGAATATTCATTGCGAATAATCATTGCTAACAGTTTGTTTTTTTTCTTAACCTCTTCCACTTTTCCCATATTTTTTTCCCTTTATACGTAGCAGCATGTTTCACTCAATCGTCAATATACAAAAACTATAACTTTATATCTTATCCAACACTTTGTGAACTCCCTCCACTACTCGCTCCATCTGCTCTGTCGTCAATGCCAGACCGCTGGGTATATAGAAACCCTTTCTTGCGAGATATTCTGCATTGGGATAGCTCTCTTCCTTAAACATTCCCTGCTTCTGATATACCGGCTGTTCATGCATACACCAGAAAAAGGTTCTCGATCCAATTCCTTCTTCTGCCAGTAATTTCTGCACCGTCTTATTATCAGCCTCAACCTGCTCGTCCAAAACAATCCCGTATACCCAATAAATATTATCAGCGAAATCCGTCTTTTCTATCGGTAATATCAGACCCTCTATATCTCTCAAGTGTTCCGTATAATACTTTCCCATCGCACGCTTACGCTCTACAAACTCATCCAATCTCTCAAGCTGCGCCAGTCCCACTGCCGCCTGTAAGTTCGTGAAGCGGTAGTTATCACTGATCTCATCATGTACATAACGGATGTCATTCCTAAAGCAGAGGTTCCTGATCATCCTGCAACGCTCTGCCAATTCCTTATCATCCGTGACCACCATGCCGCCCTCACCTGTAGTGATATGCTTATTTGGATAAAAACTGAATGTACTGATATCTCCGAATCTTCCACAGGGTTTCTCCTTATAGGTCTGCCCATGCATCTCAGCTGCATCTTCAATTACTTTTAAGTTATACTTTTTAGCCAGTGCAAGGACTTTATCCGCTTCTACCGGAAGCCCATATAAATGCACCATCATAATGACTTTGGTTCTTGGTGTTATCTTAGATTCAATCTCCTCCACATTCATATTCCAGGTATGTATATCACTGTCTACCAATACCGGAATAGCTCCCAATTTGGTCACTGCCATCGCACAGGATATGATTGTAAATGTAGGCATAATAACTTCATCGCCCTCTCCAATCCCAAGGGCTTGTACAGCTACTTCCAGAGCCGCCGTTCCGTTGGATACGGCAATACCGTATTTACGCCCGACAGAAGCACTCATTTTTTGTTCAAATTCTTTTACAAACGGGCCTTCCGAAGAAATCCAGCCTGTGTCGATACATTCGCATAGGTATTTCTTTTCGTTGCCATTTAACAACGGCTCGTTTACTGGTATAAATGCCATACTTTCACTTCCTGTTTTTTATATGCTAATCCCATATTTTATTGGAATATTCTCTTTTCACCTTTTACATTTACATGAGAAAAATTTTCTCACTGTCCAAACTGCATTTACAAATTGTATTTCCCTATACAGCAAATCAATATACTTCTTTCCTGACAATGAATGGCCACTAATCTTTTCAGTTTTTTTGAGCAGGGATCAACAATATAAGGTTTTCCCTTTTTAAATATTATTTTCTTTATCTTGAGAATTTTACCCATCTCATACTTACATCCAGCCTGCTCTGCTATATTACAATTACCATCAATAAAATAATTTGTTCCATTTAAGAAATGACTATTACATTTGCATGTAGTCTCCTTCATCCATAGATACAGTAGTGTCATATCTGACACCCCGCCCTGCGTTTCAATCACATGTCTTCTTTTGCAATCCTTATAAATATTTATCAGACTTTGCCGCTTATCCTCATCCGTGTACATCTCAAGACAAAACTGCACAAACTGCTCCAATGCACCAACTGTCCAATACATCACACATGGATAAGCCTGTCCATCTTCCTCTTCACAATCCGCTGCCATTTCAAAATCATGAACAGTAATTAAGGCCTTGTTATTGACAAGCAACAGCATATCACTATCTACTAGAAATCCCTCTTTCAGACTGTTTCTTTTCATAAATTCTAATAATATAAAATATCTCTCAAAACAAACCAGTTCAAACCATTTATCATTAGGTGACAAATTCACATATACTTTCTTAAACTGTTCAAATAAAGCAGAACGATATTCCTCTATAGGAGACCATACCCCTTCCAGTCCTTCATTCTCATTATCTCCCAACAAAATAACTTTATTGGAGCTTTTTTTCGCACACAAGACAGTCGTTTTTAAGTATTTAGGCATCCCCCTATGTATAAATATAACCGGTATCTTTCCGCTTCTATTCATGTATTGAAACCCACCTTATATCATCGATTTTCTAATAAATTCTTCCTTATGTAAGTCTGCTCTTGTCTTTTATTGCTTACCATCAAATATCCATGACTATTAAGTAATTTTTTTAAACTCCTCATTTTATCTACACTGTCAGGGAAAATACGTGTATGCGTTTCAATACAAAGTTGATCAAAGACTATTCCCATATCCAATATATCTGGTAACGCAAAAAATTCTGATCCTTCAATGTCCATTTTTAATATATCTAAATGATCATGCCCGAATTTCTCCATTAAAGTTGATAACCGGTATACCTGCATCTGTGTTTTATCATTGCCTGTCCATGGTGCAAAATACTCAGAATAATCTGTTCCCGGACTGGGGCAATAAAATGTCTTCAATGCATCTTCATTTGAAAGACCATACGGATAATATTTCAATTTATCAGGAAGCTCATGTCTTTTCATTTCTTCAACTACTCCCGGACTGGGATCAAACGCATAAACCTCCATGCCGTACTTTTGTGTCAGTTCCATTTCAAAGGAAAAATCAAAACCAATTCCGAAAGAATACGCAATCAAGCTTTCTTTCCTCTGTAAAAATGCCGGTACAATCTGAAACCCTGCATCCTCACCGCAATAAACGGTTTCTGCTTTGGCATCATTTAACCCTGGGAAAAATTCCCTAAAAGTCTCATACGCTTCAATTCCTGTTTCCTTCAAACGCTTTGTCACCATCTTACGCTCATCTGCATTATCGACAGATACAATAAACGGTAACGTCGGATATCGTTTGACTGCTTCTTCACATGTCAATACATCACATCCAAAATACAGAGGAATCCTGTCTGCATCTTTGTCACAAAACGCCTCTACATGCACGTTTTCTTCTGCAAGTGCCAAAAAATACCTGCCTCCCAAAAATCCTGCTCCGTAAATGACAACCGATTTATTTACATTCATACAAATATTCTCCTAACCTTTCTTCCATTTTAATTATGCTGATTCAGTTCCGGCATAATTGTTTCATACACTATTTCCGCTAATATTTCATGCGCTTTGTTTGTATAATGACATACATCCAAATACATATTATCCTGGTGTTCAAACAAACGCATCAGATCAATATACTCCTCCCCTTTCCTGTTCGTCGCGGACTTTACAAATTCCACGGCGCCTGTCATAGTTTCTTCTTGCTCATATAAGCTTTTTTCCCATACGCTCATACTATCCATTGTTATATTCATTGGCTGCAAAAAGCCAAAAAAACGAGCCCCATAAAATTCAGAAATCATTCCCAATAACCGTATGTTTCTGTTCCAAAAATCGTACAATGTTTCATCGTCACATACTCCTGTACAATATCTTGAGCCGGATGTCAGTCTTTTTACCCAGTCAAGCACTCTTTCTTCATTAAACTGGTTTGCACAGTCTTTATAATGAAGATTGTTCACTCCACTCATACTGATTACTAAATGAGGTTGTAAATAATAACCGTCTCTCAAGAGGCGAAGCATTTCATCAACAATATCATCCCCTGGGATTGCTCCATTATAAATTGTTACATTTACACCGGCTTGCTTTAATTTATAATATAATCTGCGGCTCCAGTTCTCTACGAAATATTCTTCTGATGAAGTCGAGCCTCCTAATACCATAATCCTGATCCTGTCTTCCTCTTCTTCTCCATATATCTGCCATCCTGCTTTTCCATCCGGATAAAAAACACTGTTTCCTACAAGCGCATCATATGAAAA
Organism: Lachnospiraceae bacterium UBA7086; assembly: GCA_002492525.1. Classification (GTDB taxonomy): domain Bacteria; phylum Bacillota; class Clostridia; order Lachnospirales; family Lachnospiraceae; genus UBA3282. The sequence goes on along the minus strand of DKZA01000005.1, from coordinate 25,990 downwards.
CGGTAAAATCCCTCTCAACCGTTCGTCAGCCGTAGTGTAATGGGTAAAACCGACATAGCTGAAATTCTCCACTGAAAAGCCTGCACATTCCAGATTATTTCTGGCTTCAATCAAATGTTCACAGGGTTCTTCATTTATAACATTTATAATAACTAACTTATCCTCCACGCCGTCCAGAGCCAGTTCATAAACATTTTTTATATTGCCTGTCTTATCCTCCCTGTCAAATACATAGCCATCAATTCGGATATTATAGATCTGCAAAGCTTCTTCTAACATATCAGCTATTACACTTCTATCAGTGTACAAGTATATTTTTCTATTATGCCTGACAGCATAATCAATACTCTGAACGAAGTTTATTTCACTCTTATGCGCAATCATTCGGCTCAAATCCACATATACCTGTCCGGAAAATTCTCTCAATGTTTTTAATATTTCCCAACAGTGATTCATCCTGATGACAGAAACAATTACAGCACAATCTTTCTGGTCTTCCAACTCACTGGCTTCTATAATTGCTTTTCCTTCATATTGATCCATATCGTGTGCCTTACTGGTCACACAGTACATTTCCGCCTGCAGATTTTTCTTGCCCAGAGTTTCACACAGTTGTTTCGCTCCATTTCCAATGCCGTACACAATGATTTTCTTTTCCATCAAATCCGCATTTAAATCCAGGGCATCCGACCAATATATCACTTTATTATCATCCAGCATCCTGATTTTCTCTTTCGGGACCTCATCTGCTGCCAAAACAAGATAATCTTCATGTTCTATTTGATTCAAAGACACGATTGGCCGATTCATGTATGTGTTTCCAACATATTGTTCTTCCAAAGAAACAAATCCGCTGATATCGATTTTTCTAAAGACAACGTTTGTAAACACATCCATAGAATCCCTGTTGATATTCCATATATACAGTTTTTTCTTCCAGTACTCTTTCTTCAAGGTATATAATGCACAGAGCATATCCGCATCCTCCCATCAAAACACATAAATGTATTCCGGAAGCTCACTTTTCCCGTCAACCGGACTCAATTTCTCTTTCTGTTCATCCGGGATATTTTTATTTTGGACACCTGTAAATCTATTTTGATACATCGCAACTATCATTTTATTGACCAACCATGTATCCATAGATGACCTGCTATACCTTTCCAACGCCGTCTTAAATGCAGCGACAGTTTCAAACGAATATTCCATCATATATGTTTCTTCCGAATTACGGCTTATATAATAAGAATCTGTTCTTTCAGAAATGGATGGAAAGGCACTCTTATCTTCATTTTCTTCTGCCCACTCAGAGAAATCATTTACAAATTGGTCATTAATCAAGTTCATACTGATCCCTCCAATCCGCATCATTCGTTAATGCCGGCTGTTCTTTTTTATATAAAATGCAGTTTCCTAACACCAGTACGTCCATTTCCGTACGCATAAAGCACAAGTACGCATCTTCCGGTGTGCAGACAATCGGTTCGCCTCTCACATTAAAAGAGGTATTGATAATAACGCCGCATCCTGTTAACTTCTTAAATGCATGAATAATGCCATAATAGACTGGATTATCTTCTTTCCTGACCGTCTGAATCCTTGCGGAATAATCCACATGCGTCACTGCCGGAATATGGGAACGCACTTTATTTACGACAGGCAATAAATTTCCCTGTGACAATTCTATTTCCCTCTGTAATTGAAATTTTTCTCTTTCCGCGCCGCACACATCAGCACAGAGCAGCATATATGGGCTCTGACAGTCTAACTCAAAATATTCCTTTGCACATTCTTCCAGAACAGAAGGTGCAAAAGGTCTGAAAGATTCCCTGTATTTTATCTTTAAATTCAGAATCGACTGCATTTGGGCAGAGCGTGGATCAGCAATAATACTGCGGTTTCCTAATGCCCTGGGACCATATTCCATCCTCCCATGAAATAATCCAATCACATTTTGCCTGTCTATTAGTTCCGCAATCTTATTATAAAAGTCTTCTTCCTCATCATGATCACACTTATGATACGGATATCCATTGCGCTTCAAATATTCTTCAACCGTTTTATTATCATACGCCGGCCCAAGATAAGACATTTTTTGTTTATCATGAACGTTATCTGCCGTTCTTTTATGGTTAAGATATTGATAATAATAAAACAATGCTGAACCCACTGCTCCGCCGGCGTCTCCTGCCGCGGGCTGCACCCAGATATTCTTAAATATCTTCTGGCGATACAGCTTGCCGTTGGCAACGCAATTGAGCGCCACGCCGCCGGCAAGAACCAGATTCTCTACTTCATCCCCTAAAAGTTCTTTCACATGACATGCCATAAGCATAATCACTTCTTCCACGATTTTCTGCACCGAAGCCGCCATGTCCATCTCTCTTTTGGTGATCGGGGATTCAGGAGTCCTTCTGTCTCCGCCAAAAAGCTTCGCAAAATTTTCATTTGTCATAGCCCTGCCATACTGATAATCAAAAAAATCCAGATTTAAACGAAACGAACCATCCTGCTTAATATCAATCAACTTTTCCTTTATCGTCTGATAATAAACCGGTTCACCATAAGGCGCTAATCCCATCAATTTATAATCACCTGAGTTAACCTTAAACCCGCAAAAATAAGTAAATGCACTATATAATAAGCCTAATGAATGTGGATAATCTATCTCCTGTATTATTTTGATATGATTGTTTTCACCATAGCCGATGGTAGTTGTCGCATATTCTCCTACGCCGTCAACAGTGATAATCGCCGCTTTTTGATAGGGCGATGGAAAAAAAGCTGACGCTGCATGAGAAATATGATGTTCCGCCACATACAATTTATTCTCTATACCCAGGCGTCCCCCCAGACAGTCTGCCAGTATATTCTGTATCCACATTTTCTGACTGATAAGTGATCCGAAAGAAAATTTCAATAAATCTTTACTGTCAGAACCCGCATAACGTAAATTCTCTACAAACCTTCCCATTGTCAAAAGCGGATTATCATAATACACAACAGCCTGTAAATCATCCGGTTTTATCTTTCCTTCTTGTAAACAATACTGGATTGCCTTCTGCGGAATGGAAAAATCGTGTTTTATCCTTGTAAATCTTTCCTCCTGTGCTGCTGCAATGATTTCTCCGTCTCGAATCAGAGCTGCCGCCGCATCATGATATAATGCCGATACTCCTAATATGTACATCCCATCCGCCTCCATATATTCAGAACATTAATACTCCGCTTTTTCATGCCACCGCCATGCATGTTCCACGATTGTATCAATATCACCATAGATTGGTTCCCAATTAAGTGTTTTCCGGGCTTTCAGACTGCTGCCCACCAGCTTTGCCGGATCGCCGGGGCGTCTGTCCGTCAATATCACCTTAAATTCCCTGCCGGTGATTCTTTTCACGGAGTCAATCACTTCCAATACGGAAGTCCCCAATTCATTCCCCAGATTAAAAAATTCACTTTTTCCCCCTCGCTCTAAATAATAAAGCGCCTGTAAATGCGCCGTTGCGAGATCATATACATGAATGTAGTCCCTTATACAGCTTCCATCAGACGTATCATAATCCGTTCCAAAAACCTTGATTGCTTCTCTCTTCCCGCTTGCCGCATCCAAAACCAACGGAATAAGATGTGTTTCCGGATCATGGCTCTCACCTATCTGCCCCTCCGGATCTGCCCCTGCAGCATTAAAATATCGAAGTACTACAAACTTGAGATTGTACGCAGTCCGATAGTCCTTAAAAATCCGTTCCACCATTAACTTTGATGCGCCATACGGATTAATCGGGTTTTGATTCATATCTTCCGTAATGGGAACTTTCTCTGGTTCTCCATAGGTTGCGCAGGTTGATGAAAAAATGATTTTATTACATCCATACTTACGCATCACTTTAAGCAGATTCAGGGTGTTCGCCACGTTATTATAATAATATTTCTCCGGCTCTGTTACACTCTCCCCCACATAGGCATAGGCGGCAAAATGAAAGACAGCCTCAATCGCATATTTCTGAAATACCCTGTCTATATCTTCAATATTTCCTAAATCACCTTTTTCAAAATGTCCCCATTTGACAGATTCCTTATGTCCATATATCAGATTATCAAACACAACCGTCTCATAACCGGCTTCATATAACTGTTTATTTATATGAGAACCTATATATCCCGCTCCGCCACAAACTAAAATTGCCATTTATTCTTCCCCGCTGCTAATGTTTTTCAATCTACCACCAATAATCGTTTTCGACAAATAGTCTGAATTTTCTGTTATATATAATCTGAATATCATACCGAATCCTTGCAAAATAATAAAAAGGAATAGCTATGGAAAACCTTAATGTCGTCTGACCACTAATCCCCTTCCATAAATATGTGATTTCTGTTCTTACTAACTCTTTTAAATACTTCCGTATCCTTTCTGGCAAATCTTCTTTGGTAAAAGGATTACTTCTATACTCTGCGTAACTCGAACTATTTCCGCTATAAATAAATCTATTATTTAAATACTTCTGGGTCATTCTGCCATGTGGTATCATATGATAAATGGCTGTACTTCCAACATAAGCAAAGCGAACTCCTCTTTTTAACAGATCCTTGTTAAGCCCCGTTTCACCATCGCCAAGCCCCGGCCCCTTTCCAAACAAATCCGGATGGGAACCTCCTGCTTCTATAAAGATATCTTTTTTCACAGCTTCACAACACCCAAACACGCCCATATCATAATCTGCTATTATATTTTTTCTTCCCAAATTATTTAAGCTTAACAGCCCATTATTCAAATGCTCTTTTACCCACCTTGGCGGCTCACATTCCCATTTGGGAAGAATTTTCGTAGTCGCAACTCCCACTTCACTGTTCTTTTTAAACACCTTCATCATCTCAGCCAGCAGATTATTTTTGGCTATCATATCATCATCCGTAAATAATAATATTTGTCCTTTTGCATTTTGAGCGCTATGATTTCTTGCATAGTGCAATCCCTGACGCTTTTCTAAAAGATATCGTACTCTTTTGTCTTTTTCCCTGTAGGCTTCTATCACTTCTTTGGTATTATCTGTGGATTTATTATCACATACTATAATTTCATATAGATTTTCCGGATAAGTCTGTTGCAAAAAACTGTCAATTGTAATTCCAATATATTGAGCTCTGTTATATGTAGAGATAATTACAGACACAAAATAATCATCTACTTTTCCTTGTTCTTTATCATATATTGGCATAACCCAAACATCCCTTCTCTCTTACTAGCCATTCCTCAAAACTTACTTTCTATTGTGAAGTCCATACAGGACAGTCTCGCGTATCTGCAGGAAACTTGTCCGTCGCAGTAAATCATTTATTACTTTCATTCAACATTTGCACCGTTGGTAAAATTGTTTCAAATACCTGTCTGGCAACCATCTCGTGACCCTTATCACTATAATGCGTTGCATCAATGTACATATCCTTTTGATGCTCAAACAGACGCATAAGATTAATATATTCATCATTACCAGACACAGAATATATAGATTCCCAATCTTCTATCAACCGTCCCTCTTCTTCAAATAAACTTTTTTCCTGCAAATTCATACATTTTATTACCACATTCATAGGCTGCAAAAAACCAAAAAATTTCACCTCCCCCCCCCTACGCACACACATGATTCAGCAAGTACTTTTAACGACTTCATTAACCTGCACCAATTTAAAAAAGATGATTCCCTACAATATCCATCCAGTTCGTTATAGGAAGCTCCGTTAAGATATAACTCACGATTCCCAACAAGACCAACATCATTTACTCCACTCATACTAATCACAATATCAGGTTTCAAAATATATCCTTTTCCTAATAATTCCAAATGCTCTTGAAAAATATCATCTCCCGAATGTGCTCCATTGTATATTGTTATACCGATTCCTAAAGATACCAATTTGTAATATAATTTACTTACCCAATTTTCTATATAGAAAAGCTCTCCTGAACAAGAATTTCCTAAAACCATTATTTTGATATTCTTTTCCTTCCCTTCTTCCCCATACACTTTGTACATTGATCTATTGAGTCCGTTATCCATTTTTTTAGCGCGCGTATACCATTGAACTCCCGTGTAATTATATTTTTCTAAAGAAAAACCTGCCTTTTCAATATTATCTCTGGCAATAAATAATTGTTCCGGAATCTGTTCATTTATAACAATCAATTTGTTTTCTACATCTTGTATCGCCACTTCAAATATACTTTTTATTTTATTTTCTTCATCCGCCTTATCATAGATATATCCGTTAACCTTAATCCCATAAATACTGAATACATCCTCTATCAATTTGGACAGCCTATTTCTCCTACTATACAAAAACACTTTCTTTTTTGTTTTTATTGCTAAATCAAGGCTTTGAAACAAATTTCTCGACAAAGCATTTACCCTGCTTATAATATGTTCCAAATATACATTCCCCTGAAATCCTTCGAGCACTTCTAAAATCTCACCTATATATCTGGTCTTAAGAACCGATATAATAACGGCACTATCCCTATAATGATTTAATTCTGCGGCCTCTATTATTGGTTTTCCTCTATACTTAGAAATATTCCGATCATTTTGTGTCACACAATATAAATCTATATCTATTTCATTTTTTAATAACAACTCAGATATCCTATCAGCGCCTTTACCGATACCATAAATAATGATTCTTTCTTTTTTTAGTTCTTTATTGAGTTCCAATATATCCCACAAACGTACTATTCTATCACTTTTCAGATGAAATTTGTCCTCAGGAACACCATCATCCGCCACCACAACGTTGTTTATATCCTGCATAATTTGTTTTAAAAGTGTTACTGGACGGTTCATATATGTCTGACCTTCGTATTGCTCTTCTGGCGTAATAAAACCTTTGATATCAACTTTCATAAAGGCAAGCACACCAAATAGTTCTATAGAATGTCTGTTAATATCCCAAACATATATGTTTTTACCCGCATACTGTTTTTTCAAACTATACAGCCAGCCAATCATTTTATAGCCTCCTAAAATATTTCTCCATACACTCTTTTTATCATTTATGCATTATTTATTGTTTTATATATTTGTTCCCCAACGATACCAATGGATAATTTCCCTTCCTTCTTCTTATCATTTGCAGATACACTTTGTATCAGCCAATCCAAATCATCAAAAACATACAAATAATCTCTTGTACAAAACTTACTCACCGCTTGTGCAAACAATGGATTTTGGGAGATAAACTTTGTCCAGGGTTCTTCTATCTTCCATTTTTGCATACTATTTTTATCAGTATCCAAAACATAGAAAATGTTCTCATTATAGCTATACAACAGTATTTTTTTACTATTAATTACTTTGCACATAGTATAAAATCGCTTGTCATATTCCCAATTCTGAGTATAATCTTTTATGATTTCTTCATATTGATCCGTACTGCCGTTATATTTTATACATTTATTTTTATAAGAAGGAATTAAAAACAGTTCATTTTCCAGCGGCACTATCTCATATAAAAAACAAACAACCATTCCATCATCATCGTCATAATATACATAATCTTCAAAGGATTTATCTTCTATTTTATGTGTGGTACTATCATATCGATAAACCCTTCCCTCAAAGGTAAACAGCCATAATGCCTCTTTAAAATTCTTCACACCAAAAATATAATCTTCTGCAGCATTTGACAGCCGTTTAGGTCCTTCTTTTGACACTCCTTGTATTTCTTCCATCGAGAACTCTTTGGTTCTTATATCAAATATAGATAATATGTTTTTATAGTTTGTCCAGATAATTTTCTCTTGGTAGACACATGGGCCAGAATACACTGTCCATCCGTCACATGGAAGCAAACGATCTGCATATAATTGCATGTCAATCTGAAACGTCTTCACTTCTTTCGTAACCGAATCAATTTCTATGACTGCATCAGGAATCCTATTGATGCAATACAGATTTCCACCTTCTACAACTGCTTCCGTTTTTCTCCAATTATCACTGCTGAAATCTTTAAAAGGGATGTCTAATTTATAAAGCTCATTTTTTGTTATGTCATAATAATATATATCTTTCACCACCCATGGGATAAAGTATATTTCATTTTCCATCTTTATCATTCTTGAAAAAGGGCAGATAATATTTACCTCTTCAGGAAATATTGCTTTCAACTCTATTTCCCGTGTTAAATAATCATATCGAAATAAACATGGTAATTCATCTGAAATTATCCACATGCAATTCTCATCCGGTATAACATCATTTATTCCATTTATTACAGTATTTTTCATAAACACCTCAACCTATACCGCATCATCCACAACCTGCATCATAACAATCTTTTCCGCCGTCTGAAATAACTGCACCACACTACTTGCGTCCCCATAGTAGGCATCGCTTAGCAAAAGCGCCCTGTCCAAATCCGCGCTGTCATCATAAATTCCCCAACCTTCCTCAACATATCTGTCCCTTAATTCCTGATAAACTTCCCACAGCTGCGGACGCATAGAGGTAAGAGTACTCTCAATAAGCGGATGCGGCCTCCAAAGAAGCGCCACCTTCTCACGATTTTCTTTAAATATCTCAAACACCGACTCCATCTTATGAAGCATTTTCTCATTATGTTTAAGCAAAGCATTAATGCTGGTATTATAGAAAATAATCCTCTTCCAGCTCCCGTCTGCCTTCTCAATAATTCTCAACCACTCCGCAGGTATCTCCAAATCGTCCTTTTTGGTATTCATAACCTTGTCCAGTTTCGGAGAACCTAAACCCAATATCTTCTTTTCCAGAAAAGCCCTGTCAATATGTTCTCCGGAAAGGCCATACTCTTTTGCCGCCTTTATATATTCATTAATGTAAATCTGCTGCATATTTTCTGACTGAACAATTACCTGATGTGCATAGATTACGCCGGGTGTAAAACAGAAATGCTTCATTCCGTCAATCGCCTCCTGCTCGTCCGGCTTAATCTCTCTCAATACGAAATACGGAACATACACCAGCTTATCCGTATACTTTCTCAGATTTTCGGCATAAAAAAATGGATGCACACTTGTCACAAAATTCGCCGCATCATACGGATTATGAATATAAATGGCATCCGGTCTGCGTTCTTCAAAATCATACTCATCATACCCTGTGATGGGTACATAATCAGGATACAAGTCCCCTTCATAATGTTCCTGTCGGAAACTTCCGTCAGGGTTTTTATCATAATAAGGAATCGGAATCACATAAGCATCTGTATTTTCATCTGCATCCGCAGCCTTCCACACGCTCTCAAGTGAATCCCACATACTTGCCTTATATGGCAGAAAGACTACTTCTTTTCTGTCCTCTGGCATTTCGTACGTAACTGTATTTTTAAGCTTTGTAAGAAGCTTTGTGACCCGCTTTGTATGTTTCCTAAACTGATTTTCATCAGAAATATCCACACTCATCTGATAGAGGATTTCGCAATACTCTTCCAGAATATTTACAATAGATACATATGCTTCCCCAAACGTTTCCAAATAAGTGCCGATACAAATTGCCGTATCCTGGCACTGCACAAGTGCATCCACTGCACCTTGAGAATTGCTGGCTGCCGCTCTGGCAATGGAATCATTTGCCTTATCCAGCATTTTGATTGTCTCTAATATATCTTTTTTCTTATATCGTTCCATTTCACGCAGCCGTTGCCCCTCTCATATTGTCCTCATATCTGATTCTTTTGTGACTGTATATTTTTACGCCATAAAAAAGTCTGACGTAAAGCAATTTCATACTTTACATCAGACTTTTCTTCATAAATATATTCGCTTGTTAGTGTGAAGTCTTACACTACTGCCTCCACAATTTTCTTATTTCCGATTTTTATTTCTTTCACACCCGCTTCCTTGCTCTTGTTAAAGTTATAACGAACAGCCTTTATCACGCTGTGCCATCTTTCCCATCATATTTGACAATTCTTCCTCGGAAAGAAAATAATTGTACAAACGTGTCTCAAAAATACGGTTTGCTATGCGTACCTTTCCTCCACCATTTACTGCATACCCAAACATACAGGCAAGACTGATTTCCCTTGTATCAGGACTGTAAGAAAATTCACTGCCCTGAAATAGAATCGCCTGAAACATTTTCTTCATTTCCGGATATTCATTGAGATGTCTTATCATGCTTTCAAACAGAGGCGCTTTGTCAATTAATATCTGTTTTACAGCCTTTTCGATTCCGTCTTTTGACCATGCTTTTGAAGGAATCTCAGCGTCATTTTCATCCAAAATATCCTCATCAATATATTTACAGATTGATGATACAAGAACCGGATATCCCGATGTATAATTGTAGATTTCCTCTGCTACTGTTTCTATATCCATTCCTGTATGGTAATCTGCTTCATATTCCGCCAACATGCCTTTAATCTGATCAGGCGAAAAACTCATATCAATTTTAAATTCCGCCGCAATGTTCCATGGACTGTTGTATTGATGCTCTGATTCAGGACGCAGCTTCAATTTTAGATTTTTAATATCATACACGCCAGCAAGAATTACTGAGAGGAAAATCGACATTTTATCTCTTTTTAGATAATATCCCCTAAGCTGTGCTAAGAAATCAACAAATACCTGATTATTGCTTGCACTGTCAACCTCATCAATCATTAATACAATAGGTTTAGGCGCTTTCGCACACATCCTGCTCAAACAAATAAACAGTTCCTGCAACCCTCTATTCTCAGATTTTCTTATCATTTCCTTTAACGGCTGCAAAAATTCTTCTTCATTCGTCATCCCCATTACAGCAAATGCTTCAAGGATCATTCCCAAAAAAGATTTGACAAACGCTGCCGAATCCGCAAAATCTTCGGTTCCCATTTCCTGAAAATCAAGTGACAAAACAATATAATCATTCTTCAGATATTCTTCCAAAGCACGCAGTGTTGTAGTCTTTCCATACTGTCTTCCCCTGTTAATAACAAAATAACTGCCATTGTCTATATAGTCTTCCTTAATCTTTTTTAATCTGTTATCAAGTCTTACCATATAATTTCTTTGGGGACTACAGGAACCTGTTATATTAAATCTGCGCTTCATCTATGTTTACCTCCATAGGACAATCATGATTATAAAACCATTTTATCATTGCACCTAAAATATGTAAACAAAGGAGCCTTTATAACATAAAACTCTGATGTAAAGTATGAACTTGTCAAGGTACAAAAACACAAAAATTAATAAGGCATATTGGTCATCCTTGCGGATGATGTGTCCCGCCGTAAACGGCAGTCCGCTTCGCTCCCCCGTACGTCACATCCGTGTTCCGAAGGTCCTGGCGCACCCAATTCACGTAAACCGTTATTCCAGCGCCGTTTCTTGTTTTTATCCTCAAAAAATTTTTTTGCAGTCCGCTATCGGTAAAATCCCGATTTGCATCGGAATTTATCTGCAAACTATTTTTGAATGATCTGTTCCATCTCAGCTTCTTCTCCCGAGACAAACGCTTTATTCAGATACTGTGTCTGCCCTCGCTTCAGTGCATTTTTCGCTGCATTTATTTTCTTATCAGTCTCGTATCCGCAATTACTGCAGAAGAAGGTATCCTTACTATATGCACCTACAGCACCGCAATTACTGCACTCTGTACTGATTCCTTTGCCAAACACTTCCACCAATTCTATGGTATGCTGTGTGCATTTCTGCTGTAGTCTCTGTTTGATCAGTCCTTTTTTCCATATTCCAATCGAATAATTTATCTTTTTGTTATACCCTCCCATACTGTTTCCCGGTAATTTAGGCAAGTATATGATCTTTGGCTTTTCCTGTTCTAACATGCGGTTAATTTCCTGGTTTATATAAGTTTCTAACTTAGCATCCAGTTTTGCTTTCCGTGCCTTGTATTTCTTACGCCCCACATTGTTATTTTTCTCTCTGCGATAAGATACATTTGCTTTACTTATGTATTCTGTGAGTTCTCCATGCAGTTTCCCAAACTGCTCCCCATAAATATGTCCCTCATGTGTGGTAAACATACCCCAGATTCCCACGGAAAGCCCAATCTCATTAAGATAATCCCGATGAATTCTTACCTTAATCTGCACGGGAATATGAATTTCAATTCCGTTCTCTTCCGGCTTTAATTTAATGTAAAGCTGTTTCTCATAAGCATTATTATCCGTAAGAGGTATAAATACCCGTTTTCTGTTTTCCTTTGTGGCAATAAAGATGCCGTATCTATCACTGACACTCTTATCCTGATGTCTCTCCTTTTCAATACCATAACGGTAAGCATGCCCTGTAATAAAAAATCCTGCCGCCTTGTCGGTACACAAATTCCTTACATGATATTTCCTGACCTGTCTGCAAAGGTATCTGTGCATCTTTTCTACATCTACCTGACTGGCCAGTTCCTCATATTTTACCTGTATTTCCTGCGGTAATTGAATGGGTTTTTGATTTAGTGCCGCATCAAATGCATTATTTACTCTTATCAGAAAACGAAGATAATGTTTTTCCTGTGGCAGCAAATTCTCATTCTGTGCAATCAGACTGCCAATTTTTGTTTTTGTTCTCGCCCATTGACTTTTGATATCACCCAACGCATCAAATATGGCCCTGTAAAAATATACCGAAGGCATGGAAAGGTCCGCACGGAGTCCGCTTGCGGTCATTTCATTCTGAACTGTGTATCCTGGATACAGCTTTGAAAGACTGCCAACTCCGCCGTAGCGGGTGTACACATAATTCTTAATTCTGCGATAGTCTTCCGCAATCTCCTGTAGTTTTCTCATATCCTCGTCAGAAAGCGGTTCCTTATTATACTGGTGAAGTGTCCTGCACACCGTTTCCTTTTGATCTATATCCAGATTTTCTTTCTGTTTTTTTCCCATACTTTCTGCCAAATAACAATATTGTAACCATAACTTGAATTTCGCAGAATGTTCTCTTCTGCGAAAAGAAATCAATACACAATATCAAGTGTTATGGCTATGAAATGAAAATTTATTTTTATTCACAATTATTATACTGATAATAATATGGTTTGTCAATTCGCTGTATATTACCAGTAAATGCCAATAACACTGCAGACAACCTGTTTGTCCGCAATGGTTGATCATAACAACTGCGTAATATATATCGGTTGATTATGGCGTTTTATTAACACAACCTTATTATGGGTCACAAAAATGGTCAAAGGAGGAAACGAAAATGCCAAGGCATGGAGAGAACATTAGAAAGAGAAAGGATGGACGATGGGAGGGACGATATTGTATCTATGAACCACAATCCGACAGGAGGATGGTACGTTCTGTATATGCAAGGACTTACGAAGATGTAAAAGAGAAACTCTTGTCGGCTAAAGTATCAGGTGAACTTGTCCCAGAGAGAAATGAGGTGGATATACAGTTAGAATTTCACATAATAGCACAGGAATGGCTGGATATCATTGAGAAAACAAAAAAATATGCAACTTATATAAAATACCGTTCTATATATGAAAAATACATAAAGAACGAGTTAGGCAAGATGCCTCTGATTAAGTTTTATAGATTTAGTTTGTCAGACCTTTTTGCATATTGTAATAAAGAAAAAATAATATCTGAAACTTCCAAAAAGAGTATCATATGTGTCTTAAATCAAATATTTTCTTATGCAGAATCACATTATCATACAAAACACTTCCATTATTCTTATCAAACACAAAATAATTCATACAAGCCTGTAAAGATCTTGAATCAGACAGAGCAAGCCAAACTTCTGCACTGCCTGTATTATGAAATGGATATTTATAAAGTTGGGATTTTACTGTGCATTTCCACAGGACTGCGGTTAGGTGAAATATGTTCACTGAAATGGGATGATGTTGATTTGCAGGGAAAGGTACTTCATGTAAACACTACGGTTCAGCGGATCGCAGTAGATGGACAGAAAGGAAGGACATGTCTTCTGGAAGGCAATCCGAAAAGCATCTTTTCCAAAAGGGAAATTCCTTTATCAGAAAGTATCATCACACTGTTAAAACCATATTACAATTCCCAAGCAAGATATGTACTCAATGAAGACAAACCTATGGAACCTCGTACTTATCAGAATAAATTTCAGAAATATCTGAGAATGGCAGGGGTGGAAAAGAAAAATTTCCATGCACTGCGTCACACTTTTGCAACCAACTGTATCAATAGCGGAACAGATATAAAAAGTCTCAGTGAAATATTAGGTCATTCAGATGTGAAAATCACTTTAAATCGTTATGTGCATCCGACATTGGAAATAAAGAGGCAGCACATGAATTCCCTGTCATCCGTTTATGGTCAGATAATGGGTCAGAAGTGATGTAAACTGGCATATTTGTAGGGCATAAAATACTCTTTTCGCAGAAGAGAACATTCTACGAAAAGTTATATAGATTTATGGCAAACTAAAATAATCCAGTCCGTTATTCGGGCTGGATTAATTAATAGCATCACCTTATTTAGAAAATAAAGTAAACGGTTCTTTATATCATTATTATTATTACAATCTACTGAATATTTTAATTCCGTCTTTTTTAAATTGAATATCCGTTTTTCATATGATATAATGAGCTTGTATAATTGAAAAGAAAGCAGGATGCGATTTTCCGATGAATGCCCTCTAGTCTTGCGAAAGAGGGTGAGGCCCTATGAGTATAATGGAAGTTCTTACATTATTACTTGTATTATTTGCGGCTCTGTCTTACATAGACAATCATAAAAAGAAATAGCATCCCTACCCGCCTAAAGTGTGGATGCTATTCTTTATAGTTTCTAATCACTGAGGGCAATCGGAGATTTCAATTCCGATCACTTCTAAGTAAATTGTACACTAGAGCTGCTTGAAAATCAAGCAGCTCTTTTAATTATTGCTCGAACACCGCTTTACTTTATCAATAATTTATAAATCTATATGCTTTATCTCCATTATAAACTGCGAAACCCTTCCGCAATCCCCTCCCCTAAAAGCTCAATCTTCGGCACCGTCGGAGCCGAAGGGAAACTCTCATACCCAACCTGATCACCCTCCACCGGAAGATAAAACGTAACACCGTCTATCTCATAAGAATAGGTCTCATAGTTCTCATAATCTTTCTGAACCAGCCAATAGTCGTTGACATAGCCCTTTACAATCTCCTGACCGAGGGCAAGTCCCTTATACAGGAAAAAAAGAGCAAATAATATAACTGCCATTCTCTGTACTGCGGCTCTGCCCCATATCCGCCGCGTATCAGTCAGTGCTTTCTTTTCTTCGGAATCCCCGCCGCTCGTCTGCCTGGCAGGACAAAACACCGTATCATAGATTCCTCCAAATACCACCGCCGGCGTCAGATACACATAGACGCAGCCATAACGAATTAACGGTGAAGTACACAGCCAGAATACAAAAGACGCGGCCACCGTAACCTGTAGCAACAGAAGATCCCATCGTCTACGCCACCACTGGAACACCATACCCACTGCATAGATAAGAAGCACACAGACAGACACACCTGCCAATAATACAAACACCTTATCGCTTCCCGCAAGGGACTGAAACCATCCCGGCAGCCATTCTCTCATAGAGATACCATACTGTGATACATCTGTATATCCTCTGCCCCACACCTGGATTTCCCTGGCATCATAATCCGCGATTCCTTTAGGTATCTTCCACCGAACTGAAAACAAATCAATCTGTGTAAACGGATAGACCAGCCAACCGGATATCACCACATTTCTGATAAAATACGGCAGTGCCGTCACGATTCCCAGACACAGATAAGTCCCTATCTCCCGCCATCGTTTCTCCCGGATCAGATAATACGCCGGCCAGACCGTCAGCAGAAGAATCAGCGCCGCCGATAGTTTCACGGTCATCAGAAAGACACCAAGCACACATAACAGCGCATAGGGCAGAATCTCCTTTTCCTTATGCTCCAATAAATCAAGCCAGCAAATGATGATATAAAAAGCAATCAATACCATAAAATAATCCGAAGCCGGTGAAATCATCTCGTCAAAAATATTCACCAGATAATATACCGCCATGGCTCTTGCAAAATCACTGACATGAAGCTTCCCGGCCCGCATATGATCCACCGTTTCCAGACAGACCGCCGCCAGAATAAAAGCAAGGAACCCGGCGCAGCAGTGATAAGATCTGCCTCCCAGAAAAGCCATGCTATACAGAGCCGACAACGCAAAAGAAGAACTGTTGTAAGCCAGCCGGCAATGCAGGTTGCCCAATCCCTTTACCACACCATACTCCTCTATCCAGCGGATGCTCTGGGCATGATATAATCCCGTATCATAATGAATCATCCCCCGGGATGTTCCATAGGCAAACAGCAAAAACAACGCTATCATTCCCCAGAACTTAAGAGATCTATATTGCAGATTCTCTTGCATAAGTTCCCGGACTGTTTCCCCAAACTGCACACGGTCAAACCACCATATCAGAATGCAGACTATACACAATATCACATTGGCTAAAAGGCCCACTCCGGCAAACAGGCTGAAAAACTGGTCATAAACCGTAACACAAACCATGCCGCAGATCAGATAGGCATGATAAGGAATGTGCCGCGTGATCACACGCAGCACACCATATCCAATCGTAAAAGTTGTTATAAACATATAAAGCCATATCAATATCACTGATGTCATAGATATCCGGCCTTCTCCTACTTATTGTTTTTGCCGCTGTTTTTCTTCTTATAGTCAGCGCAGCTAATCCCTGCAATCTCCTGCATATCGGCATCCATCATCATAGCTACCAGTCCTTTGAAATCCACATCCCGCTTCCAGCCAAGTTCTTTCTCAGCTTTCTCGCAGTTGCCCCACAAGAACTCCACTTCTGCCGGACGGTAGAACTCAGGGTTCACATCTACCAGAAGCCTGCCGTTTGCCGCATCATACCCCTTCTCATTGACACCGGCGCCTTCCCAGCGAATCTGGATTCCCAGTTCTCCAAAAGCCGCTTCCACAAACTCCCTGACTGTATGGGTCTCATTGGTGGCAAGCACATAATCATCCGCCTTATCCTGCTGTAACATAAGCCACATACCCTTAATATAATCCCCGGCAAATCCCCAGTCGCGCTTAGCGTTCATATTTCCCAGGGACAGCTTTTCCTGTTTCCCTGCAATCATATTGGCAATGGCCAGGGTAATCTTTCTGGTCACGAAATTCTCACCCCGTCTGGGAGATTCATGGTTAAAAAGAATACCGTTGCAGGCATACATATTATAGGACTCCCGGTAATTGACCGTAATCCAATAGGAATATAATTTTGCTGCGCCATAAGGACTCTTTGGATAAAAAGGCGTCTTCTCGCTCTGAGGCGCCGTCTCCGGAATACCGCCAAACAATTCCGAAGTGGATGCCTGATAAAATCTGCATGTTCCGCCGTTTACGCGAATGGCTTCCAGAAGTTTTAAGGTACTTACTCCCGTTGCTTCCGCCGTATATTCCGGCACCTCAAAGGATACTCCCACATGGGACTGGGCTGCCAGGTTATACACTTCCGTCGGACGAATTTCCGCAATCAGACGCATTAAATTGCTCGAATCTGTGGTATCTGCGTAGTGTAAGAAAAATTTGACCTTATGATAATCCGAACGAATCAAATGATCGATCCTGGCGGTATTGGTGATGCTGTGTCTGCGGATCAAACCGTGAACCTCGTACCCTTTCTCCAATAAAAACTCCGCCAGATAGGATCCGTCCTGCCCTGTAATTCCCGTAATTAATGCTGTTTTATTCATATAATATTATTTCCTTTCCGCTCTCTCTTGCCCGCGGTGCACGCGGGCTAAGCACTATGCTGTTCCTCGCCTCTTTCTTGCCCGCAGTGCAAGCTCGATTCCGCTTCGCTTCATCTCGCTCACGGGCTTCGCCCTATGCCACCGCGCACTGCTCATTGCCACCGCGAACATTTTCTCATAAAAACCAGTCTCTGTAAAGCAAAATACAGTTATCGCAAATACTCTGCAATGGCGTCATGCCAGTCTGCGAACCTAAAATCTGAAGTCATCTTAAACATATAATTCTCTAAAATAGAGTAAGCCGGACGCTTGACTGCGGCACCATATTCCTCTGATGTGATAGCTTCTACTACCGTCTTCTTCCCTGCCAGTCTGAAAATCTCTTCCGTAAACTGCGCCCAACTGCAGTCTCCTTCACAGGTAGCATGAAACAGACCATAGTTTTCTGTAGGAAGCAGATAGGCAATGGCCTTCGCCAGTTCCTTCGCACTGGTGGGGGATCCCACTTGATCATATACTACTCTCACCTTATCATTCGTCTCGCTAAGCCGCAGCATCGTCTTTACAAAATTCTTACCCTCCCCGTACAACCATGCCGTACGCAGGATAAAATGCCTGTCAGAAAATTCCCGGACAAACTCCTCTCCCGCAAGCTTTGTTCTGCCGTAAGCCCCCTGCGGTCCCACAGGATCTGTCTCCTTATAAGGTCTTGTCCCATTACCGTCAAATACATAGTCCGTGGATATATGCATCAGCTTTGCTCCCGTTTCATTGGCCGCAATACTTAAATTACGTGCCCCGACGGCATTGATGCGAAACGCCAGATCCTCTTCCTTCTCGCAGGCTTCCACTGCCGTGTAAGCCGCACAGTTGATGATCGCATAGGGATTGATTTCCCGCGCAAATTTCATCACCTCATCTATTTTCGTGATGTCCAGTTCCCCCACATCTGTATTGATCAATTCATATTCCGTACTGCCCGCGTACTGCTCGTTGACAGCTCGTCCCAGCTGACCGTTACAGCCCGTTACAATCACTTTCTTCATAGTCTGCTACATCCTTTCCGATTGATTCTCATATTGTTATTATCATACAACCATCCGCTAAATTATGCAATTACTGACCTGTAGAAAATCGAGCAAAGCTCGATTACGAGGACTGCTTCGCAGCCTCGGATAAGCGAAGAATTTTCCTAGATAATAAAAAAGGAGCTATTGCTCCGGCAGATTATTCATCTACTTTTGCAAAAGCCCCTTTCCTGAAATCTTTCTCTCAGATTACATCAGCTTCCGGAATAATCCTTTCAGATCTTCCACGTTGGTATCCTTCGGATTTCCCGGACAACATGCGTCCGCAAACGCCGATTCAGCCAAAAAGTCAAGATCTTCTTCTTTCAATGCTTCCAGCTTGGACGGAATCCCTACATCCTCAGACAACTTCCGTACCGCCGCAACCGCTGCCTTACGATACTCCTCTTGGGACATTCCTGTGGTATCTACACCCATTGCTTCCGCAATATCCTTAAATTTCTCACCTGTGGTCTCCGCATTGTATTCCATAACAATAGGAAGCATCATCGCGCAGGCCACTCCATGAGGTGTATCATAGACTGCACCCAATGTATGCGCCATGGAGTGTGCAATGCCAAGTCCCACATTTGAAAATGCCATACCGGTCACAAACTGACCAAGTGCCATGCCTTCGCGTCCTTCTGGTGTATTGTTCACCGCATCCCGAAGATTCTCGGAGATTAATTTAATCGCTTCTAAGTTAAGGCAGTCTGCCAGTCTCCATGCCGCCTTAGTGGTATATCCCTCAATTGCATGTGTCAACGCATCCATACCCGTTGCCGCTGTCAGTCCCTTAGGCATACTGGACATCATCTCCGGATCTACAATAGCAATATCCGGAATATCGTTAACATCTACACATACAAATTTTCTCTTCTTCTCCACATCCGTAATCACATAATTGATGGTTGCCTCCGCTGCCGTACCGGCCGTTGTCGGAACTGCAATTGTATACACAGTTTTATTCTTTGTGGGCGCTACGCCTTCCAGGGAACGAACATCCTCAAATTCCGGATTATTGATAATAATACCAATCGCTTTACCGGTATCCATAGAAGAACCGCCGCCGATTGTGATCATATAGTCTGCGCCTGATGCCTTATAAGCTGCTACGCCTGCTTTGACGTTCTCGATGGTCGGATTAGGCTTAATATCAGAATATACCTCATATGCCAGATTCTCTGCATCCAATAAATCCGTCACCTTAGCTGTCACACCGAACTTTACCAGATCCGGATCCGATGCCACAAAAGCTTTCTGAAAGCCTTTGCTTTTAATAATTCCCGGAATTTCTTTGATTGCCCCCGCTCCATGATAAGAAATTCCGTTTAGTACAAATCGATTCACCATAGTCATACCTTCTTTCTTTTTTATTATAATTCTTTGATGACATTATATCATCTTTTCCCTCTTTTCGTATATAGATTTTATTTCTACATTCCTTCGCCTCTACAGACTGCTTTTTCCCGCCCTCATCATATTCATTTTCCCGCCGGATTTTCCATTCCACTATAGACCGCTGCCGCAATCCCAGCAGAAACAACACCCGCAGACATAACCACAATCCATTCCATCCCCTTACAGACTTCAAACAAGATTCCATACAAGGCGTTTCCAAGCGGCTGTGCACACATGGCAATGCTAAGAATGACCGCCATTACTTTTCCAACCAGTCTGACCGGTGTTACCGTCTGGAAGAAGGCCATCATCTGCACCGTAAACATAGTTGCACAAACCATAATCATAAAACAGCATACCGTCAGGACAATATAATTAATGATACCGGACGTAATCGTCATCAGCGATACGCCCACCGGAAACGTACATACAGCGGCCGCCATAATCAGATTTCCCGATTTTTGAATAGATAACCTCTTTGCAAAAACACCCGCACAGATTCCGCCTGTCAATCCCCCTGCTGCCAGTATTCCTTCCGCATAACCATATAGTTTATTTGCCTGCGCTGTCTCTAAAAGAAACACCTCTGTCACCAGATAAGGCAGGGCTACCGTAATCATGGAAGACAAAAAGAGATTGATCCCGCAGGCCATCATGACAGCCTTCCCGATTACAGGCTTATCTTCCCGGATAAACCGGATACTCTCCGCAAAATCCGTTCTGGCAATCTTCCATATACTGCCCTCAGAAATCTGCTTTTGAAATGGTATGTGAATGAAAATCTCCATAATAGCTGAAAATATAAAACACCCCATACATACCCACAATACAGATTTAAGCCCGTATGCGCTGTACAAAATACCGCCCAACACCGGACCTGTCAGGGAAGCAAAAGAACTGATTGTATTGACAATGGAATTGGCCGCCATAATATTATCCTGACTGACAAGCGCAGGAATACTGGCCTGCACAGACGGCTGATATGCCCCTGCAATCCCATACAGAATCATCAGCGTAACCGTTATAAGCAAAACAAGATTATGACCGTTCAGGAACAGAGAAAACAAAAGAATAACTGCCGCTGTCAAAAAATCCAGTATCACCATAACATTTCTTTTGTTTATCCTGTCTGCAATGATGCCGCCCACCGGCGACAGCAAGATAGTAGGAATAAAAGCACACGCCATAACGGTTCCATAAAGCGCCGATGAACCGGTCAGATTTAATAAATACAGCGGCAATGCAAATCTGATGACCGCATTGCCAAACAACGAGATGATCTGGCCGATGATTACTAGGGTAAAATCTTTTGAAAATAATTTGTGACTCATTTTTTCTCCTTTCTGTGCCATTCTTTGCACAGGAATTTCCCTACTATTTTAGATACCGTCCGTTGGTATGTATTGACTTAAAAAAAAGAGCAATCCCGATCACGGGATTCGCTCCGCGGCCTCGGATAAGCAAAGAATTGTCCGACTATTTATTCTTCTGGTGGATCAATGACAAATCCTGCATCCTCCTCACCATCTCTTCATCCACTATATCCAGTCCCAACCCTTTCAGGATCTGATCAAACATCATAAATTTACGATAGGTCTCTTCTCCAGAATCATCAAATATGATTGGGTTGATCCAAATATTCGCCAACAGGGATATTACCTGTGCCAATTGTTCCGGATAATCCGTTTGGATAGAACCGTCCTCTATTCCCTGCCTGATAATCGGCAGAATATAATCTGGTGCAGACTCCTCCATTGCCTCATGCAGGAAGCTGCAAAGGAACTTCGGATTGTTATAAATACTGGGGGACACCGCAAAAACATCCTCCATCACGGGACGATTCAAGGACTGCCTGAAAAGAGTTTTCAGCTTTTCTTTCCCGTTAAGATCCATGCGGTCACAAATGTCTTTCATCTTCTCATTGGACTGCGCCGTCATTCTCTCCATAACGGCATACATAATATCCTCTTTCGACTTAAAATGATGGTAGATCGCTCCCTTACTCAATCCGCCCAGATGATCGATAATATCCTGAATGGAAGTATGCTCATATCCCTTTTCCATAAATAATCGAAAAGCAACGTTCAATATTAAGTTGACAGTTTCTTCCGGATGCTTATTTCTTGCCATCTTCCCCTCCGTTCCAAATCAAAAAGTCAAAAGCCCCGCCGCAAGCAGTCACTTGGCTCGTTGCTCGCGGGAATAAATCTGCTTCGCAAATTAACTTTGATACATACCGATGGTATGTTTTGTATACTATCATACCGGAAGTATGTTTGTCAAGTTATAAAGAAGACTCCTGACAATCTGATGACTGTACACCTATATTTATGTTATACTATTCACGAAAGCAATGAGCAACAATGGAGGTTCAACATGGCTCTGGAAAACAAATTGGGCATTACGGGTTCCACAGAACTTGCAAAAGAGGAAGAAAGAATAAGCAAAATTAATGCCATTAGATTATATGAAAGCGGTATTGTGAAAGAATCTGAAATCGGAAAATTTTCCGGACTTGCGAAAATTCACAAATTTTTATTTGATAAGATATATGATTTTGCCGGAAAGATACGAACCGTAAACATAGCCAAAGGCAATTTTAGATTTGCATCTGTTATGTATTTAGAAGCTGCTTTAAAAAATATTGACGATATGCCGCAATCAACATACGATGAAATTATTGAGAAATATGTAGAGATGAATATTGCCCATCCGTTTAGAGAAGGAAATGGAAGAAGCACTCGGATATGGCTTGACATGATGCTAAAAAAAGAATTAAAGTTAGTTGTCGATTGGCACAAAGTCGATAAAGAAGATTATTTCCTTGCAATGGAAAGAAGTCCCGTAAAAGATGTGGAGATTAAAGTTTTATTAAAAAATGCATTGACAGATCAGATAGACGATAGGGAAGTATACATGAAGGGAATTGATGCAAGTTATTATTATGAAGGTTATAATACCTATAAGTCGAAAGATTTGTAAGCTGTCTGATAGATGGAATGTTTGATAGAAAGAGAGGATACCCTATGAAAAAACACAAGATTCTACTCCTTATCACTTTATCATCCGCTCTTCTATTGTCTGGCTGCGGTAAAGAAAACAAGGGAAAAAAAGAACCTGAGCCTGCCGTAAAGCAAGTGACGCAAAAGGCTCCGGAAACAGATAAATCTCTGGAAGAAACAGTTCAGCCGGAAAAAGAACCCGAACCGGAACCTGATACTGACCTGCCGCCCGAAGAAGGCATGGTTCGCAGCCGGATTACCAACGAATGGGTTACGGCAGAAGTGAATAACACAAGACCCATCACCGTAATGGTTCCCAACACAAAAACGGCAACCCAGTACAGTCTTTCCAAGGCGGACGTGCTCTACGAGTGCAGCGTAGAAGGCAGCATCACCCGCCTGATGGCTCTTTTCCAGGACTGGGGCAGTCTTGACAGAATCGGTAACATCAGGAGCTGCCGCGATTACTATGTGTACTGGTCTTTTGAATGGGATGCCTTCTATATTCACTGCGGCGGGCCTTTCTACACAGATGACGTACTTGGCCGTCCGGACACAGACCATATAGATGGACTATCCAGCAGTAATTTCTGGCAGGCCCAGGATGCCGTCAGTTCCGGTGATAATACGTTTGTCAATGCCGACGGCATCAGAGCCGATATTGACAGACTGCATTACAATACTGCTTACCGCAGCGGTTATGCCGATGCGCAGCATTACCGTTTTGCCCCGGACAATGAACCTAATATGCTGACACAATACAGCAACAGCATCACTGCCAATAAGATCGATCTGTCTCCCGCCTATCCGGTCACCAACTGTTATTTCACCTATAACTCCCAGACCGGTCTGTATGACAGATTTCAGCATCTGTCAGGGACTTCCGCCGGGCCGCATATGGACATGGCTACCGGCAGACAGCTTGCCTTTAAAAA
Source organism: Lachnospiraceae bacterium UBA7086 (assembly GCA_002492525.1). Classification (GTDB taxonomy): domain Bacteria; phylum Bacillota; class Clostridia; order Lachnospirales; family Lachnospiraceae; genus UBA3282. The sequence goes on along the minus strand of DKZA01000005.1, from coordinate 1,850 downwards.
CATTCTGATTCAGAATACTTATTATGAAGTACGGGACCAGAAAGGGTATCTTGCATTTCAGTGTCACGATACTACCAGGGACGGATGGTTCTTTACCAACGGCAGAGGTATCCATGTGACCTGGGAAAAAACTTCTGATTACGGAGCAACCAGATACTATGATGATCACGGCAATGAAATTCAGCTCAATACCGGAAAGACCATGATCTGTATTGTAGAAGAAGGGGATTCCTTCCTGGTGGACAATGATCGAATTTCACCATAACGTTCAAACGGCAGATACCTCATTCGTACCTGCCGTTTTATATGTTTTCCTATAGGATGATTACACCATCATCTCTGTCTGCTTCGGTATATTCATAATCAACCGGAACACAAACACTCCGTCATCATTCTTAAAATCAGCCTCTCCATCATAGTGCTCAGCCGTCTTAATAATACTGGAAACACCAATACCGCCTGTAAACTCGGGTCTGGGCTGCCCGTTTTTGAAACCCAGATCCATCTTACAAGTATTACTGCAATATATTACCAGCTTATTTCCCTTTTTCTTAACCAAAAGATGAATAAAACATTCCCTTTCCTCCATCTGCTCACGAGCCTCAATGCAGCCGTAAATTGCATTTTCATAAGCATTGGATAATATGGTTACCATATCCATGTCCGGCACACCGAAATCTTTATCCACTTCCGCATCTATCGTAACATTAATCCGCTCCATCTTGGCCCATCTGGTATAAGCTGACAGAATATTATTCACTGCCGTATTGGAACAGATAACCGGGACCACACCCGCCTCCATTTTATGTTCATACTGCCTTAAATACACCAACAGTGCATCTGTCTGACCCCTGCGGGCATACTCTGCGATCACCTGATTATGATGTCTGATATCATGACGGATACGTCGTCCCGACTCCACGGACTCCTCCAAAAGTTCCAACTGTCTTCCAAGAAGTCTCTGATTCATTTTCATAAGCTGGTTTTCTTTCTGATACTCCGACTCCTTTCCCATATGCAGATAAAGTTGAAATACCACTATCTGAAGTGCCCCAGTCAGGAAAAAATTCACCGCCAGCTGTATGAGCCGATATCCGTTATGCTCCACATAATGTTGTATCAGAGTGATGCCTATTCCCGAAAACAGACTGATGATCAGAATCACTATGCTGAACACATCCATTTCCGTTTCCAGATAAATGTCAAACCCCTTCATCATCTTTCTCATGCATTTCCTGAGCCACCAGATCATCGTCAGAATCATAATACTTCTCACAGAAATATCCGCCCAGACATTTCCATGAAACAATACCCTTGCCACCTCAATCCCGCCCACGATAAACACTGCCGTCAGATAAAATGTGAACGCAAGATTATAAATGGTCAAGTAAATATGTTTCTTGCTGATAAGCACTGACACTATCGCAAATGCTGCAAAAACCACAAAAGTTACCATCCTGATACAGCTTTTCCAATCCACCATATACCAAATACATGACAGAACTGCCGCAACGATACAGAATACACCATAAATGACCGCTACCCTTTTTTTACTGAAACGTGATTCATCCAACTGTAAGAATATAACAACTGTGCCTATCATACAGAGTACAAACCTTAAAAAAGCAATATATACAGAACCACCCAGCATACCTTTCCACCACTCTTTCCTGCCATACCATCAGGCCGGCTCTCTGATTCATCTGCTGAAATCATCTATCCCTATTAAAAATATTATAAAATCATATTATTTTTAATAGCTTTGGCATACATTGCACTTTTCAAGGTATACTTTGCTAATTCTGCGGAATCCAGATACCATCCTGGGTCGATTGCAATCCGAGGTTCCC
>DKZA01000047.1:82433-82724 GCA_002492525.1 Lachnospiraceae bacterium UBA7086 | reverse complement strand
ATAAATCGGGATTTGGAGGAAAATTTTATGTGGATCATATTTGGAATAATCAGTGCAGTGTTCTGTGTGATTGGCTGGATAATGACTGTAAAGCATAGTTCCAGAGCACCATGGGCTGCAGCCTGCTCCTTGACATTTGTGTCTTTGACTCTACTAATGGAATATAAAATGGTATTAAATTGGGTCAATAAAGAAGATTGGAGTGCTTTGCTTGACGTTGTGCCGTCAATGTTCTCTATACTGACAGGGTATGTGATTGTCATGATTCTAGCAAACATCGTAACCATTGTC
>DKZA01000047.1:13754-82118 GCA_002492525.1 Lachnospiraceae bacterium UBA7086 | reverse complement strand
CGGCAGAATTAAATTCCAGTTTGTGTAATATCGGTCTATTAAAAATTAATTGAAGCGATAATCTAATGGCAGATATAAAAGCATGTCAAATGTAGTTCCTCTGATTGCGCAAAAATATAGTGTAGACAGAGCAGTATTATTTGGCTCCAGAGATAAGAATAACAAATTATCATATTTAAACTAAATATATATACAATCATTCTAATCTAAATACACGTTTCGCATTTCCTGCAAAAACCGCCTCTGTCAACCTCGCGTTAAGTTTAAGATTTTTTACAAACTGTATATGTTCCTCTTGATTACATCCAGAATAGTCTGACCCAAATAATACTCTCTTGGGCGCAGCTTCGATTAACTTTTTAATCTTTTCTTCTATATCATTTAATATTGCCATATTATCAGCTATTGAGGAAATATCAAAATATACATTTGAATATTTGACAAGTGACTGGCACTTATCTATCCTCGGGAAAAAGCAATGGCAGCATACCAATTTCAGGTTTGGATATTGCCTTGCAACCTCTGCCGCAACATTCACATCACTATATTGGTAGTTGTCCCATCCGGAATGAAATAATACCGGAACATCATACTGTTGAGCCAGTTCATATACATCTTTTAACCTTTCATCTGAAAGATAAAATGCTTCATGTCCGGTATACAGCTTAATTCCGACAACCAATTTTTCATCCAGATAATTCCTGATTTTCCTCAGTTGTGTTTGAAATTCAAAATAAGGACTAATCCCGCCAACAACATTGACATTAACGGATTCTCTAAATAATTCCACGCACTCATTTAGATTTCCAATATCACTTTCCATGCAGGAATCTGATATTACGATACATCCGTCTATATGATTCCTGGCAAGCTCCTGAAGCAATTTTTCACGCTTCCTGCATAAAATATCACAGTCTTTTCCTATCGGTAAATGTACATGTGCATCAATTATCATCTTTTTCCTCACTTATAATCTTAATCATAAACAAACAAGGATTTTCTTCATCCCAAAATGTTGTAAACACTTCCAGTGGATAAAAACCTTCTTTGTTATAAAATGCTCTTGTAGCATCATAAGGTTCATATTCTGCTGATTCATCCAATGTCTTCACCGTCAGAAACTTATAATTATTTTGTACACAATATTGAACACAGGCCATAATTAATTGATGCCCTATTCCCATTCTATGATATTCTCTTAGAACCCCCAGGTTATAAATATCAGCAGTATATATGTTATGGATCTTCAGCACTGCAAACCCAATGGGCTTATCATCTTCATACGCTGCAACAAAAGGATATTCCCTATGTATTATGGACTTATTTACAATATCTTCCGGCGGTGAGAACCATTCCGGTAATGCCTTCATAATATATAAAGTCACATTCGTCTTTTCTTCCTGATCTTCAATAAATTTAATCTCTATCATTTTTCCTCCAATTTCTGACAAGGCACAAAAATATGATTCATTCATCGTTTATGTGTTCTAACATATATTCTGCAAATTTTACAGCATCTGCCTGCGCTATTGACATAGCGTTCCCCGTTTTATATTCCTCTAATGCGAAGAGAACCATATTCTTATATTGAGGGTCAAAAAGATGATGCAGTGCCCACTCTCCGCCTTCCTGTTTGGATAAAACCAGTCTCTCTTTTTTATAAGCCAACACCCTGCACAAATTAAGAATCATATACATTGTATCATCAATAATATCTTCTCTTGCATTTTTGACATCAGACCATATGCTGTCCATATAGGCTTCGCTGCTGACTTCTGAAAAAACGGATTTTATTTCTTTTCCGTAGAGTGTTCTCCCTCGATGATATATAATTGTAAAGTGCGAAGCAAGGTCTTTATCAGTCCCATTCATCTTTTCGACATAATCCTCTGGATTTGATAAATACCAATTTAAATGCGCTGCAGAAAAATGTAATTCAAAGGGTGTTGGATACACAAACGGTTTGCACACAGTTTCTTTGACAATGCTAAGTTCAATCCCCTTTGAAGGTGCTTTATTATTTAATGCAACAACCATGTCCATATACCGTCGTTTGATTTCTCTTGATACATCTTTTTTTACAACAACCAGTAAATCAATATCACTTTTCTTTTCATTATAACATCCCATTGCCAAAGAACCATGAAGATAGATTCCAATAAGGTTATCGTATAAAATATTTTTACTGTTTAATATGAAATCATCTAATAATTCTTTTAATTCAGACACCTATATTCCTTCTTTGTTGATTTTAATATGGGCAGTCTTTACATCAAATACAACTCATTGTAAACTGTGCTGTAGTTGATTTCAGACAAACAACTCCTGCTCTGTTTCCCCCAAAATCTGAACAAGCACCTTAAAATCAAGATACTGTATCCCTTCAACCCCTCGATGGATCTTATCTGCCAACCTGCTGTGATAGTAAATGTCCATTGCCTGCTCTAATGAAATATCTCTTGTTTTGGACAAGTATGCAATAATCCTCTCCTCCAAACTTTCCTGATATACTCTTTCCAATGCTTCCCCATCCATCAACTATACCTCCTCAAAGGATTTAAAACGCAACAATCTGTCAATCGCTCTTTGATTGATAAACGCTATCTGATCATAAGATGGATAAACCTTGATTTCTTTCAAAGCGCGCTCTTTATCCCAGATTCCCGTATGGTACATATCTACCACCCGAAAAACTTTATCATTTGCCACCTTGCCAAATATCAAATCATACTTCTGATATTCCTTCTCTCCATCCCTGCACATGCACACAAAATCAATCCATTCTGTCAATTCTTCGTCAAAAGATTTTACTAAAAGTCCATCAGTATTATCATCCATCTGATAAAAATTCACAATAGCAGAATCTTTCCCCAGAATACTTGCCTTACGTCTCGCCCATCTTTCAGCCTGCTCTCTGACTGTTGTTACATAAAAGCCCATGCCAAAGTCAAGCGCACGATAAGAGTGCTTAACATCCGGTCTCTTTACAATCTCTGTCGAGCCATGATAAACAATCATACAAGTACACCCCGCACTTTCAAATATTCCTTTATATCGTCCACGATATAACTTGTACCTTGTGTATGAAGAATATCATAATGTGGCACAAGATAGCACTGAATACATCCCACACTCTGCAATTTCCGATAAACCTCGGAAGGCATCATATTCCATTTATTTGCACAGGCATGAATCATATATACAATAAACGAAAAAGACTCTTTATTCACACATAACCTCCTCACTCACAAAAACCTGTATAGCACTAAGTATACATAAAAATCCGCATTTTAACAATGCGGATTTTTATTTGAGTTTCCCCATTTTTAGATGCTCATGTCCAACAACCCGCTATTTTAAAGTATTCAAACAAGGTTATCTGCTGTGACCGGACTTTTGGCGGAAGGAAACTGCTGATGCCACAACGGCTCATGGACAGCACACGTTCCATGGCATATCCTATGGCATAGAAAATAAACTGTGGCATTTCATATATCCTTTTGGAACATTCCTTTAATTCCGCAAGGAAAATGCTGTCTTTATGGACAGCCGTGGTAAGACTGATATATCCCACTGCCAGCACTGCGAACAGGTTCAGGTTACGGATGGACTGTAGGGACATTACCCTTAAATCTTCCAGTTCAAACTGCTGTTTCTTGAACCTGAAATATTCCTCGATCCGCCACCGCAGCAGATATACTTTAGTGATGATGTGGCATAATTTTTTCTTCTCCTGCATTTTCAGGTTGGAAAGCAGGAGCATGGGTTCTTCACCAAAGCCATACACCACGGTCAGCACCAGATCTTTGGATGGAAACTCACAAAGCCGCACGGGTATGCAGCTCATTTTACACTGTATGGATCTTCCCTTTTTATCTTTAAAGTCCATGCGGTATGCTCCTTTATACCGTAACGCCACATCCATGATGTTACAGGTCTGCCCGTTATATATGACATTCCTGTTCTTTTTGGCACGGATGACAAAACGCTCCCCGTGTTTTAGGAAATAGCGGTAATAATCATTGGCATCAAAACCCCGGTCGAGGGTACGGACGCATTTGGGAGTAAAGTTTTTGGAAAGGGATTCCAGACAGCATAGATTCTCGTGCGTTTCACTGATGAATCCTTTTTCCGCGGCCGAAAATACTTTTTCATAGACCGGGAGCGGCATCTTCCCTTTTTCGGAAAGCACAGCGGCATCAATGGTAAGGTAGCCCTGTGTAATCTCACCCGTACTGCCGTCCCGTATTTCAGAGAGTGCTTCCAGTTTTCTGCTGGCAGGTTTAGCGATATCTGAATTATCAATGATAATGACCGCATAGCCCTCCTTCACATGGCGTTTTACAAGGGTGAGGTAATTGTGCATAAGGGGATCCTGATCCCCAAAAGCGTTCAGGTTTCTGGAGAGCCGGTCAATGGTCTTTTTCAGGGTGATGTTTTCTTTGAGGGAGCGTGCGATCTCACTCAGGTGCAGCTTATTTCCTGCAAGGATGCCATAGATCATCTGGTGAATGAATTTCTCCTGAGGGCGTTTCAATCCTTTTGAAATCCTTAAAGAAAAGTTTGTAAAATCCCTTTTAATTTCATATCCCAATCTGTTATAATTAATCATGCAAAAACACTCCTTTGTTTTGTTGTTTTGTGGTGATTCAATTATAACAAAGACCAAGTGTTTTTGCATTTTTATTTTATTTAGACGAGAATATGGAAGTTAAAAAAATGGGGAAACTCAAAGGATTTTTACTATAAACCTATATTTCCCTACTGTCCCGATACCTGTGTACCGTCGGCTTTCATATGATACTTATCCTTATAAATCAACTGCGAGATGGGCACGATCTCATATCCCTTATCCTGCAAGCCCGTAATGACAGATTCCAACGCATCTGCCGTATACTTAGCGCCGTTGTGCATCAGAATAATGGCCCCGTTATTTAACTTATCAGACTCCACCACCCGCTTGACAATATCATCGGCTCCATAGTCTTTCCAATCGAGAGAATCAATCGACCATTGAATCGGATAGTAGCCGCATTTATGAGCATTAGTTATGACATGATTGTCATAATCTCCGTAAGGAGGTCGGAAAAGGCACATTTCATATCCTGTCAATTCCTGCACCTTAGTATGTACTTTCATCAGCTCTTCCTGACATTGTTCATCGGAGAGCTGTGACATATTTTTATGGTTCTCACTGTGATTGCCGAGGTCGTGGCCTGCTGCCAGAATCGCCTTCACATCGTCAGGATAGGATTCTACCCAGCCGCCCGTCATAAAAAAGGTCACCTTCACATTGTGCTTTTTTAAAATATCCAGAATCCGTCCGGTATCTTCATTCCCCCATGCCGCATCAAAACTTAATGCCACCTGCTTTTTATCCGTCTCCACACAATAGATAGGAAGTTCTCTGCCGCCCACGGAACTGTTTACCGTAATGGAATCCGGCAGCACCTTGACCACGCCCTGTATGAGAGCCAGGGCCGCCAGGAGAAAGGCCGCAGACTTTGCCGTCTGCAGCAGTACATTTTTGATAAAATCTTCCCGTTTACGCTCTTCCTTCGTCTGGGGCTTTTCCGCCGCACTGACAGAACCGCAATACTGCCCGTAACCCTGCTTTTTCCTTTCCGCGTTCCATGCTTCTACTTTCTCGCGTTCCGGCCAGGTACCGCCCTTATCCCCTCTTTCCCGCTCCCGCTGTATTTTATTTTCTAATTCTCCCATAGCAAGTCTGAATTTATCATTCCAACTTCTCTTTTTATGCATACCAGTATCCTGTACACTGTTTTAGTTAAGTATATGCAGCCTATCCCATATTTTTGTTAAATTTTCCAAAAAAGGACAACTTTCACGCCGCCTTATACTGCACATATAAAGAAAAAAGGAATCACAGTTTCAATATGATTCCTGACTTTTGGTCACAGCAGCCTTTTCAGTTTGTTTATGAACCTGTAACTTATTTCTTACTCAGCATTTTCATTACAATAATTTATTCTGTTCTTTACTTCTGCAACAGCCTCTGGTGCAATCATACTGAATATGTATGCTTTTAAATACCTCTTATTAACTTTTTCGTAGGTATGATCTATCATATTTCTAAACGCCTTTAACACATTGACATTGATACAAGTTAAGGATTTTTTGGTATCATCTGTCAACAGTTTAGATGCTTCTCCTATCTGCACCATGTAAAAAGCACATAGATCAAAGGCCATTTTACTGTATATCCTTTTTATATGATCTGGTCATATCCACCTGACTTCCTGCATCACTGTTTTATAAGCTGAATACTTATTTACCGGCAATCCGTTTTCTACTGCAAATCTATCTAATTCATCATCCTCTTTTTTCATTAAATCAACCCATAGCACATCCACTGTTATATCAAACAAGCTTTTAATATATTCCATGATATCAACTCTCATAGAATCACCTTCTATAACGACATCAATATCGCTCAATGGCTTCTGGGTGCCATTGGCATAGGAGCCTGCTATTCCTAGTCTTATATCGTCATATTTATTATAAACTTGTTTCAAAATAGCAATAATGTCATTTATCTTCATATGCGTTCCCTTTTTTATTTTATTGTACTGCAATAGCTGAAAAAAAACAATTGCTTAAAAAATACCCGCCATTTTCTCTTATTGTCAAAAAAGCGGCCTCAAACGAGACCGCCCTCTAAAATCACATGTTTTATGGTGAAATCCTCTTTTCTTATCAGCACCACATCCGCCTTCTTTCCCGGCGAAATGCTGCCATATTCATCATAAATGCCGACACTCTTTGCCGGATTGACCGCCGCACATTTCACCGCCGACTCCAGCGGAATCCCCATATGCAATACTGCCGTCCGCATACATTCAAACAGATTGGTAACGGAACCGGCAATGGTGCCATCCGCAAGAACCGCCTTATTGCCGGTGACCTTCACATCCTGTCCTCCCAGAGTGTAATCTCCGTCCTCAAGTCCTGTAGCTCGCATACTGTCACTGATCAAAATGATACGGTCATCCCCAAACATCTTAAAAGTGGTCCGCACCGAAGCCGGATGAATATGCACACCGTCAGTAATTAATTCCACTTCTACCTTTTGCCGGTCAGCCGCCGCGCCAATGGGTCCCGGCGCTCTGTGGGTATAAGGCGGCATGGCATTATAAAGATGCGTCATATGACTTGCCCCCGCGTCAAAAGCCTCCATCGCCGTATCATAGTCGGCGCAGGTATGCGCCAGGGAAACCACCACATGGTCGTGGCATTTCTCGATCATTTCCATAGCCCCCTCTGTTTCCGGCGCCACATCAAGCAGACGGATCCGATAACCGGAGGCTTCATTCAACCGTTCAAACATAGCCACATCCGGCGCATGGATATACGCACCGTTCTGGGCACCCTTTTTCTCCATGGAAAGGAAAGGCCCTTCCATATTGATGCCTTGGAAACGAGCTCTTTTCTCGTGAAATCCTTCCTCCGCATAAGCCTTGGCTGTCCGGCAGATGGTAAGGAGCATTTCCTCCGAAAGAGTCATGGTGGCAGGCACAATATTCGTCACGCCCACGGAAAGTTCATAGGCCGCTATCTCATCCACGGCCTCTCGGGTCCCGTCACAGAAATCAAATCCCATACAGCCATGGAAATGAATATCTGTCAGTCCCGGAATGGCATAACATCCAACGGCAGAAATAACCTGCGTATCCGTAACCTTATCTTCTCCGTTCACAAAACGGCCATTCGCAATATAGATATCTTTTTCTACAAATATTCCATCTTCCGTATACACACTGGCATTACGGATGATCATACGTGCACCTCCGATAATGCCGCCTCATCGGCAACGATAATCACATCCTTGTGAAGCTGCAGAACAGATGCCTGTACCTTGGGCGTAATAGCGCCATAAAAGGCTTCTTTGACGATGGACGCCTTATCAGCCCCGCTGACCACCAGCAGAATCTTCTTCGCCTGCATAATAGTCTTGATACCCATGGTATATGCCTGTCTTGGCACCTCTGCTTCCGAAGCAAAGAATCTCTTATTGGCCGCTATGGTGGACTCCGTCAGATCGACACAGTGCGTCTCGGCTTCAAAAACCTCTCCCGGCTCGTTAAATCCGATATGTCCGTTATGTCCAAGCCCCAGAAGCTGTAAATCCACACCGCCTGTAGCAGCAATGATACGATTATAGTCTTCGCATGCCTTCTTTGCATCCGGCTCCATGCCGTCCGGCAGGAAAGTCTTCTTTAAGTCAATGTTAACCTTACTGAACAGATTATTATTCATGAAGTAATAGTAACTCTGATCGTTTTCCCGGTTAAGCCCCTTGTATTCATCCAGATTCACCGTAGTTACCCCGGAAAAATCCAGATCTCCCTGCTGATACAGTTCCACAAGCCGTGCATAGGTACCGATGGGCGTTGAGCCGGTAGCCAGACCGAGCACACAATTGGGTTTCATGATGATCTGCGCAGAAATAATATTGGCGGCTTTTCTGCTCATGTCGTCGTAATCTTTTGCTTTGATGATCTTCATCGCAATCCTCCTTTTTCTTTACAGCATCTTCTTCAGTTCATCCGCCACAAACTGTACTTTCGTTCCCACAACAACCTGCACAGCTGTCTTACTGGGCCGCATCACACCCGCCACACCGGCGGATTTGATCTTCTTCTCATCCACCTGAGTATAGTCCTTAATTTCCATGCGCAGCCGCGTAATACAGTTATCAAGAGAGGTCACATTCTCTTTGCCGCCGAGACCTTCCAGAATGATTTCCGCCACCCTGGTAAAATCGTCATTGGCAAGTACGGCTCTCTTATCTTCCTCTGCATCCTCATCTTCCCTGCCGGGCGTCTTTAGATCAAACTTCACAATGGCAAAACGAAATACCAAATAAAACACCACAAACGCCGCGATACCAAGCGGAATGATCATCCAGGTATTCGCTGCTGCCGGAAGCGGCGCCGAAAACAAAAGGTCCGTGGCACCCGCTGAAAAACTGAAGCCCGCCCGAAATCCCACGAGCGTAGTAATTACTGTAAAGATACCATATAATACCGCATAAATCAAATACAATACCGGGGCAAGAAACATAAATCCAAACTCAAAAGGTTCTGTGACGCCGCAGACAAAAGCGCATAAAGCCGCAGATGCTACCAGACCAATGGCCTCCTTGCGTCTGCCCTTCTTGGCCGTGTGAACCATCGCCAGGGCCGCCCCGGGAACACCAAACATCATACAGGGGAAAAATCCCGACATATACATACCCAGACTCCAGGAAACATCCGCATTGGTATGGCCTGCCCAGAAATGACTCAGATCCCCAAGTCCAATGGTATCAAACCAGAAAACATTATTCAGGGCATGATGCAGACCCGTTGGAATCAGCAGACGGTTCAGGAAGGCATAGACCCCTGCTCCTACCGGCCCCATCCCAACAATCCCGTTACCAATCGCAATCAGGCCCGCAAATATGACCGGCCAAACAAACAACAAAATGGCTGCCGCTACAATGGAGAGCACCCCTGAGATAAGGGCCACACAGCGTTTCCCGCTGAAAAAGGAGAGCCATTCCGGCAGTCTGGTATTCTTAAACCGATTATAACAGCTTGCCCCGATAATACCGGCCAGAATTCCGATAAAAGGATTGGCAATCTTATCGAAAGCCAAAGTCTTGGCCGCATCGTCCACAATGGACGGCATCAGGACAGACACCGTACCTGTAGATAACAGATTCGTGATCATCAGCCAGGATGCCAACGCCGCCAATCCCGCCGTACCGTCATGATCATCCGACATACCAACGCCCACACCGATTACGAACAGTATGGCCATATTATCTATCAACGCACCGCCCGCTTTCACCAGGAAAAATCCCAGCAGATTCAAAAAACCAGTAATCTCGCCGCCCTGCATGGTTGCCGGACACAGCGCATAGCCGATTCCCATTAAAATACCGCAGATTGGCAGCGTGGCCACCGGCAGCATCAGAGATTTGCCCAGTTTCTGTAAATATTTCATCATAAGGTAATACCCCCTTGTCTTAAATAATCCGCCCCTACTTTCCAAGCGTCATAATGACGTCTCCCTGTGCCACGGGGCCATTTTGCGCCAGGGTGATCTTGGCAAACCGATCTGAATTGCAGATAACCACCGGTGTAATCGTATCATATCCCTCACCACGTATCTTCTCCAGATCGGCTTCTAAAAGCAGGTCGCCTTTTTTGACCTGCTGCCCTTCTTCTACGTGAATGGTAAAATATCTGCCGTTTAATTTCACCGTATCCAGACCAATGTGTATCAGTACTTCAGCCATTTCCTGCGTAGTGACTGCCGCCGCGTGTCCGGTGGGGAACACAGTTGCCACCGTACCGTCCGCCGGCGCATAGAACTTCCCTTCCGTTGGTCTGATGGCTACACCCGTCCCCAGGATTTCTTCCCGAAACGTATCGTCATTTACCTCCCGGATACTGACCAATTCACCTGCCGCGGGCGCACCAATGGTACTGCCTTTGCCAAGCAGGTTCTTTAATATTTTCATGACTGTTCTCTCCTTCCCTGTCATGTTCGTTATGGAATATAATTCTTTAGTATATACAGCGATATTTCATTCTATGTGAGATTTCTAAGAAAAAGACAGATTGTCCCCAAAAGATTGTTTTCCTTTCAGTATCCTTTATGAATCAGATTCCTCACAGACTCATCAAGACTATCCGGATTCACCGGCACATTGTCCAAATGAATCCGTTTCAGATTTTTGAGATGACGCAGATCAGGCAATGTTTTGATATGTTTTAGATCCTGTAATTTTAAAATTTCAAGATTTTTCAACGAACAAAGAAAATCAAGATTCTCTAACTTCATAATTCTCCACAATTCCAGTTCCCGCAGACTTTCCAGTCCGCCCAGTGCGGACAAATCAGAATTGCCGCACCACAACAGGCGGAAGGTCTCCAGGGAAAGATCTTTCAAAAAAGCAAAATCCTCTGCCTTAATGCCTCTTAAAGACAAAGACTGCAATTGGGTCATCCGGCTGATAGACTCCAGATTCTTCTTGGCCTTTTTGCCAAGAAACAGGCTCTGTAATTTTCCATATTGCAAAAGCCACTCGCAGTCAAACTGTATGCCGGCGCCCCTGGTGTCCGCATACAGTATTAATTCCTCCAGATTGTGAGAAAGCTGATTGACAAAACGATAATCCCGGCAGTCAAACAAATCAAGGTGAAGCCCTTTTAACGCGGGAAGTTCGCATAAATATTCCATATCAAGGGCGTTTTTATCATAACGCAAATACGCTTTCAACCAGACTTTTGACAAATGCGATAAGCCTCTTTTGGCAGCTCTCTGTCAATCTGTACCCTCTGAATACGGCTGTCACGCGCAATCTCTTCCATCATATCCGGTGTGATATCCTTGTAGCCGATATAACGTAAAAGGCCATTATCAAAGGACTTTTCTGCTATATGAATATGATTGGTAAAACTGATTCTGGCTCCCATAAGTAATCCTTTCTGTATCAAAATGCTCCGCAATGACCCTTTTTAATCAGAAGCCAGTGCCGTAAGCAGAAACGAATACCGCTTCGACTCTTTCTCGATATCCTCTTTTGTAACCCCATAATATAAATAGATCCTGCGGCCTATTTTCTTTAACTGTTTCATCGCTTTCCTGCTGCCGCTATAAGAAATCCCCAGAGTATCCCAATGATAATCCATGTCAATTTCCATTTTTCCATCGTCTATGAGAATCTCATAGACATGAAAGTCCATCGGAAACCGCTCCTCCGGTATTCTGGCAGCCGCCTTGCTCCTCTGCTCTATCTGACGAAACATTTCCTCCACAGCCTCTTTCGTATACTTCCCGGGACTTGTCATTTTAATTTCGCGAAAGCCCTCTAGCAGTTCCGGTTTATTCTCTATGATAAGCGCTTCCCGCAGACCGGCTCTCATCTCCTGATACTGTCTGCTTTCTCTGGATATCTCCATAGCTTTGTATTCCTTCTTCATAAAGGCTGTGACCTGCTTCAGAGAATGGGGATGAGGCGCGATCCGACGGGCGATTCTTTTCCGTTTTTGCCTGTATATCCAGTCCTTTATCCGTACTTTAAGCGGTCTCTTGCCTGTTGTCCGCCCAGCAAGAAAAATACTGGTAGGACCGTCTGCTCCGCCAATGATACTCACATTCTTGACACTCTTGTCACTTTTCTTTTTCATACACCTATCACCTCGTATCTCTATCCCTGCAAAACAAATTTGGTTTCCTGCGGCATGTTATGATATACTATACGTAACACTGAACTCTATCGGAGGAACCCGGATGGCCAGAAGAGAATCCTTACCGCAGATCAAATTATCAGATTCCCAGAAAGAAAAACTAAATGCCGAAATCAAAGCCTTTTATCTGGATGAGAGGGGAGAAGAAATCGGATTGATTGAACAGATGCAGTTATATGAATTATTTGAGCGGAAAATGGCACCCATCATATATAACAAAGCCCTTGATGATGCCAAAAGATGGTTCGCTCAAATGATGGATAATATAGATTCCGATTTCTACACCCTCTATAAAGAAGAAGATTTATAATATAGCTTCCTCGACCCGGCTGTTTTATGACCGTCCTCCCGTTTGCAAAAACAGGGAGAGCAGGCTCGCATTGCCTTCTCCGCGATAGGTAAGATATATAGCGCAAACGCCGTCTGGGATCTGCACAGGCGCCCTGTATTCTTCCCATACATTGGAATACCGAATGGGAATCTTTGCCAGCACTTCTCCGTCCCAGGCTGTGCGCACTTCAAAATAGCCGTCTGCGTATCCGCGGGTTTTAATCCCAATCCCTGTCACATTCTTACAGTCAAAATACTTAAACCCGGCTGTGGCGTGATCCTTCATATTTCCGATATATCCGGGCTCTTCATCGCCGTCCCTGCCATCCTGCATGATCTTGGGGAAACGGTCGTCTCCCACATAGACGGACTCTGTATCCGTAAAGAGATTACAGGCCAGATATGCCCCATACTCTCCTTCCCCCCGAAGCGGGCCTCCGTTTAAGCCGCAGGAGGTCATCTCCACCTGCCGGATACTTCCATCCTCTGCTATCTCTATCTTTTCCGCACATCCCTGCCTGCTGTACCAGGTACCATTGGTATGGCGGTGATAGAAAATATACCAATCTTTCTCAATCTGCACGATGCTTCCATGATTATTAGCCCCATAAGCCATGGGCTTATCCGCCGGTTTATAAGTATCTATGTGCAGATCACAGTTACTGACAATAACCCCGCCGTAAACAAATCCTCCGTCCGGTTTCTTACTCACCGCGTAGCACAATTCATGCATCACAATGGAAGAATAGATAAAGTAATAGACTTCCCCCACCTTACGGATGGAAGCCGCCTCAAAATATTCATGCCCCTCAAAGCCAGTGCCTTTGCCGTACTCACACCCCGGCACCACAAGTTTGGGATCTTCTTCTATGGTCAGCATATCCGGCCCCAGAACCGTTACCATGGCACCGGTTCTGGAACGATCACCCCTGGGACAAAACCCGGTATAGAGATAGGTCTTATCCCCTTCCGTCAGCACACCCGGATCAAACTGCGGCTGATCCCCCTGCCGTTCTCCCAGACGGGTACCGTCCTGATACTGCACATACCCATAGAACGCAAACTCCCCTGCCGGTGTATCACAGACCGCCACCGACACTACCGATACATGGTCAAGCACATAGTACAGATAATATCTGCCATCCGGCCCTACCGTAATATCCGGAGCGTACAGACACATCTTCCCGTCTGTATTAAGGGGATCCGATGTCTTTAAGTAAATAACTCCCTCATAACGCCAGTTTCCCAGATCCCCCACCGGCGCCGACCAACACACATAATCCTCCAGACAGAAAACATGTCCGTTATAGCGGTCATGGGAACCATATACATATACTCTGCCGTCAAACACATAGGGCTCCCCATCCGGAATATACTCCCAGGACGGCAGATAAGGGTTATATGCCTGTCTGCGAAAGACAGTCTGTAAGAATTGCACCGCGCTCCTTCTCCAGAAATTCCAGTCATGCCTGCCTGATGCAAAATAATCCATTACCGGCACACCCTTTTGCTGTACTTCCCTCACATTGGCAGCGGTACGTTCATAAAAATGATCCTGCATGCCGCATGACACAAACAATAGATCCATCTCTTCCCGGAATCTGTCTGCATTATACAGCAAATTTCTATAATCCTCTTCCTCATCCGCAATCACAAATCCGCCGCTGAAGATTCCCAGAGAACCAAACAGGTCAGGATGATGCATCGCCGTTTTCTGGGCCTGCATACCGCCCATGGAAAGTCCTGCCACAGCCCTGTGCCTTTTATCTGCCATAACGGCATAATGAGTATCAATATAGGGAATACAATCCCCCACCAGTTCCTCCTCAAAAGAACCCACCGCATGATGGCTTGTACCGTCCGCACGGAACGCATAGCCCGTGTTTAGGACAATGATCATTTCCTGCATCCTGCCATCTGCAATCAGATTGTCCGCTATATTGGCAATCTTGCCCTGACGCAGCCAGCCAATTTCATTTTCTCCCCCGCCATGCTGTAAATAAAGTACCGGGTACTTTTTATCTCCAAACCAATCATATCCTGGCGGTGTATAGACATAACACAGTTTTTCCCTGCCCGTCTGTGAAGAGGTATAATAATTGATATGGACATGTCCATGCGGGACATTGCGCAGTTCATGCAGGCAAAATTCCGGATCAGGCATATCCAGATAATTCAGGGCCTGAAAACATCCGTATCCCACCGGTGCCTGCGGATTTAACACCCTTGTCCCGTTCACGCTGAACGTGACATAGTGAAACCCCGGTTCCACATCCTCCATAACGCCGCACCAGTATTCCGGCTGCTGCGGATCTTTTTGCAGTGCAATACGCCCGCAGTCAAATACGTCCACTTCTGCCCTCTTTGCTCCAGGAGCATACAGAGAAATCTTCACACGCCCCTCACCCATGTATGCAAATCCCGGCTGACTGTCTATATACCGCCCCGCAGGTCTGCCTTCCGCATCCGTTGCAAAACAGACCTGCTTATATACCGGGTCAAAAAATAACATCTGTTCTTCACGACTCTGCAGACACAATTGATTCTCCGATGCTTTTTGGCTCTCCACCGCAGTCCCTTTCCTGCCGTCCGTCGTTCTTTTACGGATATCCTCTTTCCGCACTGCATCATTTTCCCGCTGTATCCCATCCTCGAAAGTCCATCTGAAAAGCACCGGCACAAAATCAGCCAGACTCTTTCTCCAGACCTGCCATTCATGATATCCCTCATAAGTCATATACTGCACCGGAATACCCCTGTCCTGTAGCTGCGCAGCATAGTATTCCTGTTTCTTACAAATCTCTCCCTCCTCGCTTCCGCAGGAGAGGAAAACCAAATACGGCCTGTCTGCCTCTTCCCGGATAATCGCATCTAAGGGCTCCATATTCACCCCGGAAAAAATACCTAACGCGCCAAACAGTTCCGGATGTTTCTTTGCCGACAGCGCCGACTGTGCAGAACCCAGAGAAAGCCCGGCAATGGCACGATGGTCTCTGTCTCTCTTTATTCTGAAATGCTTCTCCATATAGGGAAGGATATCCTCCGTAAGTTCCCTGTCAAAATCTCCTGGATAAAACACCGGATCTTCCCCTTCCGCAAACGCATAACCGCAGGCCATGACTACGATCATCTCTTTGCATTGCCCGGAAGCAATGAGGTTATCCATGATAAAATTCAGCTTTCCCTGCCAGATCCACCCGGTCTCATTCTCCCCCACACCGTGCAGAAGATAAAGAACCGGATAATATTTTTGCACATTTTGTGACATCTCATATCCCGGCGGTGTATAGACATAACATTCCTTAAGATGACCATTAACACCCGACACATATTTGCAGATACTGACGGTGCCATGAGGAACCGGGCGGATATAAAAAAAATCATCCTCTTTCTCCGGGACTTCAAAGGTATTGATCACCCGAAAACACCCATAAGAAACACCGGCTTTCGGATTACATATCAGCACATCATCCACATACCAGTTATAATAGTGCATCCCATAATGAAATTTCTTACTTCCCGCAAAGCCGCCGTTGCCGTCTGCCTCTAACGCAAACCGTTCGTTCCCGGCAAACCCGCCAAGACATCCTATCTCAACCTTCTTTGCATCCGGTGCATACAAATAAAATTCTACGATACCGTCCTCTCCCACACTGACATTTGGTATTTCATCATGATATACGACTTTTACAAACGCCGGATCCCCCGATTCCATAACAAGCTCAGCCTTTCTATGAATAGGATCAAAAAAATCCGGACGGAGTGTCAATGCCTGATTATATGTTTCATACATAACAATTATCTCTCCCTTTTGATTCGTTCCAACTCTTCCTCAATCTCCCGCACCTTTTTATCCGTCTCCTCAATCCTTTTATCCTCTCTGCGTCCTTCAGGCAGATTCGTCCGCCTGCTCGCAAAAAGGATTCTGGCAACCAGTCCGGCTCCGCCGAAAATCAGCACCAGAATAAGCACCCACTCATAAAGTGTTACCTGCGTCAGCCGAATATCCGTGGTCAATATAACTGCCAGTATAACAATCAATATACTTGCCGCCGTAAACAGCTTGGAAGCTGCGCTGCCTTCCGTCGCAAACATCCATACCACGCCGATGATGAAAGGCACCATGATCAGCCCATTGCTCATATACATACCGCCAAGGCGCAAACCATGCCCGAAAAATCTGGAAGACACCATCACCTTTTGTGAAAAAATAAACAATCCTGCAGTCAACATTGCCAGACCGGCCAAAAACTGCAACAATTCATTTCCCGCTCTCTTCATCTTTCTGTTCTCCCTCATTCCTGTAACATTTTCATGATGCTTTCTTACTATATATCATCTTACCGTATCCTTTCGCACAGTGCAATCTTCTTGCCTCAAAAGCAAACATTTTTCCAACAGACAGACTTGACAAAACCTGATAAACCACTACAATATGACTGAATGTCATAAAATGTCAGAAAGGACGGCTTTCCAAATTATGAAAGAATTTTTAGAACGCAAAAACATCAGCTTTTCCTTAAAACGCTATGGTGTAGACTGTCTAAGTGCCATGGCACAGGGGCTTTTCTGTTCTCTCCTGATTGGAACAATCATCAAAACACTGGGCCAGCAGACCGGTATCGAATATCTGGTAACCATCGGCAGCTACGCCTCCGCCATGGCCGGCCCCGCTATGGCAATCTCTATTGGTTTTGCCTTGCAGGCCCCGCCCCTTGTACTCTTTTCTCTGGCGGCCGTGGGCGGTGCTGCCAATGAACTGGGCGGTGCAGGCGGCCCTCTGGCAGTCCTGATCATTGCCATTCTGGCCGCCGAATGTGGTAAACTGGTCTCTAAAGAGACTAAAATCGATATTCTGGTAACACCCTTTGTCACCATCTTTGTGGGCGTAGCGCTCTCCACACTGCTTGCTCCCGGCATCGGCACGGCAGCCAGCAGCCTGGGACGTCTGATCATGTGGGCTACCGAACTGCAGCCATTCCTGATGGGCATTATCGTCTCCGTACTGGTGGGTATCGCCCTGACACTTCCTATCTCCTCCGCCGCAATCTGCGCGGCACTTTCCCTGACAGGACTCGCAGGTGGTGCAGCGGTAGCAGGATGCTGTGCCAATATGGTGGGATTTGCTGTCATGAGTTTTAAAGAAAACAAATGGGGCGGATTGATTTCCCAGGGACTTGGTACTTCCATGCTGCAGATGGGAAATATCCTCAAAAACCCCAGAATCTGGATTCCCCCGATTGTTGCCTCCGCCATCACGGGCCCTCTTGCCACCTGCATTTTCCATCTGCAGATGAACGGCACCCCGGTCTCTTCCGGTATGGGCACCTGCGGTCTGGTTGGCCAAATTGGCGTATACTCCGGATGGATTAACGATATCGCCGCCGGCACAAAAGCTTCCGTCACTGCTTTTGACTGGATTGGGCTGATTCTGATCAGCTTCATTCTGCCTGCTGTTATTTCTCTGGTGATGGGAAATATCCTAAGAAAAATTAACTGGATCAAAGAAAACGATCTGAAATTAGACTGAGTTACCAAAAGCAGAAAAAATGTCATAAAATTTTAGAAAAAAATAGATTTACCCCTTTACAAATCCATAGAAAAACCGAGATAATATATATAAGAAAAAGTAAATTTACTTCGCGGACTCGGATATGCGAAGGAACTTTCTATTACATAAAACACATCAGACACGGAAGTCGAACACCACTACATGGAGGGATGCAAAATGGGAATCAGTTTAAACGGACTAAATTCAGGATTAGCAGATACTTATTCCAGCCTGTTGAGCGGAGCCGGTTCCGGCAGTTCCGGCGGCTTTGACGGCTCATCGCTGCTCACGGATTATGCAGCGATCAAAAACGGCAGCTACGGAAAAATGATGAAATCTTACTATGCCAAGCTAAAGACCGAGGATGGCGAAGAGGATGAGAAAACA
Source organism: Lachnospiraceae bacterium UBA7086 (assembly GCA_002492525.1). Taxonomy (GTDB): domain Bacteria; phylum Bacillota; class Clostridia; order Lachnospirales; family Lachnospiraceae; genus UBA3282. The sequence goes on along the minus strand of DKZA01000047.1, from coordinate 63,587 downwards.
TCCGCTTCCAAAACAAAGAAAGTAAAAGACAGTTCCTCCGCCTCTGCTGCCAGCGCACTCTATAAATCTGCCAGCAAACTGGGCACCTTGGATTATGATGATCACAGCGAAGAGAATGTGCAGAAAATTACGGATGCCGTATCATCCTTTATCAAGGATTATAACAGTCTGATGAAGAGCGGCGCAAAGAGTGACAATTCCACCGTCCAGAAACAGACAGATGCACTGTATAACTCCTACTATAGCAATTACAAGCTCTTTGCCAAAATAGGGATCACCATGAATTCTGACAGGACATTGTCTCTGGATGAAGATTCTTTCAAAAAAGGGTTTACCGATGACAGCGGCCGCGCAGGTACTGTCAAAACACTATTTGGCGGCATTGGTTCTTTTGCCGATAAGGCCGTTGACCGGGCGAGCAGAATCTACCGCGCCGCCGGTGATGGCGAGGCCGTTACTTCTTCCAAAGCAAAATACGCCGGAAGCACGGGAAGTTCCTCTTCTGGCACTTCCAAGACCAGCGGTTCCTCTTCCAATAAAGAAGTTTCCAAGACTGTGGAAGATCCTGCTTCCGCTGCTTCTGCGAGCACGCTCTATAAGTCTTTGGAAAAGCTGGGCAGCATGGACATCACCAATGAGAACAAAGACAATGTATATGACGCATTTTCTACCTTTGTGAAAGATTATAATGCCCTGATCAAAAATACCAACGACAGTAAGAACTCCAACGTCATCAATCAGGCAAATTATTTAAAGAGTCTTGTAAACGGTAACAAGAGCGCTTTCTCCAGAATGGGTGTCACGGTAAATTCTGATAAGACCCTTTCCATAGACGAGACCCAGTTCAAGGAAGCGGATATGGGCAATGTCAAAAATTTATTCACCGGTGTCTACTCTTTCGGGGAAAAGATGACTGACAGAATCAACAGCATTTACCGTTATGCCAGCCAGGGAGAATCCCTGAACAATAAAACCTACACCAGTCAGGGCGGCTATAGTAATGTCAATACCGGATCCACACTGGATACCACCCTCTGATCAAAAGTAAAGTTACTTTGCAATATAACAAATCGAGCTACGCTCGATTGCGAGGACTGCTTCGCAGCCTCGGACATGAACCGAAAAGTTTTCTATCACATAAAAGGAGCGGAACCAAAAGTTCCGCCCTTTTTATGTCTTTAATACCTTTCATTCTTTTAATGCATATAATACCTGTGTCTTATGCAAAAGGATTCTCTGTCGGATAAGGAAGGCTCTTAGGCTGATTATAGCCAATCTCGCTCACATCTACACCGATGTACTTAAACACCTCATACAGAGCCTTGCCGAAATGACCAAAGGCCACCGCACCATGATGAGGATAATTCTTCTCAATCAATACATGGCGATAGAATCTGCCCATTTCAGGAATAGCGAATACACCGATACCGCCAAAGGACTTGGTAGCTACCGGAAGCACCTCACCCTCTGCCACATAAGCACGCAGAATATTGTCAGCGGTACTCTGCAGGCGATAGAAAGTGATATCTCCAGGAACGATGTCTCCCTCAAGAGTACCCTGTGTCACTTCCTCCGGAAGAGATCTTGCCATAATCATCTGATACTCCATACTGCACTTGGACAGCTTCTTGGAGCAGGTATTGCCACAGTGGAAGCCCATGAATGTATCCGTGTACTTATAATCAAACTTGCCTTCAATAGACTCTTTGTACATATCCTTCGGTACGGAATTATTGATATCAAGCAGAGTTACGATATCGTCGCTGACTGCCTGACCGATAAACTCACTCAGAGTACCGTAGATATCTACCTCACAGGATACCGGGATACCTCTGCCCGCAAGACGGCTGTTCACGAAGCAGGGAACAAAGCCGAACTGTGTCTGGAAGGCAGGCCAGCATTTGCTGGTAAGTGTCACATACTCACGATAACCCTTATGCTCCTCTACCCAGTCGAGAAGTGTCAATTCATACTGTGCCAGCTTAGGAAGAATAGAAGGCTTATTGTTGCCATCGCCAAGCTCTGCCTCCATATCTTTCACCACATCCGGAATACGAGGATCATTCGCGTGTTTATTAAACGCCTCAAACAGATCCAGTTCGGAATTCTCTTCAATCTCTACACCCAGGTTGTAAAGCTGCTTAATAGGTGCATTACAAGCCAGGAAATTGAGCGGTCTCGGACCAAAGGATATAATCTTCAAATTAGCAAGTGCCGCCACTGCGCGTGCAATCGGAACGAACTCGTGAATCATATCGGCACAGTCCTCTGCATCGCCTACAGGATACTCGGGAATATAGGCTTTGATGTTACGCAGCTTCAGATTATAACTTGCATTGAGCATACCGCAATAAGCATCGCCACGTCCCTGAATCAGATCATTCTGAGACTCTTCTGCCGCTGCCACAAACATCTTCGGACCTTCAAAATGCTTTGCCAGCAGAGTCTCTGAAATTTCGGGACCAAAGTTACCCAGATATACACAAAGTGCGTTACATCCCTGGTCTTTGATGTCCTTCAAGGCATTTACCATATCAATCTCGCTCTCAATGATACAGATCGGACATTCATAGATATCTGCTGCATCATATTTTGCCTTGTAAGCCTCCACCAGAGCTTTTCTTCTGTTCACAGCAAGAGATGCCGGGAAACAGTCGCGGCTTACCGCCACGATACCAATTTTTACTTTCGGTAAATTGTTCATATTGTTTATCCTCCTTTAACCGGTGCTGCCGGTTGTTTATAAATATAATATAGTCCGCAAAGCGGATCTCGCAAAGTTAATTTGCGAAGCAAATTTACTTTTGTTATTCTCGGATATCCAGATTCTTACCCACAAGTCCGATATGTGCGCCTGCGTCAAGTCCGCCCTCCGCATGGCCGATCAGCCACTTGTTCTGAGCCGTGATCAGGGCATCTTCCCAACCCTCATGTTTCTCCTGAAGCGGATAGTTGGTGCCTGCCGGAAGCACGATGCCTACTTGGAAGCCATTCTCATCCGCACTGCAGGGCGCATAATGAAGTGTCGTCGCATAAATTTCCACTGCCGTACCCGCTTCTACCAGAAAAGCTTCCATTTTAGCCGTTTCATAAGTAAAATCATCTGTGATGTCCTGCTGCATGCCTACGATCAGCACTGCATCCGTTGCCGCCACATTAATCTCAGAACTCCTGTGATATTCCACGGCATTGAGCTTATAATTATGCCCATTGCAGTATCCCACCTCGATAGGCAGTTCGCCATAGGTCCTCCTCTGTAAATCCTTAGCCGCCTGCGTAGCTTCCAATGCCGGGATAGACGGCTCATAAGCTACCCCTTCCGGCAACGGCGTTTCCTTCTTGATTGCTTCCACCAAATCCGTGAAATCAATTCCCTCTACGACCCTGCCATACTTACGAAATGACGGATCTGTCACTTTCTTGATCTCCATTTCCTTTGACTCCTTTCCTGTTCATATAATATATTCCTATTACAAGCGTCAGCAGAGAAACCATCTCCGCTATACGCCAATACCACGCCTCGTGATATTTCATCTCAAAACGTCCGCTGTAGTTAGCCGGCACCTTCACGGTGACACAACCATTCTCGCCCATGTAAGTCGTCAATATGCTATGACTGCTCATATCCTTTGCCCGATACCCTGTATAATAGAGCACCGGCAGTTTGATTTCCTTCTCTTGCTCTGTAGGGTTATTGACTTCCATTTGATACGCCAGGTACTTCCTGTCCACTGCTTCTATCTTGAGACCTTCCTGTCCCACAACTGCATCCGTCAACTGCTGTCTGTCCACATTTACCGGTAAATACTCTGCATTTCCCACACTGTATGTAGTGCCTTTTCCCTGATAAAAATTCAGATCCGCCGTATCCAGACACACTTCTTCCGCTGTCATATCCTGAAAATAAAGGTCATTCTGCCATACGGTAATACACAATAAAATGCCCGCCAATAGCCACAACTCTTTATCTTTTAACAGCCTCATGGCAAAAAATACGGCACCCATACAAGCGGCAAACACAATTGTCACACTCATAAACCGAATCTGATACTGCGTTGTTTTAAAATATTTATAAAAGATGTCTGACAGCCTTGCAATCTCCACCACCGGAAATGATTTCATACATACCCACAAAGTTAACAGCGTACCGCCAAAAAGCCATCTGCTCCGCAAAGTCAACGAATCCCCTTTTTGCTGAAGTGGTATTGTGACCACATAAAGTATCAGCAATAACAACAGGGCGTATCCCATGGAATCTCTTTCTAAAACCAGGTGATAGAGATCCTTCCCCTCCTGCGTAAAATCCTCCAGCAGCGCATAGTAATCTGCCTCTTCTCCGATGACCCTGTTAAGTCGTGAATTAATCAGAAGTTTCTCACTGCACATATAGCTGAGAAACGGTACCACAAACCACAGATTTAACAGAACAAATCCCCCTGCCGCCTTCAAAAGTTCAAGCATCGTGTTCTTGCGGAGTACTCTTTTAAACATGAGCAGACAGGCTATTACCGCATAAACTGCCACCATTAAGCCGCTAAGCATATGCGTCATCAAAAGCCCTGTAAAACCAGCTGTTAAATATACCCATATTCTCTTATATTCCTTACTGTCCACATCTTCCGTAAACAGAAGGTAAAACCCGACAAGGATTAAGGGATAGAACATCATGGCACTGCATCTTCCCACCTTCGCCTGGTGAAGACAATCCACCCTGTACAGATTTCCGGCGTACAGGATACTGCCCGCCATCGCCGCCAATTCATCCTTTGTCATTTTATAAAAAGCATAAAAAGCAATGGCTACTGTCATGGCATTGACACAAAACATGTAAAATTTGTAGGCTTCCTCCACGGTAAATCCTACGATTCTCATAACAGCCGACGGATACAAGAAAATATCACCATAAAAAACAGAAGCTGCATAACCGTGTCCATCCAGCCATCCGGGATGTATTCTCACCGGAAACTGTCCGGATAACAAGCCCTGACAAACGCCTTCAATACGCTGTAAATGAAACATCAGATCAACGGCAGGCACCAATCCCTCCTGAAAAAAGGGAAGGCTCGTAAACACCGAAACAGCTATCAGTACCATACAGATAATCTGCTGCTTCCTGCTCCATTTCTTATAGTATCTGCAATATCCCCATACTAACAGATTAATTGCTAATAAAAACATCGTCAGGCAAAAAATCCGGTACAGACAGGTCACCTTGGAGGGTATTACATGAACCTCAAGCAGCTGAATATAATCTCCCTCCATGGCATCACCGGTCAATCTCACCTTGAAACGCATCGGTGAGTCTTCCTGAACCCTGACGCGAAAGGAAATACTCTCTTTCTCCGGTCTGACTCGAAACTCATCGTTATTCACCAGCTCTTTGCCGTTTCTTGCCCGATCATAAATCAGACCACCTTTGATGGGTCCTTGTCCCCGGACAGATGCCTGCACATAATAAATCCCATTTTGCAGTCTAAAAGCCGGTGTCACCACAGTCTTTATTTCAGCAAAGGAAACATCTGTATAATTTCCTTCCTGAACACTGCCTTCTTCGCTATATAGCTGCATATCACTATCCGCAAAATCAACAGACTGATATGATGAATATCTCATCACAACAACGATACTATAAATAACAACAAACAACACTTCCAACAATATGACCGCTAAAATCCTATGTTTCCGATCGAATTTCTCTTTCCATTTCCACATGCTGTCATTCTCCGTATCAGTCGTAATACCCTGTGCCTTGACACAAAGCTTTCTACCCTAAATGAGCGTAAATAATTCCTTACATGCAGGATATATTTTCTTAAATTTCTGATAACGTGCCTCATACTTAGCCACCAGATCAGCTTCTGGTTCCACGGTATCTATAATCTTCACGATCTTAGCCGCCGCTTCCTCCACGCTCGCATACTCACCGCAAGCCACAGCCGCCAGCATAGCGCCTCCCATGGCCGGTCCTTCTTCACTCTCAATCACATCTACTTTCAGATTCATGATATTGGCAATCATCCGCTTCCATAAAGGACTCTTGGCTCCGCCGCCGCAGATCTTGGTCCTCTCGATATGAATACCCAGAGATTTTGCCACCTCAAGAGAATCCCTGAGGGCAAAGGCCACACCTTCCAACACTGCCTGCGTCATATCCGCCCTGGTGGTATCCATGGTCATGCCAATGAAAGTTCCTCTCGCATTGGGATCATTGTGCGGGGAACGCTCACCCATCAGGTAAGGCAGGAAATACACATGATTCTCTCCAAGCTTGTCGTCAGTGATTGCTTTCTGCTCATCCGCATAAGCCTCAGTGCCAATGATATCATCCATCCACCATTTATTACAGGATGCTGCGCTGAGCATACATCCCATCAGATGATAATGCCCGTCCGCATGGGCAAAAGCATGAAGCGCATTGAATTTGTCCACTCCAAACTTATTGGAAGAGATAAAGATTGTTCCGCTGGTACCCAGGGAGATATTACACATACCGTCTCCTACGGTGCCGGTACCCACCGCAGCTGCCGCATTATCGCCGCCGCCTGCCGCTACCTTGACTGTCTCCGAAATGCCCAGTTCCTTTGCTATTTCCGGAAGCACAGTACCTACCGTCTCATAACTTTCATATATCTTCGCAAGCTGTTCTTCTTTCACGCCGCAGATCTCACACATTTCCTTAGACCAGCAGCGGTTCTTAACATCAAACAGAAGCATACCGGAGGCATCAGACACATCCGTGCAGTGCACCCCTGTCAGCTTATAGGCAATATAATCTTTAGGGAGCATAATCTTTTTGATTCTGGCAAAATTCTCCGGCTCTTTATTTTTTACCCAGAGAATCTTGGGCGCTGTGAAACCCGTAAAGGAAATATTAGCCGTATACTGAGACAGCTTATCCTTACCGATCACATTATTCAGATAATCGCACTCCTCGGTGGTTCTTCCGTCATTCCACAGGATTGCAGGGCGGATCACTTCGTCCTTTTCATCCAGAATCACCAGGCCGTGCATCTGCCCGCCAAAGCTGATGCCTGCGATCTGACTTTTATCTACATCCGCAATCAGTTCCTTGATGCCCTCGATGCTCTGTTCATACCAATCCTCCGGTTTTTGTTCCGACCAGCCCGGATGCGGAAAATACAAAGGATATTCCCTGGATACGATGTTGACAATTCTGCCGCTTCCCTCCATCAAAAGAAGTTTTACGGCACTGGTTCCTAAATCTACACCTATGTACAGCATGATAACCCTCCCAATCTGTTTTGTTGTTTATACTGCGGTTTCGTTCACCTTACTGCCTGTTACCGTGCACGTGCACGTTAATTTCATGATAAGCTGTCACAAATAGAAAATCAAGCCTGTAAATTATTTTCGTAACATTGAACAAATTACAAGACTTCGTATTGTCTATTTCCACTTTTACGGATTATATGCCTCGTAATTGACTTGCGGCACACAATATGCTAATGTGTAAATCATACCATTATTTTTCTTATTCAATGACGATTGTTATTTATTAAAATATAGTAAAAATACAAACGCGAAAGCAAAGGGAAATCCAACTATGGCAACCATCAAAGAAATCGCCAGTCTCGCAGGAGTATCGAGAGGGACGGTAGACCGGGTCCTCAACCACCGCGGCGCAGTAAATCCTCAGACAGAAGCCAAAATCCTTAAAATCGTGCAGGCGCTCGATTATAAACCTAACAAAGCCGGTATTGTTCTGGCTGCACAGAAAAAAAATCTCAAGCTGGGAGTCGTTCTGCTTGGCATCGGCAATCCCTTTTATGATGATGTTCTCTCCGGCGTCCACGACAAGGCGGCAGAACTTGCCGGCTACAATTGCAGTGTCCTTATCCGGCAGACAGAATACAGTCTGGAACAACAGCTGACTGCCATAGAAGACCTCCTTGCCGAGGGCATAAACGGCCTGGCCATTTCCCCCTACAATGATAATGCCGTCCGTGAGAAAATCAACCTTCTCAGTGAGCAGGGTATCCCTGTGGTGACATTAAATACCGATATTGAAAATTCCAGGCGCATAGCTTATGTGGGCAGTAATTTCTATCGTTCCGGCGAAACTGCCGCAGGCCTCATGCATCTGATGACCAAAGGAGACGTATTCGTAGGCATCGTCTCCGGTTCCCAGAATATTCTCTGTCACACCGAACGCATTGCCGGCTTTCGTCATGTAACGGCATCCTACAATAATATCCGAATCGTGGATACTGTAAACAACAATGACGACGAGTCTGAAAGTTATGAACTAACAAAGCACCTGTTAACCAGATACCCTCAGATCAATGCACTTTATTTTACCGCCGGCGGCGTATATGGCGGCTGCCGCGGCATCGTCGCCTGCGGCCGGCACCAGGACATGACTGTCATCGCTAACGATATGGTGCCCACCACCAGAGAATTTATGGAAAAAGGGCTGATTGCAGCTACGATCTGCCAACAGCCCTTCTTACAAGGATATAACCCCCTGGCTATCCTGTTTACCTATCTGACCACCGGAGAAGAACCGGCTGCCGAAAATAATTACGTGGATGTTGATATCCGGATCAGGGAGAATCTTTAATCTGCAGAAAAGTCTCCTCAAACTGATCTGCCGGAGATGGCCTGCCGAAATAGTATCCCTGTATCATATCCGGCTTGGTTTTCATCATCTTATTCAGCTCTTCTTTCTCCTCAATCCCTTCCATGCACACATAAGATCCCAGACTGTGCACCATATCTATAATATGACTGATAATACTGTAATCATACTCATTCTGGAGAGCCTGTACCACAAAACTCCTGTCAATCTTGACAGTCTTAGCCTCTATCTCCTTGAGATAACGCATATTGGAGTATCCTGTACCGAAATCATCAAGCGCCAGGTCAATCTTCTTCTCCTTGAGCTCCCGGAAAAGATTTTTGATCCGTTCATCGGTCTCGATATAGCCGCTCTCCGTCAATTCCAACACCAGACTGTCCGGATCGATTCCTACTTCCTGGATACATTTCTCCACATCCTTCATCAGATCGCTCCGATAAAGCTGTACATAGGACAGATTTACATTGACATGAAAATCCGGTATATATGCCTGCCACTTCTTACAAATATTGGCAGCTTCCCACAACACATGTCTTCCCACCGGAATAATCAGCCCGCTTTCTTCCAGAATCGGGACAAATACCGCCGGAGAGACATTTCCATACTCCTCACTGTGCCAACGAAGCAGTGCCTCCGCGCCCACCACATGATAATCCGGAGCGGATACAATGGGCTGATAGTATACTTCAAATCCCTTAAACTGATGGTTCACTGCCCTTCTTAATGCCTTACGCATATCCAGTCTCTTTAGATACTCATCATAAGACGCCTGATTGTACATGGCCATCTGATTTCTGCCATTGCGCTTGGCCTCATTTAGGGTAAATTCCGTAAGCCGCATAACCTCCTCGGCACTCCTGCCCTTAAAATCCTTCTCCACCACGCCTGCAGATACCGTATAAAAGCGGCTGTACTCTTTCATCTTTGCCGTGTGCGCTATTGTTTTCTGAATCTGATTATAGACCGCACGCGGTTTCTTAGGAACTGTATCTGAAGCATCTACGATCATGAATTCATCTGCCATCAGACGATAAACATCTACCTTCTCATCCACTGCATTTAAGATACACTCCGCCAGTTCCTGCAACACCTCATCGCCGGCCTCTACTCCTTCTTTCTCGTTGATCTCCTTAAAATTATCAATACCAATACGCATCATGTAACGGATGGTATCGGGCCTGTCCCGTAAGAGTGCCTCCGCATTGAGCCGAAACCTTGCCTCCCTGCGAAGTCCGGTAAGATTATCTGCCTTGGCTTTCTTGCCAAGTTCACTAACTCTTCCCACAAGCAGTCTGTGTCCTTCCGTGCCCGTTACTACCATACCCTGACAGCTGATCCAGACCACCCGGTCCTTCCGGTCCAGCCAGCGATACTCCAACGCATGCGTATCCTGCTCCCCCGAAGCACACTTTTCAAGATCCGCCTTCAACATAGCATAATCAGAAGGATAAACCACCCTCTTAAAAATCTCTGTACTGTTCTCCATCACTGTATCATCAAACGGAAAACGTTTCGTCGCTTTTTCGGAAACCATATAGACATCCGTATTGAGATCGAGAATGAACAGAAATGAATCCGAAGACTGCTGTATGACCTCTATGACCGCCCGGATCTGTTCCAGAGACATACCCTGTAAAATATCCAAATAACCCATCTTGCTGCCGATGCTTCCAACTACAACATCAGCTTCCCCCTTCCCCTATATAGCATCTATAGACCCTATTGTATAAAATCCCATTTCTTAATCATACTACAAAATTGATTCAAAAGAAAAAAGTCTGCCGAATCTGCCTTCATACAGATTCTTTTTATGTATTTTATTATATCCCCTCTGGAAGTTACTGTCAAATTATTTTTGTGTATTTTAACCATTTTACAATAAAATCATTCAATTTTATTGGATAAATAGCACAATTTGTCTGCATACATCTATATAAAGTGGTAATTGGAATTTACATAACTATATTTAGAAGATAATATTATTTTAGAAAATAAATTGTATACAAAAGATTTCGGGTTTGCTATACTAAAAATGATTGTTTTTCAAAATCACAAACACGAAGACAGAATCATTACCGGCTATAAAGACCGGATCGGGAGGTTATATCATGAATAAGAAAAAAGCAGTCGTTTCCCTGGGACACGAAGCGCTTGGTTATACCACACTGGAACAATGGGATGCGGTAAAGATTACCGCAAAGGCACTTGCCGATCTGGTGGAAGCTGATTATCAGCTTACCATTACCCACAGCAACGGGCCGCAGGTCAGCATGATCCATAAAGCCATGACGGAACTTCGGCGGGTCTATATTGATTATACACCGGCTCCTATGTGTGTCTGTTCCGCCATGAGTCAGGGATATGTGGGCTATGATATCCAGAATTCCCTGCGCGCCGAACTCTTAAGCCGCGGCATCTCCAAAGCCGTCAGCACCATTCTGACGCAGGTGACGGTGGATCCTTATGATGAAGCCTTCTATGCTCCCACCAAAGTCATCGGACGCTACATGTCCGCCGAAGATGCCGAAATAGAAATTAAGAAGGGCAACTATGTACAGGAAGAGCCCGGCAAAGGATTCCGCCGGGTAGTCGCTGCCCCCCATCCTATTGATATTGTGGAAATTGACGCCATCCGCACCCTGGCACAGGCCGACCAGGTGGTGATCGCCTGCGGCGGCGGCGGGATTCCCGTGATTGAGCAGAATCATGCCCTGAAGGGCGCCTCCGCCGTGATCGAGAAAGATTCCATTGCCGGCAAACTGGCCGCTGATCTCATGGCAGATGAACTGATCATTCTCACGGGTGTACCCTGCGTCTATCTCAATTACAATCGGCCAGAACAGAAAACACTTTCTGCCCTTACGGCCGCACAGGCAAAAGAGCTGATAAACGAAGGACAGTTTGAAGAAGGCACCATGCTCCCCAAGATTGAAGCTGCCATCTCCTATCTGGAACAGAATCCTGCCGGGAAAGTGCTAATCACTTCTCTGGAAGCCGTTTCCCATGCCATAAAAGGAAAGGGCGGTACCGTCATTACAGCATAGGGCACTGCACAATAGGACATCATAAAAAACGCTAAAAAGGATGGCAGGAACTCCTCTTGCCATCCTTTTGATATGCCCCTTATCATTTCCCGGGCTTCTGCCCCAGCGTCATCATTAGCGCACCGATCATAATACAAAAATCCGACAGATTAAATACAACCCTCGCAATCTTCTTGTTTTTCACCGGAAAGCTGACGTAATCCACCACATATTTACGTACCAGACGGTCATAGGTATTGCTGTATGCTCCGCCAAGAAGAAGGGCCAGACCAGTTTTGAGCGTTTTTCGTCCCCGATAGGTGAAGGTAGTAAGAAAAATCACCGTCAGAAAGAGCGTCAAAAATAATGACACAATTGTCATAAGCTTTTGCTTCTTTTCTCCCAGGTTTAAGAACGCGCCTTTGTTGTGATATCTGTGCACCACGATAAGACCCCCGCAGGCAGACCCGGTCTCTCCCTCCGCTCTTGTATGTTCAATATAATTCTTAATCAGTAAATCCAGGGCAAACACTATCACTGCTATCAGTGCATATCCTATGAGTGCCATGTGCTCTCCTCCCTGCTCATCCGTCACTGATACTTTACAAGTCTCTTTTGGTCTGCAGATAAGCCTGTTTGTATAAGCATATACCGTTTGACCAAAAGTAGCAACCACTTCCTGCCGGTCTTCTGTTCCTATTTCAAAAGAACCGTCACCACTTCATAGGGCTTCAACACAACATCAATGCTATTGCCCGATACACAAGCCTCACTCTCAGTCTCTTCCAACAGATTGCAGATATACGCTTTCTCGAACGCTGTATTGACCGTCAGCTTCGTCTTCGTATACGAATTCTCCGCCTCATACATGCGGATGACAACCCCCTTGCCATCCTCCGCCCGCTTGATGGTTTCAATAACAACATTGTCATGGGCCACCGAAACGTAGGAAAAGTTCTTCCCGCCCTGGGTCCCTGTCAAAGCTGTCAACGGCTGATTCAGCTTATACGCTTCATCGACTGTACCGGCTGCCCGCCATCCTTCCGCATGAGGATAAATCGCATAAGTAAAATCATGCTCCTCCTGATCCGCTACCGGATTCGGCTCCGTCCCGGACTTAATCAGAGTCAGCGCCATATTGGAATCCTTGACAGAATGTCCGTACTTGCAGTCATTTAACAAGGAAACACCATAATGTCCTTCCGACAGATCCATCCACTTCTGCCCGCAGCTTTCAAAACGCGCCACATCCCAGCTTGTATTCTGGTGGGTTTTCCTTGTCAGGTTGCCAAACTGAATATCAAAGGAGGCCTCGTCCGTATGAACTGCCACCGGAAAATGCACCTTTAACAGAGTCTGATGCTCTTTCCAGTCCACATGGGTGACAAAATCAATCCTGCGGCTCTTTGCATAGAAAATAATTTTCTGGCAAAATGTAGAATTAGATGCCTTTCTTTCAATCTCCAGCACGGCACGCACCGGCCCCATTTCCGTCCATTCCATACGCTCTGTCTGGTCCACATCCCAGAATTTCTCAGTATAATAGATATCAATATCCCAATTATCAAAGTAAATCGGTTTGTCTTCATACATCCGCAAAAGATTGGCCTGCTTGCCCGACTGTATCACTTCCCTGTCATTTTCCTTATCATAGATACTGGTAAACATCCCGCCCTCATCAAACTTTACTCTATAAAAAGGCGTTTCCAGTTCTCTGTCGCCATGCAGGCTAAAAGGTGTCTGTATCTCTCCGGCATCAAACACAAGGAAGGACTGATAGCCTTTGGACGGCAGATTCTTTACAAAAGCGACACTGCCCTCTTTCGTCTGCTGCACCGGATATACATTACCTTCTCCATCCGTAATGGCGTTCCCCGCAAACGCACCAAGCGCAACAACATCTTCCCTTACTCTGCCTATGGGATTAAAGATCGTGACCGCTTCTCCCGTTCCTGCAAGAAACTGTCTGCGTTCATCGCTCATCTTCGTAAGCTGTGCCGCAAGCTGTGCATATTCTTTCTTTGTAACCTCATATACCTCATGGATGGCAGATCCCGGCAGTGTATCATGGAACTGGTTCAACAGCACAAGTTTCCACATGGCATCCAGTTCTTCGGCCGGATATCCCATCTCCCGCGCCGTCAGAACACTCAGAAACTCCAATTCCATCAGACCCAGTTCCGATTTCCGGTTAGAGCGTTTGTTCCTGGCCATGGAAGTGAGCGTTCCCCTGTGATACTCGAAATAAAGCTCTCCCTCCCACACCGGAAGTCTCTTATTGTCCGCCACACGATCCTTCAGTTCCTCGAAATACGTGCGGGCAAATGCCTGGCGTACTTTAGGAATTCCCTTGACCCCTTTCTCCATACGAATGGAAGTCTCCAACATCTCTCTGGTCGGGCCGCCGCCCCCGTCTCCATATCCATAAGACACCAGAATGTCATTGTTGATGTCCTTATTCTGATAACGCATCCAGCCTCCCATGATAGCATCCGGATGCAACATTCCGTTATAGGTTGTAAAGTAATCCTTGATGGGCTGACTGACCCCCAGTGTGGTAATCAGATGGGTCAATACCTCGGAACCGTCAATACCGCGCCACCTCATAGTATCATAAGGAATCTTGTTAAACTGATTCCAGGCCAGTTTGGTGGTCATAAAATATTCGATTCCACACTTTTTCATAATCTGCGGCAGGGCTCCGGAATACCCAAACACATCCGGCAGCCACAAAATCTTATTATCCACACCAAATTCTTCCTGAAAGAAGCGCTTGCCGTGCATAAACTGTCTCACAAGAGATTCTCCGGAAGTCAGATTACAATCAGCTTCCAGCCACATGCCTCCCTCTGCTTCCCAACGCCTTTCCTTAATCCGCTCCTTTACCTTCTCATATATCTCGGGATAACGTTCTTTTAAGAACGCATACAGCTGAGGCTGACTGGACATAAATTTATAACCAGGATACTCCTCCATTAATTTGAGCACCGTTGCAAAACTGCGGCCCACCTTCTCTCTGGTCTGTTCCACCGTCCACCACCATGCCACATCAATGTGGGTATGTCCGATACAGGTTGCGATCACATCCTGATACCCCGCCATATCCGAATACAGCGCCTGGTCAATATAGGAAGAAGCCTCCTCCAAAGTCCTGTAAAACTCCTCCGAATAAGGAGTTCTAAGATCCAGGAAATTGACTGTTGTATTCAGAATCTCCTGAATATCCTTACGGTTCTTATCATCTTCCTCCATTCTGGGAAATGCTGCCAGAGGCACCCACAGATCATAATAAAGTTTCTCGATCCTGTGATCGATCTCCTGCATCTGGGTAATCAGATTAAACTCCGAATGTAACGTTCCGCTGTATGCCTGCAGTTCCAGAATCATTTCCTCTCCTGCCCTGGCAGACGGACACAAGAACACATCCCGATGATTCATATCTATGCCCTGCACCGCCTCACCATTTACAAAAAGCAGAAACTGCGGGTTCTTGGCATCATCCCACTCATCAATCTGCGTACCTACATGCAGCCACATCCTCTTACCGTCCAATTCTTCCGGTACACGATAGACCGTCTTAAACCAGTAATGCCGATCTTTGCCATACCAGTGCATATTCCGACAGTCAAAACTTTTCCAGTCTGCGCCGTCCGCTTCGGCATCCGCAGGATGGAAAAAATTTCCTTCCTTATAATCCCACCGCTCAATCGTAAATTTCTGCTTTACCTTTAACCTTTTTAATTCCTCACAGATAACATTCACTCTCTTGTCTAAGAAATACATTTCCGCCTCCTCACATTCATGTATGGTCTGTCATCCGTTGTGCTCTGCAGTTTCATAAGCATTTCCTTCAATCCATATATGCGAGCAACCGATCCACCGTGGTAAACGCCAGTCCTGTCACCGTGTCGGCACATCCATAATAAATAGCAATCCTTCCCGTAGCCGCATCCGTCAGCGCTGCACAGGGAAATACCACATTAGGGACATCACCCACACACTCATATAGTTCATGCGGTCCTAAAATATATTTTTTCGTTCTCTTCTTTACCTTCCACGGTTCTTCCAGATCGAGCAATGCACAGCCCATTCGGTAGACAAACCCATTGCATGTATTGATTACGCCATGATAGATCAAAAGCCACCCTTCATCCGTCTCAATCGGAACACTTCCTGCTCCGATCTTTGTAGACTGCCATGCGGATTCATCTCCTTTAATCGTTTTCATCACCAGACGATGTCGTCCCCAATAAGTAAGATCCGGGCTCTCACTGATAAAAATATCCCCAAAAGGCGTATGACCGTTATCACTGGGGCGGCTCAGCATATAATACTTTCCCTGTATCTTACGGGGAAACAACACACCATTTCGATTAAAAGGCAGAAATGCGTTTTCCAGTTGGACAAAGGATTTAAAGTCAAAAGTATATCCAAGTCCTATCGTAGGATAACCACTGTAACCATTACACCATGTCACATAGTATCTGTCCTCGATAAAGCACACTCTGGGATCATAACGGAATTCTCTTTGGGCTACCTCCGGGCAGGCCCCTTGCAGCACGATCGGCTCATCCGAGATTTCCCATCGGATACCGTCCTTACTAAAGCCTGTAAATATATCCATACTAATCGACTTACTGTCACAGCGGAACACTCCCGCGAATCCGTCCTCATAGGGAACTACCGCGCTGTTAAAGATACTGTTAGAATTGCGGGTCGCAAATCTTTCAATGATCGGATTTCCCTGATAACGCCATACCGGCAGTTTTTCTGTACCATCCGGCTCCTGCCAGGGTATGTTAGGGAGTTCTTTCCCGATGATTCTTGCCATATTGTCATCTCCACCTTTCTTGTTACTTTCTTGTTACTTTCTTGTTACTTTCTTGTTACTTGTCCATAAATTCATCAACCTGTCTCTGTTCTTCTTCCATGATATCCTGCCATCCGGCTTTCATCAGTTCCTCTTTGATATCCCGGAGTTTGGTAAGCATCCTCTTGCATCCGCATCATCTTATCGTTAATATCATAATATGCCCTCAGATTAATATCTGCAATCTAATTATTACCGGTTCCGAAAATAATATCAAACGGTTCGTACGGACGATAATGTTACGGCGCTTATCCCAGTCTCCCCAGGGAACCATCTCCAGATTCACACCCTCACCTTCGCCGGCCCATGTGCCTGCCTTACCTTATCATTCCCAAAGAAGATACCGGAAGCAAAGCATCAAAAAAACAGGACTGAGTCCTGTTTTTCATTTCTTATAATCTCGCCAGCGTCTCAAAGGTACCATTGATATTGATACGGCCGTACCCCCACCGGGTATCCGGATACACCACGTCGCCGGAGCGGTCTGCTCCCTGTATCAGATAACTTTTGGTCCCCCTGCTGTCCACCGCCGGTGCGCTGCCGTCCACAATTGCCCACTCCATAAACTGAGCAGCACACCCTGCTGCCAATGCCGCCGCGATGCAGGAGCCGCTCTCTTCTCCAAGAATTGCAGGCACCCTCACCCCAGGCGCTACCAGATCCGGTTTGATACACCCGTTCCGTGTATATCCTCTTCCCGAGACAGGATACCAGCTGTCCGTGTGACTGTTATATCCTGATATGGTAATGACCTGCGCCGCGTTAGAGGGTTCTGTCAGCGTAACCTCCGGACTGGGTGTAAGAAACGTAACACTCTGCTCCAGAAACTGTTCAATAGGAAGCCACATATGATAAAGTCCTGTACCGCGCATCTGTCTCTCGGAGGAAGTCACTGCCACTGTCCAGATTCCTGGAGTAGGATTGTCAAACCGCATAAATATCAGGGGATCTCCTGAATCTTTCTCTACCAGAACCACAGCAAGCGTTATCCTGGTTCTGTCAAATATAAAATAAATCGTTTTATCTATTCCATTGCGGAAATCAAGGATTGGGGATACTTCTCCGCCAGGAGAACGTATGGAAATCGCATAATCATCCGGCAGGCTTCCCCACAATTCCATACAAAATCCCTTCATACGTTCTGATACCCGGATTTCCACATCGCTGGGCATAGAATGTTCGTAATGGTGTTCTTTATCCCCTTCATTGCCCCCGCATACAACCACCGACCGGCTCCTGCGGCTCGCAACAATATTCAGATACGAGGCCAGGGGCGATGTACCGTCATGACTTCCCATATTGGTGCCGATACCCAGAACGATCACCACCGGTTTACTGAAAGGGACCGCCATCTGCTGCAAATATTTGACCGCCTCCATAATATCATTTTCCTGATAAGCCTCTGCCTTATCATCAATCAGATAATAATCCCGCAGATACTGTTTCGCTCCTTTTAACTTGACTACTGCAATATCCGCCCGGGGTGCGGCGCCTCTGAACGTCAGCCCCTGATTTAAGATACTTCCCGCCGCCGCAGACGCCATCTGTGTTCCATGTCCGATGGTATCCGTGGTGGGAACAACAGACAGCGGATCGTCAGACTGGAGTGCATAATCTATGTCGGCGCGGCGATACTCCGTGCCGTATTCAAATCCCTCCGGCGGCGTTCCGGTCTGTATGGTCTGATCCCAGATCGACACAATACGGCTGCTTCCGTCTTCCCGTCTGAACACATCCAGCTCATAGCGGATCCCCGTATCAATAAAGCCAATGATCACCCCGCTGCCCTGCAGGGCAAGGGGCGGATTCTGCACCTGAATATTTCCCATGGCACCTAGACATTCCGGATTAAAAGGCACCCTATCCACCTGCATCAGTCCATACAGATTGGGAATCGCAGAATATCCATAATAACCGATGGACATGGGCGGCGTCTCGCTGCGTCTCACATTCGTGACCCCATACCCTTCATCTATCCTGTGATGGCAGAAGTCAGCCCCCACCGCTTCAAAGAACTGTTCTGCCCCTTCATAGTCCGTGATAAGATCGACATAATCATTCGATAAGATTTTCTCCTGACAGGTCAAATTTCCATTCCCTTTCACCCGTTGATTCTCTTATCTTTATTCTATGCCTGCACCCCCTGTTCTATCACATTCAGGTTGTCGGGATGTTCTATGCTGTTGCTGCGTATATCAATCACCGGCCCGCCTGTGCCTTCAATATACTCTCTGGTGATGATCACACGTCCGATGTTGTCATCCTTGGGCACTTCGTACATGATATCCAGCATAAATTCCTCGATAATAGCCCGAAGCGCCCTGGCTCCGGTCTCTTTCTCCATAGCCTTCTCGGCGATTGCCTCAAGAGCCCCCTGATCAAAGGTAAGCTGCACTTCGTCCAGTTCCAGCAGTTTCTGATACTGCTTTAAGATAGCATTTCTCGGCTCGCTTAAGATTTTGACCATCATTTCCTTGGTCAGTCCCTCCAGAGTAAATATCACCGGAAGACGACCGATAAATTCCGGTATCATGCCAAATTTCTTGATATCTTCCACCGTCACCCGATTTAAAATATTCTTTTCCTTATCATACTTATCTTTCAATTCCGCACTGTATCCAATGGAAGTCTTTTTATTCAGTCTCTGCTTGATAATCTCCTCCAGATCCGGGAAAGCACCGCCGCAGATAAACAAAATATTCTTGGTATTGACTGTAGCCAGGGGCACCATGGCGTTTTTGGAATTGGCGCCCACGGGAACTTCCACCTCCGCGCCCTCCAAAAGCTTCAGCATGCCCTGCTGTACCGACTCTCCGCTTACATCTCTGGAATTGGTATTTTTCTTTTTGGCAATCTTATCAATCTCGTCAATAAAGATGATTCCTCGCTCCGCCCGCTCTACATCGTTATCTGCCGCCGCAAGCAGCTTAGACACTACACTCTCGATATCGTCACCGATATATCCGGCTTCCGTAAGAGAAGTCGCATCCGTGATCGCCAGCGGCACATCTAACAGCCTGGCCAGCGTTTTGACAAGATAGGTCTTACCGCATCCCGTAGGCCCGATCATGAGCATATTCGACTTTTCTATCTCAATCTCGTCCATGGTGCCTGTGGCAACTCTCTTATAATGATTATAGACCGCCACTGACATGACTTTCTTGGCATGTTCCTGCCCCACCACATATTCATCCAGCTTTTCTTTGATCTTATGAGGCGGCATAATATTGCGGATATCAATTTCCGGCTGGGCACCTTTTTTCTTCTTTTTCTTTAATTTCTGTTTGTTGGGGATTCCGCCGTCTCCCTGCAAGTCCGCCAAATTGACAAAACTGATATTCGGGAAACCGCGGCCATTGAAATCATCCATATCATCATGATTCAAAAGTCCCTGATAATCAAACTGGCTGACCGTATCCATAGTCTTATGCATACAGTCATCACAGACACAGATATGATTCGGCAGCCTGAACATCCTGCCTGCCTTGCTCTCCGGCCTGCGGCAGATAAAGCAGACATCTTCATAATCACTGTCATGATCGTCCTTCTCATCGTCCGGCTTCACCACCTTGTTTCCGGTCTCCACCGAAACTTCACCCTTGGTCCCATCCTTTTCTTCTTCCAGCGTCGCCACCGATATATCCGGACTTGAAGTCTGCCTGGCATCATTTTCTTTCTTTAACCGGCGGAGAGCTTCTCTTTGTCCTTCCGCATCCTCAATCTCTCTGAAATCCCAAGTCTTATTATCTGTTCCTTTCTCTATATCATCCTGTTTATCGTCATACATATCTGTCTTTCTCCCTTTCTGACGTCTGTGTCATATATACTTTCCCTGCTGCTTCAGACATTTCCGACACCTTCTGTAATCTCATCTTCTTTTACCATTCTATCATAGTATAAAAACCGTTTCCCCACAAGTAAACATTTTCTAAAGCGCAAAAGGAGAAAGGCGGTCGTACAACCGCCTTTCTCTGCTCTTATCATATTTAAATTATTCCTGCACCTTATTGCCAAGGGTCAGCTCCACCGCTGCCTCCTCATACCCATTCACCGTCATGGTCATGACTTTCACCTCCACGGTGTCGCCTTTGGCATAAAACTCAAGTTCTCTTTGCAGCTCATCCATAGAAGTAATGGAATCACCATTAAATTCCATAATAATATCGCCCTGTTTCAGACCTGCTCTGGATGCCGCAGTATTCTCATATACCTGTGCGATATATACACCCTCCGGCATACCATAGGCCTCAGATACCTCCGGAGTGACACTGATACCGGAAATACCCAGATATCCTCTTTCCTCCTTGGCTACCTTACTCTTAGTCTCCTTCAGCATCAGATCGGCAATAATCGGACTTGCCGCCGAAATAGGAATCGCATAGCCCATACCTTCCACAGCACTGCCGCCAATCTTGTTAGAGTTGATACCGATGACCTCACCTTTGATATTTAACAGCGCGCCGCCGGAATTACCGGGATTGATGGCTGCATCCGTCTGAATAAAGGTACCGTCCGCACTGCCGGAAATCTCAATACTCCGGTCCAGCGCACTGATCACCCCTGTGGTGACCGACTGGCCATACCCCAGTGAATTACCAATGGCAATCGCCGGTTCTCCGACCACCAAAGAATCAGAATCGCCCAGGGTAGCTACTTTGATCTCCTGTAATGTCTTGGTTTCTATCTCCTCGATCGGCACTGCGATGACAGCCAGATCCATATTCGGGTCCATACCCTTAATCAGAGCTTCCGCCTCACTGCCTTCCACGAACTGAACCGTCAGTTTATCCGTATCCTCTATCACATGATAGTTGGTCACAATTAACAGTTCCGTATCGTTTTGACCCACAATGATACCAGATCCGCTGGCATCTGCCTCACTGCTCATGGACTGTCCAAAATAAGACAGGGTTTCCGTATAGTGATTGTTCACTGCCACAATAGAGGGCATTACCTCCGATACTACGTCAGACACATCGGAAACCACCGTGGTCACCGTATCTGTTTTCTTAATGCCGGCCGTTGTCTGATTCACCGCCTCCTTGGCTGCATCCTCAACTTCCTCGACCTCTTCTATCGCAGTCTCCACAGCCGTCTGCTCTATATTGCCAGTCTGATCTGCCCGGGCTGACATGCCGGAGACCGCATCC
Source organism: Lachnospiraceae bacterium UBA7086 (assembly GCA_002492525.1). Lineage (GTDB taxonomy): Bacteria > Bacillota > Clostridia > Lachnospirales > Lachnospiraceae > UBA3282. Next base: position 41,945 of record DKZA01000047.1, on the reverse strand, counting down.
ACAATATAAAGTCCCAATCCCGCAAAGATTCCGAAAAACAATCCCAGGGATACTGCCGCCAACACCTTCTTAAAGTACTTGCCGCCGGCATGCGGCTTTTTCTCTTTGACTTTCTTGTCCTTCTGATGATCCATCCGGGCGTAATCATTGGGATAGGTACTGCCGTACTGATAGCTGCCCCCCTGACTCTGATAACTGCTGCCCTGGCCATAAGGATTCTGCTGTGCTGCTCCCTGCGCGGTCGTATTATTCTGCTGATAACTGCTGTAACCGTTCTGATATGTCCGATAGCCTGTTCCTGCAGGCTGCTGCTTATTTTCACTCTGGCTTGTGTAATCGTTTGGATAATGATTATCGTACATGATCCTCTCTCCCTTCCATTATTCCTATCTGCACCGGCTTTTAGCCGATCATCTTCTTTGATCATGTAGCCAGTATATTCCCTAATTGTGTATAAATTGTGATAACTTTTTATAATAAATGTGTTTTAAATTTGTTTTTTATATGTCCTATTCCACAGTGACCGACTTTGCCAGATTCCTGGGTTTATCCACGTCGCAGCCTTTTCCTACCGACACATAATACCCGAACAGCTGCAAGGGAATGATTGCCAGAGAGTTTGCAAAATACGGGTTTGTCTCCGGAATATAAATGACATAGTCGGCCGCCTTCTCAATCTCCTTATTTTCCTCGCAGGTCACCGCCAGCAAGAAAGCTCCTCTTGCCTTGACTTCCACCATATTGCTGATGGTCTTGGCGTAGAGATCCGGCTGCGTGGACACCGCCGCTACGAGGGTTCCGTCTTCAATCAGGGAAATCGTGCCATGTTTTAACTCTCCCGCCGCATATGCCTCGGAGTGAATATAAGAAATTTCCTTTAATTTAAGAGAGCCTTCCAGGGAAATTGCATAGTCGATTCCCCTGCCGATAAAGAACACATCTTTTGCTCCTATATAACGATTCGCAAATCTCTGAATCTTATTCTTATTATTTAACAGAAGTTCTATCTGATCCGGCAGGCATTTTAAATCACCTATCAGGCCGGCATATGCCTTATCGTCAATCTCACCCCGCACTCTGCCAAGCTTTATCGCCAGAAGATAAAGTGCAATCAACTGAGCACTGTAGGCCTTCGTGGTTGCCACGGCGATCTCCGGCCCCGCCCAGGTATACATCACATTGTCGGCTTCCCTGGCAATGGAACTGCCGACCACATTGACAATACCAAGTACTTTAAAGCCTCTCGTCTTTGCTTCCCGAAGAGCCGCCAGCGTATCCGCCGTCTCGCCGGACTGACTGATCACGATCACCATAGCGCCCTCTTCCAAAATCGGATTGCGGTAACGGAACTCTGAGGCAAGATCCACCTCCACCGGCACCCGCGCAAGTCCTTCTATCACATATTTGCCCGTCATTCCCGCATGGTAAGCAGAACCGCAGGCTACAATGTGTATCTTCTTAATCTCGCGCAGTTCTTCGTCCGTCATGTTCAATTCTTCAATGACAATATCGTTATCCTTTAACCGCGGCATCAGCGTGTCCGTCACGGTCTTTGGCTGTTCATACATCTCCTTTAACATGAAATGCTCATAACCGGCTTTCTCCGCCGCACTGGCATCCCACTCAATGGTCACAGGCTCTTTCGTCGTCTCCTCTTCATCCACCGTATAAAAGTGCATATGGTCGGCGCGAAGACGCACTACTTCCTGATTATCGACATAATATACCTTTCTGGTATATTTAAGAATTGCCGGCACGTCCGAGGCGATAAAACAGCCGTCCTGATTCTGTCCCACAATAAGCGGCGAATCCTTTCTGGCCGCAAATATCTGATCCGGACAATCCGCGAAAAGAATCCCCAAAGCATAAGACCCTTCCACACGATGCAGCACCTTCGTGATCGCTTCCAGGGGATTGCCTTTATAATAATAATCCAGCAGATGAGCCAGCACTTCCGTATCCGTCTCCGATATGAATTTATAGCCCCTCTCCGTCAACATCTTACGCAGCTGTATATAGTTCTCGATAATTCCGTTATGTACCACGGTAATGGTTTCTGCCGCATTAAAATGGGGATGTGCATTGATATCACTGGGCACGCCATGAGTCGCCCAACGAGTATGTCCGATGCCGCAGAAACCCGGCATGGTTTCTCCCCCGTGAGTCAGATTTTCCAGCACCTTAAGCCGCCCCACCGATTTGGTAATATTAATCTTACCGTCATCATAGATTGCCATACCCGCAGAGTCATACCCGCGGTACTCTAGCTTGGATAACCCGTCCAGTATAATAGGCGCCGCCTGTTTGGTCCCAATATAACCTACAATTCCACACATGTTTTCGTCCTCCTGCTTTCTATCCCCGTTTCTGTGTACCTGTATCCATGCTTCATGTCATTGCATCCAGTATTCCTTGTTGGAAGACATGGCAAGCACCAGACGCCCCGGCAGTCTGCGGTAATTTTTGCCCAGAAGATACCCCATATACCTGCAGGCGCTCTGACACAGCACATGAGGAATCCGGCGTTTCATTTTCTTTTTTTTCAGATGTCCTACCAGTCCTTTGACCATGCGTATCCCCTCAGATTCCGAAGGATACTTTTCAAACACCTCCGGATGATCCGCCTGCGAGACACCCAGATCGAAATTCCGATGGAACTGCTGCCCGTTCGTATAGTCATGAGAATGATATACCTGCGCTTCCGCCACATAGGCAATGGCATATCCTGCCTCTACCGCCTTAGCTGCATAAAGCATATCTTCATTAAATATGGTATGCTTTACAAAGCCTCCCAGACTATCAAATATTTTTCTGTCATAAGCAGCACAGACATTGGAGCAAAAAAAGGTTTTAATCCCCTGTTTGGCCAGATCCTCCCGATCCTTGATTCTGGACTGGGGCGGATAATTAAAGTTCCTGATATACCGCTCCTCTTCGCTGCTTTTTTCATCCGCCAGCTGTCTGGCATAGGCTACTGCCACATTTTCCTTTTGCAGATTCTCCAGCAGCCTCTCCACCACATATTCATCCGCCGGCACCGCATCCTGCGTTATCATAACAAAATAATCGGCGTCCGAATGTCTGACGCCCTGATTTCTGGTACGGCCATGGTCATATTCTCTTTTGGAAAGATGCCTTACTACTATGTTATGATAATCCTTTGCAAAAGAAGTACCGTAAACCAACCGGTCAAAATATTTCTGTTCCGTGTTCATGACAATAATCCGGTTTACGGGCACACTCTGATGCGTCAGCTTCTCAATCAGCTTAAAGAACCTCTGGTCAGGCTTATAGGTGGGAATGATGATGTCTATCCGTTTCACACATTCTCCCTCCCTCTATTTTTGTCATTTTCTTATTACGGGAAAAAGGGGCCTGCACAACAAGCCCCTTTGCTTTATTCTTTCTTCAGATATCCGTTTGTTTCCTCATAAATCTTTTCGCTGCATCGTTTCACAGTCTCTGACGGTTCATAATCATCCGCGTCAAACAGGAACTTATGCAGCCACCTGACATTGTCCTCTAAGCTAAGCGGGATAACACAGGAACCTTTGGAGCCGATTGTTGCTACCGTACGATTGGTCTCCTGTGGGAATCCGGCGTGATCTGAAATATAATAAGTACCCACATTGCCCAGCATATCTACGATTTCTGCAAGATCCAGTGAGGTATACACCTCATCGAAAACAGCGTCCGCAGTACTTGTCAGCTGCGGCAATGATGCCTTCTTGGCCTGATCCGCCACGGCTAAAAGCACCTCTCTTTGCCTCTCCGCACGTTTAAAGTCATCTCCCGCCGTATAACGGATACGGCAGTAACCTGTTGCCTGCAGACCATCTAATAACTGGTATCCCGTTTCCTCTACCGGCGTGTAGCTTCTCTTTAAATCTTCTGCAATACACAACTGATAGTTATTCAAGTGACTGATCTCGGAACTATCCACATCGATCATTACACCGCCCAATGCATCAATGGTATCTGTCAGTCCGGCGAAACCTACGGTGACAAAATCCGTTATATTCATGTCCAGATTCATATTCAGCATATTGATGGCCTGTTCCGGACCACCCTTGGCATAGGCCGCGTTACATTTATTATAAGAGTCATTACTCAGATTCAGGAACGTATCACGGTACACAGAAACCAGTTTGCACTCTCCCGTATCCTGATTGATGGAAGCAATCATAATCGTATCGCTTCGTGTATTCTTCGTCAGCGCTCCCGTGGTAGAGTCCACACCGAAAAGAGCAATATTGCGGTAACCCTTCATGGTCGTCTCCTGCGCTTTTTCCACGGTATCATTAATAATAATATCTTCATCATTCAGCTCTACTTTACCAGTTCCGGTGCCCTTCATAACACCATATAAAACCACCACTGCTATAACCAGGATAATGATTTCAATGATAAAAATGATAATCCGTCTGCGTTGTTTCTTAGCCTGCTGTTTCTTACCTGTACTCTTACCGGATGATGATTTCCTGCCGGATGACTTCTTGTGCGACCCGGAAGAATTCCTGCCGGAAGACTTTGATCCGCCCTTAGAAGAAGACTTTTTTCTGGGTCTGTAATCATCCTCGTCATACTCATCTTCATAATGTCTAGCCATACTCTGTACTCCCTTAATTCCAAACAAAATTTACAATAAATCTCGTCTCTTATTTTGTCACATTCTGCCCAAAATGGCAAGCTTTTGTGTCTATTCTTATAAGATTATACTACATCTTGGTATAATTGCAATATAATTCCTGTTTCTTTGCTAAGTCTTCCAAATTTCTTAAGAATTTATATTTTGTCTTATTATCTCCTCAATAGGCGTTTTTATTGATGAAACCTTTGAAAATGGTAAGGAACATAATCTTAATGTCAAAAGAGATTGTCCAGTTCTCAATGTAAAAAATATCATATTCAATCCTGCGCTTAATGGAGGTATCTCCCCGATAACCATTAATCTGTGCCCAGCCTGTCAGTCCGGGTCTTACCTGATGTTTGACCATATAACGGGGAATCTCTTCTTTAAACTGCTCTACAAACTGTGGTCTCTCCGGCCTGGGTCCCACCACGCTCATATCTCCCTTTAAAATATTAAAAAGCTGCGGCAGCTCGTCAATACTTGTCCGCCGAAGGAACCTGCCTGCCCTGGTAACCCTGGGGTCGTTTTTGGTTGTCCAGCCCTTCTCCTCCATAGAGGGTTTTTGTACTTCCATAGTACGGAATTTATACATTTTGAAGGGCTTATTGTGAAGCCCGATGCGCTCCTGCTTAAATATAATGGGGCCTCTGGACGTACATTTGATGACGATAGCCGACAACAGCATGACCGGCGAAGACACTACCAGGCCCACTAATGATACCGCAATGTCCATCAGCCGTTTGATGCACCAGTTCAGCGTATTCGTCAACGGTACATAACGGATATTGATCACCGGAAGACCCATCAAATCCTCGGTATAGGGCCGGCTCGGGAAGAGGCTGTTGTAATCCGGAATGAATTTTGTATGCACGCCGGATTTCTCACACAGATCCACAATATGTTCCAGATTGTCATAATCTTTCAAGGAAAGCGTAATGGCAATCTCATCCAGCTTATTCTGGGGCAGAATATAAAGCAGGTTCTCAATACGCCCCAACACCTTTACCCCTTTATAGACCGTACCGCTGGGCACACTGTCATCCAGGATTCCCCGCACCACATAACCCCACTGCGGATTGGCATTGATACGCTTGATATACTCCTCCGTGGCACGGGAATACCCCACCAGAAGAATATACTTTAAGTTATATCCTTTTTCACGAAAATACTGTAAGAGGATACGAATGAGAGAACGCCCCAGGGTAGTCAGAACGATATTGATGACATAGAACATGGCCATCATGGAACGGGAGAAATGAATCTGTGCAATCAGATACCAGCCGGCCATCAGCAAGATCATGCCCACCGTATTGGCCTGGAAAATATTGAGAATTTCATACCGGTGAACGGTGGCTCTCTTTGGCGTATACAGATTAAAAGAATAATACAAAATCAGATAACCAGGTACGATCACATAAAGCATCTGGAAATATGTGGTCACGTCAAGAGCACCGACGCTGGGGTCGGTGTATGAAAAAGGACTGGCAAACTTTAAATACCAGGCTAACATATAGGATGCCGCCACAATCACAGCATCCAGCACCACGTGCAGTCTGTTAAAATATTTCTGGTTATCTTTGATCATATGCGAGCCTCTCGCGGAGGTATGGTAATCAATTTTTCCTTTTATTCTACAATATTTATGCCAAAAACACAACCGTCAATAACAGAACCTATACCATATGTTACGCCACAACTCCCATTGTATCCTGACATAAGATGGCAGATTTTTTCTCTTGAAATGTACCCTGTTAGATCTTCCCTGCACGGACCAACATAATCGTAAGCCTTTTAGGAGTCCTTTCACATAAACTCTGCCAAAGCCTTTATGAAGAAAAAAAAGTACCTTTACTAAAAATCCCATGGTAAGAAAAGGAAGGTTTAACAAAATCTGTAAAAAAGGCATATTTTTATAAACCAGATAGATACTGTTCCTGGCGGCAAGATCCACCTTAAAAGCATTGTAGCGTGAACCGGAGGAAGCGCTTCCCGCATGATAAACCTGCGCCTTTGGAATATATAAACTGCGATATCCGGCTATTCTGGCACGGTATCCCAGATCCATATCTTCCAGGTATGCGAAATGATTCTCGTCAAGCATCCCTATCTGTTCCAGCGTCTTCCTGCGACAGATACAGGCGCCTCCGCAGGCAGCAAAAATATATCTCTCCTGCTGATAGGATTTCCTGTCTTTATCCTTTCCAGCTGCAAAAGCCCATCCAAGTGCACAGTAGTAATCCCCTGCATCATCTATCAGCTGCGGTTTCTTCATATTGATCATCTGTGCAGCTCCGGAGAAAATTTTCTCATCGTGCTGTAAAGGTTCTTCCAGTGCACGCACAAATCCAGGAAGAACTACGGTATCATTGTTTAATAAAATAACATATGTCGTCTTGCTCTCCATGATTCCTCTGTTTACCGCACCGCAGAACCCCTTATTCTTCTGCAAAGAAATAACTTCTATCTGGGGAAATTTCTCCTCCACCAGCTCACGGCTTCCATCCGTGGAAGCATTATCCACCACAAGAATCCTCGCGGGCTCCTCCGCCAGAGACCGCAGACAATTCTCTATATAGCCGATTCCATTATAATTAGGAATAATGACAGTGGAACGGATCAAATCGTCATCCGTCCGCCGGCTGTGATTCGATGCTGTTTTTGCCCTCTTCTCTTCCCCCATGGTACTTCTCCATTCTTTCTTAAAATATCAGTGAAGCTTTACCGTAATTTCCGGATCCCATACCACCAGATATCCTTCGTCCCTCACTGCCTGCCCGAAAGCCATACTCAGCTTTCGATATCCGGCCTCGTCACAGCTAAGGCCCGCCACATTAGCAATGAATACATCCTGCTTTCCATACCTGGTCTTTATCCGCACAATTCTTTCCTGATAAGGGATTCCGAGAATCTGACAAAAAACCGGCTGTAATTCTTCCCGCACCCGCACGCAGCGGATATCCACTGCCCCACAGTCCTGCTTTAGCAGCGCCCGGTGCGTACTGCCTCCGCTGTAGCGGCCATGCAGCCCCTCAAAAAGACATTTCCCATTTTCATCGAGGGCACCGGAAAAAACTCGGCCGCGGGCATCCAGGATCCTGCCTCCCACCACGCCTACATCCTGTCTTACCGACAAGATATCCGGTTCATAACAGATGTCATAAAATCCCAGGTGAAGACTATGTTCCACCTGCACCTGCCATCCCTGACTGCGGCAAAAATCTGTAAGTGCCTGTCTGCCTGCCTCGTAGGCGTAGGACTTACTCTCTGTATTCTGAGCCGTAGACCGTGCATGAGAACGCCAGTGATACAACACTCTGGGAATATGAACAATCATACTGCCCATTCTTCCCGAAAGTCCTCTTTTTAATAAGTTATCCACAACCCGCAGCACCAGATCATAATCTTGGGCCCCATCATATTCTCCGCGCAGCTTCAGTGTTTTCAATAGTTTTGCTTCTACCGCCATAAAGTGACAGATGTAATTGTTGGAAAGGGATAAATCCAGATTAAACTTTTGCTTTATATGCGGAGATATAAATATTTTTGACGTTTCATCACACTTATCTTCATCCGAATATAACAGAGCCGGTACAAGATTTTGCAGTCTGCTTTCATGTACCGCTACCGCCATACAATATAATGCATCGGGTGTTATGCAATCATCATGATCCAACAAAGCAATATAATCCCCTGCCGCCAGGGCAATCCCTGCGTTGGTATTACCGGAAATACCCAGATTCTTTGCAAGGCGACGATACTTAATGCGCATATCCCCAGTCTCCTGTATGGTCTGCCGCACCGTCCGTTCCACCTGCCCGCTCTCTGAGGCATCTACAATGATCAGTTCCCACTTCCTATAACTCTGGGCACGCACGGAAGCAATCATTTCCCGCATATACTTTTCTTCAGTCTCATAAGCCGGCGTCACAATACTGAACAGATAGGGATACTCCTCTGTCTGCCTGCGCTGTTTTATAAGTTTCTCCTGGGAGGGCGCCATATAACAGTAATCTGCTGTTCTCTCCTCCTGCACACGCTCCTTCGCCGCATAGTATGCATGACTTATGCCGTTTTTCTTAAGGTAATTTATGGTCTTTCTTACGTTATCCATTTTCAAGATCCGATTGCCCACTACCGCGCCTCCTGCTGCCATGTGTAATGAAATCGCCCTGCTCACCGCAGGGCGATTATCACGCTTTTCTTACAAATTTTTCTTAAGATCTTCCGTCAGCTGTTCCAGTTTTGCCTGTGCATCCGCAAGGCTGGTTCCCTTCACGCCCATATAGAATTTAATCTTCGGCTCTGTGCCGGATGGTCTTGCACAGCACCAGGAATCATTGGTCAGATCAAAATAGAGCACATTGGACTGCGGCAGTCCTGTCTCTCCCTCTGCCCCGGTCTCCAGATTCAGAGTCTTTCCCGTATCATAATCTCTGAACTCTTTCACTTTCAAATCCCCGAAATTCTTCGGCGGGTTCTTACGGAGTTTGTTCATCAGTTCCTCAATCTCTTTCGCTCCGTCAATGCCTTTCATCGTAATGGAATACTGGCTCTCTTTAAAATAACCATATTTCTCATACAATGTGATCATCTGATCCCACACGGTCTTGCCATGCTTCTTGCACCATGCCGCCATCTCACACAGACACATCACTGCCACAATGGCATCTTTATCCCTGGCATGCGTCCCTGCCAGACAACCATAACTCTCCTCCAAACCGAATACATAGTTGTTGGAGCCGCTCTGTTCAAACAGCTTGATCTGCTCCCCGATAAACTTGAATCCGGTCAGAACTTCGATAAACTTCACCTTATAATCCTCAGAGATTGCCCGTGCCATATTGGTAGTGACGATGGTAGTAACAAGGGCCGGATTCTCAGGCATGGTGCCTGTAGCCGTTCTCTCTCTTAAGATATACTCTGCAATCAGCATACCGGACATATTGCCTGTAAACGGCACATATTCCCCGGATTTGGTATCCAGGGCATAAATGCCCAGTCTGTCCGCATCCGGATCCGTGGCAAGGACGATGTCTGCGTTCTTCTCTTTGGCAAGCTTCAAAGCCAGCGTAAACGCCTTAGGATCCTCCGGATTCGGATACTCCAGGGTGGTAAAATCAGGATCCGGCATCTCCTGCTCCGGCACCACATACACATTCTTAAAGCCCAATTCAGAAAGAATCCTTCTGACCGGCACATTTCCCGTACCGTTGAAAGGCGAATAGACAATCTTCATATCTTCCGCCATCTCTTTGATGATTTCCGGGTGAATAATCTGTTTCTTGAGCTCCGCCATGTATTTGTCATCAATCTCTTTGCCAATAACCTCATAAAGACCGGCCTTTTTCGCCTCTTCCTTGTCCATGGTCTTTACGGTATGATAATCGGTCACATTGTTGACTTCTGTGATGATCTCTTTATCCTTGGGCGCCGTTACCTGCGCGCCGTCCTCCCAGTAACATTTGTAGCCGTTATACTCCGGCGGATTGTGACTTGCGGTGATCACAATACCGGAAATACAGCCAAGTTCTCTGAGGGCAAAAGATAATTCCGGCGTAGGACGAAGCGCGTCAAACACATAAGCCTTAATGCCGTTGGCCGCCAGACAAAGCGCCGCTTCATCTGCAAACTCCGGAGACATTCTTCTGGAGTCGTAAGCAATGGCAACCCCTTTCTTCTCGCCGCCCTGTTTCTTTATGTAATTGGCAAGTCCCTGGGTTGCCTTGCGCACCGTATAGATATTCATACGGTTGGTGCCGGCTCCGATTACACCGCGAAGGCCGCCCGTACCAAACGCAAGGTCCTTATAAAACCTGTCCTCAATCTCTTTCTCATCATTTCTGATTGCCAGAAGCTCCTGCTTCGTTGCATCGTCAAAGTAGGAATCCTCCAGCCAAAACTCAAATTGCTCCCGATATCCCATTGTGTAACCTCCTTGTTTAATCATTCTGCCCTTCCGCCCATCTCATACGGAAAGAAACCGTCCCAAGTTTATGGATTTTCTTTATTTTACCACAACATAAAACTGCTAGCAAATATATTTATGTGAGATTCCTATATGGTGACGCCCAAACGGAGGAAAAATTTTCCGTCAGCCCGCTTTCGCTCCTTTCATAGCGCAGCAGACACTAAGCTCGAAAATACCTCGCTAAGTGCTGGCCGTTTTAATCCGAAGGATTTAAACAAGTTCTAGGGCTTCCTTGAAAATTTTTCCTCCGTTCGGACTGGTTACCAAAATTTGTGCAAAAAGTACACAGTCAGCGCAGGAGCGCGTAAATATCACAAGGAGCCCCTAGAGCGGCGCCAGCGCTTAACGAGGTCATGAGTTGCTGTGCAACTCGTCGAGTTTAGCGTCTGCTGCGCTGCGAAAGGAGCGAGAGCGCGGCGACGGTGATATTTACGTGCCCCTGCGCGTCCCCTATCTACACATTCCGCCTCAGCCCGCTTCCTGCTCTCGCACCACCATCGCCACATTAATCCACCTTACAATCCGAAGCCCGGAAATAACATCCCTTGCCACCGCGCCGATCCGATATTCGCCAGGCGGCAGAGGCGCCACAATCTCTACTTCAAAGCCGCACAGCGCGATATTTTTCTGATCCGGCATATTCTGTGCAATGTCGTTGCGGCACTGAGGCGTATATTCCAGTTGATACAGACTGCCCCTTTCTTTGTCCTGAAACAACAGTTTCGTCTGAAAACAGGCGTTGTCGCTTCCCAAAACCACCGCGTAGCCCTGTACTCTGCGGGCCGTGGCCAGTTCCACGATCAGCCGCAGGCACTCGTCCTCCCTGGCGCCCGTAATATCTTCTCCCGATTCACACACACGTCTGTCCGGAAGGGTGCGTCCCTCCTCAAAAGCCGGACGTATGGTGGTATCCAGACGCTTTCTGTTCAGCCTTGGATGATAATAAGGGTCCTTCCTCTCTAACCTGGGATGCCGGCCATAGAGAATATCCCGTTCCTGCATGAGCCGCCGCTGATCCTCTTCACTCTCATCATGACCACGGCTCAAAGATTCATGATGCACCAGATGAAAAGTATTAACCACCACATTATGATATCCAAGTTCATATAATGTAAAACACAAATCCACATCGTTGAAAGCCACCTGAAGCTGCTCCTGGAAACCGCCCGCTTCTTCAAACACTTCCCTGCGAAGCATCAAACAAGCCCCCGTCACCGCCAGATAATTCCACACGCCCTTATTTCTGCCATCATAATAACATGCGTTATCATCCTGGAATTGTAATTTATGCACAGGCCCCAGAACAATATTTACCACACCGGTATGCTGAATCCTGTTAGAATCCGGATATAACAGTTTGATTCCCACAGCGCCGGTCCACTCTCTGAGCGCTTTATCAACAAGCTCCTCCATCCAGCCGCAGGATACCGCCTCAATATCGTCATTTAAGAATAAAAGCAGGTTCCCTTTTGCCTCCTTGGCTCCCAGATTACACATATGGGAAAAATTAAAGGGCATGGGACGATAGAGGTAACGAATCGCTGTATCCGCTTCCTGCGCGATTCTGTCTGTTTCCTGCACAATTTTTGCACGGTTGGCTTCCCTGCTGCCGTTATCCACAATCACAATCTCATATGGCACCTCCCGCACTGTCTGAATAACCGTTTCCAGACATCTTACGAGAATCTCCACGTTGTCTTTGGAGGGAATGATCACGGACACAAAAGCCTCTTTACGCGGCGCCTCCACAAGCCTTTTTCCAGGCCTTCCCTCTCCGGCCGGCAGCCAGGCATCTTTCCTGTGAAAAAGTACTTCCCGCAGATGACCGATCTGCTGACATCCTCTCTCATACCCCCCTGCCAATTCCACCAATCTGTCATGGCAAAGTTCTTCATCCTGCTTTTCCGCCCCGGTAAGACGTTCATAAAGCTCTCTCCTCACAGCCACAAGGCTTCCCAGGTAGTCTCTGCAAAGATAACTGTCCGGCGACCAGTCCTGCTTCAGCCAGGGGGATTGATATCCCCCCTTCTCATCCCGGATATCCTCATCTCCATAGACCAGGAGCACCTTGGGATACTTGGCAAAAAAGGCTGCGATCCGTTCCCTGGCATCCGCAGCCGCTTCTCCCTCACCAAAGACCAGAATCTCAAAATCTACAGAATCTTCCTGCACCGCAGAATCAGACCCTTCCTCCTCATCTTCCAGTCTGGTATCATAATTCATCTGATATACTTTCAGGCTTTTCTCATACCGTCTGTCCAGCCGCCATTCCAATAACCGCCGGAGCCATTTCTTCAAGCGCAAACCTTGTCCTCCCTCAGATCCATTTTCTCACTGACGCCGCCATGTCCTCCGCCACCGCAGGCGGCAGAATGATCACCTTCATTCTGGCATACAGAAGATTCAGCGGTTTTCTCTCAAGTCCCGCCACATTGACATTCAAATTGGGATCGTTGGTGACAAAAACGATTCCCGCAGAAGATTTCAATACCTTTCCGTTGGTAACAAAGGCAGGTTTCGAGCGAAGGGGCACATCCTTGCCGTTAAAGGTGATTTCCTCTATCCTGACCACGCAAGCCTCCATGGCCGGATCAATCCTTAGCATCTGCACATTACCGTCCACCGTAAGCTGTAATTCCACATCCTCATCGTTTAAATAAGCCTCGGGTACAAAGTAGGATTTTTCCTCCGAAAAACCGCTCCCGCAGTCCTCATAAATCTGTACCCGCCTGGGCACCAGTTTCTGTTTCTCCCGTTCCAGACAGTCCCAGGGATTAATAACAGGTGCTCCCATCCAGGCATACAATTCCGACATAGACCGGCTCCGCCCCGTCACCTGTTTCTGAAACTTTCTCTCCCGGGCCCGGCAGTCATCCATATCCGCCTCGCTCATTCCCAACGAATTTAATATTAAATCTACATTTAATTTATTTCTCTTTTCATCCTCCAAAAGATAACAGTAGATTGCCCGAAAGGCCAGTTCCTTCGGATCCATCTCCTTCTCATAAGTCCACTCATAATCAATAATCGTCCAGGTATCGTCCTGCACCATGATATTGGAAAAAATCATATCAAAATCCACCACCGGATAGTCCGGATGATACCCCACCCGTTCCACATATTCCTCAAAAAGGGCATGAAATCCTTCAATATCATCTTTTTCCAGTCTCTCATCCAACAGTTCCGTTAAAGGCCGTCCCTGCACATAGGCAAAGGTATCCCACACACCGTCCGTATCCTCATGCAGGCTGCATTGATTGATCTGTATCTTCCCGCCCTCATACCTTTCTGTCAGCTTCCGGTATGCCGTTGCAATCCGCCTGATATGATCTTCTGCTTCTTTGCATAACGGATGTTTTTTAACAATCGGATCCCCTTTCGCTCCCGCCCTCAAATCTCTGCTGATTTCCGTCTTAATCTGATAGGCCGGCGCCCGGTCGTTAGAATATCTGGTGTACAAAACAGGCAGTTCTTTGCCGATGATCACCTCGTAGGAATTGGTAAATACGGAGAACAGTCCGTCCTCAGCCAGACCGTCAAAGGCATATTTCTCATCAAACAGATTCATCCGCTCTCTGTCATAATTTCTGAGATTATTGGAAAGTTCTCCTTTCCCCGGAAGCCTTCCGTCGGAATACAGCGTGGTCATAAACTTATAATCCGGATAAGGATAATAGAAACTATACTCCGAAACCCCACAGGCTCTGAAAATCTTTTCCAGTCCCTGCCGGGAAAAAGTCCGCACCCCGCCGCCGGCCGCATAATTCTCAATGCCGGAAAACCAAGTGCCAAGATGATCTTCCTTACAGCCCGCGAAATATTTCAGTCCATATTTGTTCTCTATGGCGATCACCACTCGTCCGCCGGGTGCAAGATGTTTCATGACAATCTGCAAAAATTCCTCAAAAGGCTTGTCAGTACCCATGTAACTCTGACCGTACTCAAATACCCCGATCAGAAAAATATAATCAAAATCCACCGGCAGATCAGGTTCCACATCCTTAAAATTCCCTACATGGATGGTCACATTATCGCAGCTGCTGTGACGATACGCATTGATCAGGCTCCGTTTCCTAGACAGATCCACCCCTGCCACCTGGGCTGCTTTGCGGGCCAAAGCACCTGTGATGGCACCGCAGCCGCTTCCCACTTCCAGCACTTTGGCGCCTTCCATGGGAATCCACTCCACAATATTCTCCCGAAGAGGCGACAGATGGTAAAGCACCGGCCAGCTCTTTCTCTCTTCTATGATCCGCTGATACTCCACTGCCGAATAATTCTTCACAATATCCAGAAGTTCATCCTCCACTGCACCGTCACAATAATAATCCTCTCCCGGATAGTGCGTAAGATCCAGTTTGACCTTCCCAATCTCCACAATCTTTTCCTGTTCACTCATATGTCTGCCCGCCATCATCACTTTCCTGTTATCATCTGTCTTATGTCTGGTTGTATTTTAACACAAAATCACTCCGGTCAAGAGAGAAGTTCGGATTATAATAGGGATCCCCCTGGGCAAGAACTTCTTTCCATTTTTCCCGGAAAGCTTCCGATTCCCTGTTATAGCGTTCCGCCTTCTCTCCCGCATTATCCAGTCCTCTGGAAACCGATTCATAATGATATAATTCCGCAAAGGGTGTAAATACATTCACATACCCCGCCTTCCAGGCACGGACACAAAGATCCACATCGTTCAGAGAGACTGCGAAGTTCTCATCCAGACCGCCCAGTTTCTCAAACAAAGCCTTTCGCATCATCAGGCAGGCGCCTGTCACCGCCATCACATTCTGGGCATAACAGAGCCTTCCCATGTAGCCAAGGTTATTATAGCTAATCCCATAATGGCTGTGTCCCGCCGTCCTGTGAGCTCCTAATCCCAGCACCACACCCGCATGCTGGATGGTCTTGTCTTCATAGTAAAGTTTGGCCCCTACAGCTCCCACATCCTTCCGTTGCGCATACATGAGCAGTTCTTCTATCCAGTCCAGAGTAATGACCTGCGTATCGTTATTTAACAGCAGAATATACTCGCCCGAGGCTCTTGCTGCCGCCAGATTATTGATCCGTGAATAGTTAAACTCGCCTTTATAAGTGAGTACCCTAATAGCCGGATTCTCCTGCAGTTTCTTATAATATCCGAAAATCTCTTTGGTAGTGCTGTTATTCTCCACCACCAGAATCTCGTAGTTATCATAGGTGCTCTTTTCCACAATAGAGGTGATACAACGCTTTAAATCTTCCAGATGATCTTTGTTGGGAATCACAATAGACACCTTAGGATTGCCCTGAATCTCATATTTGATCCTGAAAATGGTCTCAAATGCCTTGGTGGAAGTAATCTCAAAATTCCGGAATCCCTGTGTTTTCAAATGATCTGCCACCGCTCCCTTGGCCGCCTCAATGGCATAACTTTTGGCATTGATATCAGAAGCCACACTACCCTCATGGGAACGCCAATAATAAAGAAGTTTCGGCACATGCACCACACATTTAGCCCTGGACGTAAGACGCAGAATCATATCATGATCCTGGCTGCCGTCAAACTCGGAGCGGAAAAGCTGGGTACCGTCCAACAGCTTCTTGGAAAAAGCGCTGAAATGACAGATATAATTGTTCGCCCGCAGATTATCCGGTGCATAATCCGGTTTGAAATGCAGGGTAAGCATATGGTCTATCGTCTTGTTTCCCTTGAACGTTGTCTCGTCACAGTAGATATAATCAGCACCCTTCTCGCAGATTGCTTTCATATACTCATAAAGCACGCTGGGATGCAGCACATCATCATGATCAAAAAGCGCAATATAATCACCGGAAGCCATGGAAAGGCAGGCGTTTGTATTGCCTGAAATTCCTTTGTTTTCAGGAAGTTTCTTATAGACTATCCGACAGTACAGGTTACTGCTGGAGCGCAGATATTTCTTATCCAGTTCCATATATTCCCTGCATATCTGTTCCACATAGGCATGTTCCCCATCAGATCCATCCGCCAGACAGAGCTCCCAATTCTCATACGTCTGGGCAGTTACGGACTCTATGGCCTGCCGCAGATACTTCTCCGGCGTATTATAAAGAGGCACCAGTATGCTGAATTTGATTGCCTTATCAAATCTGGTAGCCCGCTGTCTTGCCGCCTCCTCCGCATCCGGAAAACTGGCTGTTCCGTGTTGGGCACGCGCCTTTTTCTCAATCATCTTGGCATTTATTTTACGCAAAACGCCCTTGACACTGCCGCAGTATCCCACCCGTTCCTTGGTTCTCTGTATCCAGTGTACCAGAGATCTCAGTGGTTTGGACATACGCCAGAAGATACTGCCTTTAATCTGACCAAGCCTTACGCCCAGCGCATCGCTCTTAACTTTAGCGGCGGTAAGTTTATCAGAAAGTGCCTGTCCCTTTTTTTTCTCTCTCCTGTAGGCATCCCGGTAAAAGCGCAGTGTTTCTTCCACCGTCATCCGTCCCTGTTCCTGCTGCAAAGAGCCGGTATAAAAATCTTCCGTTTCTTTTCCCGCTTCTGATGCAGCATGCAGCCGAAGCGCCACATCGTTTCTGATCACATTATAATAACCGGCCGTCTCCAGTCTGTGACAGAACTTCTCAATACTACTGTTCTCCTCTCCATTCCTGCAAAAGCCGCCCACTTTCTCATATTTCTCACGGGATACCATCAGACATGCCTCCGGCACCGCAGACACATCACGTACCACTTCGGCCCGCAGATTTTTCTCCGTACCCACCGGCCACAGATCAGCGCCCACAGCGCCTACATGAGACTGCAATGCCTGTCCTGCCATACGGCCCAGCCAGCTTTTCTCTATAATCTCCACATCAGGACTCAGAAAAAGCAGAAGATCTCCTTTGGCATGTTCCGCCCCCAGACAATACTGTGCAGCCACATCCCCGGATGACTGTTCATACAGACAGACAAATCCATAGTCCTTCTGCAGCTTTTCCATCTTGATTCTGTTCTCTTCCCTGCTGCCGCTATCCACCACAATCCACTCATAATAACGGTATGCCGTCCTCTCCTTAAAAGATTTCAGACACCGTTCCAGAGAATCCGGTGCATCCTTGGTGAGAATAACCACCGACACCACCCGATGGGGCGCAATGGCACCTCCATCGCTCCCCGCCCGGGCACAACGCTCCCTGCCGGATACGGACGTGTCATAAACAATATGATACAATTCCGGATCCGGCCCATACTGTAAATCCGCCCGGATACCTCTCCTGCGCAGCGCATCTTCCCTGACTGCCGCAAAAGACCGGCCCGCACCTGTAAATTTCCTATTCTCCTGGGAACCGGCCTCAACCTTTCCATGATAGAGTATGGCATCCACCCGGCACACCGCCTGACGCATTTTTCCATAATCCATATCACAGCGTTTTAAAGCAGCTTCTTCCAGTCGCAGACACAGATCATAAAAACCTGCCGCCAGCTCTGTCTCATCGCTGCACTGTGATAATCCCCCGTAGGCAATCTCAGAAATCAGCTCACGCCTCACCGCCACCAGATGTCCCCAGCAGTTATAAGCAAGCAGCGTATCCGGTGCATACTCAGATTTATACCAGCGGTTTTCCCCGCAGGCGGGATCCTCCTCATAGAAATCTTCGTCTCCATATGCCGCCAGGCAAAAAGTATTAATATTAAAATAAGATTTAACTTTATCGAAAATCCCCTGTTCAAGCGCGCCTGCGCCATATGTGAGCAAAAGGATATCTGAGTCAGGAACCTCAATTTCCCTCCATCCCTCCACCAGCAAAAAGGATTCCGAACCCTCCTTCTCGTTTATATAACTTGCGTTATTTTCCTTTTCCAGAGCATCCTTCTTAGTACTATCATCAGAATCAGCTGATTCAGTAACAGCTGATTCCTTATAAAACAGACCATGCACGGGCGCAATCGCTTTCCAGAAAGGGCTGGCATATATTCTCTCCAGATTATCCTGATAATCTTCCTGCTTTCTCTCCAAATCCGCCACCTGACCGGCCAGCATGGTATTATGTTTACGTTCCTTTTCATAAGCAGCCGCATAATAGGCGGCCCAGTCATATCCATTCTTCAATCCACTCATCAATCAGACAATCCCCTTTTATGCACATTTATGCCGTCTACACAACCTTTACCACAGAGTTCATATCATAATAACCTACTGTGTCTTTATCTGAAACTACCGTCACATTCAGCACGTCATAAAGTCTATGATAAACCGTGAAATCATCACCTTCATAGCCCGTCACGCCCAGAGACAGCAGATAGTCCCCTCCTTGTAAGTTCATCTCCTGGGTGAAACTGATTTCCTTCACCTCACCGGCCTCCACTGACTCCAGAAATGCCTTCTCCACCATCGTATTGGTGCCTGTAATTTCCGTCCCCCGTACATTTTTAATCGTAAACGCAAAAATCGGTGCCGTAATTTTTTCTGTCATCTCTACTTTCATATAGATGGTAAAACGACTTCCTTTTAAGACTGCCGATGTCTTTACGCCTTTATCGTCCGTAATATAATACTCCGTAATCATAGCCTTTTTGGAACCATATTCCAGAAGTTCCGGATTCTCTCCGATGCCTCCGGTTTCCCCTGCACTCTCTTTCTTTAACTTACTGCCGTCCACACCCTTTGCCGCCATCTCGCGCAGCTTCTCATCGTCTAAAAGACGCTCCTCCTCGGAATCCGGCGCCACATACTGGCCCACCAGCACCTGCTTGTACGTATCAATCATCTTCTTAGGAGAACCCTCTCCCAGTTTTACGCCCTGGTTTAAAAGGATCACCCGGTCACAATACTTGCTGATACTGCTCAGATCATGGCTGACAAAGACAATGGTTTTTCCCATCTTCTTAAATTCTTCAAACTTATGATAGCACTTTGCCTGAAAAAAGACATCTCCTACCGAAAGCGCCTCATCCACGATCAGAATCTCCGGATCGATATTGATGGCCACGGCAAAAGCAAGACGCACAAACATGCCGCTGGAATACGTCTTGGCAGGCTGATACACATAGTCACCGATATCCGCAAAAGAAAGAATCTCCTCTAATTTCTCATCAATCTCTTTCTTGCTGAAACCGATCATGGTTCCGTTTAAATAGATATTTTCAATGCCGTTATATTCCATGTTAAAACCGGCACCCAGCTCTAAGAGCGCAGAGATTCGTCCATTGACTGTCACTTCGCCGGATGTGGGTGTAAGAACACCTGTTATTATTTTAAGAATTGTAGATTTTCCGGAACCGTTGGTGCCAATGATACCCACACACTCTCCCTGTCTGATGGTCATATCCACACCCTGAAGAGCATGATGCTCCGTATAGTGCTTCTTTCTTCCAAGTCCCAATGCATCCTTAATCCGGTCGGAAGGCTTGTCATAGAGTTTATACACTTTTCCCACATCTTTTACTGCAATCGCGATATCCTTCATGTTGAACCTTTCCTGTCACAGTCTAAAACTGACACATTTTGCGGATGTAATCCTAAAGCACATCCGCAAAATGTGTCCGCATCCTTCTAAAGACCAATGTACCGATACAAAACATACTGATGGTAAAAATCCAGAAATAAGTGGAGGAATAAAAATGCTCCCAGAACCACTCGTCTTCAAAGAGCGCACTGCGGAAACCATTTACAATATACACCAGGGGATTGAGCTTAAACAATGTCTTTACATGATCGGGAAGCATATTGATATCCCACATGATGGGAGTCGCCCACATACCTATCTGAAGCGCAATATTGATGATCTGCTGCAAGTCCCTGATGAAGACCACCAGGGCACTGGTCAGATAGCTTAAGGCCAGCACGAACAAGAACAGGCAGAAACTGTAATAAACAATCTGTATGGTATAGACAGTAGGTGTGTAACCATAGCAGACGCCCACAATCAACAGCACGCCCACAAAGAATATATGAATGAAAGTGGCCGCGATCACTTTGATAATCGGCAGGATACTGATATTGAACACTACCTTTTTCACCAGATAAGTGTACTCCACAAGCGCCATCGTTCCCTGGGAGATTGCCTCCGAAAAATAAAACCACGGCACCAGACCCGCCGTCAGATACAGCACATAAGGCGGAATCTCCCCATCCCCCGAAACAAACTGCACCCGGGCGTCAAAGACTTTGTCAAACACGATCCAGTACATGAGCACCGTGACCACTGGCTGTGCCATGGCCCACACGATTCCCAGATAGGAGCCTGCATAACGCTTCTTAAAATCATTCTTCGCCAGTTTCCAGATCAGCCGCCTGCTCTGAAACAGCTCCACCGGTATGGTCACAATCCGATCGTAATAAATGGCAAAAATAATGCAGGTAAAGGTAATCAGCACACAGCCGCTGAACTTCTTCATCTGCTCCGTCACCTGATCCGCCAGGGGATTATGGTGCTTTACCAACACAAGCGCAAGAAGCAGACCAAGCCCCCAGAATATGGCTATCGCTGCGGGCTTTGGAAAGTTTTTCTTTTCTGTTTCATTTCGCATCTTCTCTGTCTTTTTGATATGCATGTCACTGACCTTTGAGCTCCCCGCCTGACGCAGGGCGTAATATTTGACTTTAGCGGTATTTTGCGGTAAAAGCCTTAAGCCCCTCCCACTGTGTATCCTTAGCAGACATATTTAACTCCATACCCTCAGGAATCGGCCATTCGATACCGATATCCGGGTCATTCCAGATAATGCCGCCCTCATCATTCGGATGATAAAAGTCCGTGCATTTATAGGTAAACTCCGCATAATCCGAAAGGACGAAAAAACCATGGGCAAAGTTCTTCGGAATAAAGAACTGTTTCTTGTTCTCCGCGGAAAGCAACACCCCATGCCATTTGCCATAGGTTGCAGAACCGGGCCGTAAATCCACCGCCACATCAAAAACCTCTCCGCTTACTACCCGCACAAGCTTATCCTGTGGATAATGAATTTGAAAATGCAGGCCGCGAAGCACCCCTTTTACCGAGGAGGACTGATTATCCTGAACAAAGACCTGATCGATTCCCGCCTCTTTATAATCATTATAATTATAGGTTTCCATGAAATAGCCCCGGGCATCGCCGAACACTGTCGGTGTAATAATCTTAAGCCCTTCAATTTCACATGTCTCCACCGTTATTTTACCCATTTATCCCATTCCTTTCCCTAATCAATTGTCGGTACATTACCGCTGTCACCGCTTACCACACCGGAATACCCTGCTGCACCCTTGGCGTGGTTAATGGAGGTATCAATATTCATATAACACAGATTCAGATCCACATTCGTACTGATACCGTTCACCGTACCCTTGGACGTATACTGCCACATATCATAATAGCCGTCATAAGCGGGTACATCCGCATATTCTGCCAGCCACGTCTTATATTCTGACAAGTCTGCCACATTTATTCTGTCATTCAGCCAGTTTCTGGAAGCATAAACACCTGTCTCATATCCTGCCGCACGAATGGTCTTCAAAAAAGCTTCATGGGCTGCTGTCCTTTCCTTCGCGTCAAGCCCATCGGCACGTCCACTGCCGCCTGCGCTTTCGCTGTCTAAGAACACAGGATAATCCACATCGTACTCTTCGATCAGACTGATCACCATGCTGGCTTCCTCTACTGCCTCCGTCTCATCAAGCGCCTGGGTAAAAAAGTACACGCCCACAGGAATCCCTGCGTCAATTGCCCCCTGAATATTCTCCTCATACATCGGATCTATAACCAGAGCGCCGCTGGCCGCGCCGCGATAGCCGCAGCGAATGATGGCAAACTCAACGCCTTCTTCCTTGACAGCCTCCCAGTCAATCTCCTTATTCCATTTGGAAACGTCGATGCCCAATTTGGCGCTGCCGTTCGCAAACTGCATCTGCGTATTCTCGCTGCCGTCTGCATCCTCCTCGGCACCGTTGACCGCCTTATCCTCCTTGGAGGGATCAATATCATCCTCCGTCAGCATCAGATACTCAATATTATCAATCACCCGATACTCAATCTCCTGACGCACCTGAATGGTAGTCACCGTATTAGGTACATGAAAGCCTTCCAGTTCCTGTAACGACACACCATATTCTCCGGCCCGCAGACCATCAATATAAATAATGCCGTCCTCGTCAGAATCCGTATATTCTCCTTCTCCCTGAATCTCAATGGTAAAGGGCGCTCCCGTCACAAGTGTTCCCACACTATCCACTACCATAACCCGCAGGTCCTTGGCCACGGAACTCATCATCAGAAAAACATTCCGTCCGGAATAAGTCTCAATGCTCTTAAATCTGGGCTCCTCATCAAAAAAGGTCTCATCGCGCAGAAAAGCAGACAGATCATCTCCTATCTGTCCACTGTCCATCTCTGTCTCCTCTATTGCCGTCATCTCCTGCTCCGGTTCCTCCACAAGACCCAGCTTACGCTTCACCGTATCAAGATTCATAAGCGCGATTACCGCGATAAGCAGAAGAAACATACCCACCATGGCAAAAAGCGCACGTCTCATTCTCTTAGAGTCCATTTGCAACCTCTACCATATATTGACCGTAGGCCGTTTTCATCAACGGTTCCGCCAGTTTTAACAGTTGTTCTTTGGTAATAAATCCTCTCTTATAAGCAATTTCCTCAATACAGGAAATATACAATCCCTGTCTTTTCTGGAAAGCTGCCACAAAGTCCGCCGCATCAAGCAACGAATCATGATTCCCCGTATCTAACCACGCAAAGCCGCGTCCCAGTGTCTCCACGCGCAGCGTTCCTCTGCGCAGATACTCGTTATTGATGCTGGTAATCTCAATCTCTCCCCTGGCGGAAGGCTGCACGTTACGAGCAATCTCCACCACATCGTTGTCATAGAAATACAGCCCCGGCACTGCATAATTGCTCTTGGGATGTTGCGGTTTTTCTTCAATGGATATGGCCATACCATTTTGGTCAAATTCCACCACCCCATACTCCCTGGGATCTCTTACATAATATCCGAAAATCGTAGCTCCTTTTTCCCGGGATGCCACTTCCCGCAGCACTCTGGAAAAACTCTGTCCATAGAAAATATTGTCCCCCAAAATCAAGGCAACATTATCTTGTCCGATAAAATCCGCTCCGATGATAAAAGCATCTGCCAATCCTCTGGGATACTCCTGAACCGCATAGGACATGCGAAGTCCCAATTGTTCGCCTGTCCCCAAAAGCTCCTCAAATACAGGAAGATCTCTGGGCGTGGATATAATCAGAATATCCTGAATACCCGCCAGCATTAAAATAGACAAAGGATAATAAATCATCGGTTTGTCATATACCGGCATAATCTGCTTCGAGATTGCCTTTGTCAGCGGATACAACCTCGTACCGGCGCCGCCTGCCAATATGATTCCTTTCATAGAACTCATCCAGCCTTTCTTCGTCTACGAATACATTTCTTCGTAATATTTCTGGTAATCGCCGCTCGTCACATTTTTCATCCAGTCCTCATGTGCAAAATACCATTCTATGGTGCGGCGGATTCCTTCCTTAAACATAGTCTCCGGTTCCCAACCGATTTCTTTCCTGATCTTGTCCGGCGCAATGGCATACCTTCTGTCATGCCCTTTGCGGTCCTCCACATAGGTGATCAGATCCTCCGTGATATGCTCCCGTCTTACATCAGTCTCCGGCAGCATCTCTCTGAGTGTCTCTATGATAATCCTGACAATTTCAATGTTCTGCTTCTCATTATGGCCGCCCACATTGTAAGTTTCAAAGAGCCTTCCCTTCTCCTGCACCATGTCGATAGCCTTAGCATGATCCTCCACGTAGAGCCAGTCACGCACATTCTTACCATCCCCGTACACCGGCAGCTTCTTACCCTGCAAAGCATTATTGATAATAAGGGGAATCAGCTTCTCCGGAAACTGATAAGGCCCATAATTGTTGGAACAGTTGGTAATATTGGCCGGAAAATGATACGTATCCATATAAGCCTTCACCAGCATATCGGAACTGGCCTTGCTGGCCGAATAAGGACTATGAGGCGCGTAGGGTGTGGTCTCATAGAAGTAACCGCCGTCTTCCTCCAGGGAACCGTACACCTCATCGGTGGATACATGCAGGAACTTCTTATCCGCCTTATAGCTTCCGTCAGGCAGCTCCCAGGCTGCCTTTGCACAATTTAACATAACCGCGGTGCCCATAACATTGGTCTGCACAAACACTTCCGGATTTTTAATACTCCGGTCTACATGACTTTCCGCTGCAAAATGCACCACTCTGTCAATATCATACTCTGCAAAAATTTTTGAAATTGCCTCTTTGTCACAAATATCTGCCTTGACAAAGATATAATTCTCCCGGTTCTCCAAATCTTTTAAGTTTTCAAGATTCCCGGCATACGTCAGGACATCCACATTGATAATCCGGATGGCATCGCCGTATTTGTGAAACATGTAATGAATATAGTTGGAGCCGATAAACCCGGCGCCGCCTGTCACGAGATAAGTCTTCATTGTATCCTCCCTGTCAAAGCAATAATCTCTCTTGCTACATACTATCATCCTATGACCGGAATGTCCATAGACATTCTGCGCACTGATACCCTGTAACCTAATTCATATAGCTGATATTCATATCTACATTGCCGCTGATTCCGCTGACCTTACCCTTGGATGAATACTGCCACAGATCATAACGGGTTGCGGTATAAGTCGGCGCGCTTGCATACTGTGCCAGCCAGATTTTATATCCGGTAAGACTGCCTGTGTTGATCTTTTCGTTAAACCAGGTCTTATTCGCGTAAATTCCCGAAGAAATACCAGAGTTCTGCACTGTCTGACAGAAGGTCTTACAGACCGCCGTTCTGGTGTCGCGTCCAATGGCATCGCCGCGGCCGCCGCTGCCCTCCACATCTAAGAAGAGCGGATAATCCAGGCCGTATCCCTTCACCAGATCAATCGCCATGGATGCCTCCTCCACGGCCTCCACTTCATTGACTGCCTGACTGTAGAAGTACGCACCTACCTTAAGTCCTGCCGCCTTGGCCCCCTTAATGTTACTCCGAAACATCGGATCCTCAACCAGTACGCCTGTGGAGTAACCACGGTAACCGCAGCGGATAATCACATAGGAGACGCCGGAATTCTTAACCGCGTTCCAGTCAATATTTCCATTGTGCTTGGACACATCAATCCCCATGGAACCGGAGCCTTTGGAGAGCTTGCCGTCACTGCCAAAACTGTATTTAGCGCCCAGAATCACCTGGTCACCTGTCACAAACTTATTGTCCTTACCGAAGAAATAAACAGAACCGTCAATAGTCTGCCAGCCGGTATATTTATACTCCGATGCAACCTTCACCTTCTTGTAGAAAGTACTGCGCTCCTTATAGTCCTGATAAGTTGCTTCCCTGTACTCTCCGGTAGATTTCTTCTTATAATAAAGCTGATTGCCGTCTTTATCCTTCAGCTTGGTCTCCGGATCAATCAGCCCCTTTTTGACTGTGATCTCCATAACATCATAAATATTCTCATTCAACTTACAGGTTGCCCTGATCTTAACCTTGCCTTCCGCGATACCGGTAACAACACCCTTACTATCCACTTTCGCCTTCTTCTGGTCTTCACTGCTCCAGATAATCTCGGCGCCTTCCGGATCCGATTTGGCTGTCAATGTCAGAGTCTGGTTGATACCCACCTCGTTCTTGCCGCTGATGGTCACTTTGGTATAATTCTTATTGCTTATAATCACTTTACAGGACAAATTAGGATTCTTGATGGTCACGCCATCGGGTGCCTTCACTTTTACATTGACTGTAGCAGTTCCTTCCTTCAATCCTTTGACCTGACCGTCTGAATGTACTTTCACCACGGAGCTGTCGCTGCAGGACCATTCCCCGGAATAAGTCTTTCCGCTTCCGTCCGTAATCTGCAAGGTTTCTTTTCCATTCACGGCAAGAGTCAGTTCCGTCTTGCTCAGTTTCAGCTCCACTTCGCTTTTCTTGGCCGTAACAGTCACGGAACAAGTCAGTTTATCAGGTTTGAGACTGACATCGCTGCCGGCGCTCACTTCTGCTGTAATCGTAGCCGTACCGGCGGCCTTTGCCGTCACGGTTCCGCCCGATACTGTAGCCACATCCGTGTTGCTGCTGGACCACTTCGCCGAATAACTGTTGCCATCACTGCCTGACACATTCAGCGTCTTGCTGCCGCCGGTCTCCAGGGAAAGACTGGTCTCGCTGAGACTTACCGTTATCTCCTTCTTCGGCTTCTCTTTAACCTCCACAGAACAGCTCAGTTCGGGATTTTTGATGGTAACACTGTCAGACCCCTTTACTTTCACTCTGATGGTTGTTCTGCCGGCTGCTTTCGCCGTCACCGTACCGCCGGATACCGACGCCACGGAAGAATCATCGCTGGACCATTCCGCAGAATAACTGTTGCCGTCGCTGTCCGACACGCTCAGCGTTTCTTTACTATCAATTTCCAACGTCAGACTGGTCTTATTTAAACTAACCTCTACTTCTTTCTTCTCCGGCTTGGGGGGATCCTCTGGCTGTTCAGGTTTATCCTCCCCGGAACCGCCGCTATTGCCGCCTTCTGTACTACCGCCGCCTTCTGTACTGCCGCCGCCTTCTGTACTGCCGCCGCCTTCTGTACTGCCGCCTTCCGTACTGCCGCCGCCTTCTGTACTACCGCCGCTTTCTGTACCGTCCGGATTATTTCCACCTTCATTCGCAAGTTTCCTGTAATTACTTGCCACCGCCCAAGGGTCTGCAATCTTATCCTTAGGCACTTCCTCATAGCTGTCTTTCTCTTCACCCACAGGAGTCTTGGTGGATTCCACCCACTCCACCGTATCTTGCAACGTGGATTCTACCACCGTATTCTGCTGAACAGCTTCCTCTTTGGCCACATTGATTTCGGATTCTTTCTTCACCTCATCCGCCACATCGACTTTTTTATAGGCGATCTTATCCGTTACTTCTACACTGCTTGCCGAAGACTGTAACTTGTATTTCTGATATGCCTCACCCTCCAGCGGTTTCATCTTAACACTGTAACTGCCGGCACTTATGCCCGTCTGATAAATAATACCGTCCTTGTCGTCATCCTTTAACTCATAGGTCTTACCACCGCCTGACACTTCCACTACAAAAGGCACGCCGCCTACCAGTTTACCGGTAGACTTATTGGCAAACTTGATTTTCAAATCAGACTGAATGGATGTCAGGCGAAGTTCTACCTCCACCTCTTTATTGGGATCCTCTTTCTCCTCTTCCTGCCCCTCTTCCCAGTTTCCTTCTTCCTCGTCGTAATCAATCATACCGCCCAGTTTCGCCGATTCCGACACGGCCAGAAGACCACTTTCTCCAATGACGGAGATTCCTTCCATCTCGCCGCCCAATTCCGCAAACGTCGCGACCTGCTTTTGTGTAAACTTTGCACTGGCATAAAGTCCTCCCGTAATAACAGCACCGGCCAGCACCAGAATACCCAGCATCGCCACCACCATATCCAGTGAACTCATATCCCCCAGGAAATTTCTAAAACGTACTAAGATGCCATCATCATCATCGTCATCTTCGTAATCGTCATCCTCATAATCATCGTCTTCATAATCTTCTTCATCTTCGTACTCGTCGTCTTCGTAATCTTCCTCATCC
>DKZA01000047.1:0-13480 GCA_002492525.1 Lachnospiraceae bacterium UBA7086 | reverse complement strand
GTAATCTTCCTCATCCTCATAATCGTCTTCTTCGTAATCTTCTTCATCTTCGTACTCGTCGTCTTCGTAATCCTCCTCATCCTCATACTCATCGTCTTCGTAATCTTCTTCATCTTCATAGTAATCGTCGTCCTCGTAATCCTCCTCATAGTACGCTTCATCTTCGTACTCATCGTCTTCTTCATAATATGCCTCGTCCTCATAATCTCTTGCGTAACGAGTCGATCTGGAAGATTTTTTCACTGAATTCTTCTGGGAAGGCTTTGACGGTTTAGATACTTTTGACGACTTTGCGCTATGACTCTTCTGGTATGACGCAATCATGTCATCATCCAGACTCAAAAATTCCAGTGTGTCATCTGTCACACTGTCTGCATCCTCATCATCAAATCTATCATCGTCCAACAGATCTTCAAAGCGGACCGGCCGTTTATTTTCACGTTTTTTAATCTGTTTTTTATTTTGTTTTTTGTTTTGCATCTTATGTAAACCTTTCTTTGACCATAATTTTATAACATCATAGCACAAAAGGTTCATTTTATCAAGATTTTTTGACATTCTTCTTACAGATGGCACAATTGGTAAGATTTACATAACGCCTTAACATGTAATCTTCACGCAAGGCCATCCACGCGATTTCTGCGCGATATTTAACACCGCCAAATATGCCATTTTATGGTAAAATCCGCTTGACTTTGTCCCTGGCAGCTGACACAATATAAGTGCAACATTACAATTTCAACATTTTAATGAGAAAAGGGGAATTTTTCATGATGTACATGCACTATTGTAAGCGTTGCCATCGGGTCTATATGTTGAACGGTCACAAACAGTTCTGCCCGAAATGCCGGGAGACAATCACGGAGTTAAAACTCACCTACATGGATTATGTATCCATGGACGAAAGTTCCAGAACTCTGTTCAACAACTGCTGTGCGGACGAAGAACAGTTAAAAACACTGAGTACTACATACCGTATGTATAAATACAGCAAATGGTACAAAGATCTGCAAAAACAGATGACACAGCAGACGATTATCACCTATCCTGTTATAGACCAGAACCCGATGGAAAACGCCCTGTCAATGAGCTGACATGCAACGGACGTAAAACAGAAGAAGAGTGTATCTTAAAATGCAAGGATTTTGGGATACACTCTTCTTCTATTCTGTCATTTTATAAGAAAAATTAAGAAAAATCTAATGAATAAATAAACAGAAGGCATGGATTTTTGGAAAAAATCATAGTAAAATGAGATATACTTTTAGAAACACAAGAAAGGTAAGTGAACAAATTATGAAACAAAACCAAGAGACAGAACAAACCACTATCATGGATACAGAGGAAGAAAACACTTCCTCAAAAGGCAGACGTTTTCCTGTCAATATACACATGGTCCTGTTGGCCGCCATCGTACTTATCATCGGCTTTGCAGCCTTTCGCCTTTATCTGTGGGACAAGGGGGGAGAGCGAATCCAATACGATCCTACTCAGGACACCACAGAGTTCGATGTAGAAGCCCTTGACAGCATCATCCCGCTGGCGCCGGACAAGCGGGAAGGTTATGCCGATGATGGTATTACCACGATTCTCTGTTTAGGCGACGATCCTTTTTCTTTGAATCAGGGAGAAGGCGGTCTGGCGGAACAAATTGCCAAAAAGACAGGCGCAACGGTCTATAACGGTTCTTTTACGGGCACCACCATGGCGCCGGCGTCCGCGACTTTCGGGGAAGGAGATATGATGGATGCTTTTTCCTTCCTCTATGTAGCAACCAGTCTGGCCCGAGGAGATTTTGCACTGATGCAGACAGCCGCCACATATAGCAATGATGAGAATTTTCCGCTCACCACCCAGATGCTGTCCGATCTGGATATGAACAATGTGGACTTAATCTGCATCATGTATGATGCCAGCGACTATATCAATAAACGGCCCTGTGATGATCCCAATGAGCCTCTTAACCCGATTACCTACACCGGTGCTCTCCGCACAGGAGTACAGGCAATTCAGGAGGCTTTTCCTCACATTCGTATCGTGGTAATGTCCCATACCTTCTGCCACACCATCAATGAAGAAGGTAATTTTGAGAACGGTGACCGGGTAGACTTAGGCAACGGAACCTTAAGCCACTATCTGCAAAAAGAATTAGACGCCGCCAACGACTGCGGCATATCCTTTATTGATAATTTCTATGGATCAATAAACGAAGATAATTATCTGGACTATATGACAGACTATATCCACTTTAACGATGCCGGCAGAGAACTTCTGGCTTCCCGTTTTGCAGAATGTATCTTCCCGGATACTGCGAAGACAGAATAGTCAAAGTCCCCCCGCAAGCAGTCACTTGGCTCGTTGCTCGCGGGAATAAACCTCCATAACAATTTTAAAGAGCTGCAAAATGAGGTAACTCCCCAAATGCAGCTCTTTTTATATCCCTACCAATCCACCGCAAACAACGCATCAAAGTCAAACCTCTCAATCATGTCTCTGGTACGCGCAAGAGCCTGTGTCATTTCCCCGGAAGCCGTAATCTCACAGGTACCGTTCGCAAAACATTCCGTCATATAACGATTGATATCCCTGTGATAATGCGTGTAGTCGGCATAATTATTTAAATCCGTCACGATCTCTTCCCTGTCCGGAAAGTAGAACACACGGACATTGTCATAGGCAAGCAGCCTGTCAGCAATATACTGATACTCCGCCATGGTAGCTTCCAAATGATTTTCCGTAATCACATCATTCCAGTAAAGAATACTGTACGGCGGGAAAAAAACATAAAATACCGTCTCCGGGTTCTGTTCGATATAGGGACAGATATTCTGTGCAAGATTGGCTTCCACACTTGCGAGATAAGCATCTGCCTCCGTCTCTTCTTCCACCGGCACAGGCTTTTCATAATTATGCATCACCCACTGGATATTATAATATTCATCCGTCCACCAGCTCTGATACACGGTAGCCAGATCTGTCTTGTCAGGATCAGCCATAGGGCGCAGGATATAGTCTAAGAATACATCTTTATTCCACAGATACGATGCGTCATTCCAGACAGCGTCATCATACAGATAAGCAGGAATCGGATATTTCGTCTCCTCCACACCGCCGGTGCAAGTCATGACATCAATCCCCAGGAATACCGATTTTACTTGATTGTCACTATGAAATATCCTCTCCATGATATTGGACTGGTCTTTCGGATAAGCTCCGCTGTAGTTTAGTTTAACCGTATTAAGACCCAACAGCTCTTCAAACCAGTCCGTATTAAAATTGACCGTCATGGAAGATCCCAAAATTACACTGTCATACTCCATATGCATTGCCATACCCGGATTCTGGGTAAGCTGATTATCCACCAGATACGGGAAATCCGTAAGGGGCGCATGGTACTGAAAAAAGGGATCCACATAGACCACCACCGCCGCCTCTGCTATCAGAAATATTACTACCGCCGATACTATGGCAAAAAGCCACTTCTTATACTTATTCATAGATTCTTCCATTCCAAACCGCTAAACTTTCCATCCATGCCCTAATACAAGCAAAAATGCATCCCTGCATTGTCACTAGAAATTAAAATACAAAAAGGTACTCACCCCCGAAAAAGTGAGGATACTCCATACCATCAACACCGTTAAAACCACCGCAGAGCCCGCCCGGTACTTTATCCGTTCCATCCTCAAAGCGGCATTGGGCCCCGCCATTGCCAGATAGAGTCCTGCCGCCAGAACCCCCATCATCAGAATATATCTGCTGTAGGTCATATGATCCAAATGAAGGACTTTGAGCACATACCAGAATTCATCCAGCTGAAAGCACTCGGCCATATCCAGAGAAATTTTCTGCATATTTCCTTTCAAAACTACCGCCAGCAGACGATTCGCCTGTGCAATATCCTGGGCCCGGAAATAAACCCAGGCTATACTTACATAGGCAAAGAGTATTATTTGTGACATTATTGTCACAATCTTGCTTTTTATTCTGCACCTTAACGGTAACTTCTCCGTTGCATCATTTATGACACGATCATCATGTATTGTCCGTCTCTGCCAGAATCTCGTAATCACGTAAAGCACACCATGCATCGCTCCCCAGACAATATAATTCCATCCCGCACCATGCCACAGCCCGCTTAACAGAAAAACAATCATCAGATTCAGATACATCCGTGCCTGTCCCCGGCGGTTGCCGCCCAAAGGAATATATACATATTTGGTAAAAAAACGGTTCAAGGTAATATGCCACCTTTTCCAAAACTCTACAATATTGGTGGCCTGATAGGGGGAATCAAAATTAACAGGAATCTCAATGCCCAGCATCTTACCGATACCCCGGGCCATATCACAGTAGCCGCTGAAATCAAAATAAAGCTGCAAGGCGTAAAATATCACCACAAGCACTGCATCCATACGTCCCAGAAGTGCTATATTGTCATAACCGTAATCCACCCCCGCACCGAATGTATCCGCAAGCAATACCTTTTTGGCCAGTCCCAGAACAAAGAGACCAAACCCCTCCGCAATCAGCTCCCATCGGCACCTTTCCTGCAAGATGCTGCGAAATTGCGGCAGCATCTCACTATGATTCACAATAGGTCCCGCAATCAGCTGAGGAAAAAAAGCTACAAACAATGCATAGTCCCAAAACGGACAATCTCTTACCTCCCCCCGATACGTATCCACCACAAAAGAAATCTGCTGAAAAGTAAAGAAACTGATCCCCAACGGCAGCAATATTCCTCGCAGAAGAAAGGAAGTGCCAAACACAGCATTGACCGTGGAAAGAAAGAAATCAAAATATTTAAAATAAAATAACAATCCCAGATTTCCTGCCACAGCCAGAATCATCAGCCTTTTATCCGTATGTTTTGACAATAGCAGATGAAAAATATAGTTAAAGGCGATGCTGCCCACCATGATTAACAGATAAGACAGATTAAAGTATCCATAGAACCAAAATGACATAAATGTTAGAAACACTTTGGCCAGCGCCGGTTTCTTTCTATGCAGCAGACCATAATAGCCAAGCAGACACAGCGGAAAAAATATGAAAACAAATAGATAGGAATTAAATAGCATGCTAGTCCTCATTTCCGTACAGTTTCCTGTACGCATCAGAATTGT
This sequence comes from Lachnospiraceae bacterium UBA7086, assembly GCA_002492525.1. Lineage (GTDB taxonomy): Bacteria > Bacillota > Clostridia > Lachnospirales > Lachnospiraceae > UBA3282. The sequence goes on along the minus strand of DKZA01000047.1, from coordinate 8,351 downwards.
CTCCCGGTTTTAAAGCGTCACATCTTTATATATCACATAGACTCCCACCTGTCCGTAAATCTCATAACCATAATCCGTTAACGGTTCTTTCACCTGCCGGTCCTCTTTCAGGATCACATAGGCACAAGGATACGCTCTCGCCAGTTCTACAAAATATGGCGTATCAATTACTTCCGCCTTCTCCATGGCCTCGCACATGGCGTCATAATAATCCCATCTGTCAATCAGCATCTCTCTTCCATAAGGAAGTTCAATATCCGTACTGTACTGCCGCACATACTGCATCAGTTCTCCCGGCATCAGCACCATAATACGGCCTTCTTCCGATTCAATCAGATCTACGATATCTATCACTTCCTGCGGCAGATGATAGATATTCTGTGCCTTGGAAATATTAATGCTGTCATAGACATAATCTCCGCCTGCTACAATGGCCGCGCACAAAACGGCAAGTCCGATCCGCCGATGCTTACCCATGAGTTTTATAAAACCATATGCACTCACAAGGCTCATCTGCAAAAGCCAGAGCAACCGGTAATAGGTCTCTGAATCCTCCATCAGCCGCACAAAAACCCTGCGAAACAACGGACAGAAAAAAGCCAGCAGAAGAAGCGTGGGCGCATAGACAAAAATTGCCCGCCGGTGTTTGTCCTTCTCCGCAATCCACAAATAGACAAGCGCAAGCAGATAAAGCCCCGCCAGGAATTTATACTGGTGAAACCCCATATAGTTCTTAAAGATTACCACGCTTTCTAAAAAAATACCCCACATGTGCCCGCTCCCGTCAACTTATCTCTTCATCCCGAAAACAATCCGCCCACAGGCTGTTCTTGACTTTCTTCCGCTACCGCAGCAGATAACTGTACGCCATCACCACATAAATCCCCATATAGACCACATTCGGCAGGCAGACCGCTCCCAACTTAATCAACACCTTAAAATCCCGCTCCACGATCATCAGCACAAAGGCTGTCACTGCCATCAGAATGGAGACCAGAAAAACGGCAATGGAACTACAGATTCCCGCCGTCATATTGACACATACCAAAAGAAGCCACAAACCGACATTCATCTGCTTCTTTTCCTTGTTATTCCCATCTTTGTTATCCTCATCCTTATTCCTCTCATAAAGCAAGAGAAGGAGCCAGAAAAAAGCAGGAATTACCAGGCTTCCCGCTACCGACTTACCCTGCCAGGTGCGGGTCAGGAAAAAGGTCTCATTGGTATAAATAGACACATTTCCGAAAATCTGAAACATGCCCATCACAATCATAAAGACCGATAAATTGACATATTTGTCATAAAATAGAACCTTTCCAATCTGAAAATATAACAGATATGTCAGTAATATCAATAAAAGAGGCATCACCAAATGAGAAACAACGGTCGCATGAATACCGCTTCTGGCCGCAATAAAAGCAATCCACATGGGAAACACCGCCAGCGCATGGCGCACGTCCAACCCCGTGGAACCGCCCGTATAGGGCAGTATCCTATACATGACACCTGCCTCCTGGGCTAACAATGATTCCGTCACATAATAAGCATCATCGCCGTCAAAAGACGTATAGGCCGCCGCCCGGTAGAGTTGAAATCCCAGAATCCCCAGGAAAAGAATCCACTCGATCCGTTCTTCCCAGGACATCTCCTGAATGCGTTTTCCTAATCGGTCAAGAAAAATGACGTTTCCGTCATTTTTATCTTTTCCCCGGCCGAAAAGCAGCCCCGGATTCCCCTTTTTACTGTTTCGATACCACAAAAGAATTCCGCCGATGGCACACAGGACCGCCGCCACCGTAAACCAGGCAGATGCTTTGCGAAAATTACTGTACTCCACCCACAAAACCGCCGGGATTGTGACCAGTGCATAGAGTGCCCACATCACAAAGTAGCCCGCCAATATAGCAAACCCCGGACTCCTTTTCTCAGGTACTATGAAGTTTGCCGGTATCAGCCCGATACAAAACGGGATAATGACCAGCCAGAAAATCAAACTGATAACCGCTGTCATAAAGCCTCCTCTTTATCTGATCGCAAGGTATAAACAGGCTTTTCTTCGTCATAATAGTTGTAGTATACCACATCTGGAACATTTTACATAGACCATCTGTGTGATCTTTTTAAAGCACCGCACTGTACATCCCTTCCCAAATATGGTAAACTGTTTAGTATCTTTGGATATATGCAGTGTCAAAGTCTGCCTGTGCTGTATCCGCATAAATATGAGGTAATCCATGAAAAAGGTATATGTGATCGGCGCCGGCCCCGCAGGACTCACCGCCGCCTACGAATTATTAAAACAAAGTAAAGAATACGAGGTCACAATCTTAGAAGAATCAGACGCCATGGGCGGCATCTCCAAGACCGTGAATTATAAGGGTAATCGTATGGATATGGGCGGCCACCGCTTTTTCTCCAAAGTGCCGGAAGTAAATGCCTGGTGGAATCAGATGCTGCCAAGACAGGGAGCACCCACTTATGACGATATCGTTCTTCACCGTGAAATGACCTTAAATCCTGGCGGCCCGGATCCGGAGAAAGAAGATCGGGTAATGCTTCGCCGAAATCGTGTATCCCGTATTTATTTCAAGCGAAAATTCTTTGATTATCCGATTTCCCTGAAACCGGAAACCTTTATCAATATGGGACTACTCACCACCTTGCAGGTGGGATTCAGCTATCTGGCCTCCCTGATTCACAAACGGAAGGAGAACTCCTTAGAGGACTTTTATATCAACCGATTTGGCAGGAAACTTTATTCCATGTTCTTTGAGCACTATACCGAAAATCTGTGGGGACGCCACCCCAGCGAGATTGCCCCGGACTGGGGTGCCCAGCGCGTGAAGGGATTATCCATCACCGCCATTTTAAAGGATATTTTTTCCAAGATGATCCCCGGTAAAAAAGACCGGGAAGTAGAAACCTCTCTGATTGAGGAATTCAGTTATCCCAAACTTGGTCCCGGCCAGCTTTGGGACGTGACTGCCGCGGAAATTGAGAAAATGGGCGGCACAATCCTTCGTCACTGCAAGGCCACAAAGCTTCACAAAGACGAGAACAACCACATCACTTCCCTGACCTACGAAACAGAAGGCCGCGAAGTGACCGTGGAAGGAGATATTTTTATTTCCTCCATGCCAGTCAAGGATCTGGTGGCCGGCATGAACGATGTGCCTCAAGCCGAGGCGGATATTGCCGCAGGACTTCCCTACCGTGATTACATGACCGTAGGCCTCCTGCTGCCCAGGCTGAATCTGAAAAACAAGACCAAGTTAAAAACCATCGGCAATATCGTGCCGGACTGCTGGGTCTATGTGCATGACAGGAACGTACAATTAGGCCGTTTCCAGATTTACAACAACTGGTCTCCCTACATGATAAAGGATTTGGAACACACCGTGTGGATAGGGCTTGAGTATTTCTGTTTTGAGGGCGACAAATATTGGAATATGTCCGATGAAGATTTTACGAAATTTGCTGTAGAAGAGATTGTGAGGATGGGACTGATCGATGCGCCGGAAGACGTGATGGATTCTCATGTGGAGCGGGTCAAAAAAGCTTACCCGGCCTACTTTGATACTTACAAAGACATAGATAAACTGGTAGCATATCTGAAGTCCTTCGACAACCTTTATTGCGTGGGCCGAAACGGCCAGCACCGCTACAATAACATCGATCACTCCATGGTGACCTCTTTCGAGACCGTAAAAAATATTGTAAACGGCGTTACCACCAAGGATAATATCTGGAATGTGAACACGGAGAAAGTATATCATGAAGAAAAAGCCTGAGGGGCAATTAGGCATTGGCTGAAATATAAAAATACACTATCGGGGAACAGAATAAAATTTATGCTTGAAAGCGTCAGGGATTTATTGTTACTTGACGCTTATTTTTGTACTCAATTTATATTTTCATGAACGACTTTCTTACCATTTTTGCTTTACAATTTTTTTGAAATAAATATTTACAATTCCGTTTAAGATATGATATAGTATGAAAAAGCATATTTTCTAACATAACAATTCACAAAGTTCTACGGCAGGCAACTCTGCATTTACTGCCATTCTAAGTTTCAGAAAATCCATGCTTTGAATCCAATTAACCATTATAAAAGCGGGAGGATCTGGAACAGTCCTCCTGTACCTGCGGCATCTTTCACGAAAGAATTTGCCAGACTCTCAAGGAGGACAACAGATGAACGAAACGAAAACAAACGAAACTGCATTGTACCAGACAGGCGTACAGCGCAATTACAAAGACACGGTATTCCGAATGATTTTCCGGGAAAAGAAAAATCTTTTAAGCCTGTACAATGCACTAAACGGTACAACTTACGAAAAAGCAGATAATCTGGAAATCACCACACTGGAAAATGCTGTCTATATGAATTATAAGAATGACATTTCTTTTGTGTTTGATTTTGAGCTCCTGCTCTATGAGCACCAGTCCACATGCAACCCTAACATGCCTTTACGGGATCTGCTTTACGTGAGCAGAGTGCTGCAAAACCGAATCAAAGACGAAAACCTTTACAGTCAGTCAGTTATCAAAATTCCGGCACCCCGGTTTGTTGTGTTTTATAACGGAACAAGTTTTCAGCCTGAACAACAGATTCTGTATCTGTCAGACTCTTTTGAGAAAGAGCAGAACGAACCGGCACTGGAACTATCGGTAACTATATACAACATTAATCTTGGACATAATCAGAAGCTTATGGATGCGTGTTATCTGTTAAAGGAATACGCCCAGTATGTAGCCCAAGTCAGAACCTATGCGAAACAAACAGATTTTCCAAAAGCCGTCGAACAGGCAGTGGCATATTGTATCAAAAACGGAATCCTTGCAGACTTTTTAGCAAAGAATCGTGCGGAGGCGATTGCGATGAGTATCTTTGAATATGATGAAGAGAAACACATGAAGAGTGAGCGTGAAGAATGGCGGGAAATCGGACGCGAAGAAGGACGCAAAGAGGGACTTAACGCCGGACTCGACAACCTTTCCCGGCTGCTCAAATCCCTTATGGATGCCGGAAAGACCGAAGAAGTACAGCGCGTCCTCTCCGACAGTGTTTACCGGGAACAATTATACCAGGAGTATTTTCCCAAAGACAACTAAGACCGACAAAAGACATATTGGAAACAGAAGGGTGTCGCAGATTATCAAAACAAATAATCTCTGACACCCTCCTAAATCATATGAATCTTAACCTTCCGCTTATCCGAGTCCGCGAAGCGGATCTCGCAAAGTTAATTCCGAAGGAATTTACTTTTGTTATAGGGTCACTCCCTGCTTAAAGATTGCCATATCATGAAACCCGGCTTCCTCACTGCACACTTTCTTCCCGGAAGCCACCTCGATCACATAATCAAATAGTTCCTGCGCTGTCTCGTCAAGATTCTGATCCTCCACCAGCACACCCGCATTAAAGTCAATCCAGTTACTCTTTCTACCCGCCAATGCACTGTTACTGGATATCTTAACCGTAGGTACCGGTGAGGCAAAGGGTGTTCCCCGTCCTGTGGTAAACAGCACGATCTGAGCACCGCTGGCCGCCAGCGCCGTGGAAGCCACCAGATCATTCCCCGGTGCACTGAGCAGATTAAGTCCCTTCTTTTCCACCCGCTGTCCATAGGAAAGCACGCCTCTTACCGGAGCACTCCCGGACTTCTGGGTACAGCCCAGAGACTTATCTTCCAGGGTAGAAATCCCTCCCTTCTTATTGCCCGGCGAAGGATTTTCATAAATAGTCTGGTTATGATCCATAAAATACTGTTTGAAATCATTAACCAGTTTTACCGTCTGTTCAAAAACCTCCCTGCTCTCACAGCGGTTCATCAAAAGCGTCTCCGCACCGAACATCTCCGGTACCTCCGTGAGAATCGCAGTGCCCTTCCTGCCAATCAGCAGGTCGGAGAATTTTCCCACCAGCGGATTGGCTGTAATACCGGAGAAGCCATCACTTCCACCGCATTTCAGTCCCACGATAAGCTTAGATACGCTGACAGGCTCCCGCCTGCATGACGCCGCATGAGCAATCAACTCATCCAGGAGTTTTCCGCCGGTCTCCATCTCGTCCTCCGTCTCCTGACAGACCAGGAACTTTACTCTGTTCTCATTCACTTCACCGATATAAGGCTTCAAGACCTCAATATTGCTGTTCTCACACCCTAAGCCAAGCACCAGTACGCCGCCCGCATTAGGATGGTTGATCAAATCCGCCAGAATCATTCTGGTATGCTCCTGATCCTCCCCCATCTGGGAACAGCCATAAGGATGGGAGAAAGAAATCACTTCCTCCACCGTGCCTTGCAGCCTGTCATTCGCTGCCTTTGCAAGCGCCTGCGCCACGTTGTTGACACAGCCAACCGTAGGAATGATCCATATTTCATTGCGTACTCCCACGGTCCCGTCAGAGCGCACAAATCCCATAAACGAGACATCCGGCAATTCTTTTTGTTCTGTCTCCACAGGTTCATACTCATAAGTGAGCAGTTCCCCCAATGCCGTCTTGAGATTGTGAGTATGCACCCAGCCTCCTGCCAGAATTTCTTCTTTGGCGTTGCCGATACGGCAGCCATATTTCATAACATCGCCGCCTGCCGGAATATCCCCAAGGGCCATCTTATGTCCCGCAGGGATCGCCTCCCTCGCCGTTATCTGCACACCATTTACATTTATGGTGTCACCCGCCGCAATTTCCCGGATTGCTACCACCACGTTATCTTTATCATGAATCTTCATATACTCTTTCATAATCCGTTCTCCTCCATGCCACGGGCGTCATTCCTACAGTTTTTCCATAGCCGCGCGCATACCAAGAGTACGGATATCTGTAAGATAAGAAACAACCGCATCCTCTACACCGGCAAGGGTACTTAAGTCCTGCCCCCAGAATTCTGTATTGGCCAGGGTATTATGCACATATTCCGCCGGCTCTTTACTGCTGTTTGCCGCAAAAAAGGACAGAACTGCCTCGTCATCCAGGATGTGATACTCCTCTTCGCCCCGGTGTCCAATCAGCGCTTTATCCCGGATTTGGGTACCGGTATAGAAGGCCATCAGCGCTGCCAGAGAAAATGTCAGGTGTACCGGAAGTTTCCCTGTCTTCTCTATATACTCCAGGAAACTGGGCATACATCTTGCCCGCCATTTGGAGACAGAATTTAAGGAAATAGACAAATGTGCATGTTTTACATATGGGTTATTAAATCTTGTCAGCACTGCCTGGGCAAACTCTTCCAATTCCTGCCTGGGAAGCGTCAGCGTCGGAATTACCTCTTCAAAGATGGTAGCCTTGATAAAGTTTAAAATCAGCTCATCCTGCATGGACTGTAACACAATGTCATTGCCGCACAGATAAGAAGCCAGCACAAAAGAGGTATGGGCCCCATTTAAGATACGGACTTTTCTCTGCTTATAGGGTTTCTGGTTATCTGTGAAAATAACCGGAAGTCCCACCTTGGGAAGCGGCAGTTCTTCACTGATATCTTTGCCACTCTCGATGACCCAGAGGGCAAAAGGTTCCCCCGTCACGATCAGATTATCCTGATATCCAAATTCCTTACAAAGCTCCTCTGCCTCATCTTTGGGATATCCGGTGACAATTCTATCCACCAGTGTGGAAGTAAACACGCAGGCCTCATGAATCCAATCAACAAATTCTTCCTCCAGTTTCCACAATGCTGCCAGCTTTAACACACATTCCTGCAGATGAATACCGTTATCATCAATCAGTTCTACCGGCAGAATAATCAGTCCCTTATCCTTTGCACCGTTAAAATGTTGAAATCTCTCATACAGAAATTTGGTCAGTTTTCCGGGATAAGTCTTAGGCGGTGTGAACTCCAACCGATCCGTTTCATCATAGACAATTCCCGCTTCCGTCGTATTCGATACGATAAAACGCAGGCTGTCCAATTTCGCATACCCGGCATATTTCTCGTATTCTTCATAAGCATCCACTGCATCGGCCACACTGGTCACAATACGATTGATTCTCTGGGGCTTTCCATCCACAATTCCCCGCAGCTGTACCGTATACTGGCAATCCTGTTCATGAAAACGTTCCAGCGTTCCAAAAGTGATAGGTTTCACCAAAACAATATCCCCGTTAAATCCGCCCTTCTCATTGGCAATATCAATCATATAGTCCACAAAAGCACGAAGGAAATTTCCTTCTCCAAACTGTAAGACTTTTACCGGTCTTTCTACCTTTCCGGTTTTGACTTTGTTCAAAAGTTCCATGATAACCATTCTCCTTTCCTTTCTTTCCAGTTTTAGGCAATTGCGAAACTCATCTCTTAACTGTTATATATTGTGCAAATAGTATAATCATAAGCAGACCCTTG
>DKZA01000048.1:680-7782 GCA_002492525.1 Lachnospiraceae bacterium UBA7086 | reverse complement strand
TGTTCAACGTTTTTCTTGACACGCTTTTTTGTTACTTTTTTTGCAACTTTTTTAGCCATACTAAACTAACCTACTTTCTCATATTCTATACTGTTTCTCGGTAACCGTCTAAAATCCTGCCTTGCAGGGTTAGACTATTTCTTCTTATTCGCCACGGTTCTCTTCGGGCCTTTTCTTGTTCTTGCATTGGTCTTAGTCTTCTGTCCACGAACCGGAAGTCCTTTTCTGTGACGGATTCCTCTGTAACAGCCGATCTCCTGAAGACGCTTGATATTGAGAGCCACCTCTCTTCTCAAATCACCTTCCACCATGTAATCTTTCTCGATTACCTCAGCAAGTCTCTTTACCTCATCGTCAGTCAACTCTCTGACACGGGTATCCGGATTTACATTCGCTGCCTCCAGAATCTTGTCCGCGCTTGCTCTGCCAATCCCATAAATATAGGTCAAGCCGATCTCCACACGTTTCTCTCTCGGTAAGTCAACACCTGCAATACGAGCCATTTACGTTTCCTCCATTTCCTTTGTAGAGCGGTCATGGTAACTCACCATTTCTTATTTTCCGCTCTTCTTCATGCGTTTCGTATGTTGCCATACGTGATACTAATTGATTGGGGTAGGTTCTACCCAATCGGATCAGGTATCCGATCTTTCCAAACACAAGGTTGGTATCAAAAAGTAATCTCCCTTAGGCCCATCCATCTATATTACATCCGTCATTTTCTTCAATGGAAAAAGAACGGAATTGCAGCCGCTCATAATATATTAGGACAAGAACCCCTTTCTTACTGAAATTTCCGGGGATTAACCTTGTACCTGTTTATGTTTCGGATTCTCACAAATTACTCTGATCTTTCCTTTTCTTTTAATGATCTTGCACTTTTCGCAAATCGGTTTTACTGATGATCTGACTTTCACCTCAAACCCTCCTTTCAAAAAAGACCGTTTTACATTATAACACCAACCCCTGTCTTTTGCAAGAGGTAAAATGTTCAATTATTTATCTCTCCAGATGATTCTGCCTTTGGAAAGATCATAAGGAGATAATTCCAAAGTCACCTTATCACCGGGCAGGATACGAATGAAGTTCTGACGCAGTTTACCGCTGATATGCGCCAATACTACATGACCATTCTCCAATTCCACCTGAAACATGGTGTTCGGCAGCTTCTCAATTACAGTTCCTTCGATTTCGATTACATCAGCCTTTGACATTTCCTTCCTCCTGATACTCTTTGATTATTTTTCTGATCTTAAGGTCATCAAAACCGCTCTCCGGTTCTGTTATCCGCTTTTGCTTTATGATCTGCACATGCTTATTATTTTTCTTCTTGGGTCTGTTCACAGTTCTGATACGGCCATCGGCTACATATACATATTCGCCTTCCTCCCGTATTATGACATATATGGTTCCCTTATCATGCCCAGCCTTTGACATGGCAAGTATTCCTACCATACTCTTCCTCCATGACTGTTTCTTCTATATATTAAATCAATTTTGTTCCATAACATAGCTTGCTTTGCAGACTCGGGCTCTCCGCAGTTTATGACATCAATGTCAGTATCTCCGGTTCGCCCTCTGTAATAAGGATGGTATTCTCGTAATGTGCCGAAAGAGAATGATCCGCCGAAATAACCGTCCATCCGTCATCCATCCACTCCACATCACCCGTTCCCATATTGATCATAGGCTCAACGGCCAGTGTCATGCCCGGACGCAATCTAATACCGCGCCTCTTCACCGCATAATTAGGGATATGCGGCGGCTCATGCATATGCGTTCCTATGCCATGCCCTACCAAATCTCTTACAATCCCATAGCCATATGGCGTTACATAGGCCGCAATGGCATTGGAGATATCATGCAAATGCATGCCGGCCCTCGCCATTTTAATGCCTTCAAAGAAACTTTGTTTTGTCACGTCCATCAGTTTCTGCGCCTCCGGACTTACCTGACCCACCGCATAAGTTCGTGCTGCATCTGAATGATATCCCTGATAGATCAGTCCCGTATCCAGACTGACAATATCGCCTTCCTTCAGGATATGATCCTCTCGGGGAATCCCATGTACCACTTCCTCATTCACGGACACACATACAGATGCCGGATATCCCTGGTAATGCAGAAAATTAGGGGTACAGCCAAAACTTCTGATGAGTTTCTCGCATGTCCGGTCAATGTCCATCGTAGAAATCCCCGGACGGATAATCTTTGCCAGTTCCTCATGTACCTGACTAAGGAGTCGGCCTGAATGACGCATCAATTCAATTTCTTTGTCTGACTTAATCGTGACTGTCATTTCCTATACCCTTCTTTTCTCACACTTCTCATGATAACGCCGTTTTACGTCGTTCAAATCTGTGCTAGCCCAGAATCGCCACGATTGCTTCAAATACCTCATTCATATCCTGTGTGCCATCCACATTATGGAGTATACCCTTCTTTCCATAGAAATCAATAAGGGGCTGTGTCTGCTCCTTATATACCTGAAGACGATTCTTTACTGTCTCCGGCTTGTCATCATCGCGCAGTACCAATTCCTGCCCACACTTATCGCAGATACCTTCCTTTTTCGGAGGAACGTGCTCTATATGATATGTGGCGCCACAAGCCAGACAGGCACGTCTGCCGCTCATCCTCCGGATAATGTTCTCATCCGGCACATCCACGTTGATGGCATAATCAATCTTGTCTCCAAGCTTGGAAAGAGCATCGTCGAGCACATTGGCCTGCGGGATATTACGCGGGAAACCGTCCAACACGTATCCTTTCGTACAATCCTCTTTTGCCACTCTGTCAAGCAAAATCCTAACAGTCAGTTCATCCGGCACAAGAAGGCCCTGATCCATATATTTCTTGGCTTCCATACCAAGCTCCGTACCGTTTTTAATATTCATTCTAAAGATATCCCCCGTGGATACATGGGGAATATCATACTTCTTTGCAAGCATCTCGGCCTGTGTTCCCTTCCCGGCTCCGGGCGCACCTAACATAACGATTTTCATCTTTTCCTCATTTCTGCGCTGTTTTTTCTTCCCGCGCAACCATCTAGTCTACTATTCTGTCATAACGCAAGGTAAGGGACGTGCCAGTCTACCCTGCCGTCCCTATATCCTTATACTACTGCCAATTTAATCATTTAAGAATCCTTTATAGTTGCGGACGAGCATCTGAGATTCAATCTGTTTTATTGTTTCAAGCACTACGCTGACAATAATGATCAGACTGGTTCCACTGAATGATACGCTCGCGCCGAACACACCGTTAAAGAAATACGGTACCACACAGATGATGGTCAGTCCGACTGCACCGATAAATACGATATAATTAAGCACTTTGGTCAGGTAATCACTGGTAGGTCTGCCAGGTCTGATACCCGGAATAAAACCGCCCTGCTTTTTCATATTCTCCGCAATCTCCAAAGGATTAAAGGTGATGGAAGTATAGAAGTAAGCGAAGAAGATCACCAAAACAACGTATACGACCAATCCTATGGAATAGACCATCTGATGAGGGTTGCACCAGTAATTGGAATTCATTCCCTTTAAGATTTCACCCCACACCCCTGTACTGCTGATGCTGAATAAAGAGCACACAACCACCGGCAGCTGCATCAGGGATGATGCAAAGATAACCGGAATAACACCCGATGTATTGACTTTCAAAGGAATATTCGTCGTCTGTGAGCCAACCATCTTTCTGCCCTGCACTTTCTTCGCATACTGCACAGGAATCTTACGTACACCATCATTTAAGATAATGACCAACACAACCATCAAAACAATAATCGCAATAATAATGATTGCTGCCACCACCCCTTTGGCAATAGACTTGCCAATAACAAACTGCTCAAAAAGCTGCGTGATATCCTGGGGCATACGGGAAAGAATATTAATCGTCAATACGATAGAGATACCGTTGCCGACACCATTTTCTGTGATTCTCTCTCCAATCCACATCAGGAAAGCACTTCCTGCTGTAAGCGCAGCGATAACTGTGATAATATTCATCACATTGTAGACCTCAAGAAGTCCCTGGCGTCCAAATCCAACCGCCATTGCAGTTGCTTCCACGAGGGCCAGGACTACTGTTACATATCTTGTAATGGAAGCGATCTTCTTACGTCCGTCAGCACCATCTCTCTGCATTTCTTCCAGCTTCGGAATTGCTATCGTCATCAGCTGCATAATAATGGAAGATGTGATATACGGTGTGATATTAAGTGCCAAAATAGACATATTGAGGAACGATCCACCTGTAAAAGCATTAAAGAAATTAAATGCGTCACCAGTCTGCTGGGAGAACCATCTTGCAAAATAAGTCCTGTCCACACCCGGCACGGGAAGCTGTGATCCGAGACGGATCACAACCAGCATCAGAAACGTAAAAAATATTTTTTTTCTGATTTCCTTGATCTTAAATGCGTTTTTTAAGGTTGTAAACATTAAACCACCTCTGCTGTTCCACCAAGTGCCTCGATCTTCTCCTTCGCGGATGCGCTGAAGGCGTTTACCTTCACATCGAGTTTTTTGGTAAGTTCTCCATTTCCAAGAATCTTAATACCGTCACGAGGGTCCTTAACGATGCCCTTTGCAATCAATGCGTCCACATCAACTGTTGTACCGTTATCAAATACCTCTAAGACGCTCAGGTTGAGTGCCACAATCTCCTTTGTGTTTCTGTTTTTGAAACCTCTCTTCGGGAGACGTCTGTATAATGGCATCTGACCACCTTCAAAACCCGGTCTGGGTGCTCCGGAACGAGCTTTCTGACCTTTATGACCCTTACCGGCTGTCTTACCGTTGCCTGAGCCATGACCGCGGCCTCTTCTAAAATTATTGCTGTGCACGGATCCTTCCGCCGGTCTTAAATTTGATAATTCCATTGTCTGACACCTCCTTTTATGCTTCTTCTACTTTAACCATATGTCTTACTCTCTGGATCTGCCCTCTGGTTGCCGCATTATCAGGCAGTTCTACTGTCTGATTAAGCTTCCTAAGCCCCATAGCCTCAACTGTCGCACGTGCCTTAGGTATCTGGCCGATCGTAGATTTGACTAAAGTGATCTTTAATGTTTTAGCTGCCTCTTTCTTTGCTGCCATTTTTCTTCCTCCTAATCATTCTGATCCGATAGCGGAATAGATATTATGCACGGATCTCTTCTACGGATTTGCCCCGGTTCTTAGCCACTTCCTCAGGAGTCTTTAACTGGCTTAATCCTGCAATCGTAGCAAGTACGACATTCTGCTTGTTATTAGAACCCAAAGACTTCGTACGGATGTTCTTAATACCTGCAAGTTCACACACAACACGGGCAGGACCGCCGGCAATAATACCGGTACCTTCCGGAGCCCTCTTTAAGAGAACGGATGCAGAACCAAATTTTCCGACAAAATCATGTGTAATACTGTTTTTATCATCAAGTGCAACATTAACTAAATTCTTGATTGCATCTTCTTTACCTTTACGGATTGCCTCAGGGATTTCAGTTGCTTTACCCAAGCCTGCACCCACATGCCCATTACTGTCACCGACTACCACAAGCGCAGTAAAGCGCATATTACGACCACCCTTGACAACCTTGGTAACACGCTTGATTGTCACAACTTTTTCAGTGAGTTCTAATTGACTTACATCAATGATTGTACGTCTCATGTGATCTTCTTTCTCCCTTCCTAGAATTCCAGGCCAGCTTCTCTGGCCGCATCAGCTAATGCTGCAATCTTCCCCTGGTAAATAAAGCCGCCTCTGTCAAATACAACGGTCTTGATACCTTTTTCGATTGCTCTTTTAGCGATCACAGTTCCCAAATATGCTGCCGCATCAACGTTATTGGTCTTCTCTATCTCGGACTTAATACTCTTTTCCAGAGTGGATGCTGAGACTAAAGTATTTCCAACTGTATCGTCAATAATTTGAGCATACATATGATTATTACTTCTGAACACAGCCAGACGCGGTCTCTCTGGTGTACCGCTGAAACGGTTACGCATCCTGTTGTGTTTTTTTACACGAACTTCTTGTCTAGATTCTTTCCTAACCATTTTCTACTCTCCTTATCTGTTATTTCTTACCAGTCTTACCAACTTTACGTCTAATTGTCTCATCAGCATACTTGATACCCTTGCCCTTATAAGGCTCCGGACGTCTCTTATCTCTGATCTCAGCCGCAAATTGACCTACTTTTTCTTTATCAATACCTTTAACGATAATCACGTTCTGACCTTCTACGACAGACTCGACGCCCTCAGGATCTGTCATCTCTACCGGATGAGAATAACCCAGGTTCAGTGTCAGCGTCTTGCCGGACTTAGAAGCCCTGTAACCCACACCGTTTACTTCCAATTTCTTTTCAAAACCGTCTGTAACACCTATAACCATATTCATGATCAGTGTTCTTGTCAGACCATGGAAGGATTTCATTTTCTTTAAGTCATTCGGTCTGGATACAACCACCTGGCCACCTTCCACCTTAATGTCCATCTCTGCCGGAAGCACTCTCTCAAGTGTTCCCTTAGGACCTTTTACAGTCACTTTGTTATTTTCTGCGACTTCCACAGTCACACCCGCGGGAATCGCGATTGGCATTCTTCCTATACGTGACATGCCCGTACCTCCTATTTTATTATTATAACTTTTTATTGTTACCTAATTAAATCACTTCACAGCGCGGGAAGAATGGCGAAAGACATTCTTCCAGACGAAACATAGTATTTCTTAGGCGGCGTATTTCGACGCCTTAGAAATTCTTTTCGTCTTATTACCATACAAAAGCTAACACTTCTCCACCCACCTGGAGCTCTCTGGCCTTCTTATCGGTCACAACACCCTGGTTGGTAGAAATAATCGCAACACCGAGTCCGCCGAGAACCTTCGGAAGATCCTCTTTACCGGCATACACACGAAGACCCGGTTTAGAGATTCTCTTGATCCCGGAAATGATCTTATCATTCTTGTCTTCACCATATTTCAAGGTGATATGGATTGTCTTGAAACTACCCTCATCGATCACATCAAACTTCTTAATATAACCTTCATCCAGAAGAATCTGTGCGATGGATAATTTCATCTTAGATGCAGGTACATCTACTGTATCATGTTT
>DKZA01000048.1:0-436 GCA_002492525.1 Lachnospiraceae bacterium UBA7086 | reverse complement strand
TTACGGATTCTTGTAAGCATATCTGCAATCGGATCGCTCATTGTCATGATTTTTCCTCCTATTTATTATACTTAACTTTTCTGCTCCCGAGGTTGCGAAGCAATCCTCAAAGCCTAAACCGATATCCGAGTCCACGAAGCGAATCTCGCAGACAGAACTCATATCCGAGGTTGCGAAGCAATCCTCGCAAACGAGACATAGCATTTCTTAGGCGGCGTATTTTGACGCCTTAGAAATCCTTCTCGTTTTCTACCAGCTGGCCTTTCTAACACCAGGTATCTGACCTTTATATGCTAATTCACGGAAGCAGATTCTGCAGATTCCGTATTTTCTTAAATAAGCATGTGGACGACCACAGATTTTGCAACGATTATACGCTCTGGTAGAGAATTTAGGTTTACGCTGCTGTTTAATCTTCATTGCTGTCTTAGCCATG
>DKZA01000052.1 GCA_002492525.1 Lachnospiraceae bacterium UBA7086 | reverse complement strand
GACCCTCTGCTTGTAAGGCAGATGCTCTCCCAGCTGAGCTAAGACCCCATATCAACGGGCTGCTCACACAACCCGCTTTGCTAGTATACAATTTATTTCTACCGCTTGTCAAGTAGTTATTGGAAAAATTTTTACGGCTCCGACACTAACTTAATATCTTTCTGATCATAACGTCTACATCCTGTCCGGTGCCTCAAAACCAAGCAGGTCAATACAGACCTCCAATATTTCCTTAGTCAACACAAGCAGCGCAATCCAGCCCGCTTTCTTCTCATCATCCGTCTCTGCCAGAATCTTCGTCTCATGATAGAACCGGTTAAACGCATTGGCCAGATCATAAATATAGGCGCATATTCTATGAGGTGCTATCTCTTCAAAGGCAAGTTCCATCATTCCATGGAACTTGGTCACTTCCAGCATCAGAGCTTTCTCCGAAGGATTCAAAGCTTCTTCAATGACTATATCAGTCAATTTTCCGCCCTGCTCCTCATATTTATTTAAGATTGACTTAATCCGTACAATGGTATAGAGAATATAGGGGCCCGTATCCCCTTCAAAGGAAGTGAACCTGTCCATATCAAAAATATAGTCCTTCGATGCCTGATTGGAGAGATCACCGTATTTGATTGCTGCAAGCCCCACAATCTTAGCTGTCTCCTTCGCTTCCTGTTCATCCACCTGATATCCCTTTGTCTGCGCATTTTCCTGAATTTTACGAATCATCTCATCGTTAATCTCCCGGATCAGGTTTTCCAGGCGCATCACACCGCCCTCTCTGGTCTTAAAGGGCTTGCCATCCTTGCCGTTCATGGTGCCGAAGCCGATATGCACAAGCTGGGTGCTTGGCTTTACCAGACCTGTTTTTCTTGCACAGCGAAAGACCTGCTCAAAATACAGATCCTGCCGTTTATCTGTCAGATAAATCAACTTATCCGGATTGTAATGAGCCATCCGGTCCTGTATGGTGGCAAGATCCGTCGTATTATACAAAGATGCCCCATCCGATTTTAAAATCATACAGGGCGGCATCTCCTTGGTATCTGTTTCCTCTTTCACATCCACCACCCAGGCGCCCTCGCTCTCATAGGCAAAACCATCCCTTTTCATCTGCTCTACCATGGCGGGAATCATGTCATGAACATCGGACTCTCCTTTCCAGAGGTCAAATGTAACATTCAGGTTCTCATAGTTCTTCTTTAAATCCGCCACAGACACATTGATAATATGCTGCCACAAAGCACGATAACCGCGCACGCCGCTCTGTAATTTAAAGGTAGCCTCCATGGCTTGTGCCTTGTAAGCTTCATCCGCCTTAGACTTCGCACTGGCCGTGGGATAAATCTCCTCCAGCTCCGATATGGTGAAAGGTGCTTCCTGGGGATACTCCCCTGTATAGCCGTCATCAAAATAGATAAGCTCCGGCTGTCTTGCCTGTAATTCCGTGATGATCAGCCCCATCTGCAACCCCCAGTCGCCCAGATGAATGTCTCCAATCACCTCATGTCCCGCATAACGGCAGATTCTCTTAATGCTCTCACCGATAATGGCCGAGCGCAAATGTCCCACATGAAGCGGTTTCGCCACATTGGGCCCGCCGTAGTCAAGGATAATCTTCTGAGGCTTCTCGGGCATAGTGAGACCGAACTTCTCCGACTGTTCCATTTCATTTAAATATGTTTTCAGAAAAGACTTTTTTA
Organism: Lachnospiraceae bacterium UBA7086; assembly: GCA_002492525.1. Classification (GTDB taxonomy): domain Bacteria; phylum Bacillota; class Clostridia; order Lachnospirales; family Lachnospiraceae; genus UBA3282. The sequence continues at coordinate 30,679 of DKZA01000052.1, read as the reverse complement.
TCTTTAGGTTTAAGAATCCAGGCGCCACAGCATTGACTTCTCCAAAAACTTCACTGTTTTCAAGCTGCCGTGCCACATCCTGTGCAATCATAAGCGGTGCCTTATGATATTTTTTTGCCCCTGCCATAGCCCCATTGCACTGAAATTCACAAAGATCAGGACGATTGGACAGCGTTACTTTGCCTAACTGTGCGTCATAACCTGCCGCCTCGAAAGCCGCCATCATTTGTTCTGATATCTGGTCTAATATTTTCTGCATAATCTGTTACCTTTCCCTGTTGCTTTTCCTTGTCTTCTCTGCAAAGACACTCTTTCTCCAATTAATGCCATTTATCATTGTACCTTTTTTGGCTTAAAAGTCAACTTCGGCCGCTCTCTGCAGGCAATCAATGTTCCAAAGAACTTTCCTGACGGGTCTGTTTCTGCTTTTCCCGCTCCATACGGGAATACACACACCCACAGTAATCCTGACGATACAGGTGATATTTTTTAGAAAGTTCAATAGAGCGCTTATAACCGTTTCTTTTCTTAAAATCCGAAGGCAGATATGCCACACCGTATTCTTCTCCCAGGCGTTCTCCGATTTCGTTAAGTTTAGCTGCATTTTTTAAAGGACTGATGGTGAGGGTTGTGGTGAAATAGTCAAAATGTAATTTTCCTGCCACTCTCGCACTTTCCCGAAGGCGCAGCTCGTAACAGCGAAAACACCGTTCGCCGCCTTCCGGGCACTGTTCCAGGCCCTTGCTTATCTCATAAAAGCTGGACGGCTTGTAGTCTCCTTCCATCATCTTAATCCTGGCACTCTGCCCTGACGATTCTTCCTCTGCCTGCTGCCCGGATATATCGCAAGCCTGAGAATTCATCATCTCTATCAGCCGTTTCTCCTCCGCCACACGCTTCCGATATTCCACATCTTCCGTAATATTAGGATTATAATAAAACACGGTCAAATCAAAATAAGTCCGTAAATATTCCAAACAGTAACTGCTGCAGGGGGCGCAACAGGCATGCAGAAGAAGTTTTGGCATCTGCATGCCTGCTCCCTCACGCACATCCGCCGCCCGGCGCACCGATAAGTCCTCTATGATTTTATCCAGTTCCTTCTGATAATTTCTGACAATATTCACACAGTTATCCTCTTTATATCATCTTCTCCACAAGGTCTTTCTTCTGCGCTTTCGTCTGTCCCTGACATCCTTTAATTTCTATAGATATCGTTTTCCTTTGCTTCTTTACGTCTCTTCGCCTGATTACGCCACTTTTTATCGTATCTCTGCCTGATGATACCGATAATCGTTAACGCCCACATGACATCGAAGAAAATTCCAAACAGCGGTATTTTCATTGTCACAATCACACAAACAGCCGTCATGATAATTCCAAATATAATCAAAAACGGAATCACCACACGATAATCGTCTGTCTCATAATGTATACCCACCTGCGTTCCTTTGATCTTCTGGGGCTTTGTTCTCCTCTGTTCAGGAGACATCATATTTCTATGGTAACCCCGATTATCCTGCCATCCATCCTCTTTCGTAATCTTATAAGTCTGCTTTACCGTGTGTATCGCACCGCTGTCATCGTCCCAGTCTACTCCCTCAGGATAAGCTGCACTACTCTGTATCTCCCGAGGCGGATGTATCTGATCATCTGTTTTATAAGTCCATTGTTCTTCCACAACCACCGCTCCTTTCCTATTATCATCTCTTTAGGTACTTGCGAAACTCATTCATCGCTGTAATTATTGCGCAAATAGTATAACCATAAGCAGACCCTTGAAAAACGCCAGTACTTGGCGAGGTACTTTCGAGCCTAGTACTGCTGCGTTTTGAACGGAGCGAAAGCGAGTCTGTGTTGGTTATACTGTTTGTGCAATTTCAACAATCATGAACGAGTTTCACAATTACCTATATCATCTTTTCAACACATTCCACCGTGCTTCTTTACTTCCCTCGTTTCGCAATCGTAGCCACATCAATCAGGGTCATCTCTTCCTGAGATTCCGCATTTTCCAGACTGGTGACTAACGCTGCCGCTGTATCCATGGCCGTAATACAATTCACTCCGGTCTCAATGGCAGTACGTCTGATCAGGAAGCCGTCTCTATTCTTATCCCTTCCCTGCGTGGGCGTGTCAATGACCAAATCTATCCTATGTCCTAAGATCAGATCCATGACCGTAGGAGATTCCTGTTGAATCTTATTGACCTTACGTGCTTTCACACCGGCATCATTCAGAGCTTTGGCCGTACTTCTGGTGGCATATATGATATATCCCAGCTTCTCAAAGCGCCTCGCCACCTCTATGGCCTCTCCCTTATCCGCATCTTTGACCGTGATGATCATCTGCTTATGCTTGGGCAGATTGACTCCTGCTCCCAAAAACGCCTTATAAAGCGCCTCGTTAAAGGTTCTGGCGATACCCAGACACTCTCCGGTGGACTTCATCTCCGGCCCTAAACTGATCTCCGCGCCGCGGATTTTTTCAAAGGAAAATACCGGCATCTTGATGGCAAAATAATCCGCCGCCGGCTGTAAACCAGGCTCATATCCCAGATCCCTGATCTTCTTGCCGATAATCACTTCCGTTGCCAGATCCACAATCGGGATTCCCGTCACTTTACTGATATATGGCACGGTACGGGAGGAGCGGGGGTTAACTTCAATCACATACACCTCATCCTCCACTGCAATAAACTGAATATTGATCAGGCCGATAACATGCAGCGCTTTCGCCAGTCTTCTGGAATACTCCGCGATAGTCTCCTTGACTTTCTCACTGACCGTAGGCGCAGGGTACACGGAAATACTGTCGCCGGAATGTACGCCGGTACGTTCGATATGCTCCATGATACCCGGAATCAGGATATCCGTACCGTCACAGACCGCATCCACCTCCAGTTCCTTTCCCTGTAAATATTTATCTACCAAGATGGGATGATCCTGCTCATAGCGATTGATGACCGCCATAAATTCCTCGATTTCCTCATCGGAGATAGCAATCTGCATCCCCTGTCCGCCCAGCACATAGGAAGGCCGCACCAGTACCGGATATCCCAGCCTGTTTGCTACTTCTTTGGCCTGTTCGGCGGTATAGACCGTGCCGCCTGCGGCTCTCGGAATCTGTGTTTCTTCCAATATCTTATCAAAAAGTTCTCTGTCCTCTGCGGCGTCCACATCCTTTGCCCGGGTGCCCAAAATCGGCACGCCCATCTTCATCAGACTCTCCGTCAGCTTGATAGCTGTCTGTCCCCCAAATTGTACCACAGCGCCGTCCGGCTTCTCCACATTGACAATATTCTCCACATCCTCCGGTGTCAGTGGCTCGAAGTACAGTTTATCCGCAATATCAAAGTCAGTGCTGACCGTCTCCGGATTGTTGTTAATGATGATCGTCTCATACCCCTCCCTGGCAAACGCCCAGGTGGCATGCACAGAACAGTAATCAAATTCTATTCCCTGCCCAATACGGATAGGTCCCGAACCTAATACCAGCACCTTTTTCTTCGGATGGGACTCCACCACTTCTGTCTCAGAGCCAAACACCGAGTAATAATAAGGTGTGGTGGCTGCAAACTCCGCCGCACAGGTATCTACCATCTTAAAGGCTGCTACGATACCGTTGTCGTAACGCATCTTTTTAATCTCTTCTTCGCTCTTTCCTGTAAGTCTTGCAATCACATTGTCTGGGAATTCAATGCGCTTGGCCTCCTTTAAGAGTTCCAGGGTAAGCGGCCCCTTCTCCAATGCCGCTTCCATTTCCGTAAGAATGGCAATCTTATCGATAAACCAGATATCCACCATGGTAATGTCATGGATGGTCTCATAGTCGATTCCCTTGCGAATAGCCTCTGCAATCATATAAATCCGCTGGTCGTCCACAATCTTCAGACGCTCCAACAGTTCTTCTTTCGATAAATCCGTAAAATCATAACTGCGCAGGCAGTCCACATGCTGTTCCAGGGAACGGATGGCCTTCATCAGCGCTCCCTCGAAATTATCCCCGATACTCATGACTTCGCCGGTGGCCTTCATCTGGGTTGTCAGAGTACGTTTTGCCGTAATAAATTTATCAAAAGGAAGTCTCGGAATCTTTACCACACAGTAGTCCAGCGTAGGCTCAAAGCTGGCATAAGTCTTTCCGGTAATCGCGTTCTTGATTTCATCCAAGGTATAGCCTAACGCAATCTTTGCCGCTACCTTGGCGATGGGATAGCCTGTCGCCTTACTGGCCAGGGCGGAAGAACGGCTCACACGGGGATTTACCTCAATCACGCAGTACTCAAAACTGGTAGGATGGAGGGCAAACTGCACATTACAGCCGCCGGTGATTCCCAGTTCATTAATGATATTGAGAGCGGAACTTCTCAGCATCTGATATTCTTTGTCTCCCAATGTCTGGGAAGGTGCCACCACGATACTGTCCCCGGTATGCACGCCCACCGGGTCGATATTTTCCATATTACAGACGGTGATACAGTTGCCGGCCCCGTCCCGCATGACCTCATACTCAATTTCTTTCCAACCCGCAATACAACGCTCCACAAGCACCTGCCCCACACGGGAAAGGCGCAGGCCGTTGGCAAGGATTTCCTCCAGCTGTACCTGATCATGTGCGATACCGCCGCCGGAACCACCCAACGTATAAGCAGGCCGTAAGACTACCGGATAACCAATCTGACTGGCAAAAGCCACACCGTCCTCAATATTTTCCACCACCAGAGAAGGCGCACAGGGCTCCCCGATTTTCTCCATGGTCTCCTTAAATTCCAGACGGTCCTCCGCTTTACGGATGGTCTTTGCCGTGGTCCCCAGAAGGGTCACACCGTGTTCTTTCAAAAACCCGGACTCATCCAGTTCCATCCCCAGGTTGAGGCCGGCCTGTCCCCCCATATTCGGCAGCAGGGAATCCGGTTTTTCTTTCAGAATGATCTGTTCTAATACCTTCACGGTCAAAGGCTCAATATATACTTTATCCGCAATATCGCCGTCCGTCATGATCGTTGCCGGATTGGAGTTCACCAGAATGACTTCCATCCCCTCTTCCTTCAAAGACCGGCACGCCTGCGTACCCGCATAATCAAACTCCGCCGCCTGCCCGATCACAATCGGCCCGGAACCAATCACCAGAACTCTCTTTACATTTGGATTCTTAGGCATGGCACACTCCCTCCTCCCGCATCGTGTTAATAAACCGGTCAAACAAATACGAGGAATCCTGCGGCCCCGGACATGCCTCCGGATGGAACTGCACCGTAAAGATATTCTTACCGGTATAGGAAAGCCCCTCGTTGGTGCCATCATTGACATTGACAAACGCCGGTACCGCCACCCTGGGATCCAGCTTATCCATGTCCACCACATAACCGTGGTTCTGAGAGGAAATATAGACTCTGCCTGTCTGCAGATCCTTCACCGGATGATTGCCGCCCCGGTGCCCGTACTTCATCTTGAAGGTATCCGCGCCTGTGGCCAGCGCCATCAACTGATGTCCCAGACAAATGGCAAAAATCGGCACCTCAGATTCATAAAGCTTTCGTATTTCTTCTATAATAGAAGTACACTCCTTGGGATCTCCCGGACCGTTGCTGAGCATGATGCCGTCCGGTTTATCTGCAAGAATCTCCTCCGCCATAGTCCATGCCGGATAAACCGTCACTTCACAACCTCTGGCCGCCAGAGACCTGGCTATATTATCCTTGGCACCGAGGTCTAAGAGCGCTACCCGAAGGCCTCTTCCGTTTAATTCTCTCACCAGACTCGGCTTCTTTTCCCGGATACCGGCCTTATAATCCTCTTTGTTAAATACACTGCTGCCCGAAAAAGGTCCATTCTCCGCTATCTTTTGTGTACCTGGCAGCACGTACTTCTCCTCACAGCTTACACGCTCTACCACCTTGCCTGTTGTATACATTTTTAATTGGGGAATAATTTCGTCCAGATTATAATTCTCGTTAGTCGTGATCATACCATTCATGGTACCCTTTTCACGAAGAATCCTTGTAAGAGCCCTGGTGTCAATCCCGGCGATGCCCGGTACACCGTTTAGCTCGAGAAATTGTTGAATTGTGATATCACATCTGAAATTACTGGGAACCCTGCTTAGTTCCCGTACGATAAAACCATCCGGCCAAGGTCGCTTCGATTCCATATCCTCTTTGCATATCCCGTAATTTCCGATTAACGGATAAGTCATACACACGGCCTGGCCGGCGTAGGATGGATCCGTCAGCACTTCCAGATAACCCGCCATGGACGTATTAAAAACGATCTCGCTGATCACGTCTTTTTTCGCCCCAATGTGAATTCCTTCAAACACCGTACCGTCTTCCAAAATCAAGAATGTCTTCATCTTATGACCTGTCCCTTCTGCTGATGCAATTTAATCCCCAGGATTTCATACTCCAACTCCATAATCGATTAATTATAGCACACGCAGGGTACGGCTTCAACCGGAAATCTTACAAACCACATCATCTCCCCAAACAGTCTGCTTCCGGATAACGTTCCAGATTAAACACCTAAAACAATCTTAAACCCTTCATAAATACCAACTGGTACCTGTTCTTGAAAAGAATACTTCTTTTCCGAACCCTTGTCAAAATCATATGCCTCTATCATTTCTTTCTCCGAATCGACAATCCAATACTCCCGCACGCCTGCGGTCCGATATTTAAAAAATTTGATTTTCCGGTCCATCTTCTCACTGTTTGGCGACACAATTTCAATAATCCAGTCCGGTGCTCCATGACAGCCTTTCCGATCCAGCTTATTCTTGTCACACACAACAAAAATATCCGGTTCCACATAATTATGCTCGTCATCATTGATATACACAGCCAAAGGCGCCAGGTTCACTTCGCAAATGCCGCCCTTTTCATCAATATAGTCGGCAATAATTCTATACAGTTTTCCCAGAATCTGCTGATGTAAACGTTCCGGACTCGCCATCAAATACATCTGCCCGTCAATCAGCTCCGCTCTTTGTCCTGCCGGCATCGCCTCAATATCCTTGACTGTATACACCTTTTCATACATTTCCTTCATTTCTTCCATACCCCGAATCATCTTTCATTCTCCTTTTCCGCAGGAGAATCCTTTGCCATAAAAATCCATTTATCAGATACGGACTATCAGCCAATCTCCTGCCTTTGCATGTTTGTCGGATTCAAAAGCATAGATTTTCTGAAATTGCTCTTAGATAAAAAGATGCGCATATTACGCTTTGACATCAAAGAATTTATGCTTTATGGGGATATTATCACATTTTCTTTCTGCCGTCAACATCCAGTTACTGCCTCTTTCATACGCTTCACATACTCGCCTACATGCACCGGTGCATCTTTTCCATATTTCTCAATCAGCTTCACAATCGCCGAACCCACAATGGCGCCATCCGCTATACCGGCCATTCTCGCTGCCTGCTCCGGTGTAGAAATGCCAAATCCAATCGCGCAGGGAATCTCCGTATTCTGTCTGACCACTTTCACAATAGATTCCAGATCCGTCTTAATCTCACTCCTGGTTCCGGTAACCCCCAGGCTTGACACAATATAAAGGAACCCTTCTGCTTCCCTGGCAATCATGGCTATCCGGTTCTCTGAAGTAGGCGCAATCAGGGAAATCAGCGCTATATCATATGCATGACACAAAGGCAGAAACTCCTCTTTTTCCTCAAAAGGAAGGTCCGGCAGGATAATCCCATCCATCCCAATCTCTCTGCTGATCGACAGGAAACGTTCCGCGCCATAGGAAAACACCACATTGGCATAGGTCATAAACACCATCGGCACCTCTACATCCTGCCGCAGTTCCCGCACAAGATCAAATATCTTATCCGTGGTTGTACCTCCCGTCAGCGCCCGCAGATTCGCTCCCTGAATCACAGGGCCTTCCGCAGTGGGATCTGAGAAAGGGATTCCCAGTTCAATCAGATCCGCACCTCCCGCCACAGCGGCCCGCACACAGGCGGCCGTGGTCTCCAAATCCGGATCGCCGCAAGTAATAAAGGCAACAAATGCCTTTTGTCTGTCAAAAGCTTTCTTTATCCTAGTCATGGATATCCTCCCCTCTGTAGCGTGCAATCGCCGCACAATCCTTATCTCCCCTGCCAGATATGGTGATGACAATAATCTGTTCTTTTCCCATAACAGGTGCAATTTTTCTGGCGTGGGCTATGGCATGAGCCGACTCAATGGCCGGAATAATCCCCTCCGTCCTTGACAGATACTCAAACGCCTCCACCGCCTCTTCGTCCGTCACCGGCACATACTCCGCCCTGCCGATATCATGCAGATAGGCATGTTCCGGCCCTATCCCCGGATAGTCAAGGCCCGCCGAGATAGAATAGACCGGTGCAATCTGACCGTATTGATCCTGACAGAAGTAAGATTTCATTCCATGAAAAATACCCAGCCTCCCTGTATTCACCGTGGCTGCCGTCTCAAAGGTATCTATGCCCCTGCCCGCCGCCTCACAGCCAATCAGCTTAACATCCGCATCTTCTATAAAGTGATAAAAACTGCCCATGGCATTGGATCCTCCGCCCACACAGGCAATCACCGCATCCGGAAGCCGTCCTTCCTTCTCCATAAGCTGAGCCTTGATCTCTCTGGAAATGACCGCCTGAAAATCCCGGACGATTGTGGGAAACGGATGCGGCCCCATCACAGAACCCAGGCAATAATGCGTGTCTGCGATTCGGGAAGTCCATTCTCTCATAGCCTCGGATACCGCATCTTTCAAGGTACCCGTACCCGTCTTAACAGAAACAACCTCCGCCCCCAGAAGACGCATGCGGTAAACATTGAGCGCCTGTCTGATAGTATCCTCTTCGCCCATAAAGACCACACACTCCATATCAAGCAAGGCCGCCGCCGTGGCCGTGGCCACGCCATGCTGCCCGGCTCCGGTCTCTGCAATCAGTCTGGTTTTTCCCATCTTCTTCGCCAAAAGAGCCTGCCCCAGCACATTGTTAATCTTATGAGAACCGGTGTGATTTAAATCTTCTCTTTTTAAGTAAATCTTAGCGCCGCCCAGATCCTCGGTCATCTTCCGGGCAAAGTACAGCCTGGAGGGCCTGCCCGCATAGTCGTTGAAAAGTTCCGTCAATTCCCGGTTAAACTGTGCGTCCTCCTTATAATGATTGTATGCTTCTTCCAACTCGATTACCGCGTTCATCAATGTTTCCGGGATATACTGTCCCCCATGAATTCCAAAACGCCCATTTTGATTTGTCATAATCATTTCACTCCATTTAATTACGATAGTTATTATATATTACTTTGCAATTTATCAATTTCTCACTGCTTCTATAAACGCCCGCATTTTATCCGCATCCTTACATCCTCCGGTCTCAATGCCGGAACTGACATCCACCGCAAAGGGATGCCATCTGTCTACTGCCTCCCGCACCGTTTTCCCATCCAGTCCGCCCGCCAGAAAATAAGGCCGGCTCATCTGCGGCAAAAGATTCCAGTTAAACTTAATACCGGTACCGCCGCTTTGGGAATCCAAAAGCACATAGTCTGCCGTACTCTCTTGCGCTTTGGCAATATCTTCTCCCCCTTCGACACGAAACGCCTTGATAAGCGGCTTATCGGTAATTTCCCGCAGTCTTTTCATATATGCTTCATCCTCTCTGCCATGAAGCTGTATCGCATCAATCACGCCCTCTTCTGACAAAGCCTTGATAATTCCGATATCCTCATCCACAAACACACCCACCGCCATAATTTCCGGATAAAGCAATTTTTTGAGGGTAGCCGCCTGACTGTGATTCAAATAACGTTTGCTATTTTTAGCAAAAACAAAGCCGATGTATTCTGGCATAAGGATGTTAGCCGTCTCTATATCACAAGGCCTCGTAAGCCCGCAGAGTTTTATTTTGGTCATCGTTCTTCCACTGCCTCCTGCTATCCTGTCTGTCATTTCTGGGATGCGTACTGTCCTGTCTCATCCCCGCAGCCTTGCAAGCATTGCCTTCTTATCTTCCGCCCGCATCAACGCCTCTCCAACCAGTACCGCATCAACGCCCATCTCTGCCAGTTTCTTCACATCTTCCGGCCCCTGTACGCCGCTCTCAGAGACAAACTGGATATGGGCCGGAATCAACGCCCGCAGTCTGCGGCTGTTATTTGTATCCACCGTAAAATCTTTCAGATTCCGGTTGTTGACCCCAATGATACGCGCCCCGGCGCGCAGCGCCTTTGCAACTTCTTCTTCATCATGAGCTTCCACCAACGCGGAGAGTCCTAGCGTCTCACAGACTGCAAGATATTCCCGAATCTGCTCCTCGCTCAGAATGGAACAGATCAAAAGTACCGCCGATGCGCCAAGTACCTTCGCTTCATAAATCATATATTCATCCACCGTAAAGTCTTTCCGCAGACAGGGAACAGAAACCGCCTGCGCTATTTCCCTCAGATAGACATCGCTCCCCAGAAACCACTTGGGCTCCGTCAGCACCGAGATACAATCTGCTCCCGCCGTCTCATATTCCCTGGCAATCTTTAAATAGGGAAAATCCGGTGCAATCAAGCCCTTGGAGGGAGATGCTTTCTTACATTCACAGATAAAGGATATTCCGGGCCTTCTCAATGCTTTTTCAAATGGAAAGTCTCCTTTTGATATTGATAACGCTTGCTCTTTTATTTCTGCGGGCGATGTTATTTTTTTATTTTGTTCGGTGCGATATTGGGCATGTTCCGCTAGTTGTTCCAAAATATTCATGGCAATCTCCATACTTTCCTAATAGATATTTCAGTACAGTCACTTGTTCTCAATCATTACACTTATTTTTCCGGACGGCTGCTCACTTCTATAAATTTCTCAAGCGTCTCATACGCCTTTCCTGAATCGATCAGCTTTGCCGCCAACGCCACGCCGTCCTTCATACTTTCTGCTTTGCCTCCGATATAGAGGGCTGCACCGGCATTTATCAGCACGGCATTTCTCTTATGTCCCTTTTCTCCCCGTAATATTGCACGTGTTATTTCTGCATTTTCCTCCGGGGTACCTCCCTTAAGATCTGCTTTCGTACAACGCGCGAATCCAAAATCTTCCGGAGATATGATATAGGATTTAAACCAGCCATCCTTGAACTCACAGACCGTTGTAGGCGCACTCATGGAAATTTCATCCAGTTTATCCTGTCCATATACTACCATACCGCGTTCTACGCCAAGACTGATAAGTACCTGTGCCAAGGGCTCCACCAGATACTCATCATACACGCCCAAAAGCTGTCTTTTGGGGCTGCCGGGATTGGTCAGAGGTCCCAGAATATTGAACACCGTGCGAAAACCCAGCTCCTTGCGGATTGCACCCACATATTTCATAGAAGTATGATATTTCTGTGCAAAGAAGAAGCACATGCCTACTTCCTGCAAGAGTTCCTTGCAGCGCTCGGGACTCTGTTCTATATTGACGCCAAGCGCTTCCAGACAATCCGCCGTTCCGCACTGGGATGAAGCCGCCCGGTTACCGTGTTTGGCTACCTTCATACCGCCCGCCGCAGCCACCAATGCGGAAGTGGTGGAGATATTAAAGCTGTGGGCGTTGTCCCCGCCTGTTCCCACAATCTCAAAAAGTTCCATATCCGTCTGCACCTTGGTGGCATGATCGCGCATAGCTGCCGCGCACCCTGCAATCTCATCAGTGGTCTCCGCCCTGGCACTCTTGGTAGACAACGCCGCCAGAAAAGCCGCGTTCTGGGTGGGTGAGGTTTCTCCGCTCATAATCTCATTCATCACGGCGTATGCCTCATCATATGTGAGATCTCCTTTGTTCACGATTTTGACAATTGCTTCTTTGATCATAGTTGATGTCCTCCTTATCTGTCATTTATAAAATTCTTCAACATCTGTCTGCCATCCGGTGTCATAATAGACTCCGGGTGAAACTGTACCCCATAAATGGGATATTCTCTGTGCTGTACGGCCATCACTTCCCGGTCTGCCGTGCGCGCCACAATCCGCAGACAGTCCGGAATGGTAGTCTCATCCGCCGCAAGAGAATGATATCTTGCCACAGGGACTTTTTCCGGACAGTCACGAAATATCGGACAGGTTTTGTCTAAACTGATTTCCGACTGCTTACCGTGCATCAATTCCTTTGCGTAGGTGACCTCAGCCCCATAGGCTGCACAGATTGCCTGATGCCCCAGACATACTCCCAGAATGGGGATCTCCCGGCCCAGTGCCTTCACAGCCTCCATGGTAATTCCGGCGTTCTCCGGCCGCCCCGGCCCCGGTGAGAGAATAATATGATCCGGCGCAAACGACCTGATTTCTTCTACCGTCATCTCATCATTACGGATGACACGAATGTCAGGTTCTATCTCGCCCACCAGCTGGAAGAGGTTGTAAGAAAAACTGTCGTAATTGTCAATCAATACTATCATTTTACCCCTCCTCCTGTGCCAGTTCCAACGCTTTCATGACCGCTTCTGCCTTATTAATACACTCCTGATACTCTTTCTCGGGCTCCGAATCCGCCACGATTCCGGCCCCGCTTCTGACAAACACCCGCCCGTTTTTCTTGTAAGCAATACGGATAGCGATACAAGTATCCATATTGCCCGTAAAATCAATATAACCAATGGCTCCGCCGTAAATGCCCCGCTTATTATTTTCCAGTTCCCCAATCAACTGGCAGGCCCGAATCTTCGGCGCACCGGATAAAGTGCCTGCCGGCAGTACCGCTTCAATGGCGGAAAGCGCATCAAACCCTTCCCGGATCTCACCCCGTACTGTGGAACCAATGTGCATTACATGCGAATAACGCTCGATGGAATGAAGTTTTTCTACCTGCACTGTGCCGAATTTACTGATTTTGCCCAGATCATTACGCCCTAAATCCACTAACATATTATGTTCTGCCAATTCCTTTGCATCTTTGAGCAGTTCCTCCTCCATCTTCTTATCTTCCTCCTCCGTTCTGCCTCTGGGTCTTGTTCCCGCTAACGGAAATGTATGAAGCACACCGTTTTCCAGTTTCACAAGCGTCTCCGGTGAAGCACCTGCCACCTCTACATCCGTACCCGAAAAGTAGAACATGTACGGAGAAGGATTCATGGTCCTCAAAACCCGATAAGTATCTAACAGACTCCCCTCGAACGGTGCCTCAAGCCTATTGGAAAGAACAATCTGGAAAATATCCCCCTCACGGATATAGTTCTTGGCCCGTTCTACAATCCCGCAGTAAGCCGCCTTATCAAACAAAGGTGTCACTTCCCCAAGCAGCCTGCCCTTTTTCCCCTTTTCCTTCTCTCCACCACGCAGAAGCTCTGCAAGCTGATGCAATTCCCGCACCGCCTTATTGTACCCGGCCTGTGCCTCAGAAAGTTTCATATTCACAATCAGGATGATCTTCTGCCTGAAATTGTCAAAGGCGATGACCTTATCAAACAGCATCAGATCCACATCTTTGAAAGCTTCCGTATCCTGAACGCCCACCCTGATTGATGGTTCGCTGTACCCCAGATAATCATAGGCAAAATATCCTACCAGGCCTCCGGTAAAAGACGGCAGATATGCAAACCGCGGACTCTTATATTCCAGAAGAATCTGCCGCAGATACGCTGACGGATCATCCGTATGAAACGTGATATCTCCCGCCTTCATTTCTCCGTCTACACAAGTAATTTCCATTTTAGGGTCAAACCCCAGGAACGTATAACGTCCCCATTTCTCTTTTTCCGCCACCGACTCAAGCATATAACAGTGGGTGGATACATTTTTGAGAATCCTAAGCGCCTCAATCGGCGTACAAATATCGGAAAGCATCTCGCAGCTGACCGGCAGTACCTTGTAAGTTCCAGCAGACGCTATCTGTTGTACTTCGCTGTATGATGGAAAAATTTTCATAATTATTAGCTCCTTTCTGTTCTTGCATGCAAGCATGCAGCCTCATCCTTTCTCCTCTGGCTGGCTTGCATGCAAGCATGCAGCCTGGCTCTGACGCCTTATGACTCTGCTGATGCGCGCAAAAAAGTCCTTGACAAAACTTGGGTTTTGTCAAGGACGAATAATTCTTTATCCGCGGTGCCACCTTGATTCACGGAATACTCCGTGCGCTTAGCAGGATACCAGCATATCCCCGGCAACTGACGTATGCCTGCACGTTGCAGAATACTTTGCGCAATGCGCATTTGACTGCACCCTCCGCGGTCCATTTGATGACTTGTTTCTTACCTGACTCTCAGCGCCACAGGCTCTCTGTAAAGGCATCATCACCGTTATCTCCGCTTCAACGGTTTAGCTGATTAAATTTTCTACATAATACCACTCGAAAAATGTCCTGTCAAGAGGTCTCTTATAAAAAATCCGATAATGAGATGCCGTCAAAATAGGCATTTGTAAGTTTATAAAACTCCGACCACATAGGCAGCGTCTTACAGGTTGCGGCACGCTCACATACGTCTGCGTCACAGCCAAGGCAGGCCACCGGTGCCAGATCACCCTCTGTGAGACGCAGAATATCCCCCACACGGTATCTGTCCGGTGCCAGCGTGAGACGATAGCCGCCGCCTTTTCCCTGAAGCCCCTCAATCAGTTTGTTTTTGGTCAGAACAGGAAGAATCCGTTCCAGATACTTCAAGGAAACATTCTGTCTTTTAGCCACTTCCTTCATAGGCACAAACCCGTTTCCGTAATTTTGTGCCAGATCAATCATCACGCGGAGCGCATATCTTCCTTTGGTTGAAATCATCATATGTTGTCCCTTTTCTCGTAATAATCCTCCAACGCCTTCTTAATCGCTTCTTCCGCAAGCACAGAGCAATGTATCTTATGGGCCGGAAGACCATCCAACGCCTCCACGACTGCCTGATTGGTCAGTGTAAGTGCTTCTGAGACAGGTTTCCCCTTAATCAGTTCCGTCGCCATGGAACTTGATGCTATAGCGGAACCGCATCCAAAAGTCTCAAATTTAGCATCCACAATCACGTCATCCTCTATTTTCAGATAAACTTTCATGATATCGCCGCATTTAGCATTGCCAACCTCGCCGACTCCATCCGCATTTTCAATAACACCTGTATTTCTTGGATTGCGGAAATGATCCATAACCATTTCACTGTATAAAGCCATCGTACTGAAACCTCACTTAATCATAAATTCCCTTCTTCCGCTGACCAGATCTCGCCAGATAGGAGAAAAACTGCGCAGATAGGCAACGACTTCTTTTACCGCCTCGACGGTATATACAATCTGTTCTTCCGTATTTTCCTCTGAAAGGGTCAGCCGAAGAGATCCATGCGCAATATCATGTGCTCTTCCAATGGCAAGCAATACATGGCTTGGATCCAGGGAGCCCGAAGTACAGGCAGAACCGGAGGATGCACAGATTCCTTTGTCATCGAGAAGCAGTAAAAGAGATTCCCCCTCTATTCCCTCAAAACAGAAATTCACGTTGCCAGGAAGACGATCTGCTGCATCACCGTTTAGGATTGCATGGGGAATCTGCGAAAGTCCGGCAATCAGCTTATCCCGCAAAGCGCATAACCGCTTCGCGTTATCCTCCCTATGAGTACACGCTTCCTCAAGCGCCGCAGCCATTCCCACGATTGCGGGGATATTCTCAGTGCCTGCCCGTCTTCCCCATTCCTGTGCGCCGCCCTCTATCAGAGGCGTCAAGGGGATTCCTTCTTTGACATAAAGCACGCCGATTCCCTTGGGGCCATGGAATTTATGGGCTGAAAGGGAAAGCATATCAATATTCTGCTCTTTGACGTTGATAGATAAATGTCCCGCCGCCTGCACCGCATCCGTATGAAAAATAACACCTTTTTCCCGGCATATCTCACCGATTGCTTTTATTGGCTGAATCGTTCCAATCTCATTGTTGGCATACATCACAGTGACAAGACAGGTATCTTCACGAATGGCATCTGCCACCTGCTTGGGCCAGACGATTCCGTTCTCATGAACATCCAGCAATGTGATTTCAAATCCTTCTTTTTCCAGTTTTTGCAGGGTATGCAGTACTGCATGATGCTCAAACGCGGTAGAGACAATATGTTTTCTGCCCTTTTTCTGCCCTATCCGTGCGGCTGAGATTATCGCCTGATTGTCTGCCTCACTGCCGCCGGACGTAAAGATTATTTCTTTCGGAAGAGCACCGATACAGTCTGCAATCCGCCGTCTTGCCCCCGACAAAGCCTCCGCCGCTGCCTGGCCGGCCGAGTGAAGGCTGGACGGATTCCCGTAAACTGCATCCATATAAGGGAGCATAGCATCAACAGAGGCCCTGCTCATCCTGGTTGTTGCCGCATTATCCAAATATATTCTCATGATATGCCTTCTTAAAAAGTTAATTTGCTTCACAGCCTCGGATAAGCAAAGGATTTCCCCATTGTCCGACATAAGGGAATCCACGCTCTGCTTATTCCGCAAATAACGGTGTAGACAGATATCTGTCGCCGGTATCAGGCAAGAGCGCAACAATAGTCTTTCCTTTATTTTCCGGCCGTTTGGCAAGTTCTATGGCCGCAAAAGCCGCCGCGCCGGAAGAAATGCCCACAAGAACACCTTCCCTCTTACCGATCAGCCTTCCTGTTGCAAACGCATCTTCATCGGAAACCGTGATAATCTCATCATAAATATCCGTGTTCAGAACATCAGGCACAAAACCTGCGCCAATTCCCTGAATCTTGTGAGACCCTGCCACGCCGGTAGAGAGCACTGGGGAAGACTGCGGTTCCACAGCCACTACCTTGACGGCAGGATTCCTGGATTTCAGATATTCTCCAACACCCGTAACCGTACCGCCTGTACCCACACCTGCTACGAAAATGTCCACCTTACCGTCAGTATCTTCATAAATTTCGGGGCCTGTGGTCTCTCGGTGCGCCTTCGGATTGGCGGGATTGACAAACTGCCCCGGAATAAAGCTGTCGGGAATTTCTTTGGCCAGCTCATCCGCCTTCGCAATCGCGCCTTTCATCCCCTTCGCACCTTCAGTAAGCACCAGTTCCGCCCCATAGGCTTTCATAAGCTGACGGCGTTCTACCGACATGGTCTCTGGCATTACAATGATAATCCGATAACCTCTTGCCGCCGCAACAGCCGCAAGACCGATGCCTGTATTCCCGGAAGTGGGCTCGATAATGACGGAGCCTGATCTCAGTTTGCCGTTCTTTTCGGCCTCGTCTAACATTTCTCTGGCAACACGGTCCTTGACAGAGCCGCCCGGATTAAAATATTCCAGCTTTGCAACAACTTTTGCTTTCAGATCATATGCTTCCTCTATATGCGTCAGCTCCAAAAGCGGTGTTTTGCCGATCAGCTGATCGGCTGACTTATAAATATTTGACATGATAATACCTCCTGTTTGCTTCCTGTTTATTATATATCCATTATTTTACAGCATCAAAACCTTTTTGTAAGTCGGCGATAATGTCATCGATATGTTCCGTACCGATAGAAAGCCGAATCGTATTGGGCTTAATTCCCTGATCTTTCAGTTCTTCCTCTGTCAGCTGGCTGTGGGTCGTAGTTGCCGGATGAATGACCAGACTTTTCACATCGGCTACATTGGCAAGCAGAGAGAATATCTGAAGACTGTCAATAAATGTATGCGCCTCTTTGACACCGCCCTTGATCTCAAAGGTGAAAATGGACGCCCCTCCGTTCGGAAAATATTTTAAGTACAGTGCGTGATCAGGATGATCGGGCAAAGAGGGGTGATTGACCTTTTCAACCTGCGGATGACCTGTGAGAAATTCCACCACTTTCCGGGTGTTTTGCGCATGCCTCTCCAACCGCAGGGACAGTGTTTCTATCCCCTGCAAAAGCAGAAACGCTGCAAAGGGAGAAATCGTTGCCCCAGTATCCCGAAGCAAAATCGCACGAATATAAGTCACAAACGCCGCCGGGCCGACCGCTTTTACAAAGGATACCCCATGATAGCTGGGATTGGGCTCGGCAATGGCCGGGTATCTGCCGGAAGCCGTCCAGTCAAATTTACCCGAATCCACGATGATACCGCCAAGGGTGGTTCCATGACCTCCCAAAAACTTCGTGGCAGAATGTACCACGATATCCGCACCGTGCTCAATGGGCCGGATCAGATACGGTGTACCAAAAGTATTATCCACCACCAGAGGTAACCCATGCTTATGTGCCAGTTTGGCCAAAGCGTCAATATCGGGAATATCGCTGTTAGGATTTCCAAGAGTTTCAATATAGATTGCCCTGGTATTCTCCCTGATAGCGGCCTCGACCTCATCAAGATCATGTATATTGACAAAACTCGCCGTAATGCCGAAGGCCGGAAGCGTATGAGCCAGAAGATTGTAGCTTCCGCCATAAATTGTCTTCTGGGCTACAAAATGGCCTCCGTTCTGTCCAAGGGCTTCCAGGGTATAGGTAATGGCAGCCGCACCGGAGGCAAGCGCCAGGGCCGCTACACCGCCTTCCAAAGCTGCCACCCGCTGTTCCAGAACATCCTGTGTGGAATTGGTCAGCCTGCCATAGATATTTCCGGCATCGGCAAGACCAAACCTGGCCGCCGCATGGGCGGAATTTTTAAACACATAAGAAGTAGTTGCGTAAATAGGAACTGCCCGGGCATCGCTCGCCGGATCCGGATTCTCCTGCCCTACATGAAGTTGTAATGTTTCAAATTTATAATCAGACATAATATTTTCTCCTCTCGTTTTGAACGTAACATGTTTATGATTTCCGGTTGCACATTTAGAACCAACATCGACACATTCGTCCAAACCGAAAGTTTTCTCTGAGAAGTTTTTCAAAATAATGCTGCATAGGTCAATTACCTGCCTTGTACGTTTTCCTTTTGGCAGGAATCATACTTTTGTATTACCTACCACTTAGGTTGGTTTTAGTATAAGACGCATTTTTCTGTTTGTCAATATAAAATCAGTAATTTTTTCCAATTATGTTATACAACCCGCTGCAAAGAAAAACAAACAGCCTCGCAATGGTCACTCCCACTGCAAGGCCGTCCCTGTTTCCTATCACTTATATTTTAACCTTTATTCCCAGAATCACACAAATCACTGAAAATACTTCACACCGCTCTCAAATATCTTCATATCCTGTTCACCGTAAATATTGACTGCCACGGCTTCTCCTCTTCTCTCCGCATGTGCCATCTTACCTAAAATCCGCCCGTCCGGAGAAGTAATGCCCTCGATTGCCGCATAGGAACCATTGATATTCCACTCTTCATCCATAGATACATTGCCATCAGGATCCGCATACTGGGTAGCAACCTGACCGTTTGCAAACAGCTTGTCAATCCACTCTTTCGGTGCCACAAAACGTCCCTCTCCGTGGGAAGCCGGATTCACATAAACCTGTCCTGCCTCCGCGCCTGCAAGCCATGGAGATTTATTAGACACCACTTTCAGATACACCATCTTGGAGATGTGGCGGTTTACGGTATTGAACGTCAATGTAGGAGAATCTTCCTTCTGCCCCACAATTTCGCCGTAAGGTACAAGCCCCAGCTTGATCAGTGCCTGGAAACCGTTACAGATACCCAGCGCAAGACCGTCTCTTTCCTTCAACAGTTTCATGACGGCTTCCTTAATCTTTTCATTTTGGAAAGCTGTAGCAAAAAATTTCGCGGAGCCGTCCGGTTCGTCACCAGCAGAAAAGCCGCCCGGGAACATGATGATCTGCGCCTGACCGATAGCCCTTTCAAAGACATCCACACTCTGTCTGATATCTTCCGCCGTCATATTCTTAAAGACTTTGACCGTCACATCCGCACCTGCTGCCGCAAAAGCTTTCGCGCTGTCATATTCGCAGTTGGTACCCGGAAATACAGGAATAAAGACAGAAGGTCTTGCCACTTTATGCCTGCATACATAAATATCATCCGTATGGTATACCTCAGATGCCACCGTGCTCTTATCCTTACCCGCGGTATAAGGGAACACTTTATCCAGTTTGGAAGTCCATGCCGCCAGTGCCTCCTCCTGGGTCAATTTCATGGAGCCGTAGCTGAATATACCATCGGCAGTCACGGTACCAATCTCCTCAAAGTCAATATCCAATGCCTTTAATTTATGTACCTCTCCTGCCGGCATCTCTGCCACGATATCACCGAGGCCATTGTCAAAAAGAGCTTCTTTCTTATAAGAAGAATCCACCGCCACGCCAAGGCCGTTACCGAAAGCCATCTTGCTGATCGCCGCCGCTACCCCCTTTGCATCCAGGGCATAGGCCGCCACAATCTTTCTCTGCATAGTCTGCGCCGTGACATGTCCATAAGTCTTTGTCACCGTTTCCTCTGACATTAATGTCATAATCTGATCGTAAATCTCCATCACCTTATCATAAACCGGCAGATCATAGGCATCCTTCGGAATACGGAACCGCACCAGTCTGTCACCCGGATATTTTAACTCCGGCGTGACGATATGACCGCTTTTGCTCACATCCACCGCAAACGATACCAAAGTAGGCGGTACATCAATATCATTAAAGGTACCGGACATGGAATCTTTGCCGCCGATGGAAGGCAGTCCATACTTCATCTGCGCCTCATAGGCACCTAACAGCGCCGCAAAAGGCTGGCTCCACCGGGAAGGCTCCTCACTCATGCGCCTGAAATATTCCTGGAAGGTAAAACGGATCGACCTGTAATCGCCGCCGTTTGCCACAATCTTCGCCATGGACTCAGTCACCGCATAAACCGCTCCATGATAGGGGCTCCAGCTTGACAGATAGGGATCGAACCCATAACTCATCATGGTCACAGTGTCTGTCTTCCCTTGCAATACGGGAAGCTTGGCCACCATAGCCTGCGTCTCTGTCAGCTGATACTTGCCGCCATAAGGCATATACACACTGCCGGCGCCGATGGAAGCATCGAACATCTCCACCAGACCCTTCTGGGAGCATACGTTCAAGTCATTTAACAGAGCTGTCCATGCCGCCTTTACATCGTTATTCTTTAAGACTTCTGCCACTGCCGGCGTTGCAATCTTCTTAAAATAATTCTCCTTATCATCGGGCATATCCACGGCCACATTGGTCTCTTGGTGCGCGCCATTGGTATCCAGGAATCTTCTGGACAAATTCACGATTTCCTTACCGCGCCACTTTAAGACTAAACGGGGTTCTTTCGTTACTACCGCCACTGGTACCGCTTCCAGATTCTCCTCCGACGCATAAGCCAGGAAAGTATCCACATCGCCGGGTGACACCACCACCGCCATACGTTCCTGGGATTCGGAAATGGCCAGCTCCGTACCGTCTAAGCCCGCATACTTCTTGGGCACTTTATCCAGATCCACCACCAGACCGTCCGCCAGCTCTCCGATAGCCACGGACACGCCGCCTGCGCCGAAGTCATTACATTTCTTAATCAGCCGGCTCACTTCCTCACGCCGGAATAACCGCTGAATCTTTCTCTCCGTAGGCGCATTACCTTTCTGTACTTCTGCGCCGCAGGTATCAATAGAACTTTCCGTATGCACCTTGGAAGACCCTGTCGCGCCGCCGCAGCCGTCACGTCCTGTCCTGCCGCCTAAAAGAATGATAATATCATCCGGATCAGAGGTTTCCCGAATTACATTCTTTCTGGGCGCCGCTCCCATGACTGCACCGATCTCCATACGTTTTGCCACATAATCAGGATGATAAATCTCCTTCACCAGACCAGTAGCCAGGCCAATCTGATTACCATAGGAAGAATAACCATTCGCAGCCCCCCGCACCAGTTTCTTCTGGGGCAGTTTGCCTTTTAAAGTATCTGCCACAGGCACCGTGGGATCCGCCGCACCTGTCACTCGCATGGCCTGATAGACATAACCTCTCCCGGAAAGAGGATCGCGGATTGCGCCCCCAAGACAGGTAGCCGCCCCACCGAAGGGTTCTATCTCCGTAGGGTGATTATGGGTCTCGTTCTTAAAAAAGACAAGCCATTCTTCCCGCACCGGGCCATCGCCATAGTCCATCTCTACCGGCACCACTACGGAACAGGCATTGATCTCATCAGATTCCTCCATATCGTCCAGTTTACCGTCTTTTTTCAGTTTACGCATGGCCATCAAGGCCAGATCCATCAGGCAGACAAATTTGTCATCCCTGCCTGCAAAGATTTCTTCCCGTACTTTTAAGTAATCCTCATAAGTATCCCTGATCGGTTTCTGATAATACCCCTCATCAAAAACAACCTCTTTTAATTCCGTAGAGAAAGTCGTATGACGGCAGTGATCTGACCAATAGGTATCCAGCACACGGATTTCCGTCATCGTAGGATCTCTGTGTTCCTCGCCTCTATAATATTTCTGAATATGTTCAAAATCTTTAAAAGTCATGGCCAGCCCCAGGGAATCATACAGCTTGCTAAGCTGTTCTTCCGGCATGGAGACAAACCCGTCAAAAATCGCCACATCCGCCGGCTCGTCATAATCCATCTTAAGCGTATCCGGTTTCACCATATCTGTCTGTCTGGAATCCACCGGGTTAATACAATATGCCTTAATCTTCTCAAACTCCTCATCACTGACAGGGCCTGTTACCAGATAAGTCACCGCCGTCCTGATAGTGGGGTTCTCGTCCTCTTTCAGAAACTGCACACACTGAACTGCGGAATCCGCCCGCTGATCGAACTGTCCCGGCAGATACTCCACAGAAAACACTCTGCCGTCCTCCGGAATCTCTATCTGCTCTTCATATAATATATCCACCGGCGGCTCTGAAAACACCGTTTTACAGGCTCTCTCAAAGACCGCATCGGAAATATTCTCCACATCATAACGGATAAACACCCGTACCTTCTGCACGCTCTTTATTCCCAGAAAACTCTCGATTTCTTCTTTCAGTTCCTTCGCCTTCACTGCGAAAGGCTCTTTCTTTTCCACATAAATACGTCTTACATCGCCCATGCTGACTCTTCTCCTTATCCTTATGAAAGCAAACTCCACTGCTTTTTTATGGTATAAAATTCCTCCGCTTATACCGAGTTTGCGAAGCAAATCTCGCAAAGTTAATTTGCGAAACAAATTTACTTTTTTTATCCTACCAGATAATCCGGCAGATTTCAATGCACGGATTCTTAAATTGCCCTACGCATGCAGCCTGTGAATCAGCCGGTATGCCAGTTCATTTTGCATAATAAGAGGCTCCGTATACCGGAAAAACACGATGCCGTCCGTAGGCGCATAGATTGTCTCCTTCACACTCCCCTCATAAGGATCAATCACTTCCGCCAGCTTATTGCCGTAACGCACATCCTCCCCAGCCTTCACCAGACTGCGGAAAATACCGCCGCAATTTACATGGATATTGGACAGATCTTGCTCCAGAATCACATGACTGATATAACCGCTGTGGCTCTCATACCGGATAATCCCCATCCTGGTAAGGAACCTGAGCACTGCCGCCACTGCCTGCACGGCGCTCTCCTCATCCACTTCTGTGTTTTTATTGGTATACAGGGAAAAAGCCGCTGTCATCTCATCCTGCCAGTTATAGTTAAGGGTTCTCGTATCAATAGGAACCGGCTTTCTCACCGCCACATAGGGAAGTCCGAAAAGATTGGCCAGAGAAGTATTCTGATATCCGGTTTCCATCATGCGTACATGAGGCACAAATTCCCCCGTCATATAAAAGCTTGCCAATTGGATTCCGTAACTGTAATCCTTGATGGCTCCAAAGACTCCACCGGCAATTCTGGCCGCAGCCTCTCCGCAGACGCTTCCCGGAAATTTGCGGTTGATATCCACATCCTCTACACCCCAGTAGCGTTTTCCCACATTCATGGCATAATTATTGACCACCGGAATCACCAGAATCTCTTTGCCAGCACTGATACAGCCATTCCCTTCCAGTTCCTTAAGCACACGCACCAGTTGGGAACAAATATAGAGCTGCTGAATCTCATTGCCCCGCATAGGCCCTAAAATACAAGCCGCCTTATCTCCCTTGCCGAAACGGTATCCCTTCACAATCATATCCTCTCTGTAAGGTGCTTCTACCCGGTATATTTCTTTTATATGCATCCCAATCCTCATTTCCGCGCACGCTTTGTTTCCATTCATTCACCCGTCATGCACTCATATACTCCATTTGGCGAATCCTCATTCCTGCGTATCCTGTTCCAGAATTCGCGCGATCAGTGACCCTTCGTAAACAAATGGATATTCCCGCAGGGTAAAGACCATACCGCCCTTTCTGGCAACGATTTCCTGGACCACCTTGCCTGTCAGCACATCCACAATATCGCCTATCTTCTCATCTTTGTGCAGATAATGTCTGTGGGCAATACTTGGTAGAAATATACCGGCATGTTCCGCCCTGATAAATTCCACTTCCCCATCACTGGATATCACCGGCTCCCGCACCGGACCGACTGGTCCGTCCCACAAACCCATTTCCCGCATCAGATAAAAAATCCCATCCACTACCTGATCACCATAGACCCTTGTAATCCTAAGCCCCAGTCCCATCTCCATCACCAGGGTCGGCACCCCCAGCATATTCATGGAATGAGCCAGCGTGGACTCATGCACCGTCGCTGTGGCATTAAGCCAGATCATATCCGCATTTAAAAGCTTGGCAAAAGGTAAAAGCTGCCGCGCAAACTCCGCACTCACACGCACCTGCGGTATCTCTCTGACATACATATCGGAGGCGTGCAGATCGATACAGACATCTGCTCCCGTAATATCTTCCACCACAGCTGCTGCTGCCCGCTCCATCACCGTTCCCTGAGCATTACCCGGGAAAATCCGGTTTAAATCCATCTCCATCTTGGGAATATTGCGCCTGGCCATATCAATGCCAAGCGGATTCATCTGGGGATAAATATCCACGGTTCCCCGCAGATATTCCGGATGCTCTTCCAGTCTTCTAATCATTTCATAACAGACATACTGGCCTTCCAATTCATCCCCATGTATACCTGATACAATAGCAATCCTTCCTACGGGCTTACTGCCGGTTATCCTGTTTTTATAGATAATCAGATTTTCTCCCACTGGAAGCTGTGCCTCATATACCGTTTCCAACATAGCTGTTTCCTTTCCCATCCGTTCCATCCAGAACAATATCTATGCAAGATTTACCAGAAGCCAAAACAACAGACAAAATGCTCCGAAAGTTCTCCGAAGCATTTTATCTACCGTCAAATCCATATGATTTTCCATCTGCTGCTTGGCACCCTGGTTAATCCTCTATGATCAACCCCTGCATAATATATAACAGCTGGGCGTCTACCATCTTCTCCGTAATGCCAAAAGTCTGGGCATCAATCTTCATACCCTCCAGCACATACATAATATTGGCGGCTGCGCCCTTAGGGTCCTCACAATAAAACTCACCACTGGCAATTCCAGCCTCAATCAATTTCTCAATTACTCTGACACCTGCGTCAAATTGTCTGCGCAGCATATTATTCTTATCAGTCGATTTATGTGCAAAAAAATATTCATAGACTGCAACAGTCAAATTATTTTTCTTCTGCAAAAGTTCTTTCTTCTGTTCCTTTAAGAAAAGGGTAAGAATATCCGCTGCAGTATCCCCTTGCGCAATATTCTGCGTAAAGACATCATCCGTCTCATCCGCCTCCATCTGAAGCACCTCCATCAATATCTGCTCCGTGCTGTCAAAATAGAGATAAAGACCACCCCGACTGATCTCGCAGGCTTCCACGATATCTTTCATGGTCACATTCTTAAATCCTTTCTCCGCAAACACTTTTCTAGCCGTTTCTAAAATATATTTCTTTTTCTGTACTGACTTTTCTCCCATGAACCTGCCTTCTCCTAAATTATATTTTCCCCCGTACGATTGACTGACCGCCGCGTACTACACTTTCACTCTTTTCTGTTGACTTAACGAGTCGGTGCCGGTCTGTCCCAGAAATCCAGATTTGCTTTCATTTTTCTAACTACATATAAAAATATGCCGTTCTCTACTGCCTCCGACCACATTCTGCCTTTCGTCATACCACCCATTACATACTTGGATAAAATCGCCTTTAATACATCCATTTCCTTAATACTTGCCCGCTCAATTGCCGTAATCTCATCCTGCACCGTACGGATTCTATAACGCGAGTAAACATACATATAATTTCTGTCCATCAAATGTGTCCTCTGTGCCTCTTTGACAAAACTCATCACCGTACTGTCATACACAGGAAACGCCACCGAATGTTCTGCAATTCCAGACGCCGAATAGGTCTGCTGTACACTGGTACCTGTCTTACTCTCCAGCCATGGCAGGTAACGAACTAATCTTTCCACATCAGGTTTATATTCATTGACGATCTGCTGTCTGTAAGCAATGTCCTCCTGTTCCATTCCTTTTCTTTCCATTTTACTTTACTGCCTTTCTTTCTCTACCTCGTAAAATCTAACTTTTCGACAAGATTGTCATTTTCATTCTAGCACAAATTTTTTAAAAGTACAGCACAAAATACTTTTAAACTTCTTGTGCACATTGCTAAAATCTGATTCCTTCATTTCTATATCCTTGTAATTATTTTTCCGTAGTCATATAATAGGAGTAAATTCCTTCGGAATTTACTCCTCGAGTTCCGCTTCGCGGCCTCGGACTGATCATTTTAGTATTTTTTTCTTCGGAATTTACTCCTCGAGTTCCGCCCTGCGGACTCGGACCGATTATTTTAGTAAACTTTCCTGCGAAGATTAACAAATCGAGTTCCGCTTCGCGGACTCGGATTTATCATAAATAATTTTGTATAAATAATTAAGGGGGTATTTTCATGGCTGTAAAAGAATTTCCGGCGGGGACGCAATTAATCCAGAGCGGACAAAATCTCTCTGCCTTACATGTAATCGCCAAAGGAAGTGTTCGTGCGACTTATCCGGGCGGAGAATTCTACTTATCCAAGGGAGATGTGATAGGTATCTGCGAGATTTTTTTTGGATCATATTTTATTTCCTATCAGACGGAAGAGGCAACTTCTCTCGCTTCCTATCCCTGCTCTCCGGCACAGTTATCCAATTTTATACGCACCAATGCAGATATGGCCAATTTTGTTATCACTTCTCTTTTTAAACAATTTCATGAGATCCTTGACCAGTATGAATTGAGCCATTTTGACTGTGACAACTTCTATCACTATCTGATGGATAGTTATGAAGATTACAAATCATTTTGCACAAAACATGGTTTTGCCGCCAGGGATCTGCCGGCCATGGAAACATTGACCCAGTTGGTCTTGGAAGAAGACGTAGATGGATGGCTTGACGGTTACTATGCTCAGCTGCGCAAAATGGTAACGGAAAAACCTGCAAAAGATCGAGATCCTGATTTTTTGACCGGTCTGATCTTAAAAGCCAGTCAGGATGTCTATCAGGTAATATCCGTCTGCCGTGTTCTCTATGACTATAAATCAGAAATTACCAATCTGTTAATGAATGAGAACCATCTGGATTTCTTTGATTTGTATGCAGGCATCCTTTATAAACTGGACCCCAACGACACGGATTCCACTACGCTGATTGCCGCCTTAAGCACTATGATGATTCAGCTTGAAAGCCAGCCTTCCATTGACAAGGAAATGTATCGTCAGCGCGTGGCAGAATACCGTGAAAGACTGAACAATCTGAGCGAGCATGCGGGTGATGCGGATACCAAGACCGACGAAGTACCCGAGATTACAGACTCCATGAACACCATTCTTGCCTACTCCGGAGTCAGTGGCGAAACGTCCTCCGCTTTCAGGGCGGCAGTAGATAAATACGCTAAGATGGCTGATAAAAACAGCTCAGACGATGCTGCGAGAAAACTACGGCTCACCATTACCAAACTATTCTACCAGATTTATGAAGGTGCTTTCTTAAAGAGTCTGCATGACAATGCCATCCCAAAAGTAGTGAAAATGTTCTTTAACTTTGGTTATGTGGATGAAAAACTGGCTGGTATGGAAAATGCCTCCTATCTATATTCTATAGTAGACAGGATTCCTACAGATCCTAAACGAAAAGTCTACACCATCTATGAATGGCTCAAAGCCATCTATAATGGTGACAAAGTGCCAAGCCGTAACGAATTTGACGCAGACTATATCGCTTATTTACATGAACTTAAGATGACTGGTAAGATTACCGCCGCCGAAGAAGTCTCTATGCAAAACGACAGGGAAAAACAAGTTCTCTTTGAAATGAACAATATGTTCCCCACTGTCAATAAGATTACCTTTGGCCGTATCATCAACTTCTGCCCCATCTTTTCCGAGCACAATATTTTAAAAGACCTGGATGTCTCCCTGGTCTCTGCCCAGAAGGTTGAGGACGCCTTTAAAATGATACGTTCTCTGGATTTCAGTGCTTACTACCGTGATATCATCTATACCAATCCGGAACTGGGCATTGGTAAAGAATCTATCAGTGTGGAAGTACTGCCGGATATCATCCTGATGCCCAATGTGGGTATCCGCGGTGTTGCCTGGCAGGAAATCGAGGGACGTAAACGTACTACACCGGCCCGCATGATGGTCTCTATCTTCCAGATGGAGGATTTGACCAGTATTTTAGTACGTCTGACCGGAGATTTCCGTTGGGAAATGTGCAAACGTGTACAGGGAGCCCGTTGGAACGATGTTTCCGAGGCATCCCTCACCAGCGAATATTTCGATTATATCCAGTTCTATAAGAAAAACCGGGATCTGTCGGCAGATGCCAAAGATAAGATCAAACTCAGTATGCAGAAGGCTAAGAATAGTTTCAAAGAAATGTTTATCAGAGACTACGAAGCCTGGGTTCTTTATGAAGGCTCAGGTTCTCCCCGTCTAAATAAAGTATCTCGTACAATTCTCTTTACCTACTGCCCGTTTGCCAAAGAAATCCGCACCCGTCTGAAGGCAAACCCGCTGTATAAAGAAATGATGGATCGTTACGATATCAAACTTAGCCAGAAGATACACCACTACAATAACCTGTTCCAAAAGCTGAACAACATTGGTACGCCGATACCACAAGAATTACAAGACCAGAGAGCTTTTCTGGAGCGCTAAAAAAGGTAAATTCCTAAGGAATTAGCCTTGCGAGGACAGCTTCGCGGCCTCGGATAGCGGAGGAATTATAGAAAAGTCCTGCGGAAACAGCCTGTATATAGTTCCGCAGGATTTTTTATTACAATTTACTCTACAACTTAGGCAAAATGTTTTTATAATAAGAATCCTTTTTCCTTTTATTTTGATAAATTTTGACACATTTCGCTATTATAGTGTTATTCTTATCCAATATAATTATAGACTGGTATTACAAAAAACATTATAGTAGTTATAGACTTGATCGCGGAAATCAAGTCGGCAATAGCAATTCCGAAGAATTCCCCTTTTACACAGCGGAAACCCCGAAGATTTAAATCTTCGGGGTTTTTGCTGTCATAAAAGTAAATTTGCAAAGCAAATTAGCTTTGCGAGTTCCGTTTCGCGGACTCAGGAAAACGGAAAATTACTTTCCTTCTTTTTTATAAGGCTTAACCATAAACAAACTAATCAGCAGGGCTATGATATAGAGTACAATCGTAAAGTACAACACATTCTGATACCCTATCGGATTAATCTTATTGCCATGACCATCATCAATAAAGCTGCCCGTATTACTTACGATCAATGTTGCGATCTGATTACCGGTAAGACCGGCAAACGCCCAGGCGGAAAGGGTAATACCATGGATAGCACTGATACTGCCCATTCCATAATGATCGGAAAGCAACGTCGGTACATTGGAAAAACCGCCGCCATATCCAGCATTTACCATAAAGATCAACGCCAATACCAGAACAATTAACACTACATTGCCCTCGCCGTTCTTAATACCGCTCGTAAGCATTACCGCGCCGGTAAATGCAATGGAAAGAATAAAGATCAGCTTATAAATCGTATTTCTATCTTTCAGATGATCCGCCCATGCGGAGAATCCCAGTCTGCCGCCTGCATTAAAGATAGCGGAAATGGTAGAAATTACACCGACTACCCCTGCCAGTCCGATACATTTGATAATCATCTTCTCCTGGGAAATCAATGCCAGACCACAGGTGATATTGATATAGAACATAATCCAGATACCAATATAATTGCTGATTGGACGGGTCTTGATGGTAGCCATGATCCCCTGTCCCTTTTCCTTCTTCTGCGGCTCATGCCATCCCTCCGGCTTGGCCAGAAGCAAATGGCCCACAAACATCATAACAAAATACACCGCTGCCAGAATGAAGAACATCTTGTAGATACCGCTCTCACCGAGATTCGCCAGAAGTGCCTGCATGATAGGACTTGCAATTGCTTTCGCACCGCCAAATCCGGCCACGGCAAGTCCGGTCGCAAGACCCTTCTTATCCTCGAACCAGAGCATCAGAGTCTTGACAGGAGACAGATAACCGGTTCCCAGACCAATACCCATAATGAAACCATAACAAATGTAAATGCCCACAAGTGCAAGAATACTGCCCTTACCATTCGCGTTATAATAATTACCGCCATAATAGATAAAAAATCCGGTACCCGCCATACCCAGAGCAAAAGTGATTGTTGCAATCAGAGACGACTTATGAATATCTTTCTCCACCACATTTCCCAGAAAAGCCGCCGACATACCCAGGAAAAAGATAGCGAAACTGAACGCCCACTCCGTGGCTGCCTTAGAAAATCCTATGTAGTCAGCAATCTCCTGACTGAAAATTGACCAACAATACACCGTACCGATACTGAAATGC
>DKZA01000008.1 GCA_002492525.1 Lachnospiraceae bacterium UBA7086 | reverse complement strand
AGTATATTTTTTGAAAATTAATTTAAAGTTGTAAATTATAGAATGCTCTAAATTTTGATTTGTTGAAAATAAGTAGTTTTATTTTTAAGATAAAATGAATCAAGGTAATAAGCTATACGATAAAAATTGCGTTTATGATAGTGATAGAAATAGCTTGTATGATAAGAAGAACTGGTGGAAGTACAAAGACAATAGAGTTTAAATTGCGGCAGGATATGGTGGAGACGGAGTAATTTTATGGAAAAGAAATATCAAATTTTTATAAGTTCTACATATGAGGATTTAAAAGAAGAAAGAAAAAGGGTTCAGGATACAATTCTTTCTATGTATCAGTTTCCTATAGGAATGGAAATGTTCAGTGCTGCGGATGAGGAACAGTGGGAAATAATAAGAGAGACCATAGATAGTTCTGATTATTATGTTTTGATTATTGGTCATAGATATGGGAGCGTAATTGAAGAAGGGGAATATGTTGGAATCAGCTACACACAAAAGGAATTTCGTTATGCAGTGGAACGGAAGATACCTGTATTAGCTTTTTTGATAGATGACAGTGTGGCTATTACGCCTGATAAGATGGAGCAAGATGCTAGTAGGAGGGAAAAGTTAGAACAGTTTAAAGACGAAGTAAAAAATGGAAGAATGGTTCAATGGTGGACGAGCAAGGATGATTTAGCGAATAAAGTATCTATTGCATTGACTAAGGAAATCAATAGAGGAAAAAGGCCAGGTTGGATAAGAGCAGATAAGTTGAATTTAGAAGAAACACAAAATGAATTTGTTGAAATGAATAAAAAGATTAGAGAGTTGGAGGAAGAAAATAAGGAACTGAAAAGGAATGCAGTTACAAGAAAGCCAAAATTGAACGTATGCATTAATAACGAAAAAGTAATTCATATTCCATATTTTGAACTCAATTCAAATACAATTGATTGTGATTATATGCCACTTGAAATGGAAGATATTCCAGATGAAGCAAGGGGATATATAACGCAGGAAATGTTAGAAGAATATAACTCCAGTTTGCCATCAAAGGAGGTTCTGGAAAAATATAAGGAAGAACGTAGATATTATGAGCAAGTAAAAGATCATCCATTTGATATTGATTTGAAAATTAGTAATGATGGAAACATGAAAGCTAGGGATATACGTATAGAAATTTATTTTCCAGAAGAAATAAAGGTATACCGTAAGAAAGATAATGATATTTCAGTTCCCCAAAAACCATCAAAGAAACAAAATCCAATAGATAAATTTTATTATGATAAAAATAAATTGAATAGAATTAATGCAGAAATATTGGGACCTGCTTCTTTAGGGATAGGAAGGTTGTTGGACACAGAGTATATTTCACAAATGGATGCACCAAACAAGCACTTTTACAATGATGATAATAGTTTAAGTGTTAGAATGGAAAATCTAATGACGGAATATGAGTGGAAAATAAAGGACAAATATATTATTGCGCCAAAGAAAAAGGGAGTATTTGAAATAGAATGTAGTTGTATATGCGAAGAGTACGAAAAGAGTGATGTCAAAGTAATAAAAGTTGTAGTTGAATAATTTGCATTTATTCTACATGTTATCACATATGACAAATCATAGAGCTACGCTAGAAACAGGTCTTCAAGTGATGAAAAAATTGCTGAACAAGGTAGTACAGTCGAATCTATTTCAGATGAGTTTGCGGAGTATGCATTGAATTTAGCTGCGACAAATATTGTGTTGTTGGTGGGGATATATAAGAATTATCAATTCTTAAAAGTTATTATATATTGACATAAAGGAGATTTTATTATGACAAAAGATGCGGAAAAGTTATTAAAGTATATTGTGGACAAATCAAATAAGGATAACAGAACAGAAGTCTCTATTGAGATAAATGACTTAAAGAATATTCCTAATATGAAAATTGCAAAAAACAAATTGCTTAAAGAGTTGGAAGTAGCAGGAGTTATTAGCGGTTATAAAGAAAATGTTCTTGGAGAACTATATGCATATTTAACAACTGATGGGCAGGATTATTTTAAAGAAAAGCAGCAAGAAGATCCAATGGGCAATACTGGTATGATTATTAATATGAATATGAATGGTGGACAGTTCAATTTGGCGAAAGATAATGCCACAATAAATGCGATGCAAAATAATGGTGTAAATGGAAATGAACTAGATGATATTATTAAAGGAATTATGGAAAATCTATCAGAACTGAAAAAAGAAGATGCAGATGAAATTGCTGACATTGTAGAGATGTCAAAAGAGGAATTAACAAAGCATGAACCCAAGGTGAGCAGATTGAGGAATTGTTTAGCTTTAATTGCTCCGATGTTTACGATTGCAAATGGGATTCCGACATTGGCAGATAACTTGCACAAACTACAGGAGTTTATTATGCATTGCATAAAATAGGAGATAATATGGGAGATGAACAAGAGAAAAAAATAGAAATAAATGTTCATAATGGTGGACAGCTTAGTATGGCATTTGATGATGCACATATTGATGCACAACAAAGCAATGGCAATGAGGTAAGTCGAAGCGGTCTCAATGAAATAGACAGTAAGCATACTGTGGAAAAATTTCAGAGAAAAAGATTCCTGATAATAGTATTTTCTGTTGGAATAATATGTTTAGTATGTTTAGTTTTTTATCGTGAAAAACCAATGAGTGATGACGAAATATATAATAATGTATTATTTCAAAAAGCCAAAGCACTACAGATGGCGGGGAAGTATTTAGATGCTGCTGTTATCTATAATGAATTATATGTAAGTTTGCCTAACGCAAAGAATTATCAACTAGAGACTATAAAATTTTGGGAAGCATATGC
Organism: Lachnospiraceae bacterium UBA7086; assembly: GCA_002492525.1. Lineage (GTDB taxonomy): Bacteria > Bacillota > Clostridia > Lachnospirales > Lachnospiraceae > UBA3282. The sequence goes on along the minus strand of DKZA01000008.1, from coordinate 161,033 downwards.
TTACTCCAGTCAGTTCATTCTAAGTGAAGGGGCAGAAAATAAGTATAGATATACAGCTATTGAAATATTTGAAAATATTGCTAATACAAAATATGAAGAAAATGAAGACATTAAACTTTTGAGTATGGGAATGCTAATTTTACTTTCCAGTGACTTAAGTGATGAGAATTACGAGAAGAAAATAACATATTATTGTAAAAATCTAGAAGAGGCTATGGAAAATTATAATACCAAGAATAAGCAAGACTATAATACATATAACACACAAACAATAGTCTATTATGCTTTGGCTGAATATTATCAAAAACTGGTTGCATCGGAAAAAAACTATACGGCCAGCTTTAACAATTTGAAACTTACCGTATCTTATTATCAGAATGCTTTAGATAATTGTAGAGGAATGATGAAATATGAACATGGCATATTTGATAGTAAAAGAATTGAACTTATTTTACTAAAAAAAATGTCGATATATTATCCATTAGCTTATTTGATAGTGGGAGATGAAAAATATTTATTAAGTGCTGAAACTTGTTTTGATGAAATCAGAATAAAAGTAGATGTAAATACAGATTTGCAAATGTATGTTGATTGTATGAAGAACGTTGCCAAAGGAAAAATTGTTATTGGGAATGAAGAATCCTTAGAGGAAGCATATGAAATACTAAATACTTTATTCTATCATATATGTAAAAATGAGGAGGACTTATGTTATATTGGATATTGGATGATTCGGACAGGATTAGGAACAAAAACTGATATAGAAAATGTTAAGGAATGCTTTTCACAGGAAATATTAAAATTGGAAAAAGAAAATAATATACCAGAGTATGTTAATCTTGTATATAATGCCGCAGATTGTTATTGGTTCTTGGTAGATCATTATCAAGATAGAGATGCTTATAATCAAGGATATGACTATTTATTACATTTACAAAATGCATATTTAGATTTAGTTGAAAGTCCTGTTAAAAATATGATATTGGAATTAAAGAAAAAATATGAGGATTACCAAGAATATTAGTGAGTTGCAAAAGAATAAATGGCTTCGATTAGAAAATAATTCAAAAGGGACGTTGGAAAAAATTTTCCGATGTCTTTTTTGTTTTGCAAACTTTATAGATGTATGCTTGTACAAATTATTAAAATATTTTTCACTATCAAAATCTATATTACTGCAGATGGGATTTCAAAAGACGTAATTCTATCAAAACCAGAAATGAACTAAGAATTATAAATTGGTTGGAGCAAACCAGTGAGATAAAGAAAACCACATAGAAAACTGAAAAATCATTCAAACACCAATAAAATAAGGTTTTCTAAATGTTTAAAATAAAAAGAAAGACAGATATCATCCGTTATTATGATTCAATAAATAAAATACATATATTCATTTTTCTTATTTGGTTTTAATTGCTATTACTTTATGTATAATTCAATGTTTTATAACACATTTCAAATAGGCAGTCCAGAAGAAGGGAGGATGAAACAGATGGATAACATGAAATGGAAAAAGATAATCGTAAAAGATAAGTTCCAGACGGAAAATGGAACAGTACATAACATCCAGAGGATCTATATAGCGCTCTGCAACACAGAAACAGGGGAATACCTGATTTCCCCATTTTCAGATTTCTTGAATGAATTTGCAGGCAGGAAGACAGTCACTGTTTCTCTTGCAGCGGACATCATAACAAGATTTTTAAATTATGCCATTTTTTACAAGAACAGGACCATAGATACCCTGACAATCCAAGATGGGATAGATTATCTGAACTCTATCGTGGAAACGGCACAAAAGAAGACGCAGAGCGAGTATGCCCATTATTTAACGCGATTCTATGCTTTTCTCGATAAAAAAGAAGCACTGAAAGCTGTTTCTCCAGAAGAATTAGAATATTCCACCGATCAAGAGGGGCACAGGGTACTGGAGAACCCATTTACAGGCAGATTCATTGAAGGGGAGAGAAAGGATGCGGAGCTGATCCACAACATTGAACCAGAATACCTTTATACCTTTATCAAGACAGCAATGGATGAAGTGCCAGACATTGCGTTAGGCGTGTTCCTACAGTGCTTCGGGGGACTTCGGAAATCAGAAGTCATTTCCCTTGAATATAAAAATATCTCAATAACGACTGTGGGAGATAAGAGAGCTATGCAGCTTACCTTAAAAGATAAAGATCTAAGGGAAGATGTATCCACCGCGTTTCTCGCGCACTGCAAAAGGAACAGGATACAGACAGTGCTGCCAGCTTATGACGGCCTGCTGTGGGAACTGTTTGATAAGCATAAGGAGAGATATAAAAAAGAAGGGTGTTCCGCTGTGTTTGTGGATGCAGACGGAAGGGCGATGACAGATGCCGTCTACTATAAGAGATTTTCCATCCTGAAAGAGAGATTTATAGAAAGACTCAGAAATTCTGACAATTTCGATGCAAAAAGCTATGCGGTATATCTGAGCACCTATAAATGGTCCACCCACTTATGCAGGGGGATATTCAGCAACCTCATAGCACAGGGAACAGATAATATCATGGAGATCGCGGCGTGGAGAGGTGATAAAAACCTGTCATCTGCGCTCAGTTATCTTACGGACAGAAAGCAGATGGATGAGAATGCCCTCCGTATATTGGATGAACTTTATAAGGGGGAGATCAGTTGATATGCAGAAGCCAACATTTACGGAGATCAGGCACAGATACAAAGAAAAGAATAAAAAAAGACTGCGTGCATCAGATGCCGTGTTAGAAAAGAAACTGGAAGAATACAGGGTTTATCAGGGTGGACAGAATTGTTTCGGTGAAGGGCAGGATGCACAGGACGAATGCGAAAAGTTTGTTGACTTCCTGACCATGCAGAATAATGCCCTCCATGCAGAACAAGTGCAGGAAAAATATGACCTTCTGGTACAGACACTTCCCAAGGAGTATCAGGAGAGATTCCCAGATACGATCAGACGGCACGCTGGATTTACGAGGTATCTTATCAATAAAAGAAAAAATCTGAAAAGGAATATGGCGAACCATTTTAAGGCATTAAAGACAATGCTTTCTTTAATGGATAAGGAGATAACAGAGTATTCCGATGAAGAACTGGCTGAACTGATCAGGGATAACAGTTTTACTACTGCCGCAAGACAGTATGCGGTCTGGTTTTTAACATATATCTATAACCAAAAGCCTGAGCAGTTTAAGTTTAGTTTGGAGATGAGTATGCTCAGGAGGGAAACGGTAAGAGGGGAAGAAGATTTTTATACCCCTGAAGAATGGGCCTCCTTTGCTGCTGTGTTCTTTGATATTGACAGGCATATAGAAAAAGCCTTTGCAGACTGCTTTTATGCAAGGTCGTGGTTGTATGCCCTGCTCCATATGTCGCTCGCATGGAGGAAGTCGGATGTGCTGCACATCCCCGCATTGGAAAACCTGATCGATGTTTCTGAATATACTTTGGAGTGGTTTGAAGATAATGCTTTTTCCATAGCGGATGCACAGCAGGTCATAAACCAAGTGAAACTGGCAGCGGAACAGTACCATACACAAAAGACAGGTGCAAAGAAGCATTTCAATATCCCGCAGGCAGCACTCCTGCCTACGGCGATAGCCTTTATCATCTGCGAACAGTGGAGAAGAAAAAAGAGACAGGATATGCTGTTTGAAAAATTTTATGCAGATACGAAGAGAATGACGGAAATGTTTGGACTGGAATCAGATTTCCTGAGTATGAAAGCGAACAGAACACTTCTCTCCATGTTCAATGAAACAGCAGGCAGGATGGCTGGATTATCTGGAAAAGCAGGGACATTCACTTCCTATATGCGCTCGCATAAGACTTCCAAAATGGGAAATGCCAATATCACAAAGGTATATCTGCGTTCCACTTACAATGAGGATGAATCTGTAGCTATGGGGAAACAGAGCATAGACAGGGGATTTTTCGGATGGCTGTATGACAGGCTGCTCGACCTGGCTGATAACAAGCAGCGGACATTTAAAGAAAATACAGAGCTGATCGTCCAGATGAAAGAAGCAATTCCTGCAAGGAACGTGGAAAGCATTTCAGGGGCACTGTATGGCGCCATAAAAGAAAGGGAGATGCTGCTTAACGAAATCTATTCGTGGCAGGAGGATGAGATAAAGGAGAAAACGGAAATGCTTTTTTCTGGAAAACTGATGAGCAGGACTGAGGATGTCTCCTGCCTGATGAACGGCAGATGCCCCTATCCAACAGAGGATAAATGTATGTTGTGCAGGTATTCCATTCCGACAACCTTTTCGCTGGCAACGGCAGGGGATGAACTGAAAAGACTTTTGACAGAGTTTGGCAGAACAAAGGCGGAAGATGCGATTGACAGAATCAATCTTACCTATCAGATTGGGAAGCTGATCATGGTTTTAAAAGAAGCCATAGACAGATTTGGGTATGAATACATAGAGACCTATATTGATTATAAAGAAATAAATGAACTGATCAAGAAAGAGACACCTAACATGATATTTTTGGAGGAGATACAGAATGACAGAAAATAGCAATTTAAAAAAACAGGGAATGACTGTAAGGGAGTATGTCGGGGAGAATAAATCGTCCTATCTGGTCATCAAATATAAGATGAACAATACATCCGAGGAAACCTATATAGAGATGTTTCGTGAATTAAAAAGAATAGGAACACTCATCAATGATTCCTATGATGATGACCTCTGGATATGCTTTGAAGATAAGGACAGCCCCACAAGGAGATTATCTTTCTCCTTTTTGGAAGCGCATCCTCAAATGGAAAAAACAGTAAAGAATTATCTGCTGGTCAAGCTGTATATACAGAAATGCAGACTGCTTACTGTGACAAAACGATTGTTGCATATAAAGCACTTTATGGAAGATACAGATTTCGTTAATCCTGATAATGTGAAGGATTATCAGATGCTTATAGGCACATGGAATGGAAACAAAAAGCGGGAAGCGATTGCAATAAAAGAATTTCTGGAGTTTTCCAATCTTGACCATGCAGGGCTGTATTATGATCTGGTAAAAAATATCAAGAAAGTAGAGAACAATTACAGGGAACTTCCAGATTTTCAGGGCGTCCTTATCTTTGACTATATCATCAATGATTATTGGGAGAAGATAAAGGATTCAGAGGACAGATACAGACTGTTCCCTGTCATCTTATGGTGGAAACTTACGACAGCCATCCCCACAAGGCCTGTTGAGTTTTACAATTTAAAGAGGGACTGCATCTATGAAAGAAATGGCAGGTATTTCTTTAAGATTGAAAGATTAAAGACAGAACTCGGCAAAAAGTTAGCGGTAAGTGATATTGTCACGGATTTTGAGATCAATGAGGAACTGTATTTCCTGATCCGTGATTATGTGGATTACTGTAACAGGATTGATGACTGCATCTATCTGATCTCGCCGCCGACCTGTGATGTGATCTACAGAAATAAAGTCTTAAATACAAGACAGAAATTTATCACTGAAAAAATGAATATCTATTACCATGCATTCCAGAAGGAAGTTGTGGAAGGGCAGTACCACTATAAAATGGTCAGGAGCCGTATGACAAAAGACAGGGAACTCCCCTATATCTATTATGGCGATACGAGGCATCTGGCGATCATGAATATGATGCTTCAGGGAGTAAACCCCATATACATAGCACAGATCGCAGGACATCATACGCTGGATGCACAGGTGGGATATTATTCCCATCTGGAAACATTCACTACGGCAAAGAGTTACATCTTAAGCCAGTTTATGAAAGGGAACAACCTGCTGAAAAGACCTTCCAGAGATGTCAATATGGGAGAGAAGGTCATCGAGAAGGAACTTTTGGGAGCTGATTATTTTGCCCTGCCCAAAGTTGCAAAGGGGCAGGGAAGATGCAGCTCCAAAAACATCCCCTATGAATGCAACCATAAATCCTGTCTGTTCTGTAAATATTTCTTTCCAGAAAATGTGTCGGAAGACCAGCTCACCTACTATAAAGAAGAAAATGATAGGAACATGGCGTTTGTCAAAAAGTCACTGCAGAGCCTGATCGGGCAGATAGATTTGAGAGATGATGCAGAACTACAACAGAATGCTTTACAGCTTAGTGTTTTGTTAAATCAGAAGATAGTGTTAGATTCATACCAATATAAGGAGGAAAAAGAATAGATGAAAAACAATAAAGGCGGAAGACCCGCAGGCTATACAAAAGAGCAGTTATTGGAGATACTGCTGCAGTACATCAAAGAACATCCCGATCAGACGATAAGGCTGTTTGAACTGGAGGCGGCTACAGGGATCAAAAGGCATGTCTGGACTTACAATATGAAAGAGGAAATAGATAAAATTAATAAGGAAGTACAGAGGGTAGAGACTGCACGCACAGGCATTTCGCTTCCGTCAGCGGAGCAGATCCTTACTTCCTGCAGAGGCAATGAAGAGAAACTGGTGGCACAGATACAGATGCTGATCGAGATGGTGCAGGATATGAGCAAGTATCAGGACGCAGCGAAGACAGTCAAGGTGATGCAGAAGGATTATGAAAATAAATTAGATGAGCTTAACTGTATCATTAAAGAGAAAGACAAGAAGATCGAAGAATTGTTCACGCAGATCAACAGACTTGCCATTGATTCAGAGAATCCAAATATAAGAAAAGAAAAAGGAATCAAGAGCAACATCATCGAATTTACACCGCAGAATATGAATGAATTTAAGAGCAGGGCAGAGAAACTGCTGCTCTGATCATGAATCATTGGGTATAAATTAAAATAATATGTTATTTTATGACATCTTATAAAATAGAAACAACAAAATATAAAACAAAATAAAATAATATGACATAATATGTCACAAATTAAAATAAATGAATAGGCAGTTGCGGTTTGAGGTAACTGCCTCCATACCAAAAGAGAAGGGAGGGTAGATTGCATATGCAGTTTAATATAAAAGATCCGAAGGACAGGGAGAAATTTCTCCTTGAGATCATGTATTACATAATGGATGCGGGATATTTGAATCAAAAGAAATTCCTGCATATCCCAGAGGAATACATTTCAGCAGGCGGCTATCCGCTAGGCAGGATATGGGCGGAACTTAAAGAGGCGTATGACCAGAATCTGTTGGCAGAAGAAGAGATACGATTTCTGTTAAAGATAAGGATGCAGCTTACGGATTCCCCGCAGAAAGACTTATGCATATGGCTTAAGCGAGCAGATGAAGTAGAGGAATATTATAAAGCGCACGGTACATTATCCATGCCAAATACGATTCTGTTCCATGACGGGGTGAATATGTCCCAATGGATACATTACCAGAAAAAGCTGTATAAACAGGGAGAACTTTCATCCTATCAGATCGCGCGGCTTGAAAGCATGGGAATAAAGTGGATCAAACCAAGAAAAATCTCTGAGTGGGATACAGCATACAGTTATGCAAAACAGTATTATGAAGAGAATGGACATCTGTTTGTACCTAAGAAGTATGTTACTCCCGAAGGGGCTGCACTTGGGAAATGGATTTGGGAGCAGAGAGACAGGTATTTTGGATTATCAAGCCATAAGATCAGCGATAAAAAGATAGAGATGCTGGAAGAGATAGGAATGTTCTGGGAAGACCTGAAAAACGCGGAATGGGATTGGTTTGTGGGGCTTCTCAGGGAGTGCATCAGGGTAACGAAGAAGCCTTTTGTGATAGGGAGAAATTATAGATATAAAAATTATGCTCTTGGGGAGAAAGTAAGTGAAGTGATCAGGCAGTATGCGGATGGGAGCCTGACAGAAGAGCAGGAGCGAGAGTTAAGGCAGGCTGGGTTTAAGTTTAATAGGCATATTAAGTGATTGGGTAATGCAATTAACGTTTATAAACTATTTTTAATTGAAGAGGATTTTATTAGGATTGTAGTTGACCTTTTGTTGCAAATGGCATAATCTAATAATAGAGTTTAAATACAAATGCGGAGTTTGTCTGATATAGTGGAGAAGTATATTTATGGTCATAAATGTGAAATAGGGTAGATGTTTAAGTGTATTTGATTATTGTTACATTATGGAGGAGATAATATGACGGGCTACATAAATAGCATACGAGAAAGTAATAGTGGGTTAGAATATGGCTTTATAGTTGGAGATGATGGAAACTCATATTATTTTGATGGTAATTCTTTAGCGGGTAATCAAACAATGACAGAATGTGATGTACATGATGAAGTAGAATTTATACCTGCCAGGAAAGTAGCTGAGAGAAAGAATATACCTGCAAGAGAAGTTGTTTTAATTAAAATGAATGGGAATAGTAGTAAGATAGAAGAAAAATCATCTATAGATGCAGATGAAGAACAAAAAGAAAAAAAGGATATCGTAAAATACTTTAAAGCTGGATTTGCAACTCATCTAAATAAAAAGTATGCTTATGAACAGTGTTTAAAACCAGATTCGGGTGAAGATATTGTCGTTAATAAAATAAGTAAGATATTGTATGTTTCAAGATTGGGATACCATGTTATTGACCAGCGTAGCCGATATCAATTTTGTGTGGCTGGGGCAACAGAAGTTTTGAAACAGTATATTAGAGGAAAATATGAGTTTTTAATTATCATGTCTCATTTTGATAATGAGGATTGGCAACAAAAGAATCTTATAGTAGAACGTGAAGTAAGAAAACGTAAAGAAATAGCCGATAGGAGATTGCTAGTAAACTTTTATGTGCTTATTAGTAATGCTGTTAATTTGAGAAGTGAAATTGAAAAAGTTAAAGGTGGAACTTCATCAGCGGTTATTCCGTTTGCATTTAAAGAAATAATTGATTGTAAAAGTAAGGACGAATTATCTGAGTTGTTTGTGACTAGATTTAGTGAGTACTTATATGAGAATAATATGTTGGGAGAAACGACAGCAATAGATGATGACAATTTGCTATTTGGGGATAGAGGAAAAATTGCAGATTTAATAGTAAGCAGATGTCAAATGAAGAGTAATTCTGGAATTTTTGGATTAAGAAGGAGTGGAAAAACATCTGTTTTAAATGCAGTGATGCGACGTTTAGAACGTAATGGAGTAAAATATATTAAAATTGAATCACGTTCTGAATTGGAGAATTTGGATTCTTGGAAAACAGCTTTGTATGATATAGCAAGAAAAATAAGAAAAACAGTCTTAGATATAGAACCTGCAGAAGGTGAAAGTAGGGGGGAATTTGCAAAACGTTTAAGGTTAAATAGTACGGAAGAAGATTATGAAAAAAGGCCTTCATATTTTATAGAAGATGTTAAGCTATATTGTAAAGATGAACCAATTTTTGTGATTGCGATAGATGAGGTTGAATTAATAACTTATAATACAGCAAAAACGAAAACGTGGAAGGATGTTGAGGCATATTGTGGCTTTTGGGGAGCTTTAAGAGATTGTGGATGTGCCTTGATTGTTTGTGGAGTAAATTCTACGATTAATGAGATTAATACAATATCATATAATGGTACCCAGGGCGATAACCCTATGTATGGAAGAATTATTAATTGTGTAGATTCTTCTGCAACTTATCTTCCTGTTTTCACAGATGAGCAAACCAAAATAATGATTAATACATTGGGTGGATATAGTAATATAGGTTTTTCAAATGTATATACAGAAATAAACAGGGCCTTTGGAGGTCAGCCTTATGCTGTCCGTCAATTTTGCTCATATGTTTTTGAAAGAGTAAAACATTTAAGGAAACCTGATGAATTGTATGAAGTCAGTAAGGCATCAATAGAAAATTTATTGACGGAATTTATAAATTCTGCGGAAGGCAATCGTTTATGCGAAACTATATTGCAACATATTGTTATTTTTAAAGACGAATATCAGATGCTCAAAAAAATAGCACTAGCTCCAGAAAATTATAGACAGTTAAAAGGGGAAGAATTAAATAAAATTGATCATTTGCAGAAATATGGACTTATAGAATATGATAGTAACACATATTATATATCATTTAGAATCCATTCAATTAGGGATTATATTTGTAAAAATCATAGCAAAGAACCACTAGATATGACAAATGAAGAGCGGAGACAATATGTACAGTTAAACGTAGCAAATTGTGAAAGACTTTTGAAAAAGTATATTCGTGATTAGTTTGTTTATAATAGTGAGGAGGCGGTGTGTAGAAGAATTTTTAAGGGATATATAAATAGTCCAAAAAGGAATAGAACTATAATGGTTAATAAAAAATTTTCCCCAATATCAAATCCAAATACATGTAAATTCAAAGATTTTTTCGATCATAAACAGTATATAATCTATTTTTCATCTATTAGGACTATTATAGAAGATAATTGGGGAAAGTTGGGCAAAAAATTTGAAAGTGTCGGTATTGATAGAAATAAATTTCATACTTGTATGGAAGATTTAAATGCGGGCAGAAATGATGCGGATCATTATGATGCGGAGGATATGGACGATTCTCCAGAAAATTGGGAAATCGATGATGTGACGATACAGAATTTTGTGGTGGCACTAAATAAAATGAATACTTTTCTTGAGATGATTAAATAATTTTTGCTAAAATAGAATTAAAGATACCCAACGGGTCGAGCGCATCTCAAATAAAAAATGTGGGGAGAGTCCAGTGGACTGTCCTCATTTTTTTATGGCCCTGATTAAGGTTGTCTGCTTGCAGACAAATTGTTTCTGCGAGCAGGAACAATTTCCTTGATAGTGGAGCAGCGCGGAACGTAAAGGGTGAGACAATCTGTTCATGGTTTGCCCGCGTGCGGGGAAAGCATAGATTGGCGAGACCCGTTTCCTAACGTAGAGCCATAAAATCAGATTTTATAAGAAAAGGAATTGAAATTTCTGGATTAGCAGTTGATAGCCTTTTCTTGCGAAATATTGTAGACAGATTTTTGTAACAGTATAGTTTTCAAATTGATTTATTGATATAATTTGTTTATAATAAAAGATAGAAGTGTAAAATACATTGTATGCATAGAAATGGGAAGACCAGATATATTGTTACCATTATGTGAAGATTTGAAAGAAGTATAGATTGTTAGTGAAGTTATATATGGGGAGGAACTACATTGAAAATGACAAAGATATTTTTATCGTATTGTTGGAATGATTCAGATGAAGCTAATAGAATATATGAGTATTTTATAAATAATCAGAGTATTGAATTGCATAGAGATACCATAGATATTAGAAAATGGGGAAGTATAAAAGAGTATATGCAATCTATTAACGATATGGATTATACAATTTTGTTGATTTCAGATTCATATTTGAGATCTGCTAATTGTATGTATGAAGTCTTGGAAGTAATGCGAGATAGAAATTATAGAGATAAAATTTTTCCTGCTGTTATATATTCGGGAATTTATGATCCCATTATTAGGATAGATTATGTGAAATACTGGGAAGATGAATTTATTAAGCTGAAGGAAAAATTGGATGGACTTAGTGTACAAAATTTAGGTAGATTGCCTGAAGATTTAAAGCGCAGACAGGATATTTCTTCCAATGTGGCGGATTTTTTAGATGTAGTTTCTGATATGAACAATCCAAATATTGAGGATGTATGTGTAGTAATTGAAGAAAAATTAAGTCAGAAAGGTTTTCTTGGGAATAAAAACAGTCAAATTAATGGTACTAATGATTTATTTGCTACATTGGGAATACCAAAAACAAAATATAGTTCTGAACCAACAGATTTAGAAATCAATCAGTTTGTAAAAGACAGTTTTAATCAAGTTGTAAAGTTGTTATCGCAATTATGTCAGCAGTACCAAACTCAAAACACATGGATGCAGGTGGAAATCGAACAGATTGATACAAGAACTGTAATTTACCACTTCTATAAAAGAGGGCAGTTGGTAAGAAAATTTAGGGTGTTTTTAGGTAGTATGTGGGGGAGTACACGGGAAATGATCGGCGTATCAGATAATGTTATGCCACATGGGAATGGTGATTCGTGGAATGGTATGTATGATCCACAATTTGTGGATGGAGAATTGAAATTATTTGCAACATTGTCTTTGTTTGGTAATCATAAGGCAATGACGATTGAAGAAGTTGTAGCGGATATTTGGGAGCATTATATACAAATGTATTTAGAGAGGTAGCTTATGTGTGAGATTATATAAATTGAATTTAAGAAGAAATAATTTGTTTTGTACCTATAGAGAAAAGGAGCGAAATTATTATGGCAAATATAGATAAAGAAAAATTAACAATTCCTATTTATTTAAATACAAAGATTGTTTTTGATATGTTGGCAACGATTGAGGACGGATTTTCAGAAGTTAGAAATGTGCAAACATCTAATTCAAAAAGTAAAGAGGACGAAGCTAATGCTGATATTGGTATAAGTAATGTGTTCTCTTTATTACAGATTGGATTTTCAGGAAATAGAAAAAGAACTAATAGTGATGAACAAGTGATTACAGAGGAAAAAACGCATACTACTGTGTCTCTATTTCAGAAGCTGAAATCAGCATTAGAAGAAAATACATATATCAAGCAGGATACTGATGAATTATTAGAAGGTGATTTTGTAGAATTACAAGGTATATTAAAACCTAATCCATTAATTGATTTGCTTGTTAATTTCAAGGAGATTATTGCTTTATCTAATGTTTTTAATGACAGTAAGGGGAATAAAAGTAAATCGCAAAAATTGATGGAAAATCAAACATTTAATAAGCAGATAGAGGCTCTTATTAATGGATTACAGGGGAATGGCAGAAAAGATATAATATGTAAAACAGATAATATGGAAATTGTGGTTCCTACGGATGAAAATTATTTTTTGAACAAGAGTATGTGTGAATTAACGGATGGAAACTATAAAATGCTTGGAAAAATAGCAAAAATATGTGGAAGCGGAGAAAATATTAGTTTGTTAAGAAACACAGCATTTTCTAAATTTAAATTAGATAAGCTAAATGAGTTTCAAGATCTTTTAAAAGATCCATCATTAAGTAAAATAATTGATCCAAAGGATATAAAGACTGAGGTAGAAGGACCGACACTTATGGTTATTCCAATAGCAATATATATTTAGCAATAGTGATTGCATGTATGAGACTAAGACCAAAAATCTTAGTCTTTTTCTTTGATTTTTGATGCGAAAATCACATTCAAATTGGTAGTGGCTCTTGTTAAAAATCCTTGCATTTATATCTTCTATATTGTATACGTGATAATTCATGATCACTCTCCTTATGTCATTGGATATTTTAGGCGGAAGAAGTGTCATAAATTATGAAAGATTGTATGAGTATGAAGAATTATAAGAGAATTGAAAAATATTGGAGCTAGTGCAAAAAAGAATAATATATTTTTAAAGCGAAGATAAACTAAGAGTGATTAATCGAAAAAATCAAAATTATTGTTCATATTCTTATGAATAACTTTTGAAACCTCATTTATGATGAGAGAGATTATATTACTTTTACCTGCTGTGGTTAGCAGAGGCTACGGCCGCAGCTATTCTTTAACCATGCTGGATCGAGTCAGCAAGAATAGCTATCAACAAAAAATATCTCAAAACGAGAAATGAAAGGAAAAAATAAAAATGAATAAGAATAAAATTTTAATAGCAGTAATGGCTGGAACAATGATGATGGGAAGTGTTCTTCCTGTATTTGCAGCAACATCAACACCCTCAATAACTACAGATACTTTGAGCAAAGAAGAAGCAGATGCAAGTAGTACTGAAGTAACAGAAGTAACATACGCACAGTCTTCCACTTTCACAGTAACAATTCCGAAGAAGATCGTATTAGGCGATACAAAAATGTCTGACTACAATGTAAATGTTAAGGGAGACATTTCTTCTGATAAACAGGTTAAAGTTGCACCCGATGCAAGTTTTGCAATGAAAGATCAAGGAGCAGTTGAAGCATTAAGAAAAGGTGATGTAACTGCTACTGTAACACAGGCTGTAAAAGTATGGTCCAGTGAAGAGGTATGTAAGGAAGAGGGAACAGATAAAGCAGGTAATGTGTCTGCAACTGATCTTACATCTGGTACATGGGCTGGAACATTTGAATTCAGCATTGCACTTGAAGATGCAGAGTAATTTTTAAAAAGAGTAGAATTTAAAAAACAGATTATTTTATATTAATAAAAAGTAAGGCTTGAGAAATCGAGTCTTATTTTTTTAGAGAAATATCCATTGCGATATTTTCTAAAAGAAATTGTGGAATAATGCACTGTATAATTATAAATTTCTATCTTCCTTTTAAACTATATTAGATCAGCTTGTGGAAGAAGAAAGAGCATGAGATAGATTGGTGCAGATTCTATTCCTTTAGGCTGCATATGAAAATGGTAACGAAATAGAGTTACAGGCAGCTAATTTTTATAGAAAAACCAATTTTATATGACTGATTCAGTGGACCTGCTTTAAGCAGGCTCCATAGATGAGAAGGAGGTAGAGATGAAAAAGAAGAAATTTGTGGGATTAACAGCACTGCTCCCGCTTGCATTGTTTTATGTTACAACCCTGCCTGTGTATGCGGAAGTCACAGACTTTCAGACAGTAGATACAAGTACAGAGCAAACAAGTGTTGAATGTCAGGTGATCTACAAGTCAACTTATGATTTTTCGGAAGAGATACCTAAGTATCCAGAACTTGATGTTACTGCTTGGGGCTACGAAGGTATCTATGATGGAAGATTACATGGGATCACTGTTGACTGTAAGACAGAGGGAGCAACGGTCCTGTATAGTACAGACGGAAAGAACTATTCGACAAAGAAGCCTGAATATACGGATGTTGGAACATATGTGACCTATTATAAAGTTGAAAAGGATGGATATACAACAACCACAGGTTCTGAAATCGTTAAGATCAAAGAGGCAATGATCGAATTTGATGCAGACGATTGCTTCACCTTTTATGATGGGAAAAAGCATGGCATTGATCTGAATGTTAAAACAGACGATTGCAAGACTTTATATAGTGAAGATGGAGTAAATTATACATCAAAGAAACCTGAGTATAAGGAGCCTGGTACATATGTTGTCTACTACAAGATTATGAGAGACAATTATGAGACTGTGACAGGGAGCAGTACAGTGACCATTAAGGCAAAAGATAATGCTGTAAATAACAATGGTCAAAATAATAGCAATAAAAACAATGTCAGTCAGAATGGTGGAAGTCAGAACAACGGCGGTCTGGATAGCGGCAGTACAGATGGAAATGCAGAGGCAGGTATTTCCAGAGTGCAGACAGGAGATGAGAGCAATATCTTCTTCTATGCCGTGATGTTTATTGCTTCTGCATTTGGGCTGTCAACTTTAAAAAGAAGAAAGGAGAAAAGAAAATCATGAATATAAAAAGACAAATGCCTAAGTTGATGTCAGCCTTACTCAGCTTTACAATGGCATTTAGCGGTGTGCTTCCCGCATATGCAGCGGAGGCACCCGCCGTTGAAGATGCCATAGACGGAGCGGGCAGTAATGGATCAGACAGTACAACAGAGGAAGAAAATCTTGAACAGATAGAAGTGACTTATAAGCAGTCATCCAGTTATTTTGTCACTATCCCTAAGACAATAGCATTGGATACAGAGAAAAAAGCTGCATATTCTGTTAAAGTCACAGGCGACATCAGCGCTGACCAGCGCGTTTATGTAGCGCCTATAGATGGGATCCCCAGCACGGAAGATGCTGATTTTTATATGCAGGACCAGGCATCTGATAATAAGAAAGCAGATGTTGTGGCAACAGTAACACAAAGTAAGTTTTATTGGGACTCTGAGGAAGTAGCGAATGGTTATGAGGCAACAGACAATTCCGTCAGTGCGCCTGATCTTACTTCGGGTACATGGAAAGGGATATTCCAAATGACGATAAGATTGGAATCGCATGCCGCCCATGTACACGACTATAAGGAAGAGATCACCAAAGAGCCGACCTGTACAGAGGAAGGAGAAAAGACTTATACCTGTGAGTGCGGGGATAGTTATACAGAAAAGATTCCAGCAAAAGGACATCATTTTGAAGATGGTATCTGTACAGACTGTGGGGAGAAGGATCCTGATTACCATAAACATGATTATGTAGAAGAGATCACCAAGGAGCCAACCTGCACAGAGGAAGGAGAAAAGACTTATACTTGTGAGTGCGGGGACAGCTATACAGAAAAGATCCCTATGACAGAACATCATTATGGAGATGATGATATATGTATAGATTGTGGACAGATGAATCCCAATCATATACATGATTACGAGCCATACAAATTATATGTTTCACCGACCAATGTTCAATTTAAGAATTCATCTTATTCCAAGGCAGATGCGACAGCATGGCATCTGACACAGAGTACAGACGAATATGATGAATATGCCTGTGCTAATATACATAACGGGTATAATCGAAAAGGGGACCTGACACTGACATGCGACCTGATCCTGCCAGAGGAATATGAAGGCACCCTGGATTATCCATATTACTACAATGTAAATTATACACAGAACAAGACTTACAAATATTGCACAGTATTTTATGTGAATAACAGCCTGCTCTATAAATTTACATCGTATTCTGACAGTACGGGAGCAGGTTCTTCCAGGGCAGATAAGACCACCACTTTGAGTGCTGGTAAGAATACTTTTACCGCACGATTTGTGACTTATAACAATTACAGTGCTACAGACTATTTCAATAAAGATAAGAGTTCTGCTACAGTGAGACTGTATAAACCTGTCATTTATGACGGTTCAGACTATCATATCTGTGAGGCATGTGGAAGAAAGGAAGAACACCGCTTCTTAGATGGTGTCTGTGTTGAGTGCGGATGGCGTGAAGAAGATCATACCCACCATTATGTAGATGGTGTCTGTGATAAATGTGGAAAATCTGAGACACAGTATACATTAAAGATAGATTATCCTGATTTCCTGAATGAAGTTGAAAGTGTCACTTCCAATACACAGTATATTCAGGATGGAGACATCCTCGCACTGCCTGAAAAGACAGATGATGCATTTGACCTGAGAGGTTATTCCATTGCAAGGGCAGTGAAGGATGTCTTATTCTGCAGTTCCAACATGAACAACAATGATGCAATCTATGTATGGAATAGTGGAAGATCTACATATGAGATGGACAAAGCTGCCATAGAAGAGTTTGGACTGACGGCAGAAGAGCAGATAAGTGCCTCTAAATGGAGATCAGAAGAAACTGACTATTCGTGGGAACAGACTGCTGTATCAGATACGATCACCATCGAGAAGCCCAGTGTATATGTCTTTACCGTGAGTGAACGTGAAAAATGTGATAATACCTATGATGCTGGATTCCAGGTCGGCGGTTCCCTGACTTTACAGGATATCACAAATGACAAGTCATACAATCTGAAGTCTCTGGCAGGATCTGTAGAGAAAACCTATGATCATGATAATGTAAAGATACGCTGTATACAGAAGACAGTGAACAGCACCAGCAGTACTGGTAAATATGACAGGACATATAAGTATACTTACATGATCTACTTAGATCCAGGTGAATATAAGTTATCAGCATCTGGTTATGCTGGAAATGGGCAGAATATGGGTGGAAACAGCATATATTATATGTATCTATCCTCTCCGCTCAGGAGTACCAGTACTCAGGCAGCACCAGTGATAAATAATGTGAAACATGCTGCATTTGGCGGTACATTGTATGAACTGATCCCTATTGAGAACGGACAGGCATTTGATTACAGCACAATGTATACGAATGAGACGAGTAAAGATATCTACCTGATCTCAAACTGGACAGCAAAAACGACTGAGTAATTTAAAAAAGAACTTAGAACTTCGCTTCTAGGTTCTTTTTTTCTTTTTCATGGAAACTTCGATCTCTCTCTGTTCATTGAATGTCTTTTCTTCTTCGGTGATCTCAAATGATAGGATGTCCTGCGGCTTGCAGTGCAGGATCAGGCACAGGTCATTGATCGTGGACGTGGTGATAGACTCCCCGTGAGACATACGGCGGAGGGTGTTGCTGCTGATGCCGTAGTGGTAGATCAGGGAATATTTGGTGATGCCTCTTTTTTTCATTGTCTCCCAAAAGTTATCATAGCTGATCATATGGATACCTCCGATACTATTATTCTAATTTATAAGCAAAATATTAAACATAAGTAAATGATTACTAGCAGTAATATATTGCATATGTTTTCCTTGAAATCCATACATTGATATGATAGTATGAGTAATATATTGCACATATAGGAGAGGCTATGGATAGGGAGTTAATGAGAAAGCTCGTATGCAGATACGCACATGGGAAAAAGTACGATCCTGACACATTCATAAAGACAGACTGGAATGAAATGGTGTATAGGTTTGAACATGAACCAGATGGGATCAGTATCAGGCTTGTTAATGAGAGCAGGGTAAATTCCATCAGACAGGAGCTTGCCCTTTTGGAGGAAACGATGGGGCTCTTAAAAGAAATGATGCTCCCATTAGAAACGAAGCATGAGAAATGGATGGTCTACCATGATGAGGTATTCCGCTACAGGGATGCAGGGTCTATTGAAGGGAAGCCGATGATGGAAGGACCAGAAGGAAGGCCTGTGGAAGACTGGTTAGGCTATTTTTATAACAGTCTGATGGAATATAAGGCATATATGGAGAAAGAAATTGGTATAGCGGCTAAGGGGGATATTGGGGAGGAAAACGTTGCAAGGATCTTAGAAGAAAGCAGATATGCAGAGTTTACAGTACATAATGTTGTGCTTGATGTGGCAGATGAAGGCGGCAATACCAATGAGATCGATACATTTGTCATCCTGCCTTATGGGGTGGCAGTACTGGAAGTCAAGAACTATGGCGGTGCAGGACAGAGGCTTGTGATAACGGATGAAGATAAGTGGGACTTGTACGGAAAAAGAAGGACGAAACAGGTGAAAAACCCTGCCTATCAGAACAGCAGGCATGCGAGGGCAACACTGTTGACGCTCAGGAAATTGCTTGGAAGGGATATCCCTATTTTTCCATTGATCGTAATAGGAAATGATCAGGTTAAATTAGAAAAGCACAGCAGACTGGCGGTGAGGAATACAAGTGATCTTGTGGCTTATTTGGACAGTCTGCAAAGTAATGAAAATCTGTCAGATGAAGAACGGCTGCGGATAAAGAAGTTTCTGGAGAAAGAGGATATAGGCGCGAATGCTTTTGCCGTGATCTCCTATCGGGAGCAGATCAACCATATCAAAGCAATCGTGAAAGAAGTGTTTCCTTCAGTCTGTTTCAATCAGGAGGGGAAAGTACTCTATTACAGGATGCGGGATGGGCTCACCTTTGGACTGATTGGGGTAATTGCTGCTGTGCTTATAGGAGGTGCATTTGTTTTCCATAATCTTGACAGCTTTATGGTACTGCTCTTAGGAATGTGTCTTGCAATTGTGGGGATAGCAGGTGGCATCCATGTGGGGAAGAAGATCATGGAGATGTTTAAGGGAATAATGGCAGGGGACAGATAAGATGGGTTTTAGGGATTTATTTTGGAAAAAGGGGACTGCTTCAGGGGCAGGAGGGATTGAACAGGAAATACAGAAAGTGGATACGTGGGTGATGTCCCAGATGCCTGCCTATGACCTGCATTTTGACGCAACAATTCCGAAGAATCAACTGAGGGCAAAATTCATTACAGTAGAGGAGCAGGCGGAGAGATATAGAAACTTTAAAGAGAAATCGGAAGGGTTCATCAGGGAAAATTTCTATGGCTTTACAGGAAATATGCGCAACCTGTATGAACTGTACCAATGGACAGTGGTGTGCATGACAACAGGGATTCAGATGGTATCTTCTGCGCCGAGCAGCATTCTGCCCTCTTATGTGAATTTGAGTGAGGCGGTAAGCTATTTTGATAATGTAGTTGTAAAGTCAGAAGAACTGTGCAAAACCATAGCGTATAACATATGTGAGACTGATCTTCTGGTGACGGGAGTTGTTTTCATGGGAGAGCAGGAGGGTGCGGAACTTATACAATATGAAGAAGGTGTTAGAAAAATATGTGACTGTGGGGAATTGGAGCAGTGTGAACAGCTTTTGAAGATGCTTGCGGAATGCATGAAGTATGCATCGCATTTATTTGATGTTACTCTATATATCTATGAAAACGTTCCCTATATTTTTGACTGTGAAGGCAATTACAGGATGATCAGGAACTGGAAGAAGAGTTATGAGAATATCTTGGATCATATCAGCATAGGAAACAGGGAGTTTGGTACAACAACGAGAGAAGATTTTTTAAGGCTCATAGAATAGGCAGTGCCTGTTTTATATAAATACAAATGAAGGAGGAGATAGGAAATGGATTTTGTAACGATTATCTGTATATTGCTCTGGCTTTGGGGTGCTTATAAAGGCTGGGGGATTGTAAGCGGTTGGAATTGGGAGTGGATCAACAGGAAGGAACCCTTAAATTATGTGGCAAAAGGTGCATTCTGCATCCTGCTGGGGTTTTTCTTTGTGCTGAAACAGTTGTGGAATTTTGTGCTAAAGCTGATCAGCTTTATGTTTTAGAGGATATTAAAGTTGGATCGGAAGCAATAAATAGCTGCTACACTATTTTGTGCAACAGCCTGTTTTTATGTTGTTTTTGCTGGTTGGCTTGGAAGTATACTAAGAGGTTTATAGATAAAAATAAGGCCCAAAAGCAAAACAAGTTGCTAATGAGCCTTTGAACAGTACCATCTGTTCAGGGGACAGTCCGTTGCTTCCCCAATATCTTCCATATAGAAGAACCTTTTTATGGTAATGTGTTCCTATGTCATTTTTTCCCTTTTAGAGAGAGAGTTGTTAAACCACTCTCTCTTTGCTTTAGCGCTTGAAAATCTTTTTACAAAGATCTTCAAGATAATCCGCTAAAGCATCATCACTCATCAGAGCTTCAGGTGGAATGTTCAACATGAACATTACATCGAAGATGAAGAGATAAAAAAGAAAAAGTTTCACAGGAACACCTCCTTCCGTTAGGATATACCTTACTATATAAAAAAGATGAAATATTATAACTAAGGACAAGGTTTTCCTCCTTCAAATTAAGTTTTTTATTTTAGCATAACAATTTTTTTGTGGAAATCAGTGCCAAAGAGGAGGAAATCGTGCTTTTGGGAAACGAAATTAAAAAGTTGGGTTTTACATTGAAAATATGCGAAAGCTAGTTAAGATAAGAAGGTTTATGCAGGGTGAGCTACCTGTGGATTTGAAAGCAGTCTATTTGTCAAAGAAGAGCATCTCTTTCGTCATGGAACATAGCTTATATTTCTTTTCTTTCAGGGTTTCCTACAAAATATATAGTATTTTATCTTAAATACACAGTGAATACTTTAGTGGTAAGAAAGTTTGACAATCTGTGACACCCCTTATTATTAAAAGTATAATAAGTACCTGCTATCAAGCGGAAAACCGTCTGATTTTACATGACGTTGACTGCTACTTTCATATACGCTATAATTTACTAAGGGCAAAATATTGAACATAGCTAAAAATTGCACATATAAGTTTTAATTATGTTTTTCAGAGTCCTATCTATAATGAAACGACTTACCTATAAAAAGGGTAGAAAATTTAAATTTGGAAGGAGAAATGTATTATGAGAAAGAAAATTTTAGGTATTATGGCAGTAACGTTGACAGCTTCTATGATTGCTGCAACCTTAACTGGATGCGGCACCAATGCAAAGGCAACAGATCAGGAAGTAGTTATGGAGGAAGAACCTATCATCGTTACAGATGAAGAGGATTCCGAAGAAGTAACCATTGAGACAGAGGACGAGATCACGAAGACAGAGGAAGTGATCTTTGATGATGAGGAAGCGGATGCAGAGATTGATGGAGATATTCTTTTCTACGATGAGATAGGAAAATATCCAGATTATCTGTTGAGTGATGTGGAATATGAATCTATGGAAGAGAAGGCAGTTACGGCTGTTAATGATATCCCTGTTTATTCTGGAGAAGGTTTTAAGGTTGGACATGTTAAAAGTGGTGCGGCGGTCATCTTAACAGAACATGGCATTAATACCAGATGGTATCGTTTTGAAAATCCTGTCAGTGGCACAGATTATGACTATTTATGTGTGCTTGATGATGACCTCCCTAAAGAAGAGATTCCAATGCTTTCTGCAGAAGAGGTTAAGGCTGCAATCATTGATGATATGATGAATGTCACATATGAGCCGCCTACGTTTTTGGATGCTCCAGCTTCTGATATGGAAGTATATGAATGCAGAATACCCAGGGAAGATATTCCAGGAGATTTTGGTCTCAGAATCGTTAAAGCGTTTCATGAGGACGATACATTTCAGGTTGGTGATTATAAGACCTACTACATTGAATGTGAAGAAGATGGAGAGTTCGCAATCTGCAGGCTCTACTATAGGGATCCTCGATTTTAAAATTTAATAAAGAATGGAACAGCCTATTTTTAGGTTGTTCTTATTCATTTTTCATATTTTGTGAAGGGCTATCTATAATATAGAAATCTTAGTGGAGGTTGTTTTTTGAACAGAATATTTTTGAAAGGAGAATCATTATGAAGAAGAACTTATTGATAGTTATGATTATTATGGCTATAGTATTGGCAGGATGTGGCAAAGATACTTCCAAAGCTACAAGCAATGCAGAACCTGCTGTGAAAGCTGAGGCTGCTATTTCTGAGAGTCCTGAAAGCGCAGAAACAGAGGAATTTAAGAAGGACGAGGAGGTATCTGAAGGAGAGATTGATAGCAACAAAGATGCTTTGAACTTAAAAGAGTATGAATATGTCTTTGAGGACAGAGATATTGATAAAGACGGTGAGATCGCAATCCATTATGAAAGTTTTAATCCATCGGATATAGTTTTTTACTATCTTAAAGAAAGCGTGGATCTATATATTGATAATGGGAAATGCATTGGTTATACAAAACCAGATGTTGAAATCAATGTCATTGGTGAAAATGAAGATTGGTATCTCATCAATGTTGATGGCAATGACAGATATGCAAAGATTGATGATGTGAGAGCAGTTGGCTTTTCAGGCTCAAAGAAAGATTATTTAAACAGTCAACAGGAAACAGCTAAGGAGATTGAATCTGCGGATATAGATGTTCAGGCCAATGAAGTATCTCAATCTGTTGCAAGTGATACTGGATCGCCTGTATCTGAAACACCGAAGCAGGATGTTGCTGCGGATGTACCTGCTCCTGCGCAAAGTAATAAGTACACTCCCGAAGAAGCGATAGCTGTTTACCGCTCTGCTATGGAGACAGGGGGAATTGCATGGAACCCTGCTTTAAAAGGGGTAACAAGTTGGGGTACAGGGTGGATTTATCTTGAAAAAGGGCAGCCTGAATGGTGTGCTTCTACTGATTTGGAATCTTTTGCAATGGGTGATAGTGCGGGTAATCCTTGGACTGAATATTATCTGGAAGTAACAAGTTCAGATGAAAGTGCAGTTTATATTACAGCATGGCATAACTAAGATGGAAATAAAAGACCTTGGAGAAATCTGAGGTCTTTTTATTGTATTTTAATTCCCAAATTCATAATAACAAAACATTCATTTATCTATAATAAAAAAGATAATTTCAAAAACGATGAAAGGAGGAGACGAAAGAGAAAAGCTATATAGCGAAGTAGTTTTTTAATGATTATGAAAGAAGATATGAGTAAAAGAAAATTTATATACATAATAATTATGATGCTTACATTGATGGTATCGTGCTTTATGATGAGACCAATGGCGGCAAAAGCGGAAGGAATATCGCTTAGTGTTATTGGGTTTGATGACCATAGAGGAATGATGGCATATATCAATGGTAAGCCCGTGTATTGTATCCAACGAGGCTATCCATTCAGAAGTTCTGTTTCTGAATTGCAGATGGTAAATATTGAGGGCAGTGCCTCACGTGGAGATTATGAAGGAACTATTGCAGGCTGTATGCGTTATCTATTATATAACGTGGAAGGTGGTACTGAGCTGCAGCTATTTCGTGGTTGGGGCGGTTGGACCATAAATGGGGACCATACTGATGCGGATCAGACAAGCACAGCAGGGGCGCCCACATCAAATGCTTGGCAGGAGGCTTTTGATGAGGATAAAGAAGATGATGAAGATACGCCTTATGCAAATAGATATGGAGGAGGCAGTGTTAGAAAGTTTTATTTAGAAGTTGTTTTAGCAAACTTACTGACAGGGCATGAGGGATGTGTTGACGTGTTCCCAACAACTATGAAGCAGATAAGCTATGCCGAGGCAGGATTTAGTATGCCGCAGGTTTATGCACAAGCAATCACCAACTATTATTGCTGGGAAGATCCTGATACTGCAGGGTATAGTGAAGAGGCAAAATATCAGACAAAACAGGCCCTAGATTGGGGAATTGAATTTGGATTTGTTACAACAGCAGGTGGATCAGGTTATTCATTGAGACTAATTTATCAAGATTCCACAGGAGTATATGGAATTAGCGGTTCAAACAGCTATTCTGGAAGTTGTGATGGATATATCAAAACAACCATTGGTGGTCAGTATGAGGCGATGAAGCTGTACCGCCAAGTGGTATGGAAGACAACTAATATGAGACAGATTCCAAGTTTTTCCAAAAAGAAACCAGAAGAATGTGAACCTATCAAACTTTATTGGGATGAAGAACAGCGTCTTTATACAGTGACTGTTTCTGACCATAACGGAGTGTTAGATTATTTTGAATTTAGCGTACCTGGCTGTACAGTAATAAACAATGGAGATGGAACACTGACAATCAGTGCATCAGGAGCAGTTAATGCGACAAGCACTCCATCAAAAAGCGGATTGGAACCTGAGGATGGTGTCTTTAAACTTCCTGATTTTTATAGATGGGACTTAGAGGGTGAAGAAGTAACGTTTACATATACTTATCTTACTCCTGATTACAATAGCCGTGATCCCCAAAGGTATTATGAGGAACAAGGCAGTGGGAGGAAAGAAAGTAATGGACCAACTTATAACCATAGCCATAGTTATTCTCCTGCATGTAACTGGTTTTGTAAAACACCACAAACTACTGTTACACATTGTACACATGTATATAACAGTTGTGATGGTAAGCCAAATGCAGGAAAAGAAAATGATTATGACGAGGAAGGAAACAAAACAGGATCCCATTATACGAGGCATGAACACACAACATCATGCCATACACACACGATAGAGTGTACACATGAATATGACTGTCCGTATTGGATCAAGTCAAGGGGAATGGGATATGCAGAAACATATGTAAATGATCAACCGATATCGGCCTGTGAAGTTGAGTGGTGTTGTGGAAAAGAACATTATAATACAGGTACACAAGATATTACAGGAACTTATATCGACTGGCAAGATACGTCAGGTGTTTATGCAAGAGGACGAAAACTGATCGATCCTGAGATCTGCTATATCAAAGTGGAAACAGTTCCGCATGATTTCCCAGCAGAAACAGATACGGAGATCCTGTTGATCGCAGATCATGATGAATGGAACAATCTGACTTATACAGCTCCCAATGGAAAAGTGATCAAACATGCAGACCATTTAAGGGTTGGTGAGAAATATCATTTAAAGT
The DNA here is from genome assembly GCA_002492525.1 of Lachnospiraceae bacterium UBA7086. GTDB lineage: Bacteria > Bacillota > Clostridia > Lachnospirales > Lachnospiraceae > UBA3282. The sequence continues at coordinate 135,476 of DKZA01000008.1, read as the reverse complement.
ATATCTATTCTTATAAGGGTGCATCAAAAGGATTTAGGATCGAATTCTCTTTAGAGAATAAGCCTTATTATCAATACAATTATCTGGCAAGGATGCAGGCGCCAGAAAATACGACATCAATCTATGAACTACGTACAGGGCTTTCAGAAGACAGATTTTCCAAGAGTTCTATCAATGTGCCACATGCGAAACTGGTACAGGATCTGACTGATATTACGATCAGAGGGTTATACACAACACCAGAGACAGCCTACACGTTGAATGGTGCATATACATGGGACAGTGGTTCCAACTGGAACGATCAAGTTTATCTTGATGCACTTGTTACAGACCAGTTTGATGATAACTATGACAATAAGGATGCAGGGAGCATTAGCACAAATGTCAGTTCGCCATTATTGACTGATTTCACAGTTTCCAAGCCTGCCCATAATGATATGCTGGTTGTATGGGAGTTTGATACGGAACCAGAGGTATTCAGTTCCGCATTGGTCTATGGTACTGCCTTTATCAATGTAGGTGAGAACGACAATTTCACAAAGAATTATTTCGATGAAGCCTATAATTACGCAAAAGACAAGATGACTGCAACACAGTATACAAATTGGTTCTATAGTTTTGAGGAACACAATAACGTTGGAGGAGTTGGTTATTTCAGTTCAGAATATACAGGTCCAGGCGGCCCGCAGTCGGATAACCCTATTCCAGCACATACTGTCTATACGCAGAACAATGAGTATAGAACGTTTGCGGTAAAGAATAAGGTATGGCAGTCAGATGTAGATATAAAAGTCTCCAATTTCGTACAGAATACAGGCGCGGGTATCACGGAGCATATCTACCAAGAAAGAGGCAGGGATAACCACGACCTGAACTACAACCTGTATTATACAGTAGATGTGGTCAACCCGAAAGCGACCATTTATGAGAATAAACAGAGAGTACATGACGGACAGACGGAAGATGATGTAAAGACAACTCCATATGACACCACTTCCGATGTCAATGAGTTTGATGTGAATACGATGATATCATGGGGGTCCACGGGAGCGTCACAGACAGGTGCCTCTTATGGGAATACGATCATTGTAGATCACATCAAGACAGGAAGAACTTATATCCAGAGGGAGATACCTACGGTACTCGCTACGATGACAGCGCTTCCTAAGGAAACGATGTCAATGAAGATTTATCCTAACCATGACAGGCTGATCTATGAGGACCATTATACAGGAGCAACAGTATCTGGTTCTGATATAGGAAGGACAGTCAGTGTTTCGGCAAAAGATGGATATTATCCGCCTAATGAACAGATGGCGGTTTCTGATATCTATCCCGCTATGAATCCTATTCAAATGGATATGAGACCGCAGAATATCAATAACTCCAATAATGTGCCTGACCAATATGATCAGGGTGACAATGTACTGCACCATATGAACCCTAAGACTTCGTTCAGTATTAAGCTGAGTAATGGCGAAACAAAGACGATCGTGGACAGCCATACAAAGACTTATACACAGTATGACTTTGAATATAACCCAAGCAACATGAATAACAGGGTGACATTCCCAAGCAGGAGAAAGTCCATCATGTTCTTCAAGTATTCCAAGACGGATTACAGCTATAATGGAAGAGCTGTACTGGCGGCAGTCGGGCAGTTCAAGAATGCTGAAAAGACTCAGACGGAAAGCTATTATATCAGCCAGGTACTCTTCAAGAGCAATTATACTTCCAAATATAAGAGGGAATTGGAAGCACAGGGAGCGGAGTATATTGAGGATAAAGATGCATACGGCAACTTGACAGATGCCTGGATCGATATGGTAAACGATAATGAGTTTGCCATCGTATCTGCTGGACAGGGATTTGAAATAAGGGTAACTGTCAAATATGAGAACAGCCTGCTCACCCAATATCTTGCGAGGTACTTTGGTGAAGATGATGCTCAAAATGATATCATCGGTACTTCAAACAGAGTGCAGCAAAGATACAATGATGTACCTGCAAACAGCAGGCAGTATGCGAATATCAGCGCCCTGACTGGTAAGGATGATAGAAATGTTCCTTATTACAGGAACACAGAAAGGGCATATATCAGCAGTTACAGTATCTTGGACAGACTGGCAGTAAACCTTGTGACAGGTGCGAATGTATTCAATGATCTGTATGTGTTCATGAGTGATAACCCTGATACAGTTTACAGTTATTCAGGGATCTATGGTATGCCCGTGGTATTTGAAAGGGATATCAAGTACAGTGCAGATTTCTCTGTAACAACAGTCACCTATACCATGTGTATCAGTCATGAAAATGGCGTTTCCAGCAATCTGCAGAATATGCGATTCTATACGAACCAGTTGGCTCCTGATAAGAGATCACCTGGCATTGTAGAAGGTACTTATGATGTGGCGTCACAGGGAGAACACAGCATTACGCTCTGGACTCCTGTTGTAGCAGCAACACCGTTTGATTATCCGAATACGATACAGGACAGATACATCGGTGATGCGATAGAACTTGGCTATACGATCAGGACAACAGGCGCGGATGACAGTATTGTGCATATTGTGCAGTAGAAATGAGGGACTTCTCTTAAGCGGAGAGGTCCTTTTTGATGGATAGAATATTTGCAACGCATTTATATAGAATAAATTAGCTATATAAAGAGAAAGGACATGCATCGGATGCATGAGAGGAAGCAGGTATGAAAGGATATAAAGCATTAGATCAGGACATGAGGGCATTCCATGGAAATGGTATGCAGTTTGAAATAGATAAATTGTATTCCATAAGAGGAAATGTTGCTCTTTGTCATAATGGCTTTCATTTTTGTAAAGCTATAGAATATTTGAATGATTATTATAATATTAAAAACAGCAGGATCTTTGAGATCGAAGCAGATGGAGAGATCGTAGAGCGAGATGATAAATATGCCGCAGAGAAGATCAGACTTGTGAGAGAACTCACAAAAGAAGAGATCTGGGATTATTTTAATAGGAACCAGGGTGAGTTAGTCAAAAGCAGGGATCCCTATATCAGAATGGCAGTAGCAGAACAAGGCTGTGGTCTGGATACACTTCTATATGATAAAGATTATAAAGTCCGAACAGCAGTAGCGGGGCGGGGATATAGGTTGGATGTACTTATTCAAGACGAAGATTGCGGTGTCCGAGCAGCAGTAGCAAAACAGCATTATGGCTTGGAAGTCCTTGTTCATGATAAAAAATGGCAGGTGAGAGAAGAAGTGGCAGAGCAGGGCTATGGATTAGATGTGCTGGTTTGTGATAAAAATAGTAGTGTCCGAATCGCAGTAGCCAAACAAGGTTATGGACTGGAGATCCTTATCAATGATGAGGATTTTAATGTTCGAGCGGCCGTAGCAGACCAAGGTTATGGGTTAGATATGTTGCTCCATGATAAATCCCCTTTTGTCAGAGAAAAGGTAGCCAAGCAGGGTTATGGTCTGGATATTCTTATCAATGATGAGGATTTTAATGTTCGAGCAGCCGTAGCAGGCCAGGGTTATGGATTAGATATCCTTATCCATGATGAAGTTTGGTATGTAAGAGCAATAGTGGCCAAACAGGGCTATGGGCTGGACATCCTCCTTCATGATGAAAATATTTATGTCAGACAGGCAGTAGCAGAACAAGGCTATGGTTTGGACATCCTTGTCAATGATGACAATTACAATGTAAGGGCAACTGCAAATATGAGAGCCAGATACAACAGCAGTGTGCATATCATACAGTAGCAAAAAGGACTTCTCTTAAACGGAGAGGTCTTTTTTGCTGAATGGAATAATCGCAGCACATTTATATAGAATAGATTATCTACATAAAAGAAAGGACATGCAGAGTGCATGAAAGGTAAATGGTAATGAGAGGATATAAAGCATTAGATCAGGATATGAGGGCAGTTCGTGGAAATGGTATGCAGTTTGAGTTGGGCAAAATCTATGTTTCAGAGGGAGAGTTTCTTTCTTGTCTAAATGGATTTTCTTTCTGTAAAAATCTTGAGAGTGTCTGCTATGATATTGAGAACAGCAGGATATTTGAGATCAAAGCAGACGGAGAGATCATAAAGCTAGATGATAAATATGTCACAGAGAAGATCAGTCTTGTGAGAGAACTTACGAAAGAAGAGATCAAGGATTATTTTAATAAAAATCAAAACAAATTAGTCAAAAGTAGAGACTCTTCTATCAGAAGTTTAGTAGCTGAGCAAGGTTACGGCTTGGATGTACTTGTTCATGATATAGACACTGATGTGAGAATGACAGTAGCCAAACAGGGTTATGGACTGGATATCCTTGTCCATGATAAAAATGCAAATGTCAGACGGGCAGTAGCCAGACAGGGTTATGGACTGGATATTCTTGTCCATGATGAAAATGCTCATGTCAGGTGGGCAGTAGCCGAGCAGGGCTATGGTTTGGATATCCTTGTTTATGATGAAAAATTTTTTATCCGAACGGAAGTAGCAGAACAGGGGTATGGTCTAGATGTCCTTCTTCATGATGAAGATTGGTTCGTCAGGCAGACAGTAGCCAGGCAGGGTTATGGTCTGGACATCTTTCTTCAAGATGAAAATGCATATGTCAGACGGACAGTAGCCGAACGAGGCTATGGTCTGGATACACTCATTTATGATGAAGATTATATTGTAAGAATCGCAGTAGCCAAACAGTGTCATGGCCTGGATATACTGGTTCATGATAAATCTTCCTGTGTTAGAAAAGAGGTAGCCAAGCAGGGCTATGGACTGGATATCCTTATTTATGATGAGGATCCCAATGTAAGAAAGGTTGCCAAGATGATGGCAAGACATCGAAGTAGTGTTCGTATCGTGCAGTAAAAATATGGAACTTCTCTTAAACGGGGAGTTCCTATTTTAATGTCATGGAATATTTGACTGACCAGCTTCTATAATAGATTATCTACATAAAAGAAAGGACATGCAGAGTGCATGAAAGGTAAATGGTAATGAGAGGATATAAAGCATTAGATCAGGATATGAGGGCAGTCCGTGGAAACGGTATGCAGTTTGAATTAGGCAAAAAATATATGATAGAAGGAGAGATAGCTCTTGATGTAAATGGATTCCACTTTTGCAAAAATATCGAGGAGCTGGACAACTATTATGATATCAAGAGCAGCAGGATCTTTGAAGTAGAAGCATATGGCGATATCAGCTGTGAAGAGGTCAGATATGATGAAGATGCTGTGCAGCTCATAAGAGTATCAAGCAGCAGAGATGATGTATATGTAGCAGAGGGGATACAGCTCTTAAGAGAATTATCGAAAGAGGAGATAAGAGATTATTTTAAAGAAAATCAACAGTCACTTATTGCTAGTAAGCATCCACATATCAGAGCGGCAGTAGCAGAACAGGGTTTTGGTCTGGACAGACTTATCAGAGATAAGGATTGCTCTGTGAGGAGCAAGGTCGCAGAACAGGGTTACGGCTTGGATGTACTTGTCCATGACAAGAATCCTGATGTCAGAAAGACAGTGGCCAGACAGGGTTATGGACTGGATGCTCTTGTCTTGGATAAGAATTCTGAAGTAAGAGAGGAAGTAGCCAGACAAGGTTATGGCTTGGATATCCTTGTCCATGATAAGAAATGGACAGTCAGAGAGGCAGTGGCCAGGCAGGGCTATGGTCTGGATACCCTTCTTCATGACAGGAATGTTGATGTCAGAGCAGCAGTAGCCGAACAAGGTTATGGGTTGGATACGCTCGCTCATGATAAAGAGGTTTATATCAGAATGGCGGTGGCGAAGCAGGGCTATGGTCTGGACATCCTTCTTCATGATGAAAATGCCAATGTCAGGCAGGAGGTAGCGAAGCAGGGCTATGGTCTGGATACTCTTATTCATGATGAAGATCGCTATGTCAGAGCAGCAGTAGCAGAACAGGGTTATAGTCTGGATGTCCTTCTTCATGATGAAGAGTGGTCTGTCAGGCAGGCAGTGGCGAAGCAGGGCTATGGACTGGACATCCTTCTTCATGATGAAAATGCCAATGTCAGGCAGGAGGTAGCAAGACAGGGATATGGTCTGGATACTCTTGTCTATGATGAAAATCGTGATGTGAGAATGACAGTAGCAGAACAGGGGTATGGACTGGATATGCTGGTCCATGATAAATCCCCTTTTGTTAGAGAAAAGGTAGCAAAGCAGGGGTATGGACTGGATATCCTTATCTATGATGAGGATTACAACGTAAGTGCAACTGCAAAGATGGTGGCAAGATATAGCAGTAATGTTCGTATCGTGCAGTAAAAGTAAGGAACTTCTCTTGAACGGGGAGTTCCTTTTTATTTTCGATCATAAAAATATTTTCAAAATGTATTGACTTGTTGAAAAGAATCTGATAAGTTTAATACATGCTCCACAATGTCGAGCGAAAATTAAATAATATCAATCAGATCATATAGTGGTCAGGACATTATTGTTTCGGTTGGTAAGATGTTTCATTAAAATTGTTTGCAGGATGTAAAGGACGTTTATGCCCTAAAGTACATCAAAAACAATATGAAAGTCATCTTACTGATGGAAACTTTTTTATTGTCCTGACCACTATTTTTTATTGTAGAGCCTCTTGCTGGCATCACCAGCAGTAAACTCTACAGAAATAAAAGCACAGAAACAGGGAACCTTGACAACTTCATAACGGACTCACGAAAACCTAGAAAATACCTGCTCTGCCAACAGCTAGGCAGTAGAAAGATATAGCTGAAAAGAAAAATGTGAAACTTATAACAATGCAGACTATCTTAATATGGATTGGAAAATGAAAGGAGATTACGAACATGTGTAAAGTGATTAATTTTAATGAATACAGAGGAAATAAGGCAGCTCAGGAGAGAAAGCTGATCGCACAAAGGACTCTAACAGATAGAAAACTCAGGGTACAGGAGTTAGTAACAGCCGATTGGATAAAGGAGTATATGCAGAAGGGATGGGGATTATCAAAGCTGGTCTTTCGTATCATAGAGCAGTATGGATACATCCGTTGCAGGGACGGAAAAAAGTATGTTTTTGAGGAGATAAGAAGAGATACGAGATACCATGAAATGTATCCAGAGGTAGAAAACAAAAGGCTGAAGGCACCTCTCTGGGTGAAGTGTAGTGGGGAGTGGTACTTTGTCGAGCTGTGTACGGATACCGCAAGCCAGAAAGCCTATCTCAACAAGAAGGCTGAATTGGGGAATTATGATGTGAAAGGGTTCTGTGTGGATCTATATGGACTGAAAACACAGGAGCTTAAGAGAATGCTGGAGAGTAATGACTTGGCAGGGGCGATAGGGAAGATAAATGATTTCTATTATGATAATAAGTGGATAGAGCAAACATCTTCAATATGCAGAACTTCCGTCACTTTTGGAAGTGAGAAAAATCGCAGGGACTGTACTTATAAGCTGTTAGAGCAGACGTATCATTATGCTATCTTGGAAGGCACAGAGGTAGAAACAGGCAATAAGCATCTGGTATTGTTATATGACGAATATGAGCCGAGGGAATATGCAAAGTATTTTAAGGATAAATATGGGAAAACTGGAATCCCACGTCTGTATGCAAAATGGAATAAGAGGTTGGATGATAATTGGTGGCTGCATATTAGGAGATGTTCCACTTTGCAGAAGAGATTTGTGGTGGATTGAGAAACAGAAAAGTAATAAAAGTTTTATGCAATCTATAGTTGATAAAGCATTTTAAGATAACAGGAGGGAAAGTATATTATGACAAAAAAAGAATATTTAATATCTGATATGGAAGATATGGCTGCATTATTAAATGGATGTTTGAGGAATTTGAAGAAAGGGGAAATAGATGAAACTGCTTATCAGCAGTTGTGTGCAGGTATGTCTGCTCTGACGTTTACATTACGGCTTTATTTTGGTGAGGATCCCACTGCAGAACAGCAGATCATTATACTTGAGTCAGAGGTTTAACAGAATGATTTTGGGAAAGATATAAATGATAGAAAAAGAAAGCAGTCAGTTTATACAGAGCTGACACGCAGTATAAAGATCTGTTTTGAGTTTACTTAAGGAGGAAGTCTCTATTTATTCTGTATTAGAGCAGATTTTCTGATAAGGAGGATTTGCGATCATGAAAGAAAAAGAATTGATGGCTGTCATTTTGAGGATTTTGCCTCAAAAGGGAACCATTAGCGAAGAAGCATTTGATAATTCTATAAAGAAAATGAAGGAAACTTGAATCTATAAAAAGAAGATCCATACCTTTAAAATATATGAAAAAGTGTTTCCAGCCAGAGATGGCGGGGAACCTTTTTCAGTTTAGGGGAAGAAAAATTTTATATAGATAAAAAATCGAGCAAAGCTCGATTGCGAGATCCGCTTCGCGGACTCGAATAAGCGGAGGAATTTCCTATAGCATAAAACGGAAAAGAATACCGCTGGTCATACAGAGCCAGTGGTTGACATAAAGTATTAAAATTACGCAGGAGGAAGTCTCTATTTTCTGTATTAGAGCAAATGTCTAAGAAAGGAGCTTCCAATGAATAGTGAATACACAAGATTTACAGGCCTTGTCAGAGGCTATAGACAGCGGTATAATTAATATGACTGATGTGTTGGATAAAGTCGAGGATATGACGAAAAAAAGGATTTTAGAACAACACGAAAAGTTCTGCTCGATATGGCAGGCGTCAGACGGGCGCTTTAAAACAAAACTGCCTGATAATAACGGGTGTAATGGTAAAAAGCTGATAGCCAAAACAAGCAGAGAGAACCTTGAAAAGTGCATAGTGAATTGGTATAAGGAAATACAGAAGAGACAGGAAAATCCAAGAACCATGAAAGCCCTGTATCCTGCATGGATTAATTATAAGGCGGAAGAAACAACTCCCGCCAATGCAACGAAGCTGCAGTGGGTGTGGGATACTTATTATAGGGATAGTGAAATCGTCAAAATGGATATAGCGGATATTGACGTGGTTATTATGAAAGAATGGTTTTTGAAAACGGTTAGGAAGCATCAATTGACCAGCAAGAAGTATAAGGAAATGAAAAGTCTTGCCAATATGCTCTTAGATTATGCGATAGAGAAGCGGTTAATCGGTGTCAATGTTGCAAGGAATGTCCACGGTATCTCTTACAGGAAGTTTACGGAGTCTCATAAGAAAGACGAGACCGAACAGGTATATGTTGATGATGAAAGGGAACGGCTGCTTATGCAGGCCGAGAAGCAGTATGAAAAGACAGGAAATGTTGCTTATCTGGCGGTATGCATGAACTTCTTCCTTGCTTTGCGGGTGGGTGAGATTGTTGCTTTGAAAACAACCGACTTTTCAGCTGACTCGGTACAGATAACGAGGCAGGAAGTTAAGGAGTACTATATGGATGCAGACGGCAGGAGGCACAGGCTGGGATATGGTATTTCTCCTTATCCGAAGAGTCCAGCGGGCAACAGGACTCTATATCTGTCCAAGCGTGCAAGGAAGTACTACCACATGATTCTGAATCATAACAGATGTAATGGTTTGGAAGGGGAATATTTGTTTATGGATGGAAACGGTGAAAGACTTCACGATTATGCCATAAACAATGTCTTAAGACGGGTAAACAGGCAGATCGGCACGCCTCAGAAGGGCAACCACAGCATCAGAAAGACCTGTATCTCCAATATGATCGCTTCCAAGCAGTTGACGAATGAGGAGATCAGGAAATTTGCAGGTCATGAGGATTTTGCGACAACCGAGCGGTATTATGAGTTTGCGACTAAATCCTTGGAAGAGCGGACCGATGCATTTGAGGCGGCATTGGGGTAAAAAAAGTGTAACCAAGTGTAACCAGAATCGACCTGTAACAAAAAACGAGGAAACCCAGTATTTATCAGGGTTTCCTCACATTTAACCACTGCGGAAGATGGGACTTGAACCCACACGATGAACCCATCACTAGATCCTTAGTCTAGCCTGTCTGCCAATTCCAGCACTTCCGCATACGTCACACAACGCACCTAATATAATACTGTTTAGAAAGCCAAAAGTCAAGGGCTTTTTATAAAATAATTTGGCGGACGGATAGTTTTGTCTGTCGTGGACAATCAGAGTAATTCATGATAGAATTAACCCAATATCATTATGAAACAGAAAGCGATATAGGAAGATATAGGAATATAAAAGGGTCGTAAGATGTGGCTGTCACAGGAAAAAGGAGGCAGGTATGTATAGATTTACGCAGGATTGTCTGATTGGTGTGGAGGAAATTGATAAAGAACATAAGGAACTTTTTCGGATTGTTAATGATGTAGAGGAATTGCTTGCCAATGACTACCGGGAAGATAAATATGATGCTATCGTGAAGCTTCTTCGGGAACTGCAGGATTATTCGGAATATCATTTCCGGCATGAAGAAGAATATATGAAGAAGATAGGACATCCGGAACTGGAATTGCAGAAGAAGCAGCATAGGGAATTTGCGGTTAAAATGAATGAATTGGATGCCATTGTAGGCAGCAGGCAGGAGCATGAGCTGTTGGATGAACTGATGCAGTATCTGGTCACCTGGCTGTTTCGGCATATCATCGGCAGTGATATGATGATTGGTAAAATGCCGCCGCTGAAAGAATGGGAGGAAAAGCAGGAGTATACATATACGACGCAGTACAGTACGGGTATCACTTTCATTGATGACGAGCACAAGGAGTTATTTCGGATTATCGGAGAGGTTCACCGGGTGATTGTGCATGACTATGTCCATGATAAATACGATGAGATTGTGCGTCTGCTGGAGGAACTGAAAAACTACACGAAGTTCCACTTTGGGGATGAGGAAGAATATATGGCCGCCATCCATTATGAGGGCCTGGAAGCACAGAAGAAGGCTCATGATGCTTTTGTCAGCCGTCTGGAGGAGATGGATTTGGAGGAAGTGGATGACAATCAGCAAAAAACTCTGGAGGAGCTTCTGGAATTTTTGGTTGGCTGGCTGGTGAATCATATCCTGTATATGGACAAGAAAATTGGAAAATAGGCTTGACATGTATGTCAAAAGACGCTAAAATAACATTTGTTCGCAGGAATGGCGGAATTGGCAGACGCGCACGGTTCAGGTCCGTGTGATAGCAATATCATGAGGGTTCAAGTCCCTTTTCCTGCATGATGGCAAGACCAGAAGGCATCGCATGAAGCGGTGCCTTTTTGGTGTCAGATTGATTAGAGCAGCCGGGTAGAAGAAACAGACGGCGGTAAGTAAATTATCTCGAGTTTATTCCGAAGGAATTTACTTTTGCGATATAGTATGGTAGAATAAAACCCGATTTAGAGGATCTGTGACAGGAAGAATCCGGGAGGGGAGATTATGAAAAGGATTGGGAAAGTTGCATTTGCAGTTGCTATAGTTCTTCTGATGACGGCATGTGGCAGGAAATCTGACAGTACTGTGACTACAGGGGAAATCGATGCACCGGAGATGTCTTCAGGGGATCTGTTGGTGAGTTCCTTAGAATATTTATTACAAGATGATGAGGAAGAGAATATTCAGGAACAAGAGGTATCGGCAGATGCTATAGAAGAGGAGGAAGCGGCGGATTCGGTATCGTTTGTTGTATATTACAGTAACAGGTCTTGTGACGGCTTAAATTCCCAGGAAGAAAAGGCGGAAGAATTAACGGCAGATGTGCTGATAGCGGCGTTGGCGAGACATAATATTGTGTCACTTGATACGAAAGTATTGTCTTTTAGCGAGGAAGAGAAAGAAGAGGGCAAGGTTCTGTATCTGGATCTTTCCAAGGAAATGGACAATTATCTGGATACTATGACAAAGGCGGCCAAGGATATCATTCTGGATTCTATTGCCAGTACGTTTCTGAGGAATTATGATGCGGATATCATTTATATTCAGATTGCCGGCGAGCCTTTGTATCAGTCCACGATATCGGATGAAGTGTAAGGCAGGAAGGAAGTGTGACAATGGATAAGGTCAGTGAACGAGAACAGTTGATATTTCATATTGCACAGACGGAGTGGGAATTGTTTCAGCAGGTATATAATACCGGCGGCAGGGCTTCCTGTCAGGATGATCCGGATACCTTTTTTAAGATGCGAATGAGTCAGTGGATGGTGTATTCGGACGAAGTGCTGAGAAGTTATCAGGAAGACTGTGAGGACGCCTGTAAGGAAGGCAGAAATCTTATTTTTGAAAAATATGGCAGGATGATGGAAAGCACGTTCCCGGAAGAATATGAGGGAATTAAGGAGCATTTGCCGGATGTCTCGGATAAGACGGATATTGTGGAAAAGATTGTGAAGATCAATCTGGAATGGGACAGTGAGATGATGAAGGAGTATCCGAATCTTCGCAAACGTGGCAGAGTATCTACCACAGCGGAGGATGGTGTTATGGCAGGTTCTTCCATGGAGAGTTATTTAAGAGGAGAACTTCTGACTTATTCCAGGAAGACTTTGCTGTTAGTTTTAAAAGAAACGGAAGAAGCATATGAAAAGGGGGAAAGTCTGTTAAAACAGACTATCGCCAATGAAACTCTTTTCTATGGCTATCCCTCTTTGGAGGCAGCTGAGGCCAGATATGCTGAGGCATAAATATTTTCATAGTCAATCAGAAATGCAGGCGTCTGCGCACTTCGTTGCGCAGGCGTTTTTTGACGAGAATGGTAATCAGGGCAAAATCTATGATAGTACATACGGTCAGTACAACGGCTGACCAGGTGATAGACAGAGGTTCTGTGAGCATGTGGCGGATGAAAAGTTCCAACGCAACACAGAATAAAGGAATTTCAATAAACAGGCAGAGAGCTCCCGACAGAATCGTAAAAGGAAATTTGCGTGCCAGGAACGTAAAAATCTCCATCATAGCTGTGATGAGTGCAACGATCGGGAGTCCCAATTGCCAAAACCAAGTGTCCGATGGCGTCAAAAATCCGATCATATACAGATAAATGGCCACGGACACACCGTCCGCCAACAGAGAAATATAAACGGGTGTTTTGCTGTAATACACTGCTGGAAAGGTAAAAACAAACAGGCAGATACAGATACCGATCACAAGGAGAGACCAGCGCGTGTGGTTAAATATCAAAAGATTTAACAGCAGGCAGGTGACGCTGGTAGCAATCAGGACCACGGAAAGCAAAATGCCAAGATCTTTTCTCTTGACGACTTCCACCTGTCCTTTATCCACGGGATAAGGAGAGGACGGTACTGGCTTGCCGATAGTTTTGGGATTAATGACAGGCGTATGGCACAGGGGGCACTCTTGCAGGGAGGCTTCCAGTTCCACGCCGCAGTTTACACAGTATGACATGATAGAATCCTTTCTTTTTAGGTACGATTGCTCTCAATGGTTACATGGATGCCGTCTTGCACCAGCTTGCGGAAAAAATATCGTTCTACATCGGCTTCGATGATGCTGCTGGCAAAATTGATGGTCAGGATATCTTCAAAACTGATGATAGCGCAGTTGGTACGAGAAGAAAAGGGCTGGCCCATATAGATGTCGAATCGCTCAATGTATGGTTTCATCTCTTCCGGTACGTGAAGGGCTCCCATATTGGTGAGGCCGGCGGAAGAGTTCTTATCCTGGACCCGGGTATAAAAGGTCTTTACCACCAGATCTTTGATAAAGAGCGGTACTACACGGATTAAAAGATTATGCTGGGTTGCGGCGTTGGTAGTGATATCTCCGCATAGGAATTTATCATTTATATAATAACGCATGTAATTGTGCACCTGAGTCACGATCTCTTCAAAGCTGTATTCCCCCAGACGGGGATCGATGGAAGGATATACCATCGTTATAAAGTTGCGCAGAGTTTTGGAAGGGAAAAAGCGGCGCAGATTGACTGGCATGGCAATGCGTACCGGGCGCAGTCTTAAATGGAATTCCCGGTTTTGTTTCTGCAACAGGGCATAGAGCAGAACCGCGTTTAGATACTCCGTGATGGTGGCATCATATTGTTTGGCTACGGTCATGACTTCCCGCACTGACAGCACGCCGTCTATGATATTTAATGTGTAGAAAGGTTCCTTGGTACCCCGTACGCGATATGTTTTTTCGGCGGGACGGGGCGGTTTGACCTTTGCTGTGGCGTAGCGCATATAGGCATCTTCCAGTTCACCGGGATCCGGCGTTTCCTTCAGGTCCAGAACAAAGCCGGAGGGCTTGATGGAATGACCCTGTAACCCCAGATATGTGGCAGTCAGCGTCTGCAGCAGACACATTCCGCCGGTGCCGTCGCCAAGGCAGTGGTGTGCTTCCAATGAAATACGGCGTCCATAATAATATACTCTAATAAGATAACGATTGTTACCTTTAAAGTGCATAGGCATGCAGGGATTTTTGATATCTTCCTGTACATAGGGTCCGGGTCTGGTGTTAGGCTCCAGATAGCGCCAGAACAGTCCCTTTCTGATGGCGACTTTGTATGTGGGAAAACGGGTCAGGGTCGTATCCAGAGCCTGTTGCAGAAGAGACGGGTTGATTTCTTCTTTTAAAACCACGGACAGACGGTAGACGGAAGAAAAGTCGCGCCGCTGCAGGGTGGGATAGACGATGGCGGACAAATCCAGCTTATACCAGACGTCTTTTTTGCTTTTGGCAGCCGGTCTGTTTGTTTGTTTTGTCGGATGGTTTTCTTTGGCCATAACCTTAGTGTTCCCCTCTTGCGTTCTGTATCTTTTAGAGTATAACACAGATAGAGAGATTTATGGTAAAATATAAATATAATTTATCATGTTTTATAGTATAGAGAGCATCCGGGTTATATTGCGAAGCAAATTTACTTTTGGGATTGTGGAGGTACTATGGGAAGAGCAGAGAAGAAAAATGCCAATCTGATGAATCTTATTAAGAGGATGCATGGTGTGGTGGAGAATGTGGATATTGAAAAGCACCGTCAGTCACAGGATTATTTTGGGGCGCTTCTTAGTAATAAGAAGGAAGTATTGATAGAAGATCTGGATATTGTCATAGAAGCGGATCAGGGAAGGATTCTCCATGGAGAATGGACTTATGTAAACCGAGCTCATATGAAAAAGTATGTGATCCTTTACTGTCACGGAGGGGGATATTCCACCGGCAGCAGTCTTTATGCCAGAACATTGACGACTAAGCTGGCCACATCTACCTCCATGGACGTCCTCTGTTTTGATTACAGACTGGCTCCGGAGCACCCCTATCCGGCGGCGGTGGAGGATGCCATGCAGGTTTGGAATTATCTGATGCTTTTAGGATATGGGGCCCGGGATATTATTTTGGCAGGGGATTCTGCTGGCGGGAATCTGGCGCTCTGTCTTGCTTTGCAGCTAAAGAGGGAAGAGAGACTCATGCCGCGTGGCCTGGTGCTCATGTCGCCCTGGACGGATCTCACGGTTTCCGGGAAATCCCATGTAACCAAAGCGGAGATTGACCCGGTTTTGAATTCAGAATATCTGGAGCGGATGATCGTTAATTACGCAGAAGGTCAGAACCTTGCAGATCCTATGATTTCTCCACTTTTTGGAGATTATGAGGGCTTTCCGCCCGTTTATATCCAAGTGGGGAGTAATGAGATTTTACAGGATGACGCGGTGATGTTGTATAAGAAGTTGTTAAAAGCCAATGTATCCGTGAAACTGGACATGTTCCGGGGCATGTGGCATGTATTTCAGATGTCTCCCTTTAAGACAGCCTATGAGGCTATGGATAAAAATGCGGAATTTATTTATGATATCTGCCGATGAAAAAAAGTAAATTTGCTTCGCAAATTAACTTTGCGAGGACCGCTTTGCGGCCTCGGAATAAGCGGGAAGTAATTATGGAAAAGCCTGCTTTGCAGCCCCGGCATGATAAATATTGTATATTTTAAAGAATGGAAAAAGGATTTCGGCATTTTTGGGCGAATAATAGTAATAGAACGGTTGTTTTCGATAGAGAAGAAAGGCATACCTATGAATATACGGGAAAGTTTGGAGCAATGGGAGAAAGAATATCTTAGTCCCTATGCCATGCTCAGTATGAATTCCAGGGGGAGGCTTAAGGAGGAAGAGCAATGCGATATCCGGCCGGTTTTTCAAAGAGACAGAGACCGGATCATACATAGTAAGTCGTTTCGGCGTCTGAAAGATAAGACACAGGTATTCTTAACGCCGGAAGGAGATCATTACAGGACGCGGCTGACGCATACGCTGGAAGTCAGTCAGACAGCCAGAACCATTGCCAAGGCATTACAATTAAACGAAGATCTGGTGGAGGCGATTGCACTTGGGCACGATTTGGGGCATACGCCTTTTGGACATGCCGGGGAACGGGCATTAGACAGGGTATGTCCTTATGGGTTTAAACATAATGAACAGAGTGTGCGGACGGTAGACATGCTGGAAAAGGATGGAAGAGGTATCAATCTGACTCATGAAGTGCGGGACGGTATCTTAAATCATCAGACATCCGGGATGCCGGCTACACTGGAAGGCAAGATTGTTCGGCTGGCCGATAAGATCGCTTATATTCATCATGATATGGATGATGCGGTACGGGCGGGTATCTTAAAGGAAGCGGACGTGCCGCGGGAGATCGGTTCTGTCATCGGTTACAGCTGTGGACAGCGGTTAGATTTTTTTATCCACAATATTGTGACCAACAGTCGGGATAAGGATGATATCTGTATGTCTCCTGAGGTGGCGGAGGCGATGCAGAAGATGCGGGAATTTATGTTCCGGCATGTTTATAAGAATCCTATTGCCAAGAGTGAGGAGGGCAAGGCAGAGAATCTGATCGTAACGTTGTATGAGCATTATCTGGTGCATACGGAGAAACTACCCAACTTTTTGTTCAGGCTTTTGGATGCGGGAGAACCGTTAGAGAAGATTGTATGTGATTATATCAGTTCCATGACAGACCGGTTTGCCATTGCACAGTATCAGAAGATCTTTATTCCTAAAACATGGCACGGATGATGGATACGATACATATATTTAGGAAGGAACAAGATGCGTTATCCGGAAGAACTGATTGAAGAAATCAGAATGAAAAACGATATCGTGGAAGTGATTTCGGGCTATGTCCGGATGCAGAAGAAAGGAAGCAGTTATTTCGGGTTATGCCCGTTTCATAATGAAAAGTCGCCTTCTTTCTCGGTATCCCCCGGCAAGCAGATGTATTACTGTTTTGGCTGTGGGGCGGGCGGTAATGTAATCACTTTTCTGATGGAATATGAAAACGCCACCTTTCAGGAGGCTGTCAAAATGTTGGCCGACCGGGCCGGCGTTTCTTTGCCGGAGGTAGAATATTCGGAGGAGATGCGGCGCAAGGAAGGAAGGCGTGCAAGGCTTTTGGAAGTGAACAAAGAGGCGGCCAGGTATTATTTTTATCTGCTTCGTTCCAACAGGGGGCAGACTGGGTACCGTTATCTGACAGGCCGGGCACTTTCGGACGAAACAATAAAAAAGTTTGGGCTGGGATATGCGGACGGAGCCGGATCGGATCTGACAGCTTATTTAAAATCAAAGGGTTATGAAGACGATTTGATTACGGAAGCAGGGCTTACCGGTTTTGATGAGAAACGGGGGATTCATGATAAGTTCTGGAATCGGGTTATGTTTCCTATTCAGGATGCCAATCATAGAGTGATAGGATTTGGCGGCCGGGTTATGGGCGATGCCAAGCCGAAGTATTTAAATTCGCCGGAGACAGCGATCTTTGATAAGAGCCGTAATCTCTATGGCTTGAATTTTGCCAGGACGTCCCGGAAAGGAAATATGATCCTATGCGAGGGGTATATGGATGTGATAGCCATGCACCAGGCGGGATTTACCCAGGCGGTAGCGTCTCTGGGAACAGCTTTTACGGCAGGCCAGGCCAGCCTTTTGAAGCGGTATGTGCAGGAAGTGTTATTGGCTTATGACAGCGATGGGGCGGGTACCAATGCAGCCCTTAGAGCGATTGGAATACTGAAAGAGGCAGGACTGCGGGGACGTGTCATAGATATGCATCCTTATAAAGATCCGGACGAGTTTGTAAAGAATCTGGGAGCAGAAGCTTTTCAGGAAAGGATAGAACAGGCACAGAATAGTTTCTTCTTTGAATTGAAGGTTTTGGAACGAGATTACCAGCTGGAAGATCCGGAGTCCAAGACTGCGTTTCACCGGGAAATAGCCAAGAGGCTCTGCAACTTCGAGGAAGAGGTGGAACGGGAAAATTATATAGAATCTGTGGCGAAGCAGTATCATATCGGATATGAAAATCTAAGAAAGCTGGTGAGCAGTTATGCAGCTCGTACCGGATTAGTAAAGCCGGTGGAGAGACCCAAAAGCACGGTGGTTTCTAAACCGACGAGGCAGGATAATACGAAGAAGTCCCAACGGCTGCTGCTGACTTGGATTGTCGAGGAACCTGCTGTGTATCAGAAGATCAAGCCATATATCCGGGTGGAAGATTTCACGGAAGGTTTTTATCGTCAGGTGGCGGACAAGCTGTTTGCGGGATTGGAGCAGGGTGCTTTCAATCCGGCATCTATCATCAGTACTTTTGAAGAGGAAGAAGAACAACGGTTAGTGGCAGAGTTATTTAACACAAAACTGGAAAAACTGACTACCATGCAGGAGAAAGAAAAGGCGTTTCATGATATCCTGTGTGCGGTGAAGAAGAACAGTTTTGAGTATTATTCCGCCAGAATGGGTTCAGATATGGAGGCACTTACCCAGGTGATTCAAGGGAAAAAAGAACTGGAAGAACTTAGCAAAACGCATATTTCCCTGCAATAAGGGCAAGATAATCGAAAAAAGGCCAGATTTAGAAAGATATAGGATTTGAAACATAGGAAGGATGGACCAATTGATGGACGAAAATGTACAGGCAAAGTTTGAGGAGCGCTTAAAAGAGCTTCTGGCTATTGCAAAGAAGAAAAAGAATATTCTGGAATATCAGGAGATTAACGACTTTTTTGCGGACATGTCTCTGGAAGAGGAACAGTTTGACAAGATTTTGGAGACTCTGGAACAGAACAATGTGGATATTTTGCGCATCACAGAGGATGATGATGTGGATGATGAAGAGATCATTCTGACAGAAGAGGATGATGTGGATGTAGAAAACATTGATCTGTCCGTACCGGACGGTATCAGCATCGAGGATCCGGTCAGGATGTACTTAAAAGAGATCGGTAAAGTGCCGCTTCTTAGTGCAGAAGAAGAAATCGAGCTGGCTAAGAAGATGGAAATGGGCGACTTGGAATCCAAACAGCGTCTTGCGGAGGCGAACTTACGCCTGGTGGTCAGTATTGCGAAACGTTATGTGGGCCGCGGTATGCTTTTCCTGGATTTGATTCAGGAGGGAAATCTGGGGTTGATCAAAGCGGTGGAAAAGTTCGATTATCGTAAAGGATACAAATTCTCCACCTATGCAACCTGGTGGATCCGTCAGGCTATTACCAGAGCGATTGCCGATCAGGCGCGGACGATCCGAATTCCGGTGCATATGGTAGAGACCATTAATAAGCTGATTCGTGTGAGCAGACAGCTTTTACAGGAGCTTGGCAGGGAACCTACACCGGAGGAAATTGCGGAACAGATGAATATGCCGGTGGAACGGGTGCGTGAGATTTTGAAGATATCCCAGGAGCCGGTATCGTTGGAGACGCCTATCGGCGAAGAGGAAGACAGTCATCTGGGTGATTTTATACAGGATGACAATGTACCGGTGCCTGCCGATGCAGCGGCTTTTACTTTATTAAAGGAGCAGTTGGTGGAAGTACTCGGTACTTTGACGGAACGGGAACAGAAGGTGCTCAGGCTGCGGTTCGGTTTAGATGACGGACGTGCCAGGACACTGGAGGAAGTGGGCAAAGAATTTAACGTGACCCGTGAGAGAATCAGACAGATTGAGGCCAAGGCACTCCGTAAACTCCGCCATCCCAGCAGAAGCCGTAAATTGAAGGATTATCTGGACTGATGCGGTCGGAAATGTTATCGAAAAGACTCCATACAGTGGCTCATATGGTGACCAGAGGCAATCTCGTCTGCGATGTGGGCTGTGATCATGGCTATGTGTCCATTTATTTAGTCAAACAGGGTATCAGTCCGGGAGTTCTTGCTATGGATGTACGGAAGGGGCCGCTTGGTGCTGCCAGAGAGCATGTGGCGGATTACGGATTAAAAGATAGCATTGAGACGAGATTGTCAGATGGTTTACATAATTATAATATCGGGGAAGCACAGTCGTTGATCTGTGCCGGTATGGGCGGCAGATTGATGCGGCGGATTCTAAAAGAGGATATAGATAAGACCATGTCTTTTCAAGAGCTGATTTTGCAGCCGCAGTCTGAGGTAGAGCAGTTTCGGCGTTTCTTGCGGGAGAATAACTGTCTTGTCCAGGAGGAAGAGATTCTTAAGGAGGACGGAAAATTCTATCAGGTTATCCGGGCAATTCCGGCCGGAGATTCTGTGGTGCGTACCGGCGGCGGAAATCCCCTCAGGATTCGATGGACTGCAGGAGAGCAAAATTTTTCGGAAGAAGAGTTATGTAAACTAGAGGACCGCTACGGGGCGGTGAATCTGAATAAAAAAACGCCTGTTTTTTTATCTTACCTCTTACGGGAGGAAAGGATTTATGGAGAAATTCTTCAGAATCTGCGGCAAAACGGATTGGCGGATGAGAAAAGAAGAAGCAGATATGAGCAGATAGAAGCCTGTCTGCAGGACTGCTGCAGAGTGCAGGATATACTGAGATGATCAAAGAGTCTGTTTGATGATTCCTATATATATAATACTATTATTTTCACCAGCAGAAGGAGGGCTTGCCTATGGTTACAATCAAGATTAACGGAAAAGAAAGACTCTATGATGACGGCATCAAGTATGAGATCATAGCGGAAGAGCATCAGAACGAATATGTGAGTCAGATTGCCTTGGTCACGGTAAATGGTAAGATCCGGGAATTGATGAAACGTGTGGACAGGGATTGTGAGCTAACGTTTATTACCTGTGCCGATCAGATTGGCCATAAGACCTATGTAAGAACTGCAATTATGCTGATGTTAAAGGCAATTAAGGATGTGGCGGGTGTAGAGGCGGCTGCCAATGTGAAAGTAGAGTTTGCGATCGGAGCAGGTTATTACTGTGCTTTCAGAAATGGTCTGACCCTGGATGAGAAGACCATTGCGAAGGTGAAAGACCGTATGGGCGAGTTGGTGGATATGGATTTGTTAGTGACCAAGAAAGCTTATCCTGCGGATGAAGCTGTGGCGCTTTTTCGGGAAAACGGCATGATGGATAAGGTTTCTTTATTCCGTTACCGCAGAAGTTCCAATATTAATGTCTACTGTATGGGAGATTATTATGATTATTTTTATGGGTATATGATGCCCAGTACTGGTTATATCAAGATCTTTGATCTCTTTGCCTATGAGGGCGGCATGATTCTTCTTTTGCCGGAGAAGGAAGATCCGGAGACGCTTCCGGAATTTGTACCCAGGAAGAAACTGTTCCAGACACTTATGACGACAGGAGAATGGGGCAAAGAGATAGGAATCGATACGGTAGGGGATTTGAATGACCAGATCTGTCAGGGCAGTATTTCTGAGATGATTCATGTACAGGAAGCTTTACAGGAGAGGCGTATCAGTGAAATTGCCAGAGACATTGCAAGAAGGGAGGGCGTAAAGTTTGTTATGATAGCCGGGCCTTCTTCCTCAGGCAAAACGACTTTTTCCCACAGATTGTCGGTTCAGCTTCGCACTTATGGCTTAAAGCCGCATCCCATCGGTCTGGATAACTATTATCTGGACCATGAACATACACCCTTGGACGAGGAAGGGAATCCGGATTTTGAGTGCCTGGAAGCTCTGGATGTGGAGCAGTTTAACAAGGATATGACGGATCTTCTTGCGGGGAAGAGCGTGCAGCTGCCTACTTTTAATTTTAAGACTGGGAAGAGAGAGTACAGCGGTAAGGAGACGGTTCTTGGCAAAGAGGATATTCTCGTTATCGAAGGCATACATGGACTCAATGAGAAAATGTCCTATTCCCTGCCGGCCAAGAGTAAGTTTAAGATCTATATCAGTGCGCTTACTACCTTAAATGTGGACGAACATAACAGGATTCCCACTACGGATAACCGATTGCTGCGCCGTCTGGTGAGGGATGCCAGAACGAGGGGTACTTCGGCGCAAAAGACAATCACTATGTGGTCTTCGGTCCGGCGCGGAGAAGAAAAATACATATTCCCTTTCCAGGAAGAGGCAGATGCTATGTTTAATTCTGCAATGCTCTTTGAGCTTGCCGTAATCAAGCAGTATGCAGAACCGCTGCTTTTCAGTATAAAAAAAGGAGAACCGGGGTATTATGAGGCCAAGAGGCTTTTGAAATTCCTTGAGTACTTCCTGGGAGTAAGCAGCGAAGAATTGCCGAAGAACTCCCTGTGCAGGGAGTTTGTGGGAGGCAGCTGCTTTGATGTATGAGTGACGCGGGCCTGTTGGTCTGTGTCCGGGAATGATAAGAATAAGTAGAACAAATGATCGCGGCTGTACAGACGAAAGGGTACAGGTGAGGAAAGTCCGGGCTTCACAGGGCAGGATGCCGGATAACGTCCGGTGGAGGCGACTCCAAGGCCAGTGCAACAGAAAACAAACAGCCCCACAGTTTTGCGTAAGCAATACTGCGGCGAAGCCGCAAAGCGGCTTCAGTAGTTTTGTGAAAGCATTATTGCAACGAAGCCGCAAAGCGGCTTCAGCAGTTTTGCGGAGCAATACTGCTGGTTACGGTGGAATGGCAGTGTAAGAGACTACCGCTGCTCCGGTGACGGAGCAGGCTGTGTAAACCCCATCCGAAGCAAGACCAAACAGAAAGCGATAGACCGGCCCGGTCTGCTTTCAGGTAGGTCGCTGGAGGTCTTCGGCAACGAAGATCCTAGATAGATGATCATTCACGACATAACCCGGCTTATCGTTCTGCTTATAATTATATATCACATCCAAAGACTGAAACCGCAAGGGCACAGGGATCAAGGATCTTCTGTGCCCTTACAATGGGAAAGAAAAGCATGAGAACGGAAGGAAAAGCGGAGGTAACAGCATAGCATGTGGTGGATATCCGGCAAAAGGAATAAAATAGCATTTGTTATAATACTTTTGCTTTGTTTCGCCTGTACGCCGCAGAGAGTACAGGCGAAGGAGGATTCCCTGCCCCCGCATCTGATCCAGTCCGTGAATGACCGGGATATTTATGAAGGGCTGGTGGCATTAGGTCTCCTGGAGTGTGAAACCCTGGATGAGGCGGATCTGTCACAGGCATATGAACTGGTTAAGGATTGTGTAGTGCGGGTCAATATGGGGAACGCTTATGGCAGCGGGATAATTTGGCGAATGACCAATGAATCCGTGGTGATAGCCACGAATGAACATGTACTGGCTTACTGGGATGATATGACAGGGTTTGTTCATTGTCCGCAAGGGTATTATCTTAATGCCAGGGTGCTTGGTATTTCTGAGGTTTATGATGTGGGGTTTTTGCTGATAGATAGGGAAGAACTTGCCTATGAGGAATTAGAGACGTTTCGTTATGTCAGTGCCGATACGGAAATTTATGAAGGGCTTTTGCCTGGTGACGATATGTTCTGCGTGGGTGCCGGTATGGCGATTGGTGCGGTGGAACATCATAAAGGCACCGTGCAGGATACCTGGCAGTATATTGAAGATTTTGAGAATAACATGCTGTATGCCCATGGTTATGCCAGGGCAGGTATGTCGGGCGGCGGCGTTTTTGACGATTGCGGACATTTTATCGGTATGCTTACGGGGGGAACTGACAGAAATGAGATTGCGGCGGTACCACTTCCTTGTATCGAGGAAGCCTGGCAGGAAGTTCTAAAGAAAGAAGGACAGGATGGAACAGCGGGATGAGATCAGATTAAAGGTAAAAGAACATGAGATTGTATTGGCTGGAGGATTTTTCGTTATCGGTTTTTGTCTTTTTATTCTTTTGATGGGGATTTTTCAGCCTGCGGCGGATGGTAATCGCTGGGTATTTGCTTTGACTTTGTTTTGCATGACTGTCTGCGGCATTATGGTATGTACATCTTACTTTCTTCGGGGCCTGACAGTGGAGGGAATGGATATATGTTATGTAAACCTTGTAGGGAGAAAGACGTTATTTTCGCTGGATGATATTGGATACTGTAAATTGAAAATGTATGGAAGCAAGAAAGAAATGTCCATTGAGTCCTTCTTTTTGTATGATCTGCTTGGAAGAAAGTTATGTAAACTCGAAATGAATATGCGCGGGGCTTCAGAATTCTTACAGTATCTGATAGATAATCGGGTAAAGATAGAGTGGCCGGGGGAAGAGAAGGAGAAAAATTATGTGACAGATTCACTTCTTTTGGAGCAAGCCGTCTGTAAAGAAGAGATCAGCAGATTGACAGAAGCATTTTATGACAGGATGAGCCCGGTATTTACGGAGTGGGAAAGAAAGTATCAAAGGTTCAAGGCACAGTGGGAATTTGGGCTGGCGGAGTATGTGCAGGATGACCTTACACCGCACAAGGATATGTGGCAGTGGGAGAGCAGCGTTGGAGGGAAAGAAGAGCGGGAACTGCCGGAGGATTATGTCTGTGTGGGAGAGGCATACTTAAAGAGAGGCCAGGAATACGTGATGGACCGGAAGGGGAATGTGGTGGGACTGCTTATTCCCTATATCCGGCAGACCAGGTCCTATCAGATTGGAGAAGAAAAGAGAATTCGCAAGACGGATGAGACGTGTCTGCAGGAGAGGCTTTCTCTGTGCCTGGAACAGATTGCCAAGGAACTGCCGAGACATTCTTATCATACACAGTCATTGACGTTAGGGCATAAGCTTTTAAAAAAAGTCGAGGATATACGTTTGTGATAAAATGTGATAAAATAAACAAGATAGGTATTTTTAAGGGGTATGATTGGTCGTGGACAGAAAGGGGATTAAGATGGCATTGTTTCAGATCAGTAACGAAAAGATTACCATACAGGTGGACAGCCTGGGAGCGGAACTTAAGTCGCTAAAGAGTGTGGAGCAGGGAAGGGAATATATGTGGCACGCCGACCCGGCCTACTGGAAAAGAACTTCGCCTGTTTTATTTCCTTTTGTGGGTGGGTTAAAAGGTGGTGTCTATCGCACAAAAGACAAAGAATATCCCATGGGTCAGCATGGGTTTGCCAGGGATATGGAGTTTCAGCTAAAGAGTCAGGTGGCTTCGGAAATCTGGTTCCGCTTGGAATCAAATGAGGAAACCTTGGCAAAATATCCTTATCCCTTTGTGTTGGAGATCGGTTACGAACTTTCGGGATGCACGGTAGTGGTCAAATGGCGGGTAAAGAATCCGGCACAGGAGACAATGTACTTTGCCATCGGTGGTCACCCGGCGTTTCTGTGTCCCCTTGATCCGGGCAGAAAGCAGACGGATTATCAGATTGTGTTTGCGGGGAAAGAGCAGGTGGTGTCTTCCTGTATTGAGGACGGTCTGATAAATGGCCGGATGAAGACATATCCGTTGCAAAACGGGAGCCTTCCTGTCACCACACATCTGTTTGACGGGGATGCGCTTGTCATAGAACATCATCAGGCTCAAAGTGTGGCGCTGGCAGGTCCGGATGGGAAACCCTATCTTACGGTGGAATTTGATGCGCCTTTGTTCGGAATCTGGTCTCCGCCCGGGAAGAACGCTCCTTTTATTTGCATTGAGCCCTGGTATGGACGCTGCGACAGCGTGGACTTTTCGGGGGAACTGAAGGAACGTGCATGGGAACAGGAACTTTTGGCGGGCGCCGAATTTGCTGCAGAGTATAAGATTACGATTGCATGAGGGACAAAGGAGGGAATCTATGGCACCAATCGTACAGTGCATGGGTCTGACAAAGACTTATGGAAGAAAAATAGCCTTGAATCAGATTTACTTAAATATGGAGCGCAGTAGGATCATAGGGCTGCTGGGGCCTAACGGCAGCGGGAAGACAACGCTTATTAAGATTATGAACGGTCTTTTGAAACCGACGGCGGGGGAAGTGTTGATCAACGGGCAGCGGCCGGGGATCGATACAAAATTAAGAATTTCTTACCTGCCAGAGCGGACTTATCTGAATCCGGGTATGAAGGTAATTGAGATCGTTCGGTATTTCCAGGATTTTTATCCTGATTTCAGGATGGACAGGGCTTATGATATGTTGTCCCGCCTGCAGATTCAGCCTGACGAAAGATTAAAGAATCTTTCCAAAGGAACGAAGGAGAAAGTACAGCTTATTCTGGTCATGAGCAGGGATGCGGACCTGTATATTCTGGATGAGCCTATTGCCGGTGTGGATCCGGCGTCCAGAGATTACATACTGCATACGATTGTCAGCAACTATAACCGTAATGCTTCCATTCTGCTTTCCACGCATCTGATATCGGATGTGGAAAATATACTGGACGACGTGATATTTATCAAATACGGAAGTATCGTTTTGCAGGCCAGTGCAGAGCAGATCAGGCAGAATGAGCATAAATCCATAGACAGATTCTTCAGGGAGGTGTTTGCATGTTAGGAAAACTGATGAAATATGAGTGTAAAGCCACCTGGAAGTTTATACTGATTGCCAATCTGATGATTGCGGTTATGACGATCATGGCGAATATTACCGTGAAACTGGATTTCTTTTCTTATGAGAAACCGGACGTGTTCCAGTTTATAGCAATCATGGTGATCATGACTTATGTTTTGAGTATGTTTGCCATGATAATCGGGGTGGCGATATTCCTGGTTTATCGCTTTTATACTTCTACCTATAGTGACCAGGGATATTTGTTACATACGCTGCCGGTAGACAAACATCATATCATTATCTCCAAGATACTGGTAAGCGCTTTGTGGATTATTTTATGTGAATTTGTGATGTATATGTCAATGGTTATTTTGATTGCATCCAATGGAGAAGTGTTCGAGACAATGAGAGACAGCATGGACAGCATCATATCTTTCACAATTTCAGAAAATACGACAGTGAAAGGATTTGCGGTGGTAATGTCGCTTGTGGCATTTCTTTTCGGGCTGTTTGCAAAGTTGTTGAAAGTGACTGCCTGTATTTCCCTGGGACAGCTTTCTGCAAATCACAAGCTGTTGTTATCTGTCTTGTATTATTTTGGAATTTATACTATACAGAAGATGTTTAGTGTAATTTATCTTGTTTTTATAACGGCGGTTAACAGGCACAATTCCTTTTTTGATATGTATGGATGGGAGAGCATGCTGGTTTCCGGCATTATTTACAGTGTGGTGTTCTATCTGATCACCTGGTATGTGATGGACAAAAAGCTGAATTTGGAGTGATAGCCCAAGGAATAAAGCGGTTAAAAGGATAAGCAATAAGAAATAGAAAAGAGTTAGAAAGGTAAGGTGTAATCATGACAAAAATTGATATCGTCTCCGGATTCCTGGGAGCCGGAAAAACTACGCTGATCAAAAAACTTTTAAAAGAGGCGCTTGCTGATACGAAAGTAGTGTTGATTGAGAATGAATTTGGTGAGATTGGTATTGACGGCGGCTTCTTAAAGGAGGCCGGTATCGAGATTAAGGAGATGAACTCCGGTTGTATCTGTTGTTCTTTGGTGGGCGATTTCGGTACATCTCTTAAGGAAGTACTGGATACTTATGCGCCGGACAGAATTCTGATCGAGCCCTCGGGAGTGGGAAAATTATCGGATGTCATGAAAGCAGTGCAGGATGCTATGGCGGACAGAGAGGTAGTATTAAACAGCGCGGTAGCTGTGGTAGATGCCTGTAAATGTAAAATGTATATCAAAAACTTTGGAGAGTTTTTTATCAATCAGATTGCACATGCAGGAACGATAGTCTTAAGCAGAACAGATAAGCTGAGTGAGGAGAAACTGACTGACTGTGTGGCAATGATCAGAGAGCATAATGAAAAGGCGACGATTATTACGACACCCTGGGATGCTCTGGAGGGTAGAGATATTCTGGAGACCATTGAGGGTGCCAAGGATCTTGAGGCGCAGTTGATGCAGGAAGTGATGAAAATGCACGAGGAGCATGAACACGGTCATGAGTGCCATCACGATCATGACCACGAGGAGCACGAACACGGTCATGAGTGCCATCACGATCATGACCACGAGGAGCATCATCATGACCATGAGTGCCATCACGACCATGACCACGAG
Organism: Lachnospiraceae bacterium UBA7086; assembly: GCA_002492525.1. Lineage (GTDB taxonomy): Bacteria > Bacillota > Clostridia > Lachnospirales > Lachnospiraceae > UBA3282. The sequence continues at coordinate 107,324 of DKZA01000008.1, read as the reverse complement.
GAGCATGAACACGGTCACGAGTGCCATCACGACCATGACCATGAAGGGCATGAGCACCATCATCACCATCACGCAGATGAAGTTTTTACAAGCTGGGGACTTGAAACACCGTCTGTCTACAGCCAGGAGGAGATTGAGCACATTTTACAGGAACTGGATAAGGATGAGGAGTATGGTCTGGTATTGCGGGCGAAGGGAATGGTGCCCTCTACAGACGGCGGCTGGATTTATTTTGATTATGTACCAGAGGAAAGAAACATAAGGAGCGGTAAGCCTGATGTGACAGGAAAATTTTGTGTCATCGGTTCAAAGTTACAGGAAGAAAAACTGGCGGCACTGTTTCAGAAATAACAGGAAGGAAGTAGCGTTATGAAACCGGTCTATATGATCAATGGCTTTTTGGAAAGCGGTAAGACAGAGTTTATTACCTATACACTGGCACAGCCTTATTTTCAGATACGCGGCAGGACGCTTTTGATCCTCTGTGAGGAGGGAGAGAACGAATACGACGCCGATCTATTGAAACAGAGTCGGACAGAACTTGTTCTGATTGATGAGGAAGCGGATTTTACGGCTAACAGACTGATTGAATTGGAAAAGAAATATAAGCCGGAGCGTATCATCATTGAATATAACGGTATGTGGAATTACAAGGAGATGAAGCTGCCCTGGCATTGGAAAATAGAGCAGCAGATTACGACCATTGATGCTTCTACCTTTCCTATGTACTTTACGAATATGAAATCCCTGCTGGCAGAGCAAATCCGAAAATCAGAACTTATTATCTTTAACCGTTGTGACGGAATTCAGGATCTGGGCAATTATAAACGCAATATCAAAGCCATTAATCCCAAAGCGGAGATTGTTTTTGAGGATGCCAACGGAGAGATCAATGAGATTATGGAGGAGGATCTGCCTTATGATTTAAAGGCGCCGGTTATTGAATTGAATAACGAGGGCTATGGAATCTGGTATCTGGATTCTCTGGACCATTTGGAGCGGTATGTCGGCAAGACAATTCGCTTTGTGGCGATGGTTTTAAAGCCCAGTCAGTTTCCGAAGGGTTACTTTGTGCCTGGGCGTATGGCGATGACCTGCTGTGCGGAGGATATGGCCTTTTTGGGATATGCCTGCGAGTATGAACAAACAGATTCTCTGGAAGATAAACAGTGGGTGCAGGTGACGGCACGGGTGGAGAAGGAATATTTTGCAGATTATCAGGGAGAAGGCCCGGTACTGCATGCTGTCAGTGTAGAGCCGGCAAAGGCCCCGAAAGAAGAGGTCATAAGTTTCGTGTGATGGAAGCAGATAAGGATTTACAACAGGTGAAGAAACGCCTTTTAGAGCTGGCCAGACGTTCCTATACGCAGGGAGTCTATACTTTTACGCCTTTTTTGGGCCTTTCCAAGCAGCAGGCTTATCATGAGATCCGCGATCAGTTATCTTACGCAGGGTGTGGGATGGACGGCGGCAGTCCTTTATGCGAACGCAAGATAATTCGTTTTGGGGATGTGGAGAATTGGGGGTATGTGGACGACTATCCCATTGCCTGCATGAAGATTGAGCCGCTTAATTTTAAATTTGCCGAAAAGCTGACACACAGAGATTTCCTGGGTGCGATTATGAATCTGGGGATAGAGAGAGATATGATAGGGGACATTTTTGTACAGGAAAAGGAAGCCTATTTGTTCTGTTTGGAGTCCATTGGCTCCTATTTGTCGGAGCAGCTTGTGCAGGTAAGACGGACACGGGTAAAATGTCTGATTTGTGAAATACCGGCAAAACTTACAACGCCTTCTTTGGAGCAGGTTACTTTTTCGGTGGCTTCGCCCCGGATTGATGGTGTGATTGCCAAATTGTATAATATGGCCAGAAGCCAGAGCCAGGAATTATTTGGGGCAGGCAGGATATATATAAACGGCAGATTAACAGAAAATCCCAGTACGATTCTGAAAGAAGGCGATGTGGTGACCGTACGGGGATATGGCAGATCTGTTTACAGGGGAGAGCAAGGGGAGACTCGTAAGGGCAAACGTAGAGTCTGCGTGGAAATATATCGATAGCGATGTTTGGAGCTTGAAAGTTTACATAATTATTAAACGGCTGATTTTACCATAGAAAAGTTTACATAATATACAGGAGTACGGTTTAAATGTTGGGTTATAATGGATTTCAATGGTTGTTTTTCTTTTATATATATTGTTTCTTTGGCTGGTGTTTTGAATCTGCTTATGTATCTTTTAAATCCAGGAAACTGGTAAACAGAGGATTTATGAGAGGACCCTTTCTGCCGCTTTATGGAAGCGGTGCCATTATGATGCTGGTGGTGTCCATGCCTTTTCGGGATAATGTATTTCTGACATATATAGCAGGTGTTATTGGAGCAACTGCATTGGAATATGTGACAGGAGTAGTAATGGAGGCGCTTTTTAAGGTCAGATATTGGGATTATTCTAATAAACCCTTTAATTTTCAGGGACATATCTGCCTGGGTTCTTCGGTGGCCTGGGGATTTTTTACTATTCTGATGACCAGGGTAATACACGCGCCTATTGAGCAGAGAGTGACAGCCATACCGGCTCGCGTGCTGGCTTGGGTGACGATTCTTCTTACTATTTATATTGTGGCGGATTTTACACTTTCCTTCAAGGCTGCCTTGGATCTGCGGGATATTATGGTTAAGATTGAGAAAGCCAAAGAGGAACTGGATCGTATGCAGCGGCGTCTGGATGTGATCGTGGCATTTAGCAACGAGGAAAAAGAACTGAAGAAGCAGGAGAGAGAAGAGCGCAGAGAATTATGGATGAACGAGATGATGGCCAGCATCGAACAGCGTTTTGCAGCCATTAAGGAGAATCTGCTTAACAGACCGACCGCATATGGTGAGAGTGTCAGGGAAGAGATTGCGGAGCTGCGGGGCAGATTCGGTGAATATCTGGAGCGGCAGAAAAATGAGAGCAGGCTTCTGGACTTTTATAAGCGTGACATGATTCGCAATAACCCGACTATGGAATCGAGAAAATACAGAAATGCGTTTGAAGAGCTAAAGAAGATCGCGAATAGTAAGCGGAAATAATTTTATGTTTGTGACACGCGAACCTTTCCTAGTCCTCACCAAGAGGGATATACCGGGCTTTTTTATGTTTGGCAGCCCGGATGGAGTCTAAAATCTGGTTTTCCATCAATTCCAGATTACGCGCTTTCCGGCGAAAGAGCGCAAGGAACTTATTGTAGACCCAGAAAGAATAGACCAGCACATTGTTGGCCTTTCCCAGTTTGGATTTGGTTGTATGGGTGTAATGGAGTCCGCCGATCATGGTGGGCTTTTTAGAGCGGATATATTCAATCAGTTCGGTTTCCGAGGCGATATCTTCCTGTAAGATGGTATAGCCCAATCCGGCACAGTCGGGTTTATGAGAGTCGCTGCCGCCAAAACAGGGCAGATCAAAGCGCTCGGCCAATGACATGGCACGCATGTTGGAATCGGCGTCTTCACAGGCATTATATCCCTCTATAAAATCAAATTTGCGGTAAATATCTTCCGACAATTTACCCCGCAGCGTGTTGGTAATGCTTAAGAATTTTTCACCATAAGGATGGGCAGGTCCCAGAATACCGCCGTAAAGATGTACAATTTCTATGAGGAGCAGCAAGGGAAGACCTCTTAATTCCAAAATTGGAAGTTTTGCTCCTGTGGGCATGATGATGAGTATGTGCCCCGCATTAATGGTGTCGTATTCGATACCCTTTAATACCACGAAATCATCGGGTTTGTCAGAAAGCTTCTTATAATAACGATAGGCTTTGTAGGAGTTGTGATCGGTAATCAACATTCCCTGATAGCCTTTTTCCTTTAATAGTTTTATATTTTCCAATAATTCCAGCTTGCCGTCCGGCGAGCCTTCTTTTGTGTGACAATGCATGTCCAGTTTCATAGAATCCCTCTTTTATCTTTTTTCTCTCTACATATTTTACCCTCTTTTTATTTAAAATTCCATAGAATTTTTGCATCTTTTTTCTGGGCAACCTGTTCTTTTGGAGTCATAACTTGGACAAAGGTTCATATATTGGGATAAGGGGGAATGAGGATGGGCAGGGAAGAGATTTTATATATGTTTCCTGAAAAGATGCGTGGCAGATGGCAGGAAGCGGCAAATCTGTGTGAGCAGCTACAGGAAATACGGCTGCGGGCAGGCAGGGCTGCGACGGTTATTCTGGGGCAAAAGGAACGGTTTATAGATGCTGCGGGAAAGATTGTGGACAGGCAGGACTTAGGAATCAGGATGACATCTCAGGAACTGGATGAAATTTTGCAGCATCTGTGTCAGTACTCCCTTTATGCTTTTGCGGATGAAATACGCCAGGGGTTTCTCACGATACAGGGCGGTCACCGTGTGGGATTGGCGGGACAGGTTATTCTGGACAAAGGGGAACATATCCGTAATATGAAATACATACGTTATTTAAATATTCGTATTGCCCATCAGGTAAAGGGTGCCGCGGATTCGGTGATGCGCTTTCTCTACGAAAGAGGACAGATATGTAATACGCTGTTGATTTCGCCGCCCGGATGTGGCAAAACTACCATGCTGCGGGATATCATCAGACAATTATCAGATGGAACTTTATATGGACAAGGTGTAAATGTGAGTGTGGTGGATGAGCGCTCGGAGATTGCCGGCAGTTATATGGGAATGGCGCAGAATGATGTGGGAAGCCGTACGGATGTGTTGGATGGCTGTCCCAAAGTGGAAGGTATGATGTTGTTAATCCGGTCCATGGCGCCGCAGGTGCTTGCCGTGGATGAGTTGGGGAGTGATAAAGATATAGAAGCCTTACGGATGGCCAGTGGCTGTGGCTGTAAGCTGATTGCCACTGTTCACGGGTATTCTCTTCAAGAAATTCACAACAAACAATACATGCGTTATGTAATAGAGGAGGGCATGTTTGACAGGTATGTGGTGTTGGAAAGACAACACGGAAACTGTGTGATAGAAGGTATTTATGACAGAGAAGGGCAACGATGTATAAAATAGTGGGAATCCTTTGTATTCTGACGGGTTGTGTGGGGGTTGGACGTACCAGGATAAGGCTGGAAAAGGAGCGGATCCGGTGTTTGCGGGAATGGATATATGTGATACGCAGAATACAGGACGAGATTAGTTACGGGAAGAATACACTGCCGGAAATCTGTCGGATACTGTCGGATAATAAGGATATATGGTATGCGCCTTATTTTGAGGGCGTTTACAGACAGATGATGCAGGGAGAGGGTATAGGACTAAAAGAAGCCTGGAGTGGTCAGATGAAAGCCTGTCTTTTGAATCTGCCCCTGCAGGAGGAGGAAAGAGATATTATCATGAAGCTGCCCGTATATCTGGGACTGCAGGAAGAGACACGTCAGGCTGTGAATTTTGATCAGTCAGTGGAATTGCTGAAAAGAAAATGCAGACAGGCGGAAGAAGCTTATGAGAACAAATCCAAAATGATACACAGCGTCAGTATTCTGGCGGGGGTGCTTTTGTCAATTCTGCTGCTGTGAGAGAAAGATGCAAGGAGGAGCAATGAGCGTAAGTCTTATTTTTAAGATAGCCGCAGTCGGTATCTTGGTGACAATATTAAATCAGGTTTTAAAGTATAGCGGCAGAGAGGAACATGCTTTCTTAATCAGCCTGGCAGGATTAATTCTTGTTTTAACTTGGGTCATTCCTTATATCTACGATTTGTTTTTAATGGTGCAGGAGTTGTTTGCTCTGTGACGGTAAAAGGCGGAAATCAGTATGGATATGATAAAAATCGGGATAATAGGCATTGTAGGAGTGTTGTTTGCAGTGTCAATAAAAAGTTATAAGACAGAATACGGTATTTATATTGCGGTAGCCGTATGTCTGATTATATTAGAATATATCATGCGTTATTTTGTGAATATATTGATGGGAATGGATCAGATCAGGGGATATTTGAATGAAAACTATCAGTATCTATCGTTATTATTAAAAGCTGTGGGAGCCACATACGCTTGTGAATTCTGTGCAGGAATCTGTAAGGATGCCGGATACAGCGGTGTCGCCGGACAAGTTGAGATGCTTGGTAAGCTGTATATTCTTTCCGTGGGGATGCCCGTGCTTCTGGCCTTAATGGAGAATATACAGGCAATTGCGAAATAAGGGGGCAGGGACATATGGTGGATAGCAGTCTGGTATGGGATGAAATGGATATGAATATCGTCTCAATGGATTTTGGGCAGCTGTTTCCGGAATTTACTTTTGATGGAAAGGAAGTATTCAGCTATGTCATGCAGGGAAAGTTGTGGGAAGCTGTAAAAACATTGGGCAATGGAATAACGGGTGCTTTGGAATATCAGAAAGGAGAGTTAAAAACTTTGTTCCTGACGATCCTTATTCTGGGAATTGTGGCGGCGCTCTTTTCCAATTTCGCGGATCTTTTTAAAGATCATCAGGTATCGGATCTGGCTTTTTATTTTGTTTATCTGTTGTTGATTGCGGTGCTGCTTAAATTTTTTGTGGATGCGGTCACAATCGTGCAGGAGATTTTACATAGTGTTACCACATTCATTCGTTTGTATATTCCTACTTATATGATTGCGGTGGGAAGCGCCACGGGTTTTGCATCGGCTTCGGCCTATTATCATTTGCTGCTGATCGTGGTTTATCTTATTGAATGGGGATATTTGTCGGTGTTGCTGCCGTTGGTTTATGGTTATGTGTTTTTGACGGTCATCAATGGAATCTGGATGGAGGAAAAGCTGGGACTTTTGCTGGAGGTGGTTGAGAAAGTCATAGGCGGAAGTATTAAGGTAAGCCTTGGTGTTATCACGGGATTTAGTCTTTTGCAGGCAATGATATCACCTGTTATAGATTCTTTGCAGTCCTCGGCACTGAAGAAGGCAATGTCTGCGCTGCCCGGGATAGGAGGTTTGACAGAAGGCATGTTTGAGATGGTGATCGGATCAGCAGTGCTTATAAAAAACAGCATTGGTATATATATTACGTTGGTGCTGATTGTACTGTGCGGGATTCCCATACTGAAACTGTTTCTTTTGTCCTGCGTGATCAAATTGAGTGCAGCTTTAATCGGCATTGTCAGTGACAAACGTATGACGAACTGTGCCAATCGGGTGGGAGACGGAAATCTGATGCTATTAAAGATTGCTCTGGCCTCAGTCGGTATGTTTGTGATTCAGATAGCGATTATCACTTATACGACAGGACGGAATATGATGTGATGCAGATAAGATACCAAAGAGAAGCTTTCTGGGGAGGAAAGGAGGGTATCCATGCTTGAGAATATCAAAGAAATAGGTGTTTTTATGATTGCCGCCCAGGCAGTTATACATTTCTCGCCCGGCAGGCAGTATGAAAAATATATCAAACTGATATCAAGTGTTATTATATTGTTTTTGTTTATGAAACCTTTTATCTCCATGCCGGAGGAGTTGGAAAGGGGATGGCAGGCGGGAATGGAGGAGGTGATACAGGAATATAAGAGAGAAGAATTATGGGATTCGGATGCAGAGGGGGTCAATGAACGTGCTGTACGACAGCTGGAAGAGGAAATCAAATCCAGATTAAATAACAGCATATCTGATAAGGAATACTGTGTGAAGTCGGTATTCTTAATTCTGGAGGAAAATGTTTCCGGGGAGGATGGCAAAGGATATGTATCACAATTACAGAAGGTGGAAATTGTGATGACAAAAAAGGAGAATGAAATGGTGGAACCGGTTTTGGTCGGGGAAATTGTGATTGGAGATGAGAAAGATAAGGAGGATACAGGAGAGGCAGTGCGGTATCAGGAGGTTTTTGCCAAAATCCTTGGCATAGAGTCGGAAAGAGTGGAGGTGACGTGTGTTGGAGGATGGTAAGAAGCTGCTTGACAGACTGACGGGAGGGAAAAAGCTGCGCAAAGACCAATGGCTGATTGTAATTTTAGTAGGCGTGCTTTTATGTGTGATTTCTCTGCCGGTAGAAAAAAGCACAGTAAAGTCCAATATATCGGACGATACAGGTGATAAGATAAGGGAACAAAAGCAGTCCGTGACAGAGGATGAGAGTATAGGATACGGAAAGGAATGGGAGAAGAAGCTGGAGGAATCTCTTCTATATATAGAAGGGGCAGGACAGGTAAAGGTACTGATTACTTTAAAGGAATCGGAGCAGAAGGTACTTGCCAAGGATGGAACGGAAACCGTTTCAGAGACGACGGAGGCGGATGCGGCGGGCGGCAGCCGTAGAATGAAGGAAAGCAGAATCGAGAAGAATACCATTTATACTGTGGATGAGCGGGGGCAGGATGTACCTTATGTGGTTAAGACCATAACACCTACGGTGGAGGGCGTGGTGGTGATTGCACAGGGCGCAGATAAGCCGCAGGTGAGACAGAATATAATCGAATCAATTCAGGTATTATTTGATATAGACATGAATAAAATAACAATAGTTAAGATGAAAAACAATAATCAGTGAAGGGGAGAAGAAATTGAAAAATATGATCAAAAAGAACCAAATGATGATCACTGCGCTTGCAATTATGATCGCGGTAGCGGGATATTTGAATTTTGCAGGCACGAAGGTTACGGATGAAGAGATTATGTCAGTGAACGGAAGTGTTACAACGGATGGCAAAAGTGATCTTGCACTGGCGGAAGAGGAATCAGATTATGCGGCATTGATGGATTTATCTGAGGAGGACATAGAGCAGGCTTCTGGTGATATTGAAAGTCTTGACGGGGATGTTACTATGGTGGACAGCGGGAGTGTGGATGAGGAACTGGCAGAGGCACTGGCGGAAGAGCAGATGGATGAGGTGCCGGGAGAAGCTGTATTTACTTCGGCAGGTACGACTTCCGAATTATCCGGTGCAAAGCTTCAGAAGGAGCAGACAAGGGCACAGAATAAAGAAACTCTCCTTGAGATTATTAACAATGCGAATATCAGTGAGACACAGAAGCAGGAGGCTGTCAATAGTATGATTTCCATGACGGATGTGGCGGAAAAGGAGACAGCGGCAGAGATTCTTTTGGAGGCAAAGGGATTTAATGATGCAGTTGTCAGCATTGACGGTGACAGTGTGGATGTGGTGGTCAATACGGAAGAACTGACAGAAGCGCAGCGTGCTCAGATTGAAGATATTGTAATCCGCAAGACAGGTGTTAGTGCGGATGCGGTTATTATCAGTACGGTCAATGCGAATTAAAACCAGATCTGGGATGATACCAGGGCGGTAACAAGTAGGTGCATTGTAAATGATTTTATGGTACTATATATTCGTATGGCGTTTGGACGGATTGTATAGTGTGATAAGGTCATAGAGGATGGAGGCAAAAGATGAAGAGAGTTTTTTTGATCGTATTGGATAGTTTTGGAATCGGTGAGATGGAGGATGCGGCAGCCTATGGGGATAAAGGAACAAATACCCTGCGGTCCGTGTCCTCAAGCTCTGCATTTTCCATGCCCAATATGGAAGCATTGGGGCTTTTTAATATAGAAGGTGTCACCTGCAGAGAGGGTGTTAAAGTACCAAAGGCCAGAATTGCCCGTATGAAGGAAGCATCAAAAGGAAAGGATACCACGATTGGACATTGGGAAATTGCAGGAATTTTGTCGAGTCAGCCGCTTCCGACCTACCCGGATGGTTTTCCGGAAGAAGTGCTTGCGACATTCAAAAGAGCAACCGGAAGAGGGGTGCTTTGTAACAAGCCTTATTCCGGTACGGAAGTTATTCAAGACTATGGGGACGAGCATGTTCGGACGGGAGATTTGATTGTTTATACTTCTGCAGACAGTGTATTCCAGATTGCGGCACATGAGGATGTGGTGCCTGTGGATACTCTGTATGAGTACTGTAAAATGGCCAGGGAAATTTTAAAAGGCAGGCACGGTGTGGGCCGTGTGATTGCCAGGCCTTTTGTGGGTGCAAACGGTACTTATACAAGGACACCCAGACGGCATGATTTTTCTTTGGAACCGCCCGGTATAACCATGTTAGATCAGCTGAAGAGTGCGGGCATGGACGTGATATCGGTGGGCAAGATTAAAGATATTTTTGCAGGCAGGGGAATTACGGAAGCTGTCTATACCAAGGGGAATGAAGAAGGAATTGAGAGGATGTTAGAATATCTTGACAGGGAGTTTGAAGGATTATGTTTTGTCAATCTTGTGGATTATGATATGCTTTACGGTCATCGAAATGATATCGACGGCTATGCCCGGGCACTTACCTATTTTGATGGGAAACTTCCTGAAATTATGAACAGGCTTGGAGAGGAAGATATTCTTATGATTACGGCAGATCACGGATGTGATCCGGGATATACGGTGTCTACAGATCATTCCAGGGAATATACTCCGTTTCTGATGTATGGAAAGAATGTGTCTTCCGGCAACCTGGGAACGAGAGAGACTTTTGCAGATATCGGAGCGACGGTGCTTGCTTATTTCGGAATCAGGCCGGAGTTTGCCGGAACATCCATGCTGTAATGGAGAAAAGTTTTCAGGCTGGTCATGAGAATACGATACCAGAAAGCTAGTTTGGAGGATAAAAACGTGGGCAATTATGCGGACGAAATTAACAGAAGAAGGACTTTTGCGATTATATCGCATCCGGACGCGGGGAAAACAACTCTTACCGAGAAATTTTTATTGTATGGGGGCGCCATTAATCTGGCAGGCAGTGTAAAGGGAAAGGCCACAGCCAGACATGCGGTGTCTGACTGGATGGAGATAGAGAAGGAGAGAGGTATCTCGGTAACCTCTTCTGTATTACAGTTTGAATATGGAGGTTTTTGTATTAATATTCTGGATACGCCGGGACATCAGGACTTTTCGGAGGATACCTACAGAACGCTGATGGCAGCGGATTCTGCTGTGATGGTGATAGATGCTTCTAAGGGGGTTGAGGCACAGACCCGCAAGCTTTTTAAAGTATGCGTGATGCGTCATATTCCGATCTTTACCTTTATCAATAAAATGGACAGGGACGCCAATGATACCTTTGAGCTTTTGGATGATATTGAGAAGGAACTTGGGATAGCCACTTGTCCTGTCAATTGGCCGATTGGATCAGGGAAGAACTTTAAGGGTGTTTATGATAGAGAAAGCAGATGTGTCATCACCTACTCAGATACGGAGAAAGGGACAAAAGAAGGACATGCTACCAGGATTCCGGTTACGGAAGAAGAGATGCTGACGGCGCAGATCGGGGCAAAGAACAGAGTGCAGTTGATGGATGAAATTGAGCTTCTGGATGGAGCCAGTGCTCCTTATGATCTTGCACAGATACAGGCAGGGGATTTGACACCGGTGTTCTTTGGCTCTGCATTGACAAATTTTGGTGTGGAAATCTTTTTGCAGCATTTTTTAAAGATGACGACCACGCCTCTTGCCCGCAGGGCGGATATTGGACTGATCGATCCGGTAGAACATGATTTTTCTGCTTTTGTCTTTAAAATCCAGGCCAATATGAATAAGGCGCACCGTGACAGGATCGCTTTTATGCGGATTTGTTCCGGCCGGTTTGATGTGAGCGAGGAAGTAAAACACGTACAGGGCGGAAAAGTAATGCGCCTGTCCCAGCCGCAACAGATTATGGCGGATGAAAGGAAAATCTTAAGCGAGGCGTATGCAGGGGATATTATCGGGGTTTTTGATCCGGGTATATTCGCCATCGGGGATACAATCTGTATGCCGAAAGAAGAGTTTGCCTATGAGGGAATTCCTACGTTTGCGCCGGAACATTTTGCAAGAGTCAGACAGATAGATACCATGAAACGAAAACAATTTGTCAAAGGAATTACACAGATTGCACAGGAAGGCGCTATTCAGATTTTCCAGGAATTTAATACCGGTATGGAAGAGATTATCGTGGGTGTGGTGGGCGTTTTGCAGTTTGATGTCTTAAAATATCGCCTGGAAAATGAGTATAATGTAGAAATTAAGCTGGAGAATCTTCCTTATGAGCATATCCGGTGGATTGAGAATAAAGAGATTGATCTGGACAAGCTGACAGGGACTTCCGATATGAAGAAGATTAAAGATTTAAAGGGGAATCCGCTTTTATTGTTTGTCAATCAGTGGAGTATCGGTATGACACTAGACAGGAACGAAGGTTTGATTTTATCAGAGTTTGGAAGAAACTAAAGAATACGCAAGTGATATTTTGGGGGAGGAGGGCATCAGTCTATGAAGAGAACAGGAGTTTTATTGGCAGGCATGTTGACACTGAGCGGCGCATTGGCTTATGCCTGGTATCAACTGCCCCATGAAGAAAGTAATTTGTACAGGCAGGCAAATCTGGGAGCAGAACAGACTGAGTCTGAGGAACAGGAGCAGGTAATACGCGAAAACAGTGCACAGATTGAGATGTCGCTGGGAAATTGTTATGCTTATCAGAAGCTGCCGGAAGCGGAACAGATTGCATATCTGGAGATTTTGGACGCGCTGACCAATTTCCGTCAGGAAGTAAAACTGTCTATTTTTGACAAAGAGAAAATTGCTCACGTGTTTCAGTGTGTATTAAACGATCACCCGGAAATTTTTTATGTGGATGGATACAGCTATACGGAATATACCTTGGGAGATGTGCTGAAAAAGGTGACTTTTACAGGAACATACCGATTTTCACAGAGCGAAGTTGCACAAAAACAGGCACAGATAGATAATTATGTAAACCAATGTCTTGCCGGTATGCCGGAGGGGGCGGACGAATACACAAAGGTAAAATATATCTATGAGTATTTGATTCATCATACGGATTATGATGCAACGGCCCAGGATAATCAGAATATCTGTTCTGTGTTTATTGAAGGAAGATCCGTTTGCCAGGGATATGCTAAGGCCACACAATATCTGCTTAATAAAGCGGATATTTTTGCGACGCTGGTGCTTGGCAGGGTAATCGGCGGAGAAGGACATGCCTGGAATCTGGTGAGGATAGATGGGGAATATTATTATGTGGATACAACGTGGGGGGACGCTTCTTATCAGGCGGTGGGCGGCAAAGATAGCTATCCGGATGAGAAGATACCGACGATCAATTACGATTATCTGTGTGTGACAACGAAACAGCTGGAATTGACGCATACATTGGATAATGTAGTGGAACTGCCGGAGTGTACCGCTATGGATGCCAATTATTATGTGCGGGAAGGGGTTTATTTTACAGAGTGGAATGAAGAAAGACTGGTACAGATTTTTGAGGAAGGATATGAGAAGGGAAATACTTATGTGACATTAAAATGCGCCGATTATGAGACTTACCGGCAGATGCATACGGCGCTGATTCTGGAACAGGGAATTTTCCGTTATCTGGATTGTCCGGACGGCGCAGTGTCTTATACTGACAATGAGAAGCAGTACAGTATGAGCTTTTGGCTTTAAACCGAATAGGGCTAGGCAAAAAAAAGAAATTTTGATATACTTAATCCAAATGAGAGAAAGGTATGGTTATGCTTATGGAACAAGAAACAACCAGAAACTCCTATGTGTTGCACGAAGATGAAAAGTTTGGCACTGTAAAGATTGCAGATGATGTGGTAGCTATGATTGCTGCTCTGGCAGCTACAGAGGTGGACGGTGTGGCGGCTATGGCCGGGAATATGACCAATGAGCTGCTTAGCAGAGTGGGTGTCAGAAGCCTTAATAAAGGTGCCAGGGTTTATGTATCCAACAAAAAGGTAAAGGTGGAACTTGCGATTACCATGGAGTATGGATATAATATTCCGGCTACCTGCCAGCGCGTGCAGAATAAAGTGAAAAGTGCCATAGAGAATATGACAGGATTAGAGGTATTGGATGTGAATATCCGTATTGCGGGTATCAATGTGACAAAAGATAAATAAGGCAGAGCGGGAGTTGATATGAGCAGAAGAGAGTTGCGGGAGCAGATTTTTAAATTACTGTTTCGCGTGGAGTTTAACAAGATGGAAGATATGCCGGAGCAGGAACAGCTCTTTTTCGAGGATGAAGATGCTGCGCAGCAAGAAGATGCTGTTTATGTTTCTGAGAAATTCCGAAAGATTTTTGAGAAACTTTCGGAAATTGACAGCCGGTTAAATGAGAAGGCAGAGGGGTGGGATACCACCAGAATGAGCAAGGTTGATTTGACGATTTTAAGACTTGCCGTTTATGAGATTTGCTATGATGAGGATGTTCCTACAGGCGTGGCAATTAACGAGGCGGTAGAACTTGCCAAGAAATTCGGTCAGGATGCGTCTTCCGGATTTGTGAATGGTATTCTGGCCAAATTTGCATAAAGCAGGTACTCTCATGCAGAATGTATATACAGTTACACAGGTCAATTCTTATATTAAAAATATGTTCACGCAGGATTTTATGTTGCAGGCAATCCGGGTTAAGGGAGAGGTCAGCAATTGTAAATATCATCCCTCTGGACATATTTATTTTACATTAAAGGATAGTAAAGGAACAATATCGTGCGTTATGTTTTCATCTTTCCGTAAGGGACTGACCTTTCAGATGGCGGAAGGTCAGCAGGTCGTTGTAAGCGGCAGTGTGGATGTTTACGAGAGGGATGGTAAATATCAGCTTTATGCGCGGGAGATTTCCCTGGATGGAGCGGGAGCGCTTTATGAGCGGTATGAGCGATTGAAACGGGATCTGGAGGAGCGGGGAATGTTTGCTGCTCAGTATAAACAGCCGATTCCACGCTATATCAGGACATTGGGAGTGGTGACTGCCTCTACGGGTGCCGCAGTACGGGATATCATCAATATTGCCACAAGAAGAAATCCTTATGTGCAGATCATCCTTTATCCCGCGATTGTGCAGGGGGAGGCGGCAGTTCCCAGTATTATAAATGGTATCCGGGCGTTGGAGAGACAAGGTGTGGATACGATGATTGTAGGCAGAGGCGGCGGTTCCATCGAAGATCTTTGGGCGTTCAATGAGGAGGCGGTGGCCCAGGCCATATTTGATTGCAGCGTTCCGATTATTTCGGCGGTGGGTCATGAGACGGATACGACTATTGCGGATTTCGTGGCGGATTTGCGGGCACCTACACCATCAGCGGCGGCGGAACTTGCCGTCTATGATATGGGGCAGATGCAGGAGAGACTGGATGAGTATGCTTATACCATGAAACATCTGTGTACGATGGTAATCCAGCGTATGCGCAGGGAAACACAACAGTATGGTGTGAGATTAAAATATGTCAGTCCGGTAAATATGATTCGCATGAAAAGAACACAGGCGTTATCTTTAGAGGAAAAACTTCAGAATCTGATGGAGGGACGGCTGGTTGGCTTAAAGCACAGGATGGCGCTGTATGTGGAGCAGATGAAGGGACTTTCACCCTTGGATAAGCTGAACCAGGGGTATTCGTATGTGGCGGATAAGGAGGGAAGAACCTTATCAAGCATACACCAGACTGCTTTGGGAGATCAGATTAAGGTATATGTGAAGGATGGTCTTATCAACGCATTTGTGACGGATAAACAGACAGAAGAGTATATAGGAAGCAAAGAGGATGTGGCGGCAGAGGAGGAAAACAGTTTGTAGGATATTGTCGTCACATGGAGGATCAGAATGAAAAGTGAGGATACTATCGTGGGGGAAGAAGAAAAAGAACGGCCGTTATCTCTGGAAGATACTTTTGAACAGATTGAGGAAGTGATTGCCCATCTGGAGTCGGAGGAGATTACGCTGGAGGAATCTTTTCGTGAGTATAATAGGGGTATGAGATTATTGCAGCATTGTAATGCGACCATAGATCAGGTAGAAAAAAAAGTACTGCAGATTAATGAAGATGGTGGTTTAGATGAATTTTAAGGAAGAGATACAATACAAAACCGGACAGATTGAGAAAATGATTGAGGCATATCTGCCCAAAGAGGACGGCTATCAGCGTACGGTGATAGAGGCTATGAATTATGCTGTTTTAGGCGGTGGGAAAAGGCTGCGCCCTATGCTGATGGCAGAGACAGCGGCATTGTTTGGCGGTGCAGGAGAGTGCCTCGCCCGTTTTATGATGGCGTTGGAATGTATTCATACCTATTCTCTGGTACACGACGATCTGCCGGCCATGGATAATGATGACTATCGCAGAGGCCGTAAGACCACCCATATTGTTTATGGGGAAGGAATGGCTGTGCTGGCAGGGGATGGATTGCTCAATTATGCTTTTGAGACGGCGGCGTCAGCTTTTGATCATGCGGAAGATACGACAGAAATTCAGAAAATAGCGCAGGCTTTGCAGATTCTTGGGAAGAAGGCGGGTATTTATGGTATGATCGGCGGACAGTGCGCGGATCTTAAGGCGGAAGACCCGGAGGAAAATGTGACCAAAGACATGCTGCTTTATATCCATGAACATAAGACGGCGGCTTTGATTCAGGCAGCGATGATGATTGGCGCGGTACTGGCAGGCGCGGAGGATGAGGCGGTCTCACGGATTGAAAAATGTGCTTATAATATTGGCATAGCGTTTCAGGTTCAGGATGATATTCTGGATGTAACAAGCAGTCTGGAAGTATTAGGTAAACCTGTGGGAAGTGATGAGAAAAACAACAAGCTTACTTATGTGTCCATGCATGGTCTGGAAGAATCCAGGAAACAGGTGGAGGAATTATCCCGGGAAGCGATTACCACCCTGCAGTCTTTCAGGGAACGGAATCTCTTTCTGGAAAAGTTGGTGGAGCAGTTGATCTACAGAGAAAAATAAGGGGCGTACCATGTTATTAGAAAAGATTGAACAGGCAAATGATATTAAGCAGATTGCACCGGAAGATTATGGCGTTTTGGCGGAAGAGATCAGACAGTTTCTGATTCAGACCATCAGTGTGACAGGCGGTCATCTGGGATCTAACTTAGGAGCAGTTGAGCTGACGATGGCGCTGCATTTGTTTTTGAATCTGCCGGAAGATAAGTTGATTTGGGATGTAGGACATCAATCCTATACGCATAAGATTCTGACCGGCAGGCGGGACGGATTCGTCAATTTGCGTAAGTTTGGCGGTATGAGCGGTTTCCCAAAACGCAAAGAGAGTGAATGTGACTGTTTTGATACAGGGCATAGTTCTACTTCCATATCCGCCGGGCTTGGCATGGTAAAAGCCCGGGATATCCAAGGCGGCTGTCAGACCATTGTATCCGTGATCGGAGATGGTTCTCTTACGGGCGGCATGGCATATGAAGCTTTGAATAATGCGTCGCGTCTTGAAACCAATTTTATTATTGTACTAAATGATAATAACATGTCTATTTCCGAGAATGTGGGCGGAGTTTCCAAATATCTGAACAATATCCGTACGGCGGACACGTATCTTGGTTTAAAAGAAGGTGTCTATAATTCTTTGCATGGTAAATCCAAATATGGTGATAAAGTGGTGTCTCAGATCAGGCGTGCCAAGAGCAGCTTTAAGCATCTGGTAGTGCCGGGTATGTTTTTTGAGGATATGGGAATTACTTATCTGGGACCGGTGGATGGACATAACATTCCGGAAATGGTACATATGTTTAAAGAGGCAAGAAAAGTCAAGAAGGCGGTGCTTGTCCATGTGATCACGCAAAAAGGCAGGGGCTATGCGCCGGCAGAACGGCATCCGGCCAGATTTCATGGAGCGGAGCCTTTTGACATAGAGACTGGTATTCCCAGCTTTCCACGGATGAAAGCAAACTACACGGATATCTTTTCTACGGTTATGTGTAAGCTGGGTCAACGGGATGAAAAAGTGGTGGCTATCACGGCGGCCATGCCGGACGGTACGGGTCTGAAACGTTTCCGTAATATGTATCCGGAACGGTTCTTTGATGTGGGAATTGCGGAGGAACATGCGGTGACTTTTGCGGCAGGGCTTGCGGCAGGAGGATTAAAGCCTATCGTGGCGATTTATTCTTCGTTCCTGCAGCGGGCTTATGATCAGATTCTGCATGATGTGTGTATTCAGAATCTTCCGGTGGTATTTTGTATCGATCGAGCAGGATTGGTGGGCAGTGATGGGGAAACGCATCAGGGCATTTTCGATTTGTCTTATCTGTCTTCCATACCGAATATGCATATTATGGCGCCTAAGAATAAATGGGAGCTTTCCGATATGATAAAATTTGCGCTTGCTTTCGGGGGACCTATGGCGATTCGCTATCCCAGAGGAGAGGCTTTTGACGGTCTGAAAGATAATCGTGCGCCCATTGTGTATGGTAAGAGTGAGGCGGTTTATCAGGAGAGGGATATCATGCTCCTGGCTGTGGGCAGTATGGTAAAAGTGGCGCTGACTGTCCGCGAGCAGTTGATAGAACAGGGGTTTGCCTGTTCGCTGACAAACGCCAGGTTCGTGAAGCCTATCGATGAAGAGGCAATCCGCGAGGCCTGCAGGATGCACCGGCTGATTGTAACGATGGAAGAGAATGTTGCCAGCGGCGGTTATGGAGAAAAGGTCAGGGAGTATGTGGATTCCCTTGGTGTGTCCACGCAGGTGCTTGGTATCACGATCCCGGATGAATATGTGGAACATGGCAATGTGGAATTATTAAAGCAGGAGATTGGCATTGATGCAATTTCTATTGTAGAAAAGGTCAGGGCGAAGTTTCAATCCATGACGGATAAGTAGGGGTTTATGAAGGAAAGACTGGATATGATTCTGGTCAGACAGGGTTATGCGCAGTCCCGGGAGAAAGCAAAGGCGCTTCTGATGACGGGGAATGTCTTTGTAGACGGCCAGCGGGAAGATAAGGCGGGTACCATGTTTGACGAGAGTAAAATACGGATTGAGGTGAAGGGAAATCCGCTGCCATATGTGAGCCGCGGGGGATTGAAATTAGAACGTGCGCTTTTAGAATTTCCCATCAGCCTGATAAATAACGTGTGTATGGATATCGGTGCTTCCACGGGAGGCTTTACAGACTGTATGCTGCAAAACGGCGCGGCCAAGGTGTATGCTGTTGATGTGGGACATGGTCAGTTAGCCTGGAAGCTTAGAAACGATGCGCGAGTGGTCTGTATGGAGAAAACAAATTTCAGATATGTCACGGATGCCGAGATTCCGGAACCTGTGGATTTCGCTTCGGTGGATGTTTCTTTTATATCTTTGACCAAAATCCTGATTCCAGCCAGAAATTTGCTGCGCGGGCATGGTTATATGGTATGTCTGATCAAACCGCAGTTTGAGGCCGGTAGAGATAAAGTGGGGAAAAAGGGTGTGGTGAGGGATCCCGAAGTGCATGCAGAGGTGGTGCATAAGGTGATCGATTATGCTGATATGATAGGATTTGCGGTAAACGGACTTACCTATTCTCCGGTGAAAGGACCAGAGGGTAATATTGAGTATCTTCTGTGGATTGAAAAAAGGGAATCTGTTTCCGAAGAGGTCAGCGCTATGACTGAGACGGAGGCATTGGGGGCACTGGATACTCTTTTAGTACACAAGAGCGGGATTTCTCACAGACAGGAGATGACAGAGCGTATCCGGCAGGTGATTGCGGAGGCGCACGATAAGCTGGATGAGGTAAAATAGCGGATGAAAAGGTTTTATCTGATCACCAACGAGGTGAAGGATCCACAGGGCGGTATAACCCAAAAAATTATAAGCTATCTTGAAAATCATGGCGCCAGTGCGGTGTGTGTCAAAAATGAAAAGCAGAAGTTGATGCATTTTGGCAGTCAGGGGACGGACTGCGCACTGGTGTTGGGAGGAGACGGCACTATGCTGCGGGCGGCCCGGAATATGATGGACAGCGATATTCCTCTTGTGGGAATTAATCTTGGCACGTTGGGATATCTGGCGGAAGTGGAGAGCGCTCATGTAGAGGAAGCACTGGACAAGTTGTTACAGGGTGATTTCATCAGGGAGAACCGTATGATGCTCTCGGGCAGAGTAGAAAAACAGGAGAAAACACAGGAGGATTATGCCCTCAATGATATTGTGATTTCTCGGTGCGGTTCTCTGCAGATATTGACATTTCATATCTATGTCAATGGACAGTTTTTAACCACTTACTGTGCGGACGGGATGATCGTGGCTACTCCTACCGGATCTACTGCCTACAATTTGTCTGCAGGCGGGCCGATCGTGAGACCAGGGGCCAAAATGATTCTTTTAACGCCAATCTGTCCTCATACGCTAAACACCAGAAGTATCGTGTTCGCGCCGGAGGATGAGATCGCGATTGAAATTCCCAGAGGAAAGGATGGAGGCTTACAGCGGATGGAGGCCAGTTTTGACGGCAGCCAAAAGATCACGCTGCAGACGGGCCACAGGATTGTGGTGCGCAGGGCAGATAAGACCATTGGGATTTTAAAGTTGAATACGGAGAGTTTCTTAGCAGTGCTTCATAAGAAAATAGGGGAAGGATGACCAGAACAGGGCAGGGATAAGAATGAAAAAAGCAAGGCATGAGAAGATTATAGAATTGATTGCAAAATATGAGATAGAGACCCAGGAGGAGCTGGTGGATCGTCTGCGGGATAGCGGGTATGAGGTGACGCAGGCTACGGTATCCCGGGATATCAGGGAACTGAAGCTTTCCAAAATCCCCAATGGAAGGGGACAGCAGAAGTATGTGGCTTTCAGCCAGGAGGAGTCTCATCTGGGAGATAAGTACGGAAGAGTGCTCAAGGAAGGGTATGTGTCCATGGCGCTGGCGCAGAATCTTCTGGTCTTAAAGACAGTATCCGGTATGGCGATGGCGGTTGCAGCTGCAGTGGATGCCTTAAAGATTGAGGAGATTGTAGGTTGTATCGCGGGGGATAATACAGTGATGATGGCTATGCGCAGTGAGAAAGATGCGGAAGCAGTCATGGACAAAATCGGCCGTCTGGTAGTCCGTTGACTTTTGACACCTTTTAGGAAACAATTTGGCTATATTCGAGGCTGCGAAGCAGACCTCGCAAAGTTAATTTGCGAAGCAAATTTACTTTTGGGAACGGGGATAAGTATGTTACAGAGTTTACATGTGAAAAATCTGGCTCTGATTGATGAGACGGAAGTTACTTTCGGGGAAGGCCTTAATATCCTTACAGGAGAGACCGGTGCCGGTAAATCGGTGATCATTGGTTCTATTAATCTGGCTTTGGGAGCTAAGGCGGATAAAGAGATGATACGTTCCGGCGCGGAATATGCGCTGGTGGAACTGATCTTTGATGTGGAGAACGAAAGACAGCGCAGGGCAATCCGGGAACTGGAACTTCCCCTGGAGGAAGGACAGGTGATTTTACAAAGAAAGATTATGCCCAACCGAAGCGTGTGCAAGGTGTGCGGGGAGACGGTGACCGCCAGACAGCTTAAGCAGCTGGCTGAGATACTGATTGATATACATGGACAGCATGAGCATCAGTCTCTTCTGCAAACAGGCAGACAGCTGGAGATTCTGGATGCTTATGCAGGGGAGGACCTGGATGCCCCCAAAGCATCCTTAAAAGAGGTATACAGACAATATAAGAAGATTCAGGAAGAGCTTCTTTCCGGCGAAATGGATGAGGAGACCCGCAGACGGGAAGTGTCTCTGGCGGAGTTTGAGTGTAAGGAGATTGAGGAGGCTGCACTTACAGCTGGTGAAGATGAAGAGGTAGAGAAAGCCTATCAGAAAATGCTTTACGCACAGAAAATTAAGGAGGCAGCTGTGAATGTTCATGCCCTGTGCGGCTATGAAGACAATGGTATGGGAAGTCTGATGGGGCGGGCGCTTAGGGAGATCAGAAGTGTGTCCGCTTATGATGAGGCTTTACAGGAATTTGAAAAACAGCTTCTGGATATGGACGGACTGCTCAATGATTACAACAGAGCCATGGCGGAGTATCTTACGAATCTGGAATTTGATGCACAGCTTTTTGAGCAGACAGAGAGGCGTCTCAATCTGCTCAATCATTTAAAGGCAAAATACGGAAATTCGGTGGAAGAGATTCTTAGCTATTATGAGCAGGCACAGAAGAGCCTTACAAAATATCAGGATTACGACGCTTATCGTATGGAATTGTCAAAGAAAGCAGATACTTTATCGAAACAGGTTCTTGCCCTATGTGAAGAGATTTCGCGAATAAGGCTCAAAAATGCCGATGTTCTTTCAGATAAGATGCGGCAGGCGCTTATGGATCTTAATTTTGATCATGTGGCTTTCCAGATTCAGGTAACGCCAGATAAAGAACGGACGGGAGAAAACGGATATGACCAGGTTACCTTTCTGATTTCCACGAATACGGGAGAAGCATTAAAAGAATTGACGCAGGTGGCTAGCGGCGGTGAACTTTCCCGTATTATGCTGGCCCTTAAGACGGTACTGGCTGATAAGGATGAGATAGAAACCTTGATATTTGATGAAATTGATACCGGGATCAGTGGAAGAACGGCTTGGAAGGTATCAGAAAAAATGGGAATTTTAGGAAAGGGTCATCAGTTAATCTGTATTACCCATCTGCCACAGATAGCCGCTATGGCGGACACCCATTTTTATATAGAAAAACAGGTGACGAATGACCGGTCCGTCACAGAGATCAGACAGCTGAATGAAAAGGAGAGCGTGGAGGAACTTGCCAGGATGCTCGGCGGTGCACTGATTACGGAGAATGTTTTGAAAAATGCCGAGGAAATGAAAGATTTGGCAAGAAAAACAAAACAATATTAAATTAAAAAATCAGATTTTTCATATACTAGAAAGGACATACTTTAATGTGTGTCCTTTTTCTGTTAAGAAAATAGGAAAGACGAGGAATGATAAAATTGAACGATTTGATATATATGACCAGACAACAGGAGAAAAAATACAAAGGCTTCTTATATCTTTTACTCTTTGCAGGGGTAATAGCACTGATTCTGACAATTTATTTTGCCTATTGGGACAAAATCCCCTCTACCATTAAAATCCGCGCCGGTGTGGAGCAGGAATTGGATTTCAGGGTTCCTGTATCCGGAGAGATTTACCGGATAAAAGAGGAGGCGGCTCAGGCAGCTTCCGTGACGGAACTGGCAGATACGGAGGCGTTTGATGAAGAGGATGGCGAAAGAAGTATCCATGTAGATTTTGCACATACGGTAAAAGTCAGAGCAAACGAGATTGATACTTATCAGATGGATTTAAAGCTGTTCGGTGTTCTTCCTTATAAAAATGTAGATATAGAGGTAATTCAGGATAAAATGCTGATTCCTTCCGGTATTCCTATCGGTATCTATGTAAAGACAAACGGGGTACTTGTGGTGGGAATTGGAGAGTTTGAGAACAGTGATGGAGAAACGGTATCACCGGCTAAGTATGTGCTGCAAAAGGGGGATTATATTCTGGAGATTGACGGAAAGACAGTGGAGAATAAGAAGCAGTTTATCCGGCTTGTGGAAGAATCTGAAGGAAAAGATATGGTATTGACCATTAAAAGAAATGATGAAATAACAGATGTTATGATAGAGCCTGATATCAATAAAAGCAGGGAATGGAAGCTGGGTATCTGGATACGGGATAACGCCCAGGGAATCGGAACCATGACTTATGAAGGAACGGATCATACCTTTGGCGCCCTGGGGCATGGGATTAATGATGTGGATACTTCTATTTTAATGAATCTGGAAGAGGGAATGTTATATAAGACGGAAATCGTGGGAATTACCAGAGGTTCTAACGGTTCACCGGGAGAATTGACGGGGTTTATTGAATATGACAGTGATAATGTGATCGGTGAGATTACGGAGAATACGGCGGAGGGAATATTTGGTGTGTGTGATGAAAGCCGCATGGAAGATACCGGCTATGAACCCATACCGATTGCTTTAAAGCAGGAAATTGAACTGGGACCGGCGCAGATTATCTGCTCTGTTTCCGGAGAACCGGAATTTTATGATGTGGAGATTGTGGAAGTGAATCTGGAACACGAAAATGTAAACCGTGGTATCGTTATCCGGGTGGTGGACGAGAAACTACTGACACTCACTGGCGGCATTATTCAGGGAATGAGCGGCAGTCCCATCATCCAGAACGGCAAACTGGTCGGGGCGGTGACACATGTGCTGGTAAATGATTCCACAAGAGGGTACGGAATTTTTATTGAAGAAATGCTGACCCATTGACAGGACTGGAAAAATATTCTCCCTTATGATACAATTTGCCCAAAAGACTCTGTATGTACAGAGAGAATAGAGGGAGACAATTATGAAAAACGGAACAGGGCGGTTGGAGTTTAGACTGGGGACTTTTGGCAGGCTGATACCTCTTCTTACGGCAGCCTGCATGATCTTGTGGGCAGCCTGCAGGCAGTCTAATGTAAACGGCTATGTGGTGGCTTTTTTTGCGGCGCTTGTGGCAGGCGCCCTTTTTGCTGAAGATGATAAGGCATACGGAGAGGCCATTGTTTATGGATTATGTAAACCGATGTTTGCGGTGATCGTACTGGCGGTGATGTTAGCGGCAGTTTCCGGCAAGCTGATTTCAGGAAGCGGTATGGTGCAGACGATTGCCAGTTATGTGGTGACCGTGGGACTGACCGGCAGATGGTTTGTGGCGGCGGCTTTTCTGATCACCTGTCTGCTTGCTTTTTCCACGGGGACATCGGTGGGAACTTATTTTGTGGTGATTCCGATTCTGTTTCCGGTAGGCGTCATGGCCGGTGCTGCACCCCAGTATGTATTGGGCGCTATTGTGTCGGGTGCTGCTTTTGGCGATAATTTAGGGCCTATCTCCGATACAACGATAGCGTCTTCTTCCACCCAGCATGCGGATTTAGGAACCGTAGTCAGAACCAGGATGCGTTACAGTATCCCGGCAGCTTTGGGAGCCTTTGTGCTCTTTCTGGCTTTCACCAGGAAGGGAGACGACAGCCTGATGGCAGAATCCATGCAGGAGGCGGCAGTAAGACCTTTGAGTCTGATCATGCTGGTGGTGCCGGTTACCATTGTAGTGCTTTGTCTGATGCGCAGGCATCTGATTACGGCTCTGTCTTACGGGATACTGGCCGGCGCGGCGGCCGGTTTAGTAAGCGGTATTTATACCATGGAAGATCTGGTGGCTTTTCCGGGCGGTTTTGCAGTGTCAGGACTGGTGACAGAAGCTATTGGCGGGACAGCGGGTACGGTGGCCATGCTGATTGCCGTGTTTGCCCTGCTTGGCGTCATGGAGCAGAGCGGTCTGTTTGAAGATGTGGGAGCTTTCTTACAGCGTTTTGCCAAAAGTGAACGAAGTACGGAGGTAACCATTGTACTTTCTACAGGGATTCTCAGTATGATTACAGGTGTTATTTCTGTGGCTATCGTGGCATTGGGAGATTTGGTAAATGAGATTGGAGAACGGGCAGGCGTGGATCGTTACCGCAGAGCCAATCTCCTGGATTGTACGGGATGTGTATTCTGTTTTCTGGCACCCTGGACGGTGCATTGCGTGATTCCGGCACAGCAGTCGGCTCAGTTTGGAGAGGCGTTTGCGGTGGCGCCGGCGCAGATTCCTTTTGTAAATTATTATTCTATTTGTATGTTAGTGATTCTTGTAACGGCCATTGTCACCGGATATGGCAGAAAAACCTCAGGCGGATCATGTCTGCGACGGTAAAATGGCAAATGCGGACGCTGTCTTGCATATGATAGTAATGCGATGCCTAAATGTTCCCCAGACACAGACTATTGTTTATAATGGAAATGAACCGGAAACAAACAGAAGACGGTCAGTAGTAAAAGGGGAAAACGGAGGAAGCAAATGGAAACATTAAATGTGACAGCGACACGAGATCAGGAGCAGTTTTACCGGATTATCAATAATCTGATAAGCACCAATAAAGAATTCCAGATTATGATTACCGTTCCGTCCGGGGAGGCGGATCAGGCGGCAGCAGGGCCTGCGCCTGCGGTGGCGGAATCTGTCGTGAGAGATCTGGAAAAGGATGTGACGGATATGATTCACGAGATTGGTGTGCCCGCGCATATTAAGGGGTATCAGTATCTGCGGGAGGCCATCATGATGTCTGTGGAAGATGTGGAGATGCTTGGTTCGATTACCAAAATCCTGTATCCTACCATTGCGAAGAAGTATCAGACCACACCAAGCCGGGTGGAACGCGCCATCAGACATGCCATAGAAGTGGCCTGGTCAAGAGGCAGGATGGAGACATTGGATGCTCTTTTCGGGTATACGATCAATACAGGGAAAGGAAAGCCGACCAATTCAGAGTTTATCGCATTGATTGCGGATAAGATCAGATTACAATATCGCCGTTAATTTTCAAAATAATCCTTTTATTGCCACGTAAAATATTGTATACTATGGGGTAGGAGCTCATGCGCTGCCCATGCAGAGCTGGCAATTTATAATTGGAGGGTTATCATGAAAAAAATATTATTTGTTGCATCGGAGGGCGTACCTTTTATCAAGACAGGCGGGCTTGCTGACGTGGTTGGTTCTCTGCCCAAATGTATTGATAAGGAATATTTTGATGTGAGAGTCATTCTTCCCAAGTATACCTGTATGAAGCAGGAGATGAAAGATAAACTCACATATAAGACGCATTTTTACATGGATTTCCACTGGAAAGAAGAGTACGTGGGGATTTTGGAGGCCGAGGTAGACGGGGTGAAGTATTACTTCGTTGATAATGAGAGTTATTTCAACGGATTCCAGCCCTACAGCGACAACGCTTTGTTTGAGATAGAAAAGTATTCTTTTTTCTGTAAAGCAGCCTTGTGTATTCTGCCGGTGATTGACTTTCGACCGGACTTGATTCATTGCCATGACTGGCAGACAGGTCTGATTCCGGTATATCTGAAGGAACGTTTTCAGGGTGGTGAGTTCTACAGGGGTATCAAGACGGTAATGACGATTCACAACTTGAAATTCCAGGGAAAGTGGAGCGTGAAGGAAGTGAAGGAGATTACCGGACTTCCGGGTTATTTCTTTACGGCGGACAAACTGGAAGCCTATAAAGATGCCAATCTTTTAAAAGGCGGCCTGGTGTATGCAGATGCGATTACCACGGTCAGTGATACTTATGCTGAGGAAATCAAAACGGCTTTCTATGGCGAGGGATTAAACGGTTTGTTATGTGCCAGGGCAGGTGATCTGCGAGGCATTGTGAATGGTATTGATTACGAGGAATTTAATCCGGAAACGGATAAAAATATTGAATTTCAATACAATGCCATCAATTTCCGCAAGGAGAAGATTAAGAATAAACGGGCTCTCCAGGCAGAATTAGGGTTGAACCAGGATGACAAGACGATGCTCATCGGCATTGTGTCCAGACTGACGGGACAGAAGGGATTTGATCTGATCGCCTATGTGATGGATGAGCTTTGTCAGGATAATGTGCAGATTGTTGTGCTTGGTACCGGCGAAGAGCAGTATGAGAATATGTTCCGTCATTTTGACTGGAAATATCACGGTAAGGTTTCGGCGAATATTTACTATTCAGATGCGCTCTCCCATAAGATTTATGCGGCCAGCGATGCGTTTCTGATGCCTTCCTTATTTGAACCCTGCGGTTTGAGTCAGCTGATGTCCCTTCGTTACGGCACGGTGCCGATCGTGCGGGAAACAGGTGGTCTGAAAGATACGGTACAGCCATATAATGAGTATGAGGGAAGCGGGACAGGATTTAGCTTTACCAATTATAACGCCCATGAAATGCTGGGAACGATCCGCTATGCAGAGCATATTTATTACGATAAGAAACGGGAGTGGAATAAGATCGTAGACAGGGGTATGGCGGCTGATTTCTCCTGGCAGGTATCGGCGAGAAAATATCAGGAAATGTATGATTGGCTGATTGGATAAAAGTCGTAAAAAGATATTCTGAAAACGGAAATAATCCATGGATATGGATTGTTTCCGTTTTGCGCGCATAAACGGAAAGGAGTGGGTAGAAACTACATGGAACAACCAAAGAAAAAAAATACGTTCGTGTTCCAGGCCGGTATTCTGGCGGCAGCCGGTATGCTTGTCAAAGTGATCAGTCTGATTTACAGAAGCCCGCTTCTTAGTATCATCGGAATCGAAGGTAACGGTTATTACAGTGCAGCCATTAATATCTATACCATTATTCTTCTTATTTCTTCTTATAGTATTCCTTCTGCAATCTCCAAAGTAATCGCTCAGAGACTTGCCTTTAAGGAATATCGTAATGCCCAGAGAGTTTTTATCTGTGCACTTCTTTATGTGCTCATTGTGGGAGGAGCAGCTTCCGTTCTAACCTTTGTGGGGGCACCCTGGCTGGTGAGAGAGAATCCCAATGCAGTGGTAGCGCTCAGGGTTCTTTCGCCGACCATTTTCTTTTCCGGCTTCCTGGGTGTTTTGCGGGGATATTTCCAGGCGCACAGTTCCATGCTGCATACTTCTATTTCCCAGGTCTTAGAACAGATCATGAACGCTGCCATCAGTATTCTGGCTGCCCATCTTTTGATCGGACTGGTAATAGATGAGGACAATACTACCCGCGCTATCTATGGTTCGGCAGGCAGTGCGATCGGAACCGGTGCCGGTGTGCTGACGGGACTCCTTTTTATGTTTGGCATGTACCGGTTAAACAGAAAGATTATTCAAAGGCGGGTGGAACGAGATCAAAGCTGGCATGAGGAGACTTACGGGCAAATCTTTAAAGTGATTTTTACCGTAGTCACGCCTTTTATCTTAAGTACTTTTATCTACAATTGTTCTACCGTTATCAATATGACTATTTATTATAACATTATGGATGCCAAGCAGGTGGATGATGTGATTGCGTCCAATCACTATGGCATTTTTGCCACCCAGGCGATCGCGGTCATCAATATTCCGATTGCCATAGCCTCGGCCATGTCTTCGGCTATGATGCCGGGGGTTTCTGCGTCTTATGCAAGAGGCGGGTTTGAGCAGACACGCAGGCAGGTATCTAAGGCAATCCAGATGACGATGCTGATTGCCATACCCGCCGTGGTGGGTATGGCGGTGCTGCCGAAACCAATCATGCAGTTTATTTTCCCGCAGAAAGAATCCCTGGATATTGCCTCCGGGCTTCTTGCGGCATTGTCGGTAACGATTGTTCTTTATGGCCTTTCTACGCTGACCAATGCGGTGCTACAGGGGATCGGGAAGGTTAATACGCCGGTAATCCATGCGGGGATTGCGCTGGTGATCCAGGTGGCCGGATTGATTTTGTTATTATTTAATACACAGATGGATCTCTACGCACTGGCCTGCGCCAATATCATTTATTCTCTGGTGGTGTGCGTACTCAATCAGTGGTCGGTCAGGAAACATTTGGAGTACCGGCTGGATATTGTGAAGTTTTTCTTAAAACCGCTCCTGGCGGCGGGAGTGATGGGGGCAGCGGCTTTCGGCGTTTATCATGGACTGATGTTTATTGTGCCGGTGAGCCGGGTAGTGCTGCTTGCTGCGATCGGAGTGGGTATTTGTGTTTATTTTGCAATTCTTCTTCTGATAGGCGGCGTGAGCGAGGAAGAACTGGAAGCCTTTCCGAAAGGAACGATGCTGATTCATCTGGCACATAAGATGCATCTTCTGCCAGACGGGACAAGGAGAAAACGTGTAAAAAAGAAAAAAAGGCGCAGACGTAAAAAAAAGACTGGAGGCGGCAAAGCCAAAAGAAAACCCGAAAGAAAGAATAAATGATTGTCCAAACGCGCATACTGTTAAGGACAATCATTTATTTTATTTAGGAGGGAAGATTATGGCAAACTTATCTGAACTGGATTTACAAAACCTTCGTCATCTTATGGGCGGTTATGATGTGACACACTGCAAGATGAAAGAATATGCGGAGTGTGCGTCTGACACTAAGGTGAAACAGTTCTTTGAGAAAGGCGCGCAGTCGGCGATGCAGAACAAGCAGCAGTTAATGGAGTTTTTACAGTAACCGGATAATAATGATCACAGCAGAAAGGAGTCTGTCATGCAGTTGAATGAAAAGACAATGGTAGCGGATACCCTGACGGGTATCAATGGAGAATTGGTACGGTTTGGAGAAATGATCGCCCAGACAGAAAATAAGGAGCTTAAGCAGACATTGAAGCAGTTTCGTAATGCCTGCGAACAGTCACAGGAGGAACTTTATCAGATTGCCAGGGAAAAGTCTTATTATGTGCCGGCGGCAAAAGCCACACAGGCGGAAATCGATCATGTGAAGGATTTGTTCTCGTCAAAGACTTTGTAGGGATGGTATCAACGTTTTGCATGTGGCAAAAAGAGATGGAAAACAAATGGACAGGCTTCGAGAGGGGTCTGTCTGTTTTTGGGTTTGAAACCGCACGGATTTTATATTACTATAGTTGTGTAAAATGTTTGCAGGGATTGCGGAGGTTTCCATGAAAAAATTATGGCGGTATTGTGTGATCCTCGCAGGGATAGTTCTGCTGTTATCAGGATGTGCCAAAGCGGGGGGACAACCAGAGAAAGATCGGGCTGCTGTTTTGGCAGATACGGCAGAAAACTTAAGCGAGACAGACAGCGTGTTAAGAATGACTTTTCTGGATACGGGAAAGTCGGACTGCATTATTATAGAAACGAAGGGCCATGTGGTTGTCAACGACGCAGCGGATGCTGATGATGCGGATATGATTTGTAAGTATCTTGATAATCGCCGGATCGAACAGATTGATTATCTGATTTTGAGTCATTTTGATAAGGACCATATCGGCAGTGCGGCCTGGCTGTTGTCGCAATATAAAGTAGGCTGTGTACTGATGCCGGATCAGGAGAAAGAGTCAGAATCCTATCTGGCACTGATGGATGTACTGGCACAGACAGATACGGAAACAAGACGCCTTGTGGAGGATTATGAATTCATCCTGGAAGATGTTGCGTTTGCAGTGGATGCACCGGATGAAGATGCTTATGAGGATGACAATAATTATTCGCTGATAACCGCAGTGTCCTGTGGAGAGGTCAGGTTTCTGCTGATGGGAGATGCCCTGAAAAAGAGAACCGGTGAATTCTTAGAATCCGATGCCGGAGAGGCGCGATATGATCTGATCAAAATGCCTCATCACGGGGATTACAATAAGAAATTGTCAGAACTGTTTGAAACAGCCATGCCGGATTATGTCATTCTGACGGCCGGTAAAGAGCGGGAGCGGGTAGAGGATAAGACCATAGAACTTTTGATAAAATCCGGCTGTCGGGTCTTTTATACGGACGAGGGAACGATCACGGTCCTGTCAGACGGCAGAACCGTGACACTGATGCAATGACGTAAGGATGCAATCATGCGCTGATCCGCAGGGGACAGGAGACCTGCCGCCTATGACAGTTCTTTCAGGCCGGAGATATCGGAGTCGATTGCCATGGAATAGTTGGTGTAGTAAACGACGAACCCGGGTTTGGCACCGGCCGGTTTTTTTACGTGCTTTTTCTGAATATAGTCAATCTCTACTTTGTCTTGTTCACGGCCTTTGGAATAGTAGGCGGCCAGTCTTGCGGCTTCCTCAAAAGCGCGGTCGGGAACGTCTTGCCCTTCCGTCTTAAGGATTACGTGGGAACCGGGCATCTGTTTGGCGTGGAACCACCAGTCGTTTCCGACAGCAAATTTGAAAGTCAGTTCATCGTTTTGGTAATTGTTCTTTCCTACGTACAGATGAAAGCCGTCACTGCTTAGATAGTGGAAAGGTTTGCTGGTGATTCTGGCCTTTTTGGTACCGCTTTTTCGACGTATATAGCCGCTTTCAATCAATTCCTCTTTGATCTGCAAAAGATCTTCTTCCTGTCTGGCGATATCCAGAGCAGAGAGAATGGATTCCAGATGCTCGATTTCCTGTTTGACCTGCATGGTTAATTCGGACAATGCTTCGTGCGTTCTTTTGAGTTTCCCGTATTTTTCAAAATAGGCTTTGGCATTTTCCTGAGGAGTGTGCGTAGGATCCAAGGGAATGTCGATCATTTCATTGGTATAGTAATTGAGCGCTTTCAGGGATCTGGCGCCCGGCTCTACGTTGTAACCATAGGTATTCAGCAGTTCACCAAAGACTTTATATTTGTCTTTTTTGACGGTATCCTGCATCTGTTTCATCTGCAGATCATATTTCTTCACATTGCGTTCTAAAGCGGTCTGCACAATTTTGCGAAGATCTACGGATTTTTGCCGGATGCGTGTTATCCTATTGCGTTGGGCATAATAACTTTCTAACAGTCTGCTGATGGAATCAAAGGTATGCATCTCTTTATCGGCATAGAGTGTCAGAGGAATGGCCGCGAACTCTATGGGTTTAGGTCCTTCGTAGATGATGACGGGGGCAAAGTCCTTAGATTTCACCTGCTCTATGATCTGGGTAAATACTGCATGGACAGCGGGCAGGGCGGTACCATGAAAGGGCTGATCCTGGGAGGATTTGTGCTCTGTGCCGGCGACTGCCAGTACGTTGGCAGGAAGATCGGCATCTACGCCGGCCCTGTTGCAGATTTCCTGCGCGATAATGGGAGACAGACCGGTATAGGCGGTATAGAGTGCCTTATACAATGGCATGGGCTTTTTCTGCATCTTAGACCGGAAAGTTTCGTAGGAAAGAAGGCCGTCATACAGAGGATCTTCCTTGTCCTGGGTCTTTGGGATAAAGTATGCTCTGCCTGGCAATACTTCGCGGACAGAACTGATCATACCGGAGATATGCTTGATGCTGTCAATGATTTTGTCATCCTGGTCACAGAAAATGATATTGCTGTGTTTGCCCATAATTTCTATGATCAGTTTTTTGTGACAGATATCCCCCAGTTCATTTAAATGTTCCAGTTCCAGGTGAATGATACGCTCTAAACCGGGCTGGGTGATGGCAAAAATTTTTGCGTTTTGAAGATGCTTGCGAAGCAGCATACAAAATCCCGGTGCGGTCATAGGACTGGGCTTGTTGGTTTCTGTCAGGTAAGCCAGGGGCAGAGAGGCATCCGCTGACAGGAAGAGCCGGTACTGCGTGCCGTGATTCTTGATGGTCAAAAGAAGTTCATCGCTCTCAGGCTGGGCAATCTTGTAGATACGTCCGCCCAGAAGCGTTTTATTGAGTTCGTTTACAATGCTTGCTATGGTAATGCCGTCAAAAGCCATGATGATCGCTTCCTTTTCTATAAAGATATAAAAATTATTGTACAATAAGCGACCGCTTTTTTCAATCGCAGATGCTTTTTCTCTATTTCTTGACTATAGGCGGTGATTCCACTATAATAGAGGATGTGCACGTGGGTCTATCTGTATGTGTATCTACAATAGAAAAAGGAAGAATACAATCATGATAAAAAGCATGACCGGTTTCGGGAGATGTGAAGTGGCGGAAGGTGATCGGAAGATTACGGTGGAGATGAAATCCGTTAATCACAGATATCTGGATGTTAATATTAAAATGCCCAAGAAACTCAATTTTTTTGAGGCGTCGATCCGCAATGAACTAAAGAATTATATCCAGAGAGGCAAGGTGGATATCTTTATCACTTATGAGGATCTTTCGGAATCTAATGTGTGTGTGAAGTATAACAAAGATCTGGCGAAGGAATATGTCAGATATCTGTCTCAGATGGCGGAGGATTTTTCTCTGGATAATGATATCCGTGTATCTACCCTTTCCAGATATCCGGAAGTGCTGACTATGGAAGAACAGACGATTGACGAGGAAGAACTCTGGTTGTTTTTGGTTAAGGCGGTCAGAGGCGCGGCCCAGTCGTTTGTAGAAACCAGGATCAAAGAGGGCGAGAATATCAAGGAAGACTTGATTGCAAAGCTGGATGCTATGCTTTTGCATGTGGATTTCATTGAGGCGCGTTCTCCGCAGATCATTGCAGAGTACAAACAGAAATTGCGGGACAAGGTACGGGAACTTTTGGAAGATACACAGATAGAGGAGAGCAGACTTTTGACGGAAGTGACGCTCTTTGCGGATAAGGTGTGCGTGGATGAGGAACTGGTGCGGCTGCACAGTCATATA
The DNA here is from genome assembly GCA_002492525.1 of Lachnospiraceae bacterium UBA7086. Classification (GTDB taxonomy): domain Bacteria; phylum Bacillota; class Clostridia; order Lachnospirales; family Lachnospiraceae; genus UBA3282. The sequence continues at coordinate 73,498 of DKZA01000008.1, read as the reverse complement.
GAGACCACCAGGGAAAACCTTTTACAGGGCGGCAGTGTAGGGCGTAAGCTGGATTTTCTGGCTCAGGAGATGAATCGTGAGGCCAATACGATTCTCTCGAAAGCCAATGACCTGGAAATATCTAACCGTGCGATAGAATTGAAGACAGAGATTGAGAAAGTCAGGGAGCAGATTCAGAATATTGAATAGAGGTTACGGATGGGCAGACTGATTCATATTGGATTTGGTAATGTAGTCAACACGGGAAAAATCATAGCCATTGTGAGTCCCGATTCTGCACCGGTGAAACGTATGGTGCAGAAGGCAAAAGAGACAGGCATGGCTATTGATGCCACGCAGGGGCGTAAAACGAAGGCAGTATTGGTGATGGAAAACAGTCAGATTGTACTGTCGGCGCTTTTACCGGAGACTATATCAGGAAGAGCACAGACAGAGGGCGGGCAGACAGATGAAGCGTAAGGGTATTTTGGTTGTTGTTTCCGGTTTTTCGGGAGCAGGTAAGGGAACCTTGATGAAAAGACTGGTGCAGAAGTACGATAATTATGCGTTATCTATTTCTGCCACTACCAGAGCGCCCAGGCCCGGAGAAGAGGACGGCAGAGAATATTTTTTTGTGACAAAAGAGGAGTTTATGCAGCGGATCGCAGAGGATGCGCTGATAGAGTATGCCTGTTATTGCGATCATTATTATGGAACCCCCAGAGATTATGCACAAAAACATCTGGAAGAGGGGCGGGATGTGATCCTGGAGATTGAGATACAGGGTGCTCTTAAGATTAAGAACAAGTATCCGGATGCACTGCTTTTGTTCGTGATGCCGCCAAGTGCGGCAGAGCTTCGCCGTCGGTTGTCAGGCAGGGGAACAGAAACGAAAGAAGTGATAGATCAGAGGCTTCACCGTGCCACGGAGGAGGCGCGGGGTATTGAGGAATATGATTATATTGTGATCAATGATGATCTGGATACCTGTGTGGAGGAACTTCATGCGATCATTACCGCGGCACATAATACGCCGGTGAGAAATGAGGAGTTTATAGAAAAAATGAGAAGAGAACTGGAAGGAGAAAAATAATGTTACATCCATCTTATGCAGATTTGATTAAGGTAGTAAACAGTGAGGTAGAGGAAGGGGAAGATCCGGTAGTCACCAGCAGATATTCTATCGTGATGGCAACTTCCAAGCGTGCGAGACAGATCATTGCCGGCGATGATGAGCTGGTGGACGGCAGAGGCAAAAAGCCTCTTTCCGTGGCGGTGGAAGAATTGAGCCAGGGCAAGATCAAGATTTTAAATGATGAGACACAGCAGACACAAGAGCCTGCGGCCGCAGAGTCAGCGGCAGAGAATGAGCCTGCGGCTGAAACGGAGCAGTAAGGTTACAATTTATGGAAAAGAAAGTATTATTCATATCCCTTGGATGTGATAAGAATCTGGTGGATTCGGAACAGATGCTGGGGCTGCTTTCCAGAGGCGGATATACATTTACGGATGATGAACGGGAAGCAGAGGCAGTTGTGATCAATACCTGCTGCTTTATCAACGATGCCAAGCAGGAGAGTATCAATACGATTCTGGAGATGGCGGAGCTTAGAAAAAACGGAAATGTGAAGGCACTGATTGTGGCAGGATGCCTGGCCCAGCGTTATCAGGAAGAAATTCAAAAAGAGATCACTGAAGTGGATGCCGTTATTGGCACTACCGCTATTGATGAAGTGGTAAATGCGCTGGATGGTGTCTTTCAGGGAACGAAGAAGAATTATTACGGGAGTCTCGACAGAAAGCCATTTACAGGGATGCACCGTGTCATGACCACAGGCGGACACTATGCGTATCTGAAAATAGCGGAGGGATGCGATAAACACTGTACGTATTGTATTATTCCGAAGGTGCGCGGCGGGTATCGGAGCGTACCTATGGAGAGCCTTCTGAAAGAAGCGCAGAGTCTTGCGGATCAGGGTGTGAAAGAGTTGATTCTTGTGGCCCAGGAAACCACACGTTACGGGGTAGATCTCTATGGTCATAAGGCATTACCCGAGCTGCTTAGGAAATTGTGTGAAATAGACGGTCTGTATTGGATCAGGCTCCTGTACTGTTATCCGGAAGAGATTGATGAGGATTTGATACAGACCATAAAAAGGGAAAAGAAAATCTGTCACTATCTGGATCTGCCGATACAGCATGCCAGCGACAGGATTTTAAAACAGATGGGACGCAGGACGAACCGGCAGGAATTGCTTAAAACAGTCAGGCATTTAAGAGAAGAGATTCCGGATATCTGCCTGCGTACTACATTGATTACGGGTTTTCCTGGGGAGACCGGGGAGGATCACGAAATCCTGCTGCATTTTGTGGAGGAAATGGAGTTTGACAGACTGGGGGTATTTCTTTATTCCCAGGAGGAAGATACACCGGCGGCAGATATGGCGGATCAGGTTCCGGAGAAAGTCAAAGAAAAGCGCTATGAGGAGCTGATGGCATTGCAGCAGGAGATTGCTTTTACGGCGGCAGCAGATATGGACGGACGGGTAGTAACAGCCATGATTGAGGGTCAAGTCGCCAATGAGGATGCTTATGTGGCGAGGACCTACAAAGATGCTCCCGATGTGGACGGTTTTTTATTTGTCAACACAGACAGAGAATTAATGACCGGTGATTTTGTGAAAGTCAGGATTACAGGTTCTTATGAATATGATTTGATTGGAGAATTGGAAGATGAATTTACCGAATAAATTAACCACATTCCGGGTGCTGCTGATCCCTTTCTTTGTGGTATTTATGCTGGTGGACGTGACCGCCTGTGACAAATGGATTGCGCTTTCGGTTTTTATCATTGCCAGTCTGACGGATCTTCTGGACGGTTATATTGCCAGAAAATATAACCTGGTGACCAATTTCGGGAAATTTATGGACCCATTGGCTGATAAACTCCTGGTTTGTTCTGCCCTGATCTGTCTGGTGGCACTTTCGAGGATCCCGGCCTGGATTGTGATCATTATCATTGCCAGGGAATTTATTATCAGCGGCTTTCGGCTGGTGGCCTCGGATAATGGCGTAGTGATTGCTGCCAGTTACTGGGGAAAGTTTAAAACCACCTTTCAGATGGTGATGATCTGTCTGATGATCGCAGATCTTAGTGCGCTTGGTCTTTTGACACAGATTGTGATGTGGGCAGCATTGTTATTAACGGTGATCTCTTTGGTGGATTATCTGGTCAAAAATAAGGATGTCATGAAAGAGAGCGGCAAATAATTGATTGATTGTAAAGAAATGGAGTGCTATGACGGTAGAGATTATTTCAGTCGGAACAGAAATTCTATTGGGTAATATCGTAAATACGAACGCGGCATATTTGTCGGAAAAGTGTGCGGGACTGGGGCTTTCCTGCTATTATCAGGACGTGGTCGGTGATAATGAGGATAGGCTTTTGGAAACCATAAAACTTGCTTTATCCAGAGCAGATATTTTGCTTTTGTCAGGGGGGCTTGGCCCGACGCAGGACGATTTGACGAAGGAGGTTGCAGCCAAAGCGCTTGGAAAGGAATTATATCTGCATGAAGAGAGTAAGGAAGTTATCCGGAAATTCTTCGAGGAGAGAGGATTAGAGATTACAGACAACAACTGGAAACAGGCGATGGTTCCGGAAGGAGCTATTGTGATGGAGAATCCCAACGGCACGGCACCTGGAATCATTATGGCACAGGATAATAAGCATGTGATATTGATGCCTGGACCTCCCAATGAAATGATTCCCATGTTTGAGACATCGGTTATGCCTTATCTTTCCGGGCTGCAGTCCTGCGTGATCTATTCGCAGACCGTGAAAATTTGCGGCGTGGGAGAAAGTAAAGCGGAGAGCATGGTGTCGGATTTGATCGAGGCACAGTCTAATCCGACAATTGCCACTTATGCCAAGACCGGTGAGGTACATCTTAGAGTGACAGCCCGGGCGGAGGACGAGAAGGAAGCCAGGAAACTGGTGAAGCCTATCATCAAGGATTTAAAGGGACGTTTTGGCAATCATGTTTATACCACCGATGATGAGGTAACATTGGAAAAAGCAGTGGTGGATCTGCTTACAGCGAACAAATTAACAGCCTGTACGGTAGAATCCTGTACCGGAGGGATGCTCTCTGCCAGACTGATCAATGTACCGGGAGTATCGGAGGTATTTAAGTCCGGTTATGTCACATATTCCAATAAATCCAAACGCCGGCTGCTGGGGATTAAGAAAAATCTCCTTTTAAAACACGGCGCAGTCAGTGAGCAGATCGCCAGGGAGATGGCCAAGACGGCAGCCATGCTTGCCAAGACAGATGTATGTGTTTCAACCACTGGCATTGCCGGTCCGGACGGCGGTACGCCGGAGAAACCGGTAGGACTTGTATATATTGGATGTAATGTGTGTGGCAAGATTACGGTGAAAGAGTGCCACTTTAGCGGCAGCCGCTTCAAAATCAGGGAGAGTACGGTGTCCGCGGCATTGTCGTTGATGCGGCAGTGTATTCTGGAATATTACAGTGAAGTGACTTTTGGCGGGAAAGAGAAATAGCAGGAGAAAGACCGCTTTCAATAAAATGGAGGAAGACAAATGAGTGAACCGGGCAATTTTGATGACAGGAGAGAGGAAGCCGAAAGGATGGATACGCCGGTGGATCCTTATACAACGGAAAGCAGTGCAGATATCTATACGACGCCGGCGGTGTCCTTGGATACAACAGGGATGACGGCAGACGAGATTTCTCAGAATACGGCAGTGACAGACACCCATGGACTTTTTTCCGGCAGCGGACAGTCGAATGATCCCTATTATAATACCGTTCAGGGAGTCAATCCCTATGGGAGCGGCCAGCCTGTACAAGGGGCAGGATCTTATCAGAATTCCCCTTATAATCGGCAGGGAACGGTCTATGGTCCCGGCGGCTATAATGGCAGCCCATACAATGCAGAGAATACATATAATCAGAATCCTTACGGCAGTCCTTATAATAATGCGAATCCTTACGGCGGCCAACAGGCAAACGGCGGATATGGAGGTCAGCCGCCTTATGGAGCTGCGCCTTTTGGAGAAAATCCCTACAGCCCTTATGCGGCACCTCAGAAGAAAGGACATACGGGCCTGATCATAACCATTGTGGTCATCATTATCCTTTTATTTATCGTTGCAGTCTGTGCGTTGGTTTATAGAGCTGTGGAGATGATAGATGAGAATGATTTCGATAGGGATGAAATCATACACAGCGATAAATATGATTTTGATGATGACTATGAATATCATCATGATGACGAGGATGATTTTTATGGCTATGATGATGATTATGACTATGATTATGACTATGACTATGATTATGATGAGGAGGATGATAGATATTATTCCTTCCAGGATGATATCAGGTATGATCTGTCATATCAAGTAGATTTTGATTTCTATGAATATGAGACAGATGATGAGGATGTCAGTATTATGGTGACTTATCCTATCGTAGTTGGCGAAGAAGTACAGAATCTGGATAAGATTAATGAAACAATCTATGGGGAAGTGGAACTGATAACGGAGTATTTTGAGGAAGAATATGCTCCTTATATGAAAAATAATGAGGACAGCTATTTTTCTGCCACTGCTTTCTGCTATGTGACTTATATGGATGAGGATAAGCTCAGCGTTGTATTCCAGGAGAGTATCTATGCGGATACTTATGATCTGGCTTATCTGGAATGTATCAATATAGATATGGCCAATGGGGTAATTCTCGATAATGAGGAGATGTTATCCATTGACGATGACTTTTCGGTGGAATTCAGAACCAGGAGCGATGAACAAAACGGAAAAATTTACTCTCTGACGAATATGACAGACCAGGAGATTACAAGTTACTTCAATTCTTCGGATGTGATTGTATTTTATACGCCGAAAGGTATGGAAATTGGTTTTAATTATGAAGATGGCTGGGTGACAGTCACTTATGAGGAATATGAGCAGTATTTGAATGTATTCTGATATGATAGAATAGAAAGGGGCGGTAAATCAGTAAGGGTTTATCGCTTCTTTTTTTATAAAATCTGCTAGGAAGATATTGCTTAACTGCAGATTCTTTGCTAAACTTATGATGTCTATAGAAATGGAGTCTGTTGTGCATGTCCGGCATTTCGCCACGATTTCCATTATCTTGATTTTAAGGAAAGGAGGGTAGAGTGTCATTTATTGGACATTTAAGGTGCTAAGATAGCCTCATAGAAATTGAGGTTGACAAAATCGAACATTTGTTTTATTCTATGTAAAGAACAGATGTTCTATAAGAAAAGGAGAACAGAACATGGAAAGAGATGAGAAATTAAAAGCATTAGACGCGGCTTTAGGGCAGATAGAGAGACAGTTCGGTAAGGGTGCTGTTATGAAGCTGGGGGATCCTTCTGTACAGATGAATGTGGAAACAATCCCCACAGGATCTTTAAGTCTGGATATTGCATTGGGTCTTGGCGGGATTCCAAAGGGCAGAATTGTTGAGATATATGGTCCGGAATCCAGTGGTAAGACAACCGTTACCTTACATATGATCGCAGAAGTACAAAAGAGGGGCGGCATTGCCGGTTTTATTGATGCGGAGCATGCGCTGGACCCTGTCTATGCAAAAAATATTGGGGTAGACATCGATAACCTTTATATTTCACAGCCCGACTGTGGAGAGCAGGCGCTGGAGATTACGGAGACTATGGTTCGCTCCGGTGCGGTGGATATCATTGTGGTGGACTCTGTTGCGGCGCTTGTGCCTAAAGCGGAAATTGACGGTGATATGGGAGACAGCCATGTGGGCTTGCAGGCGAGATTGATGTCACAGGCGCTTCGTAAACTGACAGCGGTTATCAGCAAATCAAATTGTACTGTTATTTTTATCAACCAGCTGCGTGAAAAAGTAGGCGTTATGTTCGGGAATCCGGAAACGACTACAGGCGGTCGTGCGTTGAAATTCTATTCTTCAGTGCGACTTGATGTCAGAAGAATTGAAGCATTGAAACAGGGCGGAGAAGTAATCGGTAACAGAACCAGAGTGAAGGTTGTCAAGAATAAGATTGCGCCGCCGTTTAAAGAAGCGGAATTTGATATTATGTTCGGAGAAGGCATATCTACGGTGGGAGATATTCTTGATCTGGCGGCGGAAAATAATATCATTAATAAGAGCGGTGCCTGGTATGCTTATGAGGGAAATAAGATCGGGCAGGGAAGGGAGAACGCAAAGCAGTATCTGCGGGATAACCCGGAAATGTGCAGTGAGGTGGAGCGTAAAGTAAGGGAATTGTTTAATATGGATACAGATTCTGTACCGGCACCAACGGAAAAAGCTTCTAAGGAAGATGGAAAAGGGAAAAAAGAAACTGCCGGAGCGGAAAAATAGATTTTGTGGCAGGTATGCGGCAGGCATAGAAACAAATATGAGCAAAACAATGTTCCGGAGTGAAAATAATTATGATTGTAACACAGATGACAGGAATCTCCCGGTCGCGCTATAAGGTCTATGTGGATGGACAGCTTGCTTTCATACTTTATAAAGGGGAATTGCGGGATTTCGAAATCGAAGAGAATAAAGAGATTTCTGAGGAATGTTATCGGCAGATTATGACGCAGCTTCTTCCCCAAAGAGCGAAAAAGAGAGTTTTGAATCTTTTGGAATCCAGAGATTATACCAGTGGACAGCTGCGGGAAAAACTCAGACAGAGTGACTATCCTTCGGACTGTATTGAAGAGGCGATTGCCTATGCAGCGTCTTACGGTTATGTGGACGATCTGCGTTATGCAAAGGATTTTATTACCTATCATCTGGAGAATAAGAGCAGGATGCGCATGGAACAGGATCTGATGCGGAAGGGAATCAATAAAGATATCATAGCTGCCGCATTTGATGCACTTGAGCAGACAGGAGCAGAACAGGATGAGACAACGATGATTCTGCGGCTTTTGGAGAAGAAAAAATATGATGCCCATACGGCTTCCAGCCAGGATAAACAAAGAATGTATGGGTTTCTTTACCGAAAGGGGTTTCACACAGACGCAATCAATAGAGCACTTTTGCTTGACATAACATCAAATTCATTATAGAATTATTTTGTTGTAGTTTTGCTAACTATCGGGATGTTGTCATTTGTACAATGGAAATGTCCGACAATAGATTAGATGATGTACAATGAAAATTTAATAAGGAGGTGCTCCTGTAATGTGGCAAGTTGTGGTAGCAGTAGTCATCACACTGGTTGTCGCTATTCCGGTATCTGCTTTAACAGCCGTTAATTATCGCAAGAAAGTTGTGGAAGCAAAACTGGGCAATGCGGACGAAAAAGCCAGGGAGATTATTGACGAAGCTCTCAAAACTGCGGAGACGAAGAAGCGGGAATCGCTGCTTGAAGTCAAGGAAGAGTCCATTCGAACCAAGAATGAGCTAGACAAAGAAATCAAGGAGCGTCGTGCCGAGGCACAACGTTATGAACGTCGTATTCAGCAGAAAGAAGAGAACATCGATAAGAAAGCGGATGCTATTGAGAAAAAGGAAGCAAGTCTGGCACAGAGGGAAGAAGCTCTAGCCAAACAGCGTGAGGAAATTTCCAAGCTGAACGAGCAAAGATTACAGGAACTAGAACGAATCTCAGGTTTAACCTCCGAACAAGCAAAAGATTATTTGTTGAAAATTGTTGAAGATGAAGTGAAACATGAAACTGCTGTCATGATTAAGGAAATGGAGAGCAGAGCGAAGGAAGAGGCGGACAAGAAGGCGAAGGAGTATGTGGTTACAGCAATACAAAAATGTGCCGCAGATCATGTATCCGAAACCACCATATCCGTGGTACAGCTTCCTAACGATGAAATGAAGGGCAGGATTATCGGTAGAGAGGGTCGTAATATTAGAACACTTGAGACCATGACAGGTGTTGACCTGATTATTGATGATACGCCGGAGGCAGTCATTTTATCAGGATTCGATCCGATCCGCAGGGAAGTCGCAAGAATTGCCCTCGAAAAACTGATTGTGGACGGGCGGATTCATCCGGCAAGAATTGAAGAGATGGTCGAGAAGGCACAGAAAGAAGTGGAAGTCATGATCAAAGAGGAAGGTGAAGCAGCCACCCTCGAGGTCGGTGTACATGGTATCCACCCTGAACTTGTCAGACTGCTCGGTAAGATGAAGTTTAGAACCAGTTATGGTCAGAACGCATTAAAACATTCTATTGAAGTGGCACAGCTGTCCGGTCTGCTTGCGGCGGAGATGGGACTGGATGTCAGAATGGCAAAACGCGCGGGTCTACTGCATGATATTGGTAAAGCTGTGGATCATGAGATGGAAGGATCACATATCCAGCTGGGCGTTGAACTCTGCCGGAAATATAAAGAGGGTCCGATTGTTATCAATGCGGTAGAATCCCATCATGGTGATGTGGAAGCGCAGTCGTTAATTGCGTGTATTGTACAGGCGGCAGATACGATTTCTGCGGCGAGACCGGGTGCGAGAAGAGAGACATTAGAAACATATACAACAAGACTAAAACAATTAGAAGACATTACAAACAATTTCAAAGGTGTTGACAAATCTTTTGCTATTCAGGCAGGTAGAGAGATTCGTGTTATGGTAGTTCCAGAACAGATTAGTGATTCTGACATGGTATTACTTGCAAGAGATATTTCCAAGCAGATTGAGGCTGAATTGGAATATCCCGGACAGATTAAGGTGAATGTGATCCGTGAGAGCCGTGTCGTTGATTATGCCAAATAGCGTAGTGTAGAAAAACAGGATAAGGAAAGTATTGAGAATGTAGCGTTTTCAAGACTTTCCTTATTTTTTATGAAGTATTGCTTACCATCATTGCTTTATGTGGTGGCGCAGGATATATACTGGGAAAATAAGATTTTCTCCGTTTTTTCCTACGGCCAGGAGAAATTTCCCTGATAGTGCTTCTGTACAGTTTTACTATAAATCACGCCGGTTTCATAAATAAAATTATCCTTTCTGTATACTTGTGAAATTGTTGAAACTGTAGTAGAATGATTAGCAGTGTATGATTGTATACAATTATTCAATTATTATGGAGGACACTATGAAACCGTACAGAGAGATGAGTAAGGAAGAACTTACACAGCAGAAGGAAGAACTGACGAAACAATTTGAAAATGCCAAGGGGATGGGACTAAAACTTGATATGTCCAGAGGCAAGCCTACCCCTGCTCAGCTTGACATGACCATGGGACTTATGGATGTCCTAAACTCCGATTCTGATATGATGACTATGGATGGTGTGGATACCAGAAATTATGGCTTGATGGATGGTATTATAGAGGCAAAGCATTTGTTGGCGGATGTGATGAGTGTTCCTGCAGAAAATGTGATCGTGTACGGTAATTCGAGTCTGTCGATTATGTATGATACCATTTCCCGTTCTGTGACCCATGGAGTAATGGGTTCTACCCCCTGGTGTAAATTAGATCAGGTAAAGTTCTTATGCCCGGTGCCTGGATATGACAGACATTTTGCTATCACACAGCATTTTGGGATTGAGATGATTTTAATTCCTATGACACCGAACGGCCCGGATATGGATCTGGTAGAAAAATATGTGAATGAGGATCCGGCGGTAAAAGGCATCTGGTGTGTACCCAAATATTCTAATCCGCAGGGAATTTCTTATTCGGATGAGACTGTGAGGCGATTTGCTGCATTAAAACCGGCGGCAGAGGATTTTAGGATTTATTGGGATAATGCCTATGCAATCCATCATTTATATGAAGATAAGCAGGATCAGATCCTGGAGATCCTGAGTGAGTGCGAGAAGGCCGGAAACCCGGATATGGTTTATGAATTCTGTTCTACTTCCAAGATTACTTTTTCCGGAAGCGGTATTGCAGCGATGGCTTCTTCCCAGGCTAATCTGGCGGATATCAAGAAAACGCTCACTTTACAGACCATTGGATATGATAAGGTCAATCAGCTTCGCCATGCCAGATATTTTAAAAATCTGGAAGGCATGATGGCTCATATGAAGAAACACGCGGACATCCTTCGTCCTAAGTTTGAGGCAGTGTTATCCGTGCTGGATAGAGAGCTGGGAGGTCTTGGGATCGGAGAGTGGACCAGACCGCTCGGCGGATATTTTATTTCCTTTGATGCGATGGAGGGCTGTGCGAAAGCCATTGTGGAGAAGTGTAAGGAGGCAGGGGTTGTTCTCACGGGAGCAGGCGCCACCTTCCCTTATGGGAAAGATCCTAAAGACAGCAATATCCGCATCGCGCCTACCTTCCCGACTTCGGAGGAGATGGCGGCGGCCACAGATGTATTTGTACTTTGTGTGAAATTAGTCAGTGTGGAGAAGCTGTTGCAGGCATGATATAGCGGCAAAGCGGAGAGGAAAGGACAAGACAATGGATCATTATGAAAGACTGGGAAGAGAATTGGTTCAAAAGGGAGCCATTATAGATTACTATCAGGATACGATCAGAGTGCCCAATGGTAATATCGTAAAATGGGATCTGATTAAACATAAAGGTGCGGCTGCAGTGGTGGCAGTGCAGGATGATGGGAAACTTTTAATGGTGAGACAATATCGAAATGCGCTTGACCGTGAGACGCTGGAAATCCCTGCCGGAGCATTGGATACGGCCGAGGAGCCCACTAAGGTAGCAGCGGCCAGGGAATTGGAGGAGGAGACTGGTTATAAGGCCGGGAAACTGGAACTGCTGATTTCTCTTAGGACCACGGTTGCTTTTTGTAATGAAAAGATAGATGTTTATGTGGCCACAGAATTGACACCCAGCCGGCAGCATCTGGATGAAGACGAGTTCTTAAATGTGGAAAGTCATGATCTGGATGAACTGATTCAGATGATCTTCGATTGTAAGATTCAGGATGGAAAGACAGTGTCTTCCCTGCTTGCCTATAAACAAAAGTATTGCAGATAAAGAGATATCTGTCATGCCCTGTACCTATCGGACATATATTGAAGGAGATAGGAAAGAGGGTATCAGCGTGCGGCAACAGTCATGGTCAAAGAACAGTTATTATATGGTTTATTTGTTTATGATCGGTCTTTTTATTGGAATTCTGGTGGTGAATGTAGGGCATGACACCTGGATCGCGGACAGTGACCTTTTGGGGACTGAAATGATGCTGCGTCTAAAGAACAGTATTCCGGAAGGAGAAGGACTGTTTGCCTATGTGTTAAAACACAGAATGTTTACTTTTTGTATGCTGGCGTTGTTATCCACTACCATGGTGGGAGTGCCGGTGATCTGTATTTATATCTGTTATATGGGGCTCTCGGCAGGATGCCTTCTGTCGGTGGCAGTGATTCGTTATGGCATCCGGGGGCTTATGTTTGTGGCGGCAGGTTTGCTGCCACAGGCTTTTTGTCTGGTGCCGGCTTATATTGGTCTTTTTGTCTGGGCGGTGAGTCTGAATAGGACATTGTATGCACCCAAATCATATCTGGACGGTTATGAACGTTATAGCAGACAGTTTTATCTGAGAAAAGCGACTCAGATTGTTGTGGCAGCGGTAGTTGTCATAATGGGATGTCTGTTAGAAAGTTATGTTAATCCTAAGATCTTACATTTTATCCTCAAAATATTTTAAAAAAATTTTTTTACTTTTTTTCCAACATATAGTAGACATAAATTCTTTGTCTGCCGATATCTTGTACTTTGTCTGTAAAATAGCGAAAATGCCCGTAAAATCGGCAAAAAATCCATTTGCTTTTCTCCAAAAATCTGATTATAATGTAAGGCAGACGGTGATTTGATTTACATAAAAGAATCACGAGGGGAAGGATTTCCGAATACATGGAAAAAGAGATCAGTGCATTTATCACCTATTTACATAACGTGAAGAACACCTCCACCAATACGGAGTTGTCTTACAAAAGAGACCTGGAAAAAGTGCAGCATTTTATGGCGGCGCGTGGGATAGAGGAAACGAACAAGATATCGGCGCAGGATCTGAGTGATTATGTACAATATTTGGAAGATAATAAATTTGCGGCAGCCACCGTGTCCAGAAACATCGCCTCCCTGAAGGCTTTTTATCATTTTATGGTGCAGGATGGAATGGCGGCAGAGGATATCTCGGATAAACTCAAGGCGCCAAAGATTGAGAAGAAGGCGCCGGGAATCATGTCTCCCGATGAAGTGGTCCGTCTTTTAGAGCAGCCTTCCGGGGATACGCCTAAGGAAATACGGGATAAAGCGATGCTGGAACTTCTCTATGCTACGGGAATCCGCGTAACGGAACTGATCACTTTAAAGGTTTCCGATGTAAATATGCAAATGAACTTTATTCTATGCCGTGACCGTAACAAGGAGAGGATCATTCCTTTTGGAAGCGCTGCGAAGTCTGCTATGACAAGGTATTTGAATGGTACGAGAGAGGAAATGCTGGAGAATAAGTCATCGGATGTTCTTTTTGCCAATTGTTCCGGACAGCCCATGAGCCGGCAGGGTTTTTGGAAGCTGATCAAACATTATGCTAAAAAGGCGGATATCCAGGCAGATATCACACCGCATACCTTAAGACATTCTTTTGCGGCGCATCTGGTAGAGAACGGTGCGGATTTAAGAAGTGTGCAGGAGATGTTGGGACATTCTGATATTTCTACAACACAGATTTATGCGAATTTAAATCATAATCATATCCGGGAAGTGTACGCAAAGGCACATCCCCGTGGTTGATACATAGAATGAAAAATCCTGCGGGCTTTACTTTCGTTTCTGCCCGCAGGATTTTTTAGTCAGTCGTAGTCCGCGATATCATAAATCAGTTGTTCGGATGCTTCCCATCCGAGACACGGATCGGTGATGGACTTGCCATAGATGCCTTCCCCGATTTTTTGACATCCTTCTTCGATATAGCTTTCAATCATAACTCCTTTCACCATACTGTGGATATCATGATTTAGCTTACGGCTGTGCATGACTTCCTTGACGATACGAATTTGCTGCTCAAACTGTTTATTGGAATTGTTGTGGTTTGCGTCAATGACACAGGCTGGATTTTGCAGATCATATTCCTGATAAAGCGTGTAAAGGGTATTTAAGTCCTCATAGTGATAGTTGGGCAGGCTCCGGCCGTGTTTGTTTACGGAGCCGCGCAGTACAGCGTGGGCCAGCGGATTACCGTCGGTTGCCACTTCCATACCCCGGTAGATAAAGGAATGAGGATGTTGTGCCGCATAAATGGAATTGAGCATGACGGAAAGAGTGCCGCTGGTAGGATTTTTCATGCCGGCGGGAACATCAAAGCCGCTGGCAGTCATGCGGTGGTGTTGGTCTTCCACAGAGCGGGCGCCGATTGCCACGTAGGAGAGAATATCTTCTATATAACCCCAGTTATCTGGATAAAGCATTTCGTCAGCGGCGGTGAGTCCGGATTCTTCGATGGCCCGAATGTGCATTTTACGCATGGCAATCAGTCCCGCCGTAAAGTCGGGTTTCTTCTCAGGATCCGGCTGACTTACGATACCTTTATAACCTTCTCCGGTGGTACGTGGTTTGTTGGTGTAGATTCTGGGAATCAGAATCAGTTTGTCCTTGACTTTTTCGTTGACTTTGGCCAGTCTGTTCACATAGTCGCAGACCGCCTCCTCATTATCGGCGGAACAGGGGCCTATAATGACCAGAAATTTGCTGCTTTTTCCGGTGAGCACGTCTTTGATCTCGGCATCTCTTTTTTGTTTCAGTTCCACAGCCTGTCTGGGCATGGGATATTCCCTGCGGATATCTTCCGGTGTGGGAAGTTTCGTTACATATCGAAAAGACATAAGTTTTCTCCTCTTGTATTCATTATTATTTCCCTCTGGCAAAAACACCTACATTATAGTATATTGTTTTAAGAATCGCAACCTTTACGGGAAATATACAGGGAAGAAACTGTGCATAGCGTGGTTTGCAGAATCTGGCTCGCCAACATGCCCCACAGATATCCTTTAATGCCGTAACGGGGGATGGCCAGGAAAACAAACAGAAGACGTAGCAGCAGACTTATCACACTGTAGCAGAAAGTTTGTGCCGTCTTGCCCAATCCATTCAGGATGCTGCCCAGAGTGCTGGCAATATACATAAAAGGACAGATAAAACTAAGAATTAAGATAAAACTTCCGGCCAGTTCTGAGTGGAACAGGATACGGCCGGCCAAACGGCCGCACAGTAGGAAGAGGGCGGTACATAAGAAACCAAGGAGCAGGCAGTAACGTATGGAGGTCAGGATGGCCCGTCTAACGGCGATCCGGTTTCCGTTGGCATCAGCTTCTGATACGATGGGCAAAAGCAGGACGGAAATAGAGTTGGTGATGGCGGAAGGAAAGAGGATGAGCGGCAGACTCATGCCGGTCAGTACGCCGTATACGCCCAGAGCTTCGGGATTGCTCATACCATAGGCCATCAGCCGATTGGGAATATAAATAGCTTCCACGCTCTGTAACAGATTGATGACCAGCCGGTTGGCGGATAAAGGAACTGCCAGGGTGAGAAGCTGTCCCATGATATGACGGTAGACGGTAATACAGTGGGTTTTAAGCCCCTTTGCCTGGACAGGAAGACAAGGGCGGGAGGGAAAGAGCCTGTGAGCACGGGACAAAATGGCCAGTACAGATACGATCATGGAGGCGCTTTCGCCAATCACCAAGCCTACTACGGCAAAACTGATAGTAGGTTTCATATGGTGTCTTTGACAGACATAGTAGATTAAGTAGACGCTCCCTACGCGGCAGATTTGCTCCGCAAGCTGTGATACGGCTGGTATGGCAGTCTTTCGGATGCCGAAGAAATAGCCGTTGATGCAGGAATGTACACAAGCCATGGGAATGGACAAAGCTATGATACGAAGAAGCGGAGCCGTACGTGCTTCCATCAGGCAGGAAACAGCAATGTATTCCGAGCCTTCATATATGAGGGCAGCGCACATAAGAGAGAGGGCAAAAGACATCAGAAAACCTGCCCACAGTGTGCGGAAGGAATTCTGATAGTCTTTCGTACTGGTCTCGCTGGCCACATATTTGGAAATAGCGGTCTGGATACCGGAGACGGTGAGGGAGAAAGAGAGGGCAAGT
Organism: Lachnospiraceae bacterium UBA7086; assembly: GCA_002492525.1. Taxonomy (GTDB): domain Bacteria; phylum Bacillota; class Clostridia; order Lachnospirales; family Lachnospiraceae; genus UBA3282. The sequence continues at coordinate 57,430 of DKZA01000008.1, read as the reverse complement.
ACGGGAGAAATCAGCTGATAGATTCCCATACCTTCCGCACCGAATACATTGGACAGAAAGATTCGGTAGAAGAAGCCGATCAGGCGGCTTAAAAGTCCGGTCAGTGTGAGGATAGCAGTTCCGGTTACTAAAGGATTTTTCCATTTGACTCTCATAGGCACCATATAATGATTCGATATGATTACAGTTTATGCGGCGAAAGTCTCATATAGTATAGAAGAGAGGGACAAAAAGATGGCAGAAAAAGTAGTGGTGGGCATGTCCGGCGGGGTAGATTCTTCGGTGGCGGCTTACCTGTTAAAACAACAGGGATATGATGTGATTGGCGTAACCATGCAGACATGGCAGGATGGGGCCTGTAATATAAGAGAAGACAATATAGAAAACAGTACCTTTGATGCAGCAAAGGATGCCGGACGGGTGGCGGCAAAGCTGGACATTCCCCATTATGTGATGGATTTTACAAAGGAATTTAAGGAAAAAGTGGTAGACTATTTCGTGGAGGAATATCTGGCCGGGCGGACGCCCAATCCTTGTGTGGTCTGTAACCGGTACGTGAAGTGGGCGGCTATGTGGGAAAGCGCCCAGAAGATGGGAGCGTCATATATTGCCACCGGGCATTATGCCCGGGTTGCCAGATTGGGAAATGGCAGATATACTGTGAGAAATTCTGTGACTGCCCAGAAAGATCAGACTTATGCCCTGTATAATTTGACTCAGGAACAGCTGGCCCATACCCTGATGCCGGTGGGGGACTACACCAAGGAGCAGATACGGCAGATCGCCAGAGAAGAGGGGCTTGCGGTGGCCCATAAACCAGACAGTCAGGAAATCTGCTTCATTCCGGATCATGATTATGCCGCCTTTATTGACAGACAGGCCAGAGACCGGGTGCCTGGCAGGGGAAATTTTGTGACCAAAGAGGGGAAAATTCTGGGAGAGCATCTGGGCATTACACATTATACGGTAGGACAGCGCAAGGGTCTGCAATTGGCCATGGGGCACCCTGTGTTTGTGACCGGTATAAAGCCAGAGACGGATGAGGTGATAATTGGAGAAGCGGAGGATGTCTTTGGAGACACGCTCTGCTGTCATCATATCAATTATATGGGGATGGCAGATTTGCCTGTGCCCAGACAGGTGACAGCCAAGATACGTTATGCCCACGCCGGCGAGACCTGTCTGATAGAGAAAGCGGGAGAAGATACGATCCGCTGTACTTTTGCGAAACCAGTCCGGGCCATTACACCAGGGCAGGCGGTGGTTTTTTATGAGGAAGACTGTGTGCTTGGCGGCGGAATCATATTGTAGACTAAGAAATTCTTAAGAAATTCTACCGGTTTTTTTCACGACATTTTCACAGACTCTGTGATAGTATGGGTAATGATAAGTGGAGGGTTTTTAAAGGAACGCTTATTTTGAGGAGAAAAATTATGGTAGAATCTAAACTGACTAAGGTAAAAGTGAATAATGAGATAGAACTGTGTGAAGTGTATGATAACGCCACCAAGGAACGGATCAAGAAAGTGTTTTTCAGAGAAGGAATATCTTTCTTTATCAAATTCCGCAAAAAATTTCAGGTAGCAGGGTTTGCTGCCGTGGATCTGGCAGGAGAGGAGATATCCGGGGAGCGGACGATGTTTCCGGAGAACAAAGAGGGCAGGTATATCATCTGTGTGAATAAGAGCCAGGAGGAGCTGGCCCGTAGATCCATTATGCGGGTGGTGCCGGATCACGGGGACAGAGTTCGTTTCCTGGGAGAAAAGCGTGGGGAGAAAGAGGACAAAATCCCTTTCTGGGAGATGCTCACGCAGTTAACATAATCTGTACTGAGGCCGCGAAGCGGATCTCATAATTTATGAAAAGAGGGGCTGCGTCTTTCAAAGGTAGTGTAATACCGGAAACCGCAGTCCTTTAATATTTCGGCCGCCTTGTCAAAGGCATAGGCAATCTGTCCTGGCGTATGGGCATCGGAGCCGGTGGTGATAATTTCGCCGCCCAGTTCGCGGTAGCGTTTGAGGATGCTGCGGCAGGGATTGGCATCACGCAGTCCTTTGGCAAGTCCGGCGGTGTTGATTTCGAGTCCTTTTTCCATGAAAATCAGGCGTCTCAGTATTTGCTCCAGAATATCTTCATAGGCTTCATAAGAATAGCCCTCGTCTTTTTGCGGGCCATAACGTACCACGTAATCCAGGTGCCCGTATACGTCAAAGTTGCTGTATCCCTTCAGATTATCAAGAATAGACTCGAAATATTCCCGATAGGCAGCAGACTGTTCCCGGCCCTCATAAAAAGCGGGATAGTAGGGATCTTTTCGGTTGCAGATGTGGGAGGAGCCAATGATGAAGTCGTATTCATGTGCTTTCGCAAAAGCAGTATTCTGCCGGGTAAGATGAGCTTGCAGGCCCAGTTCCAGTCCGAAGCAGAGCTGAATCTGACCGGCATATTTTTCTTTCAGAGTCAGAAAATCATACAGGTAAGAATCGGCATTTAATTCAAATTTCCCCGCTGGGTCTTCTTCCGTTATGGGATAGTCAAAGTCGTTGTGTTCCGTAAAACATAGTCTTTTCAGTCCTAAGTGAATCCCTCGTAAAATCATTTCTTCCATAGGGGCATCAGAATCTCCTGAGAAAGAAGAATGTATATGGGAATCTGCTGTGATCGGCATGGATAGCTCCTTTCGTTCATAATGGCTGTGAAATCGTGCTTTGTATTTCAGTATAGTAGATGCGGCAGGGAAATACAATGTCTGGCGAGAAATGTTTTTACGATATATTTTTGACTTATGGATTGTAACTGTATATAATCAAGAAGAAGCTGGTAGAAACAAGTGATTTGCTTGAGAGTGGGAAGGATAACGGAGGCCTGTCATGGCAATTATCGGAATTGATTTGGGAACGACCAACAGTCTGGCCTGTGTCTGTCAGGAAGGCAGACCGGTTCTGGTTCCCAATTCTTTAGGAGAGACATTGACGCCCAGTGTGGTCAGTGTGGATGAAAATGGTGAAATTTGTGTGGGAGCGGTGGCAAAAGAGAGGCTGATCTCACATCCGGAGGCGTCGGCCGCTTCCTTTAAACGTTATATGGGAACAAATAAGGTATTTACCCTGACGGGAAATTCCTTCACGCCCCAGGAATTATCTTCTTTTGTCCTGCGGCAGCTGAAGGAAGATGCGCAGCGGTTTCTGGGAGAAGAAGTGACGGAGGCCGTGATCAGTGTTCCTGCATATTTTAATGACAACCAAAGGTATGCCACTAAGGAAGCGGGTAAACTGGCGGGAATCCATGTAGAGCGTCTTGTCAATGAGCCTTCGGCCGCGGCGCTGGCGGCCAGCCGCATCAGTGGGGAAGATGAGGGAAGTTATCTGGTATTTGACTTTGGCGGCGGGACGCTGGACGTATCGGTGGTAGATTATTTTGACAATATCATAGAGATTGTTGCCGTCAGCGGGGATAACCGACTGGGCGGTGATGATTTTGACGAGATCATTGCCCGCAGCTTCTGCGCCCATCATCAGATGGATTATGAAGGACTGGACAGTCAGAAAAGATCTTCCCTGCTGCGGCTTTGTGAAAAGTGCAAACAGGAACTGAGCAGACAGGATGAGGCAGAACTTGTCTGGGAGGCGGAAGATAAGAAGATGCCCTTCAATAATCTTGTGCTGGCCGGTCTGGGGCAGGATTTGTTTGATCGTATCAGCCAGGTGGTGGAGAGTGCGCTGCGGGACAGTGCCCGGTCAATGGAAGAGATAGACGAAATTGTTCTGGTAGGAGGTTCCTCCAAGATGCCGGTGGTGGCGCTCTATCTTCAGACGCTGTTGAAGCGCAGACCGCGTATCATTGCTTCACCGGACGAAGTGGTTGCCATGGGTGTGGGAATCTATGCCGGCATCAAAGAGCGGAAGGAGGATGTCAAAGATCTGGTTTTGACAGATATTTGTCCCTTTACCCTGGGTACGAATGTGGTAAATTATGCAGACAATGATAATCCGGTCATGTCTGCGGTGATAGAGCGCAACAGTATACTGCCTTGTTCCAAAAAAGCTTACTATACAAATGCCTATGACTATCAGAGGAAGATTGTCGTCGGTATTTATCAGGGGGAGTCGTTTTACTGTAACGAGAATCTGAAACTGGGCGCTGTTGAGATGGAGATCATGCCGGTGAGCAAAGGGGAGGCATGTCTGGAAGTGCGTTTTTCCTATGATCTCAACGGAATCCTGGAAGTAGAGGTTATGGACCGACAGTTGAAGCAGATGAAAAGGAAGGTGTTGACCAGTGAAAGCGTGCGGCTGTCGGAGGAAGAATTAAACCGCCGCCTGGAAGAACTAAAGGCTTATAAGATGATGCCCTGCGGCGGCATCAGGACGAAGGTGGTATTGGCAAGAGGCGAGCGGCTGTTTGCCCAGATGACGGGGGCAAGACGGCAGCAGGTGGTCTTGGTAATGCAGAAGATTCAGCAGACGATTGTGGGCGGCAATGATCAGGAAATGCGCAGATGTCTGAAAGAGGCACAGGAAATTTTTGACCGGCTGGAAGGGCTTTAAAGAGAAACAACGATAGGGATAGAAGAGAATGAATATTTGGACAATATTAGGCATTTCCCGTACTTCCGATAAGAAATCAATCAAAAGAGCTTATGCGGCCAGGACCAGAGAGATTCATCCGGAAGAGAAACCGGAGGAGTTTAAAGTGCTTCATGAGGCTTACCAGGCGGCGCTTGAATACGCGGAATTTGTTTCCCTAGGAAACAGACAAAGCCTGTTTTTGGACAGGGATGTATTTACGGACGAGGATGCCGAAGGAGAAAACGGTGAGAGCAGGGACGAAAGGAACACAGAGGAAAGGGACACAGACGAAAGAGACACAGAGGAAAGAAACGCAGAGGAAAGAGACATAGGCCAGGAAAGCGGGCAGGAGGAAGAAGAGCTCCTCACTTATTTTGCGGACAATCAGGAAAAGCAGCAGAAGCTTGTTGATGCTTTTATCAAAAACTGGCAGGAATTTAAAGGACCGTACCGCAATCCGGAAGGCATGGCCTGGTGGCGGGAGTATCTGGCCTCAGAGGCGTTTCAGAATATCAAATTTCATGCCCGCATACTGCATGTGCTGGCAGAGGAGATGGAGCATAAGTTTTTTTACGGACTCGATGAGGCAAAGATGTTGTTCTGGGATGCCTACGGATTTCAGGACGGAGAGGAAGAAAATACTTTTCAGGGAGACCGGAAACGGCTCTACCAGTGTTTGCACCAGGCCTTTGTGAAACAGCAGAAAAATGCGAAGGATAAGGCGCAGGCTGTAAGGCATGAGAAAAAAATACATATTTTTGCAGGAATTGCCGTTGCAGTCTTTGCAGTGATCTGTATTATAGTTTCTGTGAATCATTACAGACAGAAAGGAAACGACTGCAGATTCTTAATGGACTATATGGCCGGACAGTATCCTTATACTTCGTTTTCTGAGCCCGAGCGGCAGCCGGATGAAAACGACGGCAGTTCCAGCTATACGATGTATGCTTCGGCGCATCCGGATCTGGTCATTACCGCGAAGGTGGAGCACAGGTATGTAGAGGGCAAAAAGACTCGTCGGGTAACGGAGGATTATAAACAGCAGCTGTTTGCCTATTATGCTTCGCAGTATGGTCTGGATGCCGGCTGGACGGCGGATGAGGAGGAACCCTACGGCGGCAGACAACGGAATATATACAACACCCTATTTTATCCGGACATTGATCAGATTGACAGTTTCTGTGAAAATGTGGAGAAGATGTTCCGGGAACAGGAAGAACTGCAAATGATTCCCGAAGTCGCAGTTTATACGGAGAGCGTCCTGTTCCCTCAGGTTCTGCTGTATGGCAGTGTGTTCGATCTTGCTTCCTTTGATTCGCAGATATATGACCTTCGGGACATGGAGGCATCGGAACTAGCTGCAAAGCTTCGGAACAACTATATGATTTACATGTTCCAGTATGAATCCTGGAATATTACAACGGAGCAATACAGGGAATGGGGAGCGGAATACGAAAAGTTTTGTGAACGGTTGGTCAATGATGACGGAGACTGGCATGAGGTGTATGATCCGGTTACGGGAGAGAGGCTTTGCAGATTTTATATTCCCACATACGAGTATGTGGAATATTATCATGGCGCGATCATACCGGCCCGCTGGATTACAGTGGGCAATGCCTATTATTTCCTGCAGGAACGGGAAGCGAATCTGACCGTTAATGAGGATGGCAGCGGATTTGCGGTGAAATTCTATGGAAGCCTCACATCCTTTGGAAAGGAGCCGGTAGTGAAGTTTGATGATCTGCGGAAATGCTACTAAAGAGTTTCCGATTATTTTACTATTATTTTCAATTTACGTCTTGAATTTTTAGGACAAATTGGGTAAAATGAATTTGCTGACTAAATTTTACCAATCCTATGTGTATGCTACGCATACGGCGGGGTAAAATTATATAAAAAACATTATTTAGGAGGGACTAAAAAATGGCAGTAAGAGTAGCAATTAATGGTTTTGGCCGTATCGGTCGTCTTGCGTTCAGACAGATGTTCGGGGCAGAAGGATATGAAGTAGTAGCAATCAACGATTTAACAAGCCCTAAGATGTTGGCACACTTGTTAAAATATGATTCTTCCCAGGGTAAGTATGCTTTGGCTGACACAGTATCCGCTGGGGAAGACACCATCACAGTTGATGGTAAGACATTAAAAATCTACAAAGAGCCCGATGCAAATAACTGTCCTTGGGGCGAACTTAAGGTTGACGTTGTTTTAGAGTGCTCCGGTTTCTATACCAGCAAAGAGAAGGCACAGGCACACATCAATGCCGGCGCTAGAAAAGTTGTTATCTCTGCTCCTGCAGGCAACGATCTTCCGACTATCGTATACAATGTAAACCATGAGACACTGAAAGCTTCTGATACGATTATTTCTGCAGCTTCCTGTACAACAAACTGCCTTGCTCCTATGGCAAAGGCTTTAAATGATCTGGCTGGCATCAAATCCGGTATCATGAGCACAATTCATGCGTACACAGGCGATCAGATGATTCTTGACGGCCCTCAGAGAAAGGGTGACTTAAGAAGATCCCGTGCAGGCGCAGTGAACATCGTTCCTAACAGCACAGGCGCTGCAAAGGCTATCGGCCTTGTTATTCCTGAGTTGAACGGTAAGCTGATCGGTTCCGCACAGCGTGTTCCTACTCCTACAGGTTCCACCACAATCCTGGTTGCAACCGTAGAGAAGTCCGTTACCAAGGAAGAGATCAATGCAGCAATGAAGGCAGCAGCTACAGAGTCCTTCGGCTACAATGAGGATGAAATCGTTTCTTCCGATATCGTAGGCAGCACCTATGGTTCTATCTTCGATGCAACACAGACAATGGTTGGCGCAGACAATCTGGTACAGGTAGTTTCCTGGTATGACAATGAGAACAGCTATACTTCCCAGATGGTTCGTACAATCAAGTATTTCTCTGAATTAAAGTAAAAAAAGAAAATTCCTTCGGAATTATCTTTACGAGGATTGCTTCGCAACCTCGGAATGAGAAATGTAAAGTATTTATGGTTTATGGAGAGGCTCGGCCGTTGGGCCGGGTCTCTTGTAGTTAATATAATATTAGGAGGTTTAAGACATGTCATTAAACAAAAAATCTGTAGACGATCTTAATGTTAAGGGAAAACGAGTTCTCGTAAGATGCGATTTTAACGTACCTTTGAAAGAAGGCAAAATCACAGATGAGACCCGTATCGTGGCAGCACTTCCCACAATCAAGAAACTGCTTGATGACGGCGGCAAAGTGATTCTGTGCTCTCATCTTGGTAAAGTAAAGAACGGCCCTAACGAAGGGGAGTCTCTGGCACCTGTGGCGGAAAGACTTTCTGAGAAATTAGGCAAACCTGTAAATTTTGTATCCGATTACAACGTAACCGGTGAGGCGGCAACAAAGGCAGTTGCAGATATGCAGGAAGGCGATGTGGTACTTCTTCAGAATACCCGTTTCCGTGGCAAGGAAGAGACCAAGAACGGAGAGGAGTTCAGCAAAGAACTGGCAGATCTGTGTGATGTTTATGTATGTGATGCCTTTGGTTCTTCTCACAGAGCACATGCTTCTGTGGCAGGTGTGACAGATGTGGTACGTGCAAAGGGCGGCGAGTGTGCAGTTGGTTATCTGATGCAGAAAGAGATTGATTTCCTCGGCAATGCAGTAGAGAATCCGGTAAGACCTTTCGTGGCAATTTTGGGCGGTGCGAAAGTAGCTGATAAACTGAACGTTATCAATAACCTGCTGGAGAAGTGCGATACACTTATCATCGGCGGCGGCATGGCCTTCACTTTCTTAAAGGCAAAAGGGTATGAGATTGGTAACTCTTTGGTAGATGATGAGAAGATTGATTATTGTAAAGAGATGATGGAGAAGGCTGAGAAGCTCGGCAAACAGCTCTTACTGCCCATTGACACTGGTGTGGCTTCGGCTTTCCCGGATCCTATTGACGGTCCTGTTGATGTAGAGTATGTTGACGCTGACAAGATACCGGCTGATAAGGAAGGTCTGGATATCGGTCCTAAGACGCAGGAGTTATTTGCCAATGCTGTGAAGTCTGCTAAGACAGTTGTTTGGAATGGTCCTATGGGCGTGTTTGAGAATCCTACTCTGGCAAAAGGTACTATTGCAGTGGCAAAGGCACTGGCTGAGACAGATGCTACTACGATTATCGGTGGCGGCGACTCTGCGGCAGCCTGCAACCAGCTTGGTTTCGCAGATAAGATGTCCCATATCTCCACGGGCGGCGGTGCTTCTCTTGAATTCTTAGAGGGTAAGGAGCTTCCTGGTGTAGTAGCAGCGGACGACAAATGAGAAATCGAGCAAAGCTCGATTGCGAGGTTCGCTTAAGGGCGAACCTCGGCATGGCATAGCGGAGAAGCGTTAGAAGGGCGAACCTCGGCATGGCTTGACGGAGATGCGTTTGAGGGCGAACCACAGTAAATATATTAGCGTATAATTGCGCAGAAATGAGGATGACATGGCAAGAAAGAAAATTGTGGCCGGTAACTGGAAGATGAATATGACACCCAGTGAGGCAGTAAAGTTATGTGCAGAGTTAAAAGATCTGGTAAAGTCTGACGATGTGGATGTAGTGTACTGTGTTCCTGCGGTGGATATCGTACCTGTTGTAGAAGCCGTGAAAGGTACCAATGTGGAAGTTGGTGCTGAGAATATGTATTTTGAGGAAAAAGGAGCATATACGGGTGAGATTTCTGCAGCTATGTTAGTAGATGCAGGCGTGAAATATGTGATCATCGGTCATTCGGAGAGACGTGATTACTTCAAGGAAGATGACGTGCTTCTGAATAAGAAAGTTAAGAAGGCTTTGGAGGCCGGACTTGTTCCGATTCTTTGCTGTGGCGAGACCTTAGAGCAGAGAGAACTGGGTGTGACCATGGATTGGATCAGATTACAGATCAAATCTGACCTGGCGGATATCACTGCCGATCAGGTAAAGGGTATGGTAATCGCCTATGAACCTATCTGGGCAATCGGTACCGGCAAGACTGCTACCACTGAGCAGGCAGAAGAAGTATGTAAGGGTATCCGTGATTGTATCGCAGAAATGTACGATGCAGCTACTGCAGAGGCAGTACGTATCCAGTACGGCGGATCTGTGAACGCAGGTAATGCGGCAGAACTCTTTGCACAGCCGGATATTGACGGCGGCCTTGTAGGCGGCGCTTCTTTGAAGGCTGACTTTGGCAAGATCGTCAATTATAAATAAAAGGTATTTGTAAAAACTATCATGTTTTGAATAGGATAAAAAGGGGTATCAGGGGAAAGGGCTTCCTTTGAAATCCCTTTTTAGTGTCTTTGCAGTTGACGGTATTATTATAATTAATGACAGGCAGGGGGAAAGAAGATGAAAAGTATTCGGACTAAGATTACCGTATGTCTTATTTTAACGGTCCTGATAGGACTGATTGCATCCGGATTGTCCAGTATCATACTGAATTATAACAGTACTATGTCTACCGTGGAACAGATGATGAGTGAGACGGCAGTTCTGGCGGCAGGACGTGTAGAGCAGGAATTAATGGCATATAAGAATGTGGTTATGGATGCAGGCCATATTTCTCAGTTAGCTGACCAGGACGTGCCTTTGGAAGAAAAACGGGCTATTATTGATGAGCGGGTCGCTATGCATGGGTTTCAGCGGGGAAACATCATTGCTATGAACGGCATCAGCATTTTTGACGGCAAGGATTATTCCGACCGTGAATATGTGCGTCAGGCCATGCAGGGTAATGTGTATGTATCAGAGCCGCTGATCAGTAAGATTACAGGAGAATTGTCCATTATGGTTGCGGCGCCGATTTATGCAGAAGAGGCTTATGGCTCATCCATTGTCGGTGTGGTTTATTTTGTTCCCAAAGAGACTTTTTTAAATGACATTGTATCTGCCATTCAGATCGGAGAAAACAGCAGAGCGTATATGATTAATAAATCCGGTGATACGATTGCCGATATTACGCTTGATACGATCACTGTTCAGAATATAGAGACTGAGGCGCAGAGTGATCCGACGCTCCAGGAACTTGCGGCGATTCATGCAGATATGCGTGCAGGAAACGTTGGATTCGGAAGTTACACGAGCGGTGAGGATGAAATGTTTGCAGCCTATGCGCCCGTTAATGATACGGATGGCTGGAGTATTGCGGTTACGGCACCACAGATAAATTATCTGGGGGCTATGCGGGATGCCATGGTTGTGAATATTGCAGTGATTGTTATTTCTATTCTGGTATCCATCGTAATTGCCTTGGTACTGGCGGTTAATATCGGCAGTCCCATGAAAGCATGTGTTAATCGGATGAAACTGCTGGTGGAAGGCGATCTGGATACGCCCATGCCACAGATTAACAACAAGGATGAGACGGGCGTACTCGCAAGGTCTACCACATCTTTGGTGGAAGGTCTGCGTATGGTTATAAGTGACATTGATTATTTGTTAAACGAGATGGCAAATCAGAATTTGGATGTTCATACTGAGCATGAAGAAATATATGTGGGCAGTTTCCGGAATATCCTGCTCTCCATGCGTCATATGAAAGAGCAGCTTGGCAGTGCCATGAGGCAGGTCAATCATTCCGCACAGGAGGTTGCCATGGCCAGCGATCACTTGTCTGCAAGTGCCCAGTCACTCAGTCAGGGAACGACACAGCAGGCTAGTTCAGTACAGGAATTGGCGGCAAGGGTCAGCGAGATTTCCGAACAGGCGAAGAGCACTGCAAATGGTGCGGTGGAAGTCCGGGGCAAGACACATCAGGCAGGTAAAGAGGTTTCTTTATGTAATCAGAAGATGCAGAATCTGGTGGAGGCTATGGATAAGATTCAGACCAGCTCTGATGAGATTGAAAAGATTTTAAAAACCATAGATGATATTGCTTTCCAGACTAACATATTGGCGTTGAACGCGGCTGTAGAAGCGGCCAGGGCGGGCAGTGCCGGCAAGGGATTTGCCGTAGTTGCGGAGGAAGTACGTAATCTGGCCGGAAAGTCTGCACAGGCAGCACAGAATACATCTGTGCTCATCGCAAACTCTACGGAAGCAGTACATACCGGTACGGAGGTTGCTCAGAATACGGCGGAGATTCTTACCGGCGTGGTCAATAGCATCCAGTCTGTGGTGGATTCCATCGACAATATTGCTGCGGTCTCCAACGAACAGTCTGATGCAGTGGGACAGGTATCTGAGGGAATCAATCAGATTTCTGTGGTAGTACAGAGCAACAGTGCTACCGCTCAGGAAAGCGCAGCGGCAAGTGAGCAGCTTTCCGCCGAAGCAACCAGCTTAAAAGCATTGGTGGATCAGTTTAAGCTTGCGGAAGAGTAAAAGGGCAGAATCATGGAGAGATTACAGTTACCGAGGCTGTTAAGCGACGGTATGGTGCTGCAGCAGAAGAAAAGAGTGCGCATATGGGGCGAAGATGAACCTGGGAGGAGGGTCACGGTCTCTTTTCTTGGGAAAGATTACAGCGAAAAAGTAAATACCGATGGCACATGGGAAATCTTTATGGAACAGGCGGACGCAGGCAGTGATTATCAAATGCTGATCGCGGATGATGCCGGGGAAGAACATGTGATCAGAGATGTTGCAGTGGGAGATGTTTTTATCTGTTCCGGACAGTCTAATATGGAACTTCCCATAAACAGGGTTATGGATCGTTATCCGGAAGAGATGGCACGGTGTGACAATCCGCTTATTCGTACCTTTAAGATTATAGAGAACGCAGAATTTCACGGCCCGTTAAAGGATCATAAGAGTGGACAGTGGACTGCGGTAAGTAAGAATTCTTTCCCGGAGTTTTCTGCTGTGGCGTATTTTTTTGCAAAGCATATGTATCGGATGACAGGGGTGCCGGTGGGACTGATTGATGCCAGTTTAGGAGGATCCCGGATTGAATCCTGGATGAGCAGGGATATGCTTGCAGGATATGAAGATTTTCTCTCTTTAGCGGACCGCTATAGCGATGATGAGTTTGTGAAGCAAAGACTGAACCTGAATCTGCGTCAGGCAGAGGAATGGCATAATCGTTTGGACGGTGCAGACAGGGGATTAAAAGAGAAATGGTATGAGGGAGAACCTGATCTCTCAGACTGGAAAGAAATAAAAATTCCCTTCTTTTTCAGGGATACACAGCTAAAAGATTTTATCGGAAGCGTGTGGTTTTACCGGGAGTTTACGGTAGGAAAACAGTTGGCCGGCAAAGAAGCAAAATTGTGGCTTGGAACGATCGTTGACAGTGATACGGTATATGTGAATGGTATCCAGGTGGGGCATACGGAGTATCAATATCCGCCCAGAAAGTATATTGTACCTGCGGGGCTTTTAAAAGAAGGTAAGAATACCATTGTAATCCGCGTGAAGGTGGAAATCGGCCAAGGGAGATTTACGGATGAAAAGGTGTACGCTCTTTTCCGGGATGCTGACAGGATAGAACTGTCGGGAAAATGGCGGTATCGGATTGGGGCTTCCTGCGAAATGATTGAGGCCACGGATTTTGTCAGTTGGAAACCGACAGGGCTTTATCAGGGTATGATGGCGCCCTGTCATAAATATGTATCCGCGGCAATTCTCTGGTATCAGGGAGAATCCAATACTCATGAGACGGCCGGCAATTATTGTGATCTGATGGAGAGGATGATCAGAGGATATCGGGCTAAATGGGAAGATGAGCTGCCTTTTATCTATGTGCAGCTTCCGAATTTCCGGGTGGAGCGTTACGGGGCTGACCGGGATGATGTCATCAATGACTGGCCCTGTGTCAGGGAAGAACAGAGAAGGGCGCTGAAGATTCCCGGTACCGGTATGGTGACGGCCATAGATCTGGGGGAGGACAATGATCTTCATCCTCTCAATAAAGAGGGCATAGGATTCCGTCTCGCCATGCAGGCCGCAAAAATGCTTTATGGAAAAGAATCGGAGTGTGAAGGGCCGCAGATAGAAGATGTGTACGTGGAGAGGATTTCTCATCATATGAAAGTTACACTTACCTTTCGGTGTGCGTCGGGTATGTATGCAGATTCCAAGACCGATCCGGAAGGAGCTGTACCAGATGAGAGGAACGCGGTAAAGGCGGTTAGAGATTTTGAACTGGTAGATGAAAAAGGCAGGATTCATACAGCGGAAGCGCAGATCGCAGGAGACAAAGTACTGCTTACCTGTGAGGATGAAATGACGGCGGTAAAGGAAGTCAGGTATTGCTATCACAATACTAATACAGGCGCACTGCTTTATAATAAAGAGGGGTTCCCGATGACGCCTTTTCGGGTAGAAATATAAAAAATCTGTCAACAAGAAAAGGAAGAACGTCAAATGGCAAAGATAAAAACAAAAACAGGATTGCTTATCTGCTTGTGTGCCGTATGTTTGGGCGCCTGCGGAAAGAGTAACGATGTACCGGAAGAATATGAAGAGGAAGAGACACAACGGAAGGAAGAAAACGAGGAATCAGAATCGCACGGCAAGCAAGAAAATTTTTTTGAGAGATACAGAAAGAAAATAGAAGAAGCCGGACGGGATGAGGAGCAGGAAGAGAACGGCGTCGGGGGAGACTCTGACAATATAGAAGAATATAAGGAAGCTTACCTTGCATATTTAAAGGAATTTGAGAACGCAGGCACCTATACCTATAGTCTGATTTATGTGGATGAAGATGATATTCCTGAGCTGGTCATCGACAGCGGCTATGAGGCCGGCGGATGCATTGTTTTGACATTTCATGATGGCGTTCTGGATGAATGGCAGTCCAGCCGTTTGAATTTTACCTATATTGAGGGCGGAAATCTGCTCTGCAATTCCGATGGAAATATGGGATATTATTATGACAGTGTATATACAATCCGGGATGGAAAGTGGTGCTATGTTGACGGCGGGACATGGGGCGACGGACCGGACGGGCCGCAGTTTGACAAAAACGATGAGTTTATATTCGTGTATCATTGGGGCGAAGGGGAAGAAGAAGTAAGCGAAGAAGAGTATCAAAATCGCCTTAATGAGGTGTATCCCTTAGATCAGCGGAAATATCCGGAAAGATACTATATTCTGAAGGATATCCGTTCTGTTCTGGAAACAGGTGAGGTGTCTTCGGCAGATCATCGGTATGAATTAATCGTGGAAGATGTGACATGGAAGGAAGCGGAAAGCTTATGCAGGGAAAAGGGCGGTTATCTGGCTACGGTTACCGCGTGGGAGGAAATGGAAAGAATCCAGGAGCAGATTGTTTCGGAAGATAAATCGCAGGTAACTTTTTTTGTAGGAGCAAATAATGGAAGAGACAGCGGCAGTTTTGGATATCGTTGGATTGAACCGGAGAGCGGAGAAACTTATGAGATGTTGAATTTATATAATGCATTGTTTGTTTTCTGGCTGGAGGGAGAACCCAGTTATACCGGATTGACGGAGGACGGTGTGGAAGTTGATGAAGATTATGTAGTTTTGTTCTATCGGAAATCTGATGACAGATGCTATTTAAATGATGTGCCCAATGACATCTTATCCGCGGCGTCATTCTATTCGGGAAGAGTGGGATATATCTGTGAATATGAAGAATAAATAGAAAGACCGTTATACTTTCTAAGAAGGGGCGTAAAACGATGGGATATGAACAGTTATGGCTTGATTATACCAGGAAAGTTTCTTGTAAGGAAGCAGAGGGGATTTCTTATATTTGTGTAAAGATACAGGATGCCAAACAGGATGCGCTGATAGCAAACAGCGTGAAGGAATTGCAGGAAGCCTTCCTGGGAATGGCCGGCAGCAGGCTTACACTGCGGCAGGAATGTGGCCAAGATGCAGGGGCCGTGCAGGCGGGAAACGCAGACGGACATAGTATCTGCCTTGCTTTCCGGGAGGGCATGAAGGCGGAAGCCTATCATCTTTTTGGTGAAAAAGGAGATATTGTAATAGAAGCATCTGATTCCAGAGGTATTTTGTATGGCACCTTTGATCTGATTCGGCAGGTGCAGATGGAAAACTCCTTACATACACTGGACCGGTTTAAGGCGCCCGCCATGCCTATGCGCATGTTGAATCATTGGGACAATATGGACGGCAGTATCGAACGGGGATATTCCGGAGAGTCCTTTTTCTTTGAGAAAAATGAGATTATAGTGAATGACAGGACGAGGGATTATGCCAGACTGGCAGCCAGTGTTGGGATTAATGCCGTGGTGATTAATAATGTCAATGTCAAAGATGCCGCCACATGGCTGATCACAGACCGTTATCTGGATAAGGTAAGAGAGCTTTCGGAAGTGTTTGCCGAATATGGTATCAGATTGTATATGAGTTTGAATTATGCGGCACCGATGGAACTTGGGCAGCTGGACAGCGCGGATCCGCTTTCCGATGAGGTGCGCGACTGGTGGCATAAGAGGATGGAGACAGTCTTTGGCAGAATCCCAAACCTGGGAGGGTTCCTGATCAAGGCCGACTCGGAAGGGCGTCCGGGTCCTTTCACTTATGGCAGAACACATGCAGATGGGGCCAATATGCTGGCGGATGCTGCAGCGCCTTACGGCGGTATCATTATCTGGAGATGCTTTGTCTATAATTGTATGCAGGATTGGCGGGATTACCGGACAGACCGCGCAAGATCCGGATATGATAATTTTATAGGGCAAGACGGCATGTTTCGGGATAATGTGATTCTGCAGATTAAGAACGGCCCCATGGATTTTCAGGTGAGGGAACCGGTGCATCCGCTTTTGGGAGGATTGACAAAGACCAATCAGATGCTGGAAGTGCAGATCGCGCAGGAATATACAGGGCAGCAGAGACACTTGTGCTATCTGATACCGATGTTTAAGCAGATATTACAGTTCAGGACCTATGCGAGAGAAGAAGAGGACACCGTTATGGACATTGTGTCGGGCCGTACCTTTGGGCAGCACAACTGTGGCATGGCGGCTGTAGCTAATACGGGAAACGATGACAATTGGACGGGACATGATATGGCGGCGGCAAACTGGTATGGGTTTGGCAGGCTTTCCTTTGAACCGGAATTGTCCGCAGAAGAAATCGCCAGAGAATGGATTCGGGTGACCTATGGAAATGACGAACAGGTGGAAGAGACGCTGATGTTTCTGTTGATGTCCTCCTGGCCGGCTTATGAGAGTTATACTTCGCCGCTTGGAATCGGATGGATGGTTACGCCCGACAATCATTATGGCCCCAGCGTGGATGGTTATGAGTACAGCAGATGGGGCACCTACCATCGGGCGGATCATTGGGGAATCGGTGTGGACAGAAGCCATGAAGGAACGGGATATGCACTTTTGTACAGAGAGCCCAATGCTTCTGTCTATGATGACAGGGAGAAATGTCCGGATGAGCTTCTGCTGTTTTTCCATCATATTCCCTACACCTGGAAACTGCGGTCGGGGAAAACGGTGATACAGCATATCTATGATTCTCATTTTGAGGGTGTTGAGGCCGTAGATGAAATGGCGGAGCAGTTTGAAAAATTGCAGGGTAAATTGCCGGATAAGGCGTATAGACGTATGGCGGGGCGGTTTATGGAACAAAAGGAACATGCCAGGGAATGGCGTGACCAGATTAATGCATATTTTTATAGAAAATCCGGTATTATAGATGAAAAAGGAAGGAAGATTTATTAATCAGCTCCTGGATTATGGCAGCAAGATAAAAAGGGTTTTGGAATCTGTATTAAGATGTCATATTTTAGCGAAAATGTTACATTTTACACTGATATAGCAATTTGAAATATACAATATGCCAGAATAAAAAATAAAATGCATTGACTTTTGTTGTATATATTTGCTATAATAAGAAAAAATATATAAGGATTTGGGTTGTTACTGCATAAAAGCGGGCAAAACCAGATTTTATAATTTGACTGGAAGAGTTGATTTATAAAATTTGGTTTTTTTTTATGGGATATTCCGCCGCTTATCCGAGGCCGCGAAGCGGATCTCGCAAAGTTAAGAGGGTTTAAAAATGCGCATTGACAAAATTATCAACAATAATATTGTTTCTGTCAGGGATCCCCAGGGCATTGAGATGGTTGCCATGGGAAAAGGAATTGGTTTTGGAAAAAGACCGGGAGATGAGATTGATGATAAGGTAGTTGAGAAAATTTTTAGGCTGAATAACATGGACGACAAGGAATATTTTAAGGAACTACTTGCCTCACTTCCGTTGGAGCATATTAGATTATCGTCGGATATTATTAGCTATGCGAAGGAAAGCCTGGGATTGGTATTAAACCCGAATGTGTATCTGACGTTGACAGATCATATCGGTTTTATTTTAAAAAAATTTCATGAGGGTATGGTATTTAATAACGCATTGTACGATGAGGTGAAACTCTTCTATCCATTGGAATATTCGGTAGGAAGGTATGCGCTTGAAATGATTGAGGAGAGAACAGGGTGCCGTCTGCAGGAGGATGAGGCGGCAAGTATTGCGCTCCATCTGGTTAACGGAGAAGTGGGTTCCGCCATGAGAACGACGTTTACCATGATCAAAATGATGCGTGAGGTGATGGAATGGATTGAGAAGCAGATTCCTGTTCCCAGTGAGAGGACATATCCTAAAGAACGATTGATCGCAGATCTCAAGCAGCTTTGTAACAGACTGGTTTTTGAGGAACCGATTTGCGGGCGAAAGGACGAAGCACTCTATGAATTTGTGAGAAAGCATTATCAACAGGAATATCAGATGATTGATGAAATCAGTGAATACCTGGAAAAGGAATATCAATGTGTTATGACGGAAGAAGAGAAAATCCATCTGGTGCTTAATATTAAAAGAATGAGAGATTTATACACTTGTTGAAACATACTTTATAGGGAGAGGAGGAAAGAAATGAAGATTTTTCAGAACTTATTTGCAAAGGGCGAAACGGTGATAGGATCGCCGATGGCAGGCAGGCTGGTCAGTATTCAGGAGGTCAGCGATCCTACTTTTGGAGAGGAGATTTTAGGGAAAGGCGCTGCGGTCATTCCCACAGGAAATCAGGTTTATGCGCCAATAGACGGTAAAGTATCGACGGTGTTCCCTACTGGTCATGCAGTGGCGCTTACCGGTCCGGACGGTACAGAAGTATTGATCCATGTGGGACTTGATACGGTGAAACTGAACGGAGAACATTTTAAGATTCATGTGGAGACGAATCAGGAGGTAAAGAAAGGGGATCTTCTTTTGGAGGCGGATCTGGAACAGATAAAGGCGGCGGGATATGATGTCATAACGCCGATCGTTATCTGCAACACAGATGAATTTTCGCAGATACAGGCAGAGCCGTCCAAAGACGTGCTGCCGGGAGATGATATTTTAAAACTGCGTAAATAGAAGGGGGTTATGCGATGAATCGATATGCAGGCAAAAGCGTATTAAAGGGCGTTGCCGTGGGCAGGGTTTTCTTCTATCAGAAGCAGGATTGTCATATTGAGAAAACGGAAGTTATGGATATTGACGGTGAGATATCTCGGTTTCAGGAGGCCGTAAACAAAGCGAAGGAGCAATTGGCGGCACTTTATGATGAGGCTCTTGTCAATGTGGGAGAAGACCATGCGATGATCTTTGACATACACCGGATGATGCTGGAGGATGAGGACTATCTGGAAGCGATAGAGCAGGCAGTGGGGGAGGGTATCAATGCCGAGTATGCCGTGCAGATGGCCCAGGAACAGTTTGCAGAATTGTTTGCCTCCATGGATGATGAGTATATGAAAGCGAGAGCGGTTGATATTAAGGACATTTCGCAGAGAGTTATCAGAATTCTTTTGGGAATACCGGAGGACGGCGTGCCATCGGAGGAACCGGTAATCCTGGTGGCTGAGGATCTGACACCCAGTGAAACCGTTAAGATGGATAAGAATAAGATTCTTGCTTTCGTGACAGTGCGCGGCTCCTCCAATTCCCATACGGCAATACTGGCCAGAAGCATGAACCTGCCGGCGTTGGTCAATACCGGGATGGAACCGAAAGAAGAGTGGAACGGGAAAGTCGGCGTGGTGGACGGATTTAACGGAGAGTTTATTCTGGAACCTGAACAGGAGATTCTGGACGAGATGATCCGCCGTAAGAACCAGTGGGTGGCCGATCTGGAGGCGTTGGAAGACCTAAAAGGCAAAGAAAATGTGACCGGTGACGGAAGACGGGTGGATATCTTTGCCAATATCGGTAAGGTGAATGATGCGGAGGCGGCTCTGGAGGCGGATGCCGGCGGAATCGGTTTATTCCGGAGTGAATTTCTTTATCTTGGAAGAGATAATTTTCCTACGGAAGAAGAACAGTTTGCAAGTTATAAAGCGGTACTGGAGAAGATGGGCCAAAAGAAAGTGGTCATCCGTACTCTGGACATCGGAGCGGATAAGAAAGTGGATTACTTTCATCTGGAACCGGAAGAAAATCCGGCGCTTGGGTATCGGGCTATCAGAATATGCCTTGACCGTCCGGAAATCTTTATCACACAGCTTCGGGCAATTTACCGGGCTTCCGCCTATGGCAGGGCGTCTATCATGTTTCCGATGATCGTGTCCGTGGAGGAAGTAAGACGGATCAAGGAGATTGTGGAGCAGGTGAAGGGCGAACTTCAGGTAGAGGGCTATCCCATGGGAGAAGTGGAACTGGGGATCATGGTGGAGACACCGGCGGCGGCGTTACTTTCGGAAGAACTGGCAAAGGAAGTGGATTTTTTCAGTATCGGGACCAATGATCTGACGCAGTATACGCTGGCGGTAGACCGCCAGAATCAGAAACTGGAAAGCACATGCAATACCCACCATCCGGCTGTGCTGAAGCTGATTGAGATGACCGTAAAGAATGGTCATAAAGCAGGAATATGGGTAGGCATTTGCGGAGAACTGGCAGCGGATACGGAGTTGACGGAAACATTTCTTGCTATGGGAGTAGATGAATTAAGTGTGTCCGCCTCTTCTGTATTGAAAGTGCGTAAGGCGGTAAGAGATATCACATAAAACTGACAGGAGGTGAAGTGATGAAGGAATTTCAATATGTAATCCAGGATCCGGTAGGGCTGCATGCGAGACCGGCCGGGCTTTTGGTGAAACAGGCAGCAGGCTTTCAAAGCAAGGTCACAATAGAAAGCGGCGGTAAAAGCGCTGATGCCAGAAAGCTGATCATGCTCATGAGTCTCGGGATCAAACAGGGAATGGAAGTTACCTGCCGGGTAGACGGTGAGGACGAAGAGGCGGCGGCGGAAGCGCTGCAGAAGTTTTTCCAGGAAAATCTGTAGAAGGTACATAAGGAAATAGCGGAGTTACGCAAGGATGGAAATGTTAAATATTGGTTCTGTGCTGGGGCGGAACTATCAAATTATAAGGGGGTAACGTTTATGATGAAATATTTGCAAAAGTTAGGTAAGTCATTGATGCTTCCTGTGGCATGTCTGCCGATATGCGGTATCTTGATGGGTATCGGTTATGCATTATGTCCGGCGACCATGCAGGGCGGCGAAATGCATGGTTTCCTGAATCTGCTGGGATTCTTCCTGGTGAAGGCGGGCGGTGCGCTGATCGATAATATGGCGCTTTTGTTTGTTATCGGTGTAGGTGTAGGTATGGCTGACGATCATGACGGCACAGCAGGTCTTGCGGCGTTCGCATCCTGGCTGATGATGACCAATCTGCTGGCAACAGGTACCGTAACCACATTGATGCCTTCTATCGCAGACAATGTGAATAAGACATTGGCATTTGATAAGATCGCCAATCCGTTTATCGGTATTCTGGCTGGTATTATCGGCGCAACCTGTTACAATAAGTTTAAGAACACGAAATTACCGGATTGGCTGTCGTTTTTCAGCGGCAAGCGCTGTGTAGCGATTATTTCCGGCGTGGTATCTATCGTTGTGGCAGCAATTCTGTTGTTTGTATGGCCGATAATCTTCGGTGCACTGATTGCAGTTGGTCAGGGTATTGTCGGTATGGGTGCGGTAGGCGCAGGTATCTATGCATTCCTGAACAGACTGCTGATCCCTACAGGTCTGCATCATGCATTGAATAACGTATTCTGGTTTGATACCATTGGTCTGGGCGATCTCAGCCACTTCTGGGCAGGTGAGACCAGCGCGGATGTATCCTGGAGTCTTGGTATGTATATGTCCGGTTTCTTCCCTTGTATGATGTTCGGTATCCCCGGTGCAGCACTGGCGATGATTCATACGGCGAAAGAAGGCAAGAAGAAAGTGGCAATCGGTCTGGTAGCTTCCGCAGCAGTCTGTGCGTTTGTCTGCGGTGTTACAGAGCCTTTTGAATTCGGTTTCATGTTCCTTGCACCGGTATTGTATCTGATTTATGCATTGTTATATGGTATCTTTACCATCATCGTAACCCTGGTTGGATTCCGGGCAGGATTCAGTTTCTCGGCAGGTGCAACAGACCTTGTTTTCTCAGCAACATTGCCGGCGGCACAGAACACCTGGATGATCCTTCCTTTGGGCCTGGCTGCATTTTTGGTATTCTACTTTGTGTTCCGCTTTGCAATTGTGAAATTTGACTTAAAGACACCGGGCAGAGAAGATGACGATCTGGAAGCAGAGAAGAAGGCAGTACTGGCCAACAATGATTTCACGGAAGTGGCATCGATCATTCTGGAAGGTCTTGGCGGCAAAGAAAATGTAACATCACTGGATAACTGTATTACAAGGCTTCGTATGGAGATTAAAGACTATACTCTGGTTGACGAAAAGAAGATTAAATCAGCAGGTATATCAGGCGTTATGAGACCTGGTAAGACATCGGTGCAGGTTATTGTAGGAACCAAGGTACAGTTTGTGGCTGACGAGATGAAGAAGATGTTATAGGTAGTATCTTACGTACGATAATACCGAAATCCCTGGCATAGCGAGGGCCCTCTGGGCCTTCGCTATATTTCATAGAGAAAGGAGAAACAGCATGATTATCAGAAATGCCAGTGTTTATACACAAGAGGGAAAGTTTGAGAAAAAAGAAATTTATATAAAGGACACACTTTTTACGGATCAGGCGGCAGAGGCGGAGGACGGACAGGTAATAGATGCGTCCGGCTGTGTGGCAATACCGGGACTGACGGATATCCATTTTCATGGCTGTATGGGATATGATTTCTGTGACGGGACACGGGAAGCCATTGATGCTATGGCAGTCTATGAAGCATCTGTCGGCGTAACCAATATTGTACCGGCTTCCATGACGCTTTCCGAGGAGGAGCTTCTTGGTATCTGCAAAGCGGCAAAAGCATATAAGGAAGAGGGCATGCAGGATAAGAAAGCACATTTTTGGGGAATTAACATGGAAGGCCCCTTCGTGTCCACAGCCAAAAAAGGAGCGCAGAACGGCGCCTATATTCACAAACCGGATCTGGAGATGTTTGACAGGTTACAGAGGGCTTCTGGAAACTGTGTAAAATTGCTGGATATAGCGCCGGAAGAGGAAGGGGCTATGGAATTGATCGAGCAACGGCATGATCAGGTGGTGATATCTCTGGCTCATACCTGTGCGGACTATGATATTGCCAGAGAAGCATTTCGCAGAGGCGCAGATCATGTGACCCATCTGTATAATGCTATGAATCCTTATACGCATAGGGCGCCGGGACTGATCGGTGCGGCGGCGGATGAGGAGAAAGTTCAGGTGGAGTTAATCTGTGACGGGGTGCATATTCATCCGGCGGCGGTCAGAACCACATTTAAGATGTTCGGGGATGACCGGATTATTCTGATCAGTGACAGCATGCGTGCCACAGGTTTGGAAGACGGAGATTATACGCTGGGAGGCCAGGATGTGAAAGTGACAGGGAATCTTGCCACGTTAAAAGACGGAACGATTGCGGGTTCGGTTACCAATCTGATAGATTGTATGCGGACTGCGGTATTGAAGATGGGGATTCCCTTAGAGTCTGCAGTGAAATGTGCGGCGGTCAATCCGGCTAAATGTGTGGGAATCTATGATTCCTGCGGAAGTATCACACCGGGAAAGTATGCAGATGTGATATTGCTTGATCAGGGAGATCTGTCTTTGAGGCAGGTAATCTGCAGAGGACAGAGCCTGTAGGAACAGTTTGCTTCATAGATTGCGCTTTCTGTATTCCATAGGAGAACATCCCACCTTTTTCAGAAATTGTCTGTTAAAGTTGGAAAGATTGCTGTAGCCGCAGCGATACGAGATATCCGAGATTTTATCCTGCGTACCGGAAAGTGCTTCACAGGCGGCGGAAATCCGAAGCTGTGTGAGATGCTCCATGGCGCCAACGCCTACCGTCTCCTTGAAGCATCTCATAAAATAACTTTTGCTTAAGTGCGCCAGGCAGGCTAGTTGTTCGATACAGATATCTTCCCGGAAATTCTGTGACATGTATTCAAGGACGGGGCGGATCAATTCATGGTATCCAGCCCCGCTATCTTTCTGAAAGGTAATCGTTCCGCTTTGTTCCAATAACCAGAATAATTTCAACAGTTCGCTTTTTAAGAGAAGATCCATCTGGGCAGAGTCTGCGTGTACACAGGAAAATATCTGGTCTGCGACGGCCTTTACGGAGGCATATCCTTTGGCACTTGGCTGGATATGGACATTAAACTGCGCATTTCCGTTTACCATAGGGCGGATACATTCTAAAGTGCTGCGGTCATTGTTGGTAACGCCAAGAAGCGCGGGATGAAAGACCAGGGCATGATAAATCAGCTCGCTGTCTTTGCAGGGATAGGCGGAGTGCAGCATATTGGGCGGCAGAAGCAGAAGGTCGCCTTCTACGGCCTCGAATTTTAGACCGCCGCAGAGAAATTCTCCCTTTCCGGCTGAAATGTAGTTCAGTTCAAATTCATTGTGCCAGTGCATGGGAACATTCATGAACGATTCGGGGATTCGGCACTCATAATAACTATAGGGAATATAGCTGGTGCTGTGTTGTCTTTTTTCTTCCGTATTTTTGTCTGGCATCATTTTTGTTTCCTTAACAGATGATTATTTGAGGATTTTCAGGAAGGTATTTTGCATGAGACCTTCCGGAGGGATTTTCCAATGTATTTATAATAGTATAGTATCACAATGTAGTATTATTTCAATAGAAAAAAGCCCATGATAATAGTATTATACCATCATAAGACCTGCTTTACGAAATCACAAGGCATGTAGAATTAAGGAAAGCGGCGCCAAAGGGTGCTATCCTGCGGCGCAAAGATTTTAGAACGGAGGGTTATTATGAGATTTGAGAATGACAATGGCGCATTGGTGTGTTATCACCAGGGCGAAATGCTCAGAGTTGAGGCGTGGGGAGAGAATTCTCTGCGGGTGCGTGCCACAATGAATTCTTCTTTCACGGGCAGAGAATGGGCATTGACTGAAAAGGTCAATAACTGCCGCACGCAGGTTACCATAGAAGAAGAGAACCACTGGGTTGGTGACGGAACCATTGATCAGAAAGAAAAGGCATCGATTGTCAATGGCAGGATTAAGGCAGTCGTTAATTTTGCAGGGGTTATTTCTTTTTATAAAGACGAGCGGTTAATCCTGCAGGAGTATTTCAGAAATTATGATGGAACTATCTCCAGAGAGAGCAGATGCTTAAAACTGGTGAACCGCGAATGGAAGGGAATTATCGGGGGCAGTGAGTATGCTCTTAACGTAAAGTTTGAGAGCAATCAAGGCGAAAAAATCTTTGGCATGGGACAGTATCAGCAGGCGTGTATGGATATGAAGGGCTGCGTGCTGGAACTGGCACAGCGCAACTCGCAGATTTCCGTGCCTTTTGCAGTTTCTTCCATGGGTTATGGACTTCTCTGGAATAATCCGGCAGTGGGACGAGTGACCTTTGGCATGAATTATTATGAATGGATTGCAAGAGCAACAAAGGAAATGGACTACTGGATTACCGCAGCGGATACCCCCAGACAGATTCTGAGTAATTATACGGCTGTGACCGGGCGTGCGGAAATGTTTCCGGAAGACCTGATGGGGTTGTGGCAGTGTAAGCTGCGTTACAGAACCCAGGAAGAAGTGCTCAGTGTGGCAAGGCAGTATCAGAAGGAAGGCATCAAGATCGATCAGATCGTCATTGACTTTTTCCACTGGACCTTGCAGGGAGACTGGAAATTTGATGAAAAGTACTGGCCCGATCCGAAAGCGATGGTGGACGAACTGCACAAGATGGGAATTAAAGTCATCGTATCCGTGTGGCCGTCCGTAGACCGAAAGAGTGAAAACTTTGGTCCAATGATGGAGCAGGGGTTATTGATCAGGACAGAGCGTGGTGCAGCCCAGACCTATGATTACCAGGGAGACTGCGTGGAAATTGATCCTTTTAATCCCCTGACGCGCAAATATGTATGGGAAGTATGTAAGAAAAATTACTATGATTATGGAATCGATGCTTTCTGGCTGGATAATTCTGAGCCCGATTATGGCGTCTATGATTTTGAAAATTACCGCTATAGCGAAGGACCTGCGCTTGCAGTAAGCAATTTGTATCCGCAGATGTATAGCAGGATTTTCTATGATGAAATGAGTCAGGCTGGGAGAGGTACTGTGGTGAACCTGCTTCGCTGTGCCTGGGCTGGATCCCAGAAATACGGCAATGTGGTCTGGTCCGGCGATGTGCCGAGCACCTTTGAGGCTTTTGCAGATCAGCTCCAGTGCGGTCTTAATATGGGACTTGCGGGAATCCCCTGGTGGACGACGGATATTGGAGGATTTATGACGGACGACGTGAAGGATGAGGATTTCAGACAATTGCTCATCCGTTGGTATCAGTTTGCGGTGTATTCTCCGGTACTTCGTATGCATGGGGACAGGGGCCCCTACAACATTGCGCCGTTGGATGAGAGAGACTGGGGCGGCGGATATCTGCACACGGGACAGCCCAATGAGCTGTGGAGTTATGGCGAGGATAATTATGCCATCATGAAGAAATACTATGATGTCCGCATGCAAATGCATGATTATATCCGCAGATTATTTGAAGAAGCGCATGAGAACGGGTCTCCGCTTCTTCGGACGATGTTCTATGAATTTCCGGAGGATGCAAAGTGCTGGGAGATACAGGATCAGTATATGTTTGGGGATGCGTATCTGGTGGCGCCGATTCTTCATCTGCATGAGTTCGCAAGAGACGTGTATCTGCCGGCAGGCAACTGGAAGCTGACGTCTACCGGAGAAATTTATGAAGGCAGCCGTGTTGTTCATGTGGATGCGCCGATTGAGTATATGCCGGTATTTGAAAGAGTGTAACGTGGTATCAGTTCAATCATTTTCATAGGGCGGACGCCCGACATGAAATAAGTTGTCGGAAATAAGCTAACCGATTTATGCAAAACATATAAACCCACAACTTATGAATGACATGGCTGAACTGATACGTAACGTATAATCCAAAAAAGGTGCTCATCTAGACAAATCTCCAAAAAAAAGGTATACTAGATATGGATTTCTTTTTTGAAAACGGGGATAGGAGAGGTTACACAGTATGGATTATAAGTCGATTCCTTTTGATAAGAGAATCAAAGACAATGTAAAGAATTACGCACTGGACAATCTGTACCATATTGACACGTTGACGGAGTACTGCAAGGCTTTGTGCGCGGCGGCGGATGTGGAAGTTCTTTTGACAGAAAGGCATGGGGAAAAAGTAGTCTCTGTGGGTAATTTTGCAGGATTTATACCGGATGTGGTCAATCATCCGGGACGGAAGGTCAGAGTCTATGGCAGGACAATCGCTCATCTGTATGCCAAGACGGAAAAAGTGGCAGCGGAGCGCAAAGAGGCTGTGGATTGGCTGCTTGACGGATTTACCCAGATACTTTCTCAGTGGGGAGAGGAAGCGTATCTTCATACGGAATCTTCTATTTATATGGATGAGCTGGAAGAGAAGGTAGGCGTACAGCATGTGCAGACAGCCAGGGGAGAAAATGAAGATGCGCTGACAGGCGTGTATCATAAACACTACTTTGAGGAGCGTATGAAGGTGATCGACCGGGCGGAAGTGGTGCCTGTAGCGGTTATTAACGTGAATATCAATGACTGGAAGTTCGTCAACGATAACTATGGCGATGAGGAAAGCGACAGGCTGATCAAGACCATTGCCGATATCCTGAAACAGGAGAAAAAGCCGGATTATGTCATTGGCCGTGTGGATGGGGATGTGTTTATTGTTCTTATTCCTATGGCAGAGGATGGAGAGGCGGAAGATTACTGCCAGAGAGTACAGGAAGCATGTCTTCATTATGAAGATAAGATCCTGGCACCATCCGTGGCCTGTGGTCTGGTCTATAAGACCAATGTGGAAGAATTATTATCAGATAAGCTGCCCGATGCGGAGTACGAGATGTTTAACAATAAGTTCGAGATCAAGAACGCACCGGGATATCGGGAACGGTTGGAACATGGATTGAAAAAGTGATATAGATGAAATGAGGCGAAAGAGAAGGCGGTGTTTTTGTGACATTGCCTTTTTTTCATGTGATAGGAAACTTTCCGGTTATAGCCGAGGCTGCGAAGCAGTCCCTGTAATCTGATATAAGACAAAAATAAAGTAATTCTAAAATAAATATTAAATCCCTTTTTCTGGTTAAAAACGAGATAATAAGAGAAAAACAAAGATAAATAAAGATAATAAGAGAAAAAAGAACTAATATAGATATAAAACAATTTGCAAACACCTGCATATAAAGCTAATATATGTTCTAGTGATTAGCACTCGATAAGATAGAGTGCTAACAAGATGATAAGGCAAAATATTTTGAATATAAGGAGGCAATCATCATGAAGTTAACACCACTTGGCGACAGAGTTGTATTGAAACAGTTAGTTGCAGAGGAAACGACCAAATCCGGTATCGTTCTTCCGGGGCAGGGGAAAGAGAAACCGCAGCAGGCAGAAGTTATTGCAGTAGGTCCTGGCGGTGTTGTGGACGGCAAGGAAGTTAAGATGGAAGTAAAGGTCGGAGATCAGGTTATTTTCTCCAAATATTCCGGGACAGAAGTAAAACTGGATGAGGAAGAATATATTATCGTGAGACAGAATGATATTCTGGCAGTTGTTACCGATTAATAAAAAACAGGAGGACATGAATCATGGCAAAGGAAATTAAATACGGCGCAGAAGCCAGAGCGGCTTTGGAGTCAGGAGTAAATCAGTTGACAGATACAGTCAGAGTAACCCTTGGACCGAAGGGAAGAAACGTAGTTTTGGACAAATCTTATGGCGCACCCCTTATCACAAATGATGGTGTTACCATTGCAAAAGAGATTGAGCTTGCAGATCCTTTTGAGAATATGGGCGCACAGCTTGTAAAAGAAGTAGCAACCAAAACCAATGATGTGGCAGGTGACGGTACCACAACAGCTACCGTACTGGCACAGGCAATGGTCAATGCAGGTATGAAGAATCTGGCAGCAGGCGCTAACCCGATCATCTTAAGAAAGGGTATGAGAAAGGCTACAGATGTTGCGGTAGAGGCAATCGCAAAGATGAGCTCCAAAGTAAAAGGCAAGGAGCATATTGCAAGAGTCGCTGCTATTTCCGCAGGAGATGATGAGGTTGGTCAGTTAGTTGCCGACGCTATGGAGAAGGTTTCCGGGGATGGTGTCATCACCATCGAGGAGAGCAAGACCATGCTTACAGAACTCGACCTGGTAGAAGGTATGCAGTTTGACAGAGGATATATTTCCGCTTATATGGCAACGGATATGGATAAGATGGAAGCGATTCTGGATAATCCTTATATCCTGATCACAGATAAGAAGATTTCCAATATTCAGGAAATCCTGCCTTTGTTGGAGCAGATTGTACAGACCGGCGCGAAACTGCTGATCATTGCAGAGGATGTAGAGGGAGAGGCTCTCACTACATTGATTGTCAACAAACTGCGTGGTACCTTTAATGTGGTAGCCGTTAAGGCACCTGGCTATGGCGACAGAAGGAAGGCAATGCTTGAGGATATTGCTATCCTGACAGGCGGCGAAGTGATCAGTTCCGAACTGGGGCTTGAGTTGAAAGATGCCACACTGGAGCAGCTTGGACGTGCAAAATCTGTTAAAGTACAGAAAGAGAATACGGTTATTGTTGACGGTGAAGGCAATAAGGATGCGATTCAGGCAAGAATCGGCCAGATTAAAAAACAGATTGAGGAGACAACGTCTGATTTCGATAAAGAGAAATTGCAGGAGCGTCTTGCCAAACTGGCAGGCGGCGTAGCCGTTATCCGTGTGGGTGCTGCTACAGAAACAGAGATGAAAGAAGCGAAGCTTCGTCTGGAAGATGCTCTGGCAGCTACCAGAGCAGCTGTGGAGGAAGGTATCATCTCCGGCGGCGGTTCCGCTTATGTGCACGCATCCAAGGAAGTGGCTAAATTGGCAGACACACTGGAAGGTGATGAGAAGACAGGTGCACAGATTGTCCTGAAGGCTTTGGAAGCACCTTTATATCATATCGTTGCCAATGCCGGCTTAGAAGGATCTGTTATCATCAATAAGGTAAGAGAGTCCGAGGTAGGTATAGGATTTGATGCGCTGAAGGAAGAGTATGTGAACATGGTAGAGGCTGGTATCCTTGATCCTGCCAAAGTGACAAGAAGCGCTCTGCAGAACGCTAACAGCGTGGCTTCTACTCTGCTTACCACAGAATCTGTTGTAGCCAATATCAAAGAGCCAGAACCTCCCATGCCCGCAGGCGGTGCCGGAATGGGCATGATGTAAGTGTCGCAGACTCAGCAGTCTGCGACCCAAGAATTACTTCGTAATTCTTGTTGGAATGGGGCAGGATTACAGCATCTGCGAAGTTATGTAATAGCGTAAAATGAAAGATAAAGAAAACGGTTGAATACAAGAGGGTATTTGGCCGTTTTCTGTTCTCTGACAGTTATTGGGACAATATATCTGTTGCTATATATTTATAGAAGCCGCCAGCCCGGACAGAAAATTTTCCGTCGGCCCGCTCTCGCTCCTTTCGCAACGCAACAGACACTAGGCTCGTAAAAACCTCGCCAAGTGCTGGCGTTGCTCTAGGGCCTCCTTGAAAATTTTCTGTCCAGACTGGCTTTCATACATATATCTGTGTTGGTATACATAAGTAGAAATATTTTGACTTGTCCTGTAAATAATATTATAATGTCTTAAAAAGGCTATCAGGTGACAGTGTAAGGTGCTGGTGAGTGTATGACGACAGAAGAGAAGAAAGATATCGTTTTTGACGATGGCAGAATAGAATCGATTGAAGAATTTCAGACTCCCGGAAAGCTCTACGAGGAGCTTATTATCCGTGTGCGCAAATATCATCCCTCAACAGATATCAGCCTGATCAGGAAAGCTTACAGGATAGCATCAGAGGCCCATAAGGGCCAGGCCCGTAAGTCAGGGGAGCCTTATATCATTCATCCGTTGTGCGTAGCGATCATTCTTGCAGACCTGGAACTGGATAAAGAAACGATCGTAGCAGGACTTCTGCATGATGTGGTAGAAGATACGATCATGACAGATGAACAGATTAAGGAAGAATTTGGGCAGGATGTGGCTTTGCTGGTGGACGGAGTCACTAAACTGGAAAAGCTGAATTTCCATGGAGAACAGGGAAATCAGGATAAGGATGCGGAGAAGCTGGAGCGCCAGGCGGAAAATCTGCGGAAGATGTTTCTTGCTATGGCTAAGGATATTCGGGTTATTTTGATCAAACTGGCCGACCGGCTTCATAATATGAGAACGCTGCAGCATATGCGTCCCGAAAAGCAGCAGGAGATTGCCAGAGAGACGCTGGATATTTATTCGCCGATCGCCCAGCGGCTTGGTATATCCAAGATTAAAGTGGAATTGGATGATCTGTCCTTAAAATATCTGGAACCGGAAGCTTACTATGATCTGGTAGATAAGATCGCAGTGAGAAAGAGTGTGCGTGAACGGTACATTCAGACCATCGTTGATGAGGTCAGTGAGCACATTCAAAATGCCGGGATTAAGGCACAGATAGACGGCCGTATCAAGCATTTTTTCAGTATATATAAGAAGATGAAGAATCAGAACAAGTCTATTGATCAGATTTATGATCTGTTTGCGGTGCGGATCATCGTGGATACGGTGAAGGACTGTTATGCGGCGCTTGGTGTGATTCATGAAATGTACAAACCGATTCCGGGGCGCTTTAAGGATTATATTGCCATGCCGAAATCCAATATGTATCAGTCACTGCATACAACACTGATCGGGACCAGCGGGCAGCCTTTCGAGATTCAGATTCGCACTTATGAAATGCATAAGGCGGCGGAATACGGTATTGCTGCTCATTGGAAATATAAAGAAGCATCCGACGGCAAGAAAGTGGAGACCCAGGAGGAAGAAAAACTGGTATGGCTGCGGCAGATCTTAGAGTGGCAGCAGGATATGTCGGATAATAAGGAATTTATGAATCTGCTGAAGGATGATCTGAATCTTTTTGCAGACAATGTCTATTGCTTTACCCCCACAGGGGATGTGAAGAGCCTGCCGGCAGGTTCTACGCCCATAGATTTTGCCTATAGTATCCACAGTGCAGTGGGAAATAAGATGATCGGCGCCAGAGTCAACGGGAAGCTGGTAACCATAGATTATGAGATCAAAAACGGCGACCGGGTGGAAATCATGACGTCCCAGAATTCCAAAGGGCCAAGTCGTGACTGGCTGAATGTGGTCAAGAGCACACAGGCCAAGAATAAGATTAACCAGTGGTTCAAAAATGAGCTCAAAGAGGATAATATTGTTAAGGGCCGGGAACTGATCAATGCTTACTGTAAGGCAAAATCTATCAACTCAGCCGATGTACTGACACCGAAGTATGAAGAAGCCATCATGAAGAAATACGGTTTTCAGAACTGGGAATCCGTCCTGGCGGCAGTGGGACACGGTGGTCTCAAAGAAGGACAGATTGTCAACCGTATGCGGGAACTGTATGAAAACGATCATAAGCGGGAGATGACCGATGCCGAAGTGATGGCAGAGATTGAGGGAAATGTACAGACAAACAGGAATCGTCCCAGAAAGAGTACCAGCGCTATCATGGTCAAGGGTGTTCATGACGTGGCGGTGCGCTTTTCCAAATGCTGCAGCCCGGTGCCGGGAGATGAGATTGTAGGATTTGTCACCCGGGGAAGGGGAATCTCCATTCACCGTACAGATTGTATCAATCTTATGAATCTGCCGGAGTTAGACCGTCACAGGCTGATTGATGCGGAATGGCAGCCTGTGGATGAACAGGACAGCAGTGAGAAGTATCTTGCGGAGATCAATATTTATGCCAACAACAGGAATGGATTGTTAGCTGACGTGTCGAAGGCGTTGACGGAGAAAGATATAGATATTCTGGCTTTGAATACGCGGGCCAACAAGCAGGGCACAGCCACTATGTCGGTCAGCTTTGAAATCAGGAGCCGGGAAGAATTACAGCGTATCATTGATAAAATCAGAACCATTGAGAGCGTAATTGATATTGAGAGAACTACTGGTTGACATAAATTAAATGAAGACGATAGATTATGTAAACCATATGGCAACAAAGAGGGAGAAACGATGTCTGATTTAAAAATCGGCAGGCTCATGTTGGGGATCTGCCAGACAAATTGTTATTTTGTGTACCGAGAGGGAAGCCATGATGTGATTTTCTTCGATCCGGCTGATAAGGGTGATTATATTTATGAATCTTTACGGGAAAAGGGATTTCAGGTCAAGGGGATTCTTCTGACACACGGTCATTTTGATCATATCTGGGGAACCAATAAACTGCGGGAATTATCCGGCGCACCGATTTATGCCTATGAGGAAGAGAAGGTGCTGTGCGAAGATGCCGTGACCAATGTATCCGATCAGGTGGGCAGGCCATACACGGTGATCCCGGACGGATATCTGAAGGATAATGAGGAGATTACCATTGCGGGCATGACCTGCAGGTTGATTGCCACACCGGGGCATACGGTGGGAAGCTGCTGTTATTATTTTGAAGAGGCAGGCATCCTGGTGGCAGGGGATACGCTGTTTCAGGAGTCCGTGGGAAGGACGGATCTGGCCACAGGCAGTATGAGTGCTCTGGTGCGTTCCATCAAAGACAGGCTGTTTGTACTGCCGGATGAGACGAAAGTTTATCCGGGACATGGAGAGGTTACCACAATAGGGGAGGAAAAGAAATATAATCCCTTTGTCCAATAAAGAAGAATACAGGATGGCGGTTGAGTCAGTTTCAATCGCCTGTTTTCGCGTTAAGACTACTTGTCGGGAATGGGCGGCAACTGCAACAAAGATATTTTTTGGAAATTAAATAGAAGTTGTGTGGAAAGGCGGACGAAAATATCGTGGAAAAGACGGAGGCACAGACAGTAAGGCGGGGACTTAACCGTGATGTGATCAAATATGTTGCCATGGTCACCATGCTGCTCAATCATATTGCTCATGTATTTTTGACACAGGGAACGGTCTTACAGGAAGTTTTTGAGGATATAGGGTATTTTACGGCGCCGGTCATGTGTTACTTTCTGGTGGAGGGATATGCTTATACCAGATCAAAGGTCAGATACGGCTTACGGCTTTTGGTGTTTACGGTGATATCCCAGATTCCCTTTTATTTAGCGCTCAGGATATCCATGGAGGGACAGCCTCTTATACTCAATATGTTTTATACCTTGTTTTGTTCGTTTCTGATTCTGGCCGCCCGGGAAAAGATTGCAGATCCCCTATGGCGAGGTGCTTGCTGTGCCATTCTTGTGCTGGTGACCGTCATAGGAGACTGGCAGATTTTTGCGGCGCTTTTAGTGTATCTGCTTGCCGAACACTGGGGAGACAGAAGGAAAATGCTGATGGATTATGGAGCCGTTGCCTTAGTCTATAGTCTTTTTATAACCAGAAATTATATGTGGGAGAACTATGGGCTGCCGGCATCGCTTGTGCATGGATTGCTTGGCTGTCTTGGCATCCTGGCGGCGGGCGCGGCGGTATTGTTTTTTTATAACGGCAGAAGGGCGGAGCATGGCAGGAATTTTTCCAAATGGTTCTTTTACTTATTCTATCCGGTTCATCTGCTGGTACTGTATCTGCTATCGGTACTGATGCAGAGATAGCGTAAATAACAGAATACTCTGGCCGGCAGGGCAGGAGAAAGGAAGAACAGGACATGGCGAAAGAAGCGGCTGACAGACAAGAGAAGATAAGGACACTTGCAGTGCAGATTCTCAATCTTGCACATGACGGTCTTTTGATCAATCTGCGGTTTTTGGATACGGCCCTTGCTAGGCTTAAGGTGGAATGTAGGGAAAATACGGGCTCCCATTTGTTTGACGGAGAAAGACTTTATTATGATCCGCTGCTTCTTTTAAGACAGTACGAAAAGGAGCCGGGATATGCGTCCAGGTTATATCTGCATACACTGCTTCACTGCATTTTTTATCATAGCTTCCAGGTTGATAAGCTGCGGCCGGAGTACTGGGATCTGGCCACAGATATTGCGGTAGAAAATACTGTTTTGGAGATGGATCTGCCGCCGGCCCGGATGTCTTCGGATGAGATCTTGCAAGGCAGATTGGAAATGATGAGGAAGCAGGCGGGCGGTCTTACGGCGGAAAAGATATACCGGCATTTCCGCATCGAGGAGCCCTCCATGAAAGCCGTGGCCGAGTGGCGTAAGTATTGCCATTATGATGAGCACATTTACTGGGACAGGAAGGAAGAACTGGAATTGTCCCAGGCCGAATGGCGTAAGATAAGCGAGCGTATCAAGGCCGATCTTAAGAGCTTTAGTAAGGACAAGAACAATGCGGAGAGCATGACGCAGAATTTGGGAGAGGCTACCAGGGAGCGTTATGATTACGGTGATTTCTTACGGCATTTCATGGTTCTTGGCGAGTCTATCCAGGTGAATGATGAAGAATTTGACTATATTTATTATACTTACGGATTAAAGACTTACGGCAATATGCCCTTGGTAGAGCCCCTGGAATATTGCGATATCAATAAGATTAAGGATTTTGTGATCGCTATCGATACCTCTGCTTCCTGCCGCGGAAAGATTGTGCAGGCTTTTTTGCAGAAAACCTATAATATCATGCAGGAGCGGGAGAATTTTTTTGCTAAGATCAATGTGCACATCATACAGTGTGACAGCCAGGTACAGCAGGATACGAAGATTACCGAAAAGGCCGAGTTTGATGCTTTTATGGAGAAGGCGAAGCTGACGGGTTTTGGCTCCACGGACTTTAGACCCGTATTTACTTATGTGGAAAAGCTGCAAAAAGCAGGAGAGTTTGAAGACCTAAAGGGTCTGATTTATTTTACGGACGGATACGGGATTTATCCGGAGCAGATGCCGGATTATGAGGTGGCATTTGTATTCTTAAACCAGGATGAGAACCGCCCCAAGGTGCCGCCCTGGGCGATACAGTTGATATTGGAAGAGGAAGAGATTGAGACTTTTGGAGAAACAGAGAGTCATTCCGTTGACTAAGGAGCGAGTGTGGTTATATGAATATTAAGGAAGCGAAAAATTATATTAAGGATACTGTTAATCTGTATCTGAAAAAAGAGGAAAACGGAGAGTACAGGATTCCCGTAGTCAGACAGCGGCCGGTGTTTCTGCTTGGAGCACCGGGGATTGGGAAGACGGCCATTATGGAGCAGATTGCCCAGGAACTGGGGATTGCACTGGTATCCTATTCTATGACGCATCATACAAGGCAGTCCGCCCTGGGTCTTCCGTTCATTACGCATAAGGAGTATGAAGGAATCTCTTATGATGTGTCCGAGTACACTATGAGTGAGATCATTGCATCCATTTATGATGTGATGGCGACAAGCGGTATCAAGGAAGGAATCCTGTTCCTGGATGAGATCAACTGCGTTTCGGAGACATTGGCGCCTTCCATGTTACAATTCTTACAGTATAAAGTATTTGGCAGACATCAGGTGCCGGAGGGGTGGGTGATCGTGACAGCCGGTAATCCGCCGGAGTACAATAAATCCGTACGGGAATTTGATGTGGTGACACTGGACAGGATGAAGATTCTGGAGGTGGAGGCCGAATATGAAATCTGGCGGGAATATGCGAAAGACAGAGGAATCCATACGGCAATCCTGAATTATCTTGACATGAAGAAAGAAGACTTCTATCAGGTAGAGACTACGGTACGGGGTAAAGCTTATGTCACGGCCAGAGGCTGGGAGGATTTGTCCCAGATGCTTCTTCTTTACGAGGAGGAGGGCCTTGCGGTGGAAGAAACACTGGTGGGTCAGTACCTTCGCAATGCCCGTGTAGCCAGGGAATTTACTGCTTATTATGAGCTTTATCAAAAATATCAGAACGATTACCGGGTGGAAGACATTCTATCCGGACGGGCGAATGAGCAGATGAAAGACAAAGCAAGAAAAGCCGGGTTTGATGAGCGCTTGTCTCTGATGGGTATGCTGATTGACCGGATACAGCAGGAAATCCGGGAAAATATGCAGGTATCCGCTATGTTACAGGAATTGATGAATCCTTTAAAGGCGTTAAAATCAAAGGCACCGGAGAAAAATGCCGGGGAGCTTACGTCCATGTTGGGGCAGCAGGCGCAGGCCAGACAGCGGGCGTATGAATCTTTGCTTGCGGCCGGAGCTTTATCTTTGAAAGAAAAGAAAAAGAGCCGTACCATTATCGGTTTTTTGCAGGAATGTGAGAAACTGCTTATGACATCGGGGGCAGAGAATGGGCAGGATGCTTTTTTACTGATTCAGGAAAAGTTTGGGACACGGGTGGAACAGTATAAGCGGGAGACGAAAGCCCTGCAGGAAAGATTACATTTTTTGTTTGGTTTTGTGGAAGACACTTTTGGCAGCGGCAATGAAATGCTGGTACTTTTGACAGAGTGTACGGTACAGTCAGACTGCGCAGCATTTATCAGTGCTTATGGATGTGAGGATTACACAAGACATAATGAGGAAATGATGCTGACAGAGAGAGGAGACGTGCTCCTGGGACAGATAAGGGAGCTGGCATTGTAGAAAAGGTACGTTTGCGGAAACATTTGAGAAAGGTATTTGTATGGTATGAAGGGAAATCTGGAGACAGAACAGGGCAGTCTGGATTATGAGATTACCCTGGATACGGCGGTGATCACCGGCTACAGCGGCAGGGATGCAAAGATACAGATTCCGGAAAAGATAGGCGGCAATCCTGTGGTGTGGATCGGCAAGAAGGCTTTTTTGAGTAATAAAGCGCTGCGAAAGATTACTTTGCCGGATACTATTGCCGGTATCGGAGACTGGGCATTTGCTTATTGCGGAAATCTGGAGCAAGTGATCATTCCTTATCGGCAGATAGAGATGGGACAAGGAGTTTTTAAGGAATGTGGCCGGCTTGTGCGGATTGAAGACAGTGCCGGACGAAGGGACGGCGCCGGGAGAGAAGATGTGGCATGGCTGCTGGCAGCTGTGGTGAATCAGTTAGATGCTTTCTATCTTTTTGATCTGGAGAATGTAGGAACAGAAAGCTGGCTTGCCGGATGGGACGCGAGGGTAAAGACACTGTTAGCATTAAAAGATAGTGAGGGATTTTCCAAAATGCTTTTGTGTGGCGAGGAAGATTATGGCAGCAGGGAGAACGACCTGGGGTATTATATGGAGCAGAAGCGGCGCGGCAAGGTGCGGCTTGCAATGCTTCGCCTGATGCATGATTATGGGTTGCAGGAAGATCTGCGGGCGAATATGCGGGAGTATCTGCTTGCCCACATCAAGGGATGCGAAACGGAGGAAACCTGGCAGGTAGTGTTAGAAGAACATGGAGATGACAGGGCATATTATGAATTTCTGACAAGCCTTGGCGGTGTGACAAAAGAAAATTTTTCACAGATGATGGCGGATATGGGAGAGCGTCATACGGAGATGAAGGCATATCTGATGCGTTATCATGAAGGACTGCGGGATACGGGGGATGCTTTTTCGCAGTTTAGTCTGTAAGTGTCGTGCCGAATTTAGTACTTGCATATTGTCGGTTTCTATGGTATGATGAAACCCGTATGATATTAGGAGGTGTAGAGATGGGAGCACTCAGAATCGTATTGACGATAATATATATTCTCATATGTGTGGCGCTTGTGGTTCTTGTATTGATGCAGGAAGGCAAGACAGCCGGCCTTGGTGCAGTGAGCGGTGCGGCCGAAACATATTGGGGTAAGAATAAAGGACGTTCCATGGAAGGAAAGCTGGTGAAGATCACAACGGGTCTTGCGGTCGGCTTCATGCTATTGGCGATCGTCCTGAATCTGACCTTGTTTTAGACGGACAAAAGCACTCTTGCAGAAGGGTGCTTTTTTTAGTAGGTGGTGATAAAATGTATAAATATGACGAGAAAATGGAACAACGTAAGAAATTAATATGCGAACTGGTGGCGGATGATGCATATGTGCCCATGAAAGAGAAGGAACTGGCTGTCTTTATGCAGGTGCCTAAAGAGGAGCGGACAGCCTTAAGAGAAGTGCTGCAGGCTCTTCTTGCAGAAGGCAGATTGCAGGTGAACGGGCAGGGCAGATATCAGAAAGCAGACGAAGATAAACCGGTGGGGACTTTTATTGCCAATGCCAGAGGATTTGGCTTTGTGGAAGTGGAGGGCCGGGAAGAAGATCTGTATATACCGGAAGATAAGACAAACGGTGCTTTTCATCTGGACAGAGTGCAGGTGATGCTTCTGCCGGGGCAGCGGGGCAGGCGGCAGGAAGCGGCGGTGGTGCGTATTCTGGAGCGCGGCACCAAACAGATTGTCGGCACTTACGAGCAGTCGGCGCATTTCGGTTTTGTGATTCCGGATAATGCTAAAATCGGTAAAGATATCTTTGTGCCAGGCGAGTGGTCAAAAGGAGCGGTAGACGGTCATAAGGTGGTGGTGGAACTCACATCCTACGGGGATGAGGCTCATAAACCAGAGGGCCGGGTGGTAGAAATCCTGGGCCATGTAAATGATCCGGGAGTAGATATTATGTCCATTGTACGGGGATATGAACTGCCGGTGGAATTCGGCGAGAAAGTTATGAATCAGGCGGCCAGAGTGCCGGACGAGGTACAGGAGGCCGACAAGAAAGGCAGACTCGATTTAAGGGACCTTCAGATGGTGACCATAGATGGAGAGGATGCTAAGGATCTGGATGATGCAGTGAGTCTGTATCTGGATGAAAAAGGGCTCTATCATCTGGGGGTTCATATTGCGGATGTGACCAATTATGTACAGGAAAATTCCGCTTTGGACTGGGAGGCTTTGGAGAGAGGGACCAGTGTGTACCTGGTAGATCGTGTGATTCCCATGCTGCCTCATAAACTTTCCAATGGGATATGTTCTCTGAATCAGGGGGTGGAGAGGCTTGCGTTAAGCTGCCTGATGACCATAGACGATAAGGGTGCTGTGCGTGATTATCAGATTGCAGAGAGCGTAATCTGTGTGGATCGCAGAATGACTTATACTGCGGTGAAAAAAATATTGGAAGACAAAGATGAAACAGAGATTGCCGCATATAGGGAGTTGGTGCCCATGTTTGAACAGATGGGGCAGCTGGCAGCCATCTTAAGAAAAAGACGGCATCAGAGAGGCTCCATTGATTTTGATTTTGCGGAGAGTAAGATTCTGCTTGATGAAGACGGACATCCCACAGAGATAAAACCTTATGAGAGGAATGTGGCCACCAAGCTGATTGAAGATTTTATGCTTGTGGCTAATGAGACCGTAGCCCAGCACTTTTTCTGGCTGGATATTCCTTTTGTATATCGTACCCATGAGAAGCCGGATCCGGAAAAGATGATGAAGCTTTCGGCTTTTATCAGAAACTTTGGTTATCATATTAAACTTTCCGGGGAAGAAATTCATCCCAAGGAACTGCAGAAGCTGCTTGGCAGGATTGTGGATACAGATGAGGAGACCTTGATCAGCCGTCTGACACTCCGCAGTATGAAGCAG
Organism: Lachnospiraceae bacterium UBA7086; assembly: GCA_002492525.1. Classification (GTDB taxonomy): domain Bacteria; phylum Bacillota; class Clostridia; order Lachnospirales; family Lachnospiraceae; genus UBA3282. The sequence goes on along the minus strand of DKZA01000008.1, from coordinate 16,996 downwards.
GCGAAATATACGGTGGAGTGCTCAGGGCATTTTGGGCTGGCATGTCAGTATTATTGTCATTTTACTTCCCCCATCAGGCGGTATCCGGATCTGCAGATTCACCGCATTATCAAGGAACAGCTGCGGGGAAAACTCAAGGAGGAGCGTCTGCAGCATTATGAGGAGAAACTGCCGGAAGTGGCGAAACACTCTTCCCGGATGGAGAGACGTGCCGAGGAGGCGGAGCGGGAGACTGATAAACTGAAGAAAGCAGAGTATATGGAGGAACGAATCGGAGAGGTTTATGAGGGCGTGATATCCGGAGTGACCCAGTGGGGTATCTATGTGGAACTGCCTAACACCATAGAGGGTCTGGTGCATGTGTCCACTCTGCCAGGGGATTTCTTCGTCTATGACGAGAGCACCTATGAGATGGTAGGCAGAGAATCGGGTGTGACCTATAAGCTGGGACAGAAGCTTACGGTCAGGGTCCGGGGCGTGGACAGGCTCCTGAAGCAAATAGATTTTGAGATTCCCTGGGAAGAGCAGGAAGGCAGGTGATTGTATGGCAAAAGAAGCGATGAAACTGGTGGCCAACAATAAGAAGGCATACCATGATTTCTTTATCGAGGAGAAATATGAGGCGGGACTTGCACTGCACGGTACGGAAGTAAAATCCCTGCGGCTCGGCAAGTGCAGCATCAAAGAAGCTTTTGTGCGGATTGAGAATGGGGAGGCATTTGTCTATGGGATGAATGTGAGTCCTTATGAAAAGGGGAATATTTTCAACAAAGATCCCCTGCGGGTGCGCAAGCTCCTTCTGCATAAGACAGAAATATCCAAGCTGGCCGGAAAGATGGCGGAACAGGGGTATACGATCGTGCCTTTGCAGGTATACTTTAAGGATGGCAGGGCCAAGGTGGAAATCGGTCTTGCCAAGGGTAAGAAACTGTATGATAAACGGCAGGATATTGCCAGGAAAGATATGCGCAGAGAACATGAAAGGGAATTTAAGATTAAGAATTTGTGACAGAGTTACTTTTCACACTGACATATTGGTGTGAATGTGGTATACTATATACAAATAAGCAGACTGTGCAGATTACAGTTCTGTCAATAAGGGCCAGTCAAGGTTTCGACAGGGGTTCTGCAGCTGGAGAAGCTATCCGCAGGCTGATGCGTTAAATCGCAAATCTAAATATAAACGCTGAAGATAATTTAGCATACGCTGCCTAAGGGCAGCTGTCCGCCTTAGTGCACCTACACATTAAGAACCGGGCATCGACTATGTAGGAAACGACGCAGGGAACGCCTCTATCCTGCGGGCGTATCAGAGGCTACTGAACCCGCCGGGGTGTCTGTTTCCCGGCGGGGGAGGGAACGAGGAGTAATCCGCAATGACAGACTATGATAGTAGAAGGACAGGGAATGGGCTTTTGGACACGGGTTCGACTCCCGTCTGGTCCACTCATAACAACTCTCAGGGTCGGTGGTTTATCTGCTTCCTGAGAGTTGTTTTATGCTATAGGGAACATGCCGCGGTATATTCCAACAATTATCTGGACACAGCATCTATTTTGCTGTAAAATAAAAAAGAATATATTATTATATTATAATACATAGAGAGGGAAGAATATGGCAGGGAAAAAGAATAAAACCAATCAAAATAGTTATAAGGCAGAAGTATTACATTCTGTCCGGACAAAGATTTTAGGGGCAATGGTGCTGGCGATGGTCATCTTATCGGTCTGCCTGTCAGTGGTTCTTATCAGGAATCTCAGAATCCCTCTGATGGAAATTAATCAAAGTTATCTGTATGATCTGGCAGTTGCCTATGGCGCAAATGTGGATAAATCTATAGAGACAATGGGATATAACACGGCTACAGATTATAATAATCTGGCAGGTTCTATCGGAGGAATCGGGCTTCGGGGTGTGGAATCCAGTTATGCGTATCTGGTGGCTGAGGACGGCACGATGCTTTATCATCCCACCAAGGATAAAGTCGGTCAGCCTGTGGAAAATACAGTAGTCAAAGGCGTTGTAGAACAGCTGAAATCCGGTGTGGTGCCGGAGCCCAATGTGGTGGAGTATGAGTATAAAGGGGCGATTAAATATGCTTCTTATTATGTTTCGGAACGCGGACATAGCATCCTGGTAGTGTCTGCGGATAAAGCTGATCTGATGAAGACAGTAAACCGTGTGACAGCCATTGGTACATGCTGCACGATAGTCATGGTGATTATCGCCAGTATCATAGGATTTTTCTTTATCAGTAAGATTATAAACCCGATCATCAGGGTGACGGAAATCATCGGCCGTTTGTCCAATATGGATTTCTCGGAGATCGAAGGCCAGGAAAAACTGACCGCCCGGGCGGACGAAACAGGCAAGATGAGCCGGGCAGTGGCGGAACTTCGCAGTCAGTTGGTGAATGTAGTATCCGATTTAAAAGATCAGAGCCAGCAGCTCTTTGAGGCATCGGATTCTCTCAATACCAACGCATCTGAGACAGCTACCACGGTAGAGCAGGTCGAGAAGGCGGTAGCGGAAATCTCCGATGGTGCATCTTCCCAGGCAGATGAGACACAGAAGGCTACGGAAAATGTTATTTTGATGGGCAATATGGTGGAGGAGACTTCTCAGGAGGTAGAAGATCTGATCAGCAATGCCAATGATATGAAGAGATCCAGCGAGGAAGCTTTTGTCACGCTGACAGCTCTTGAAAAGATTAATGACCAGGCAAGACAGGCCATTGATGTGATATATGAACAGACCAATACGACCAATGAATCAGCCATGAAGATCAGAGAGGCAACTACGCTTATTACTTCGATTGCGGAGGAGACGAATCTGTTGTCACTTAATGCCAGCATTGAGGCGGCCAGAGCCGGAGAGCAGGGCAGAGGGTTTGCCGTGGTGGCAGGGCAGATTCAGAAACTGGCGGAGCAGTCCAATGATTCAGCGAGACAGATTGAGAATATTATCGATTCTCTGATCGAGGATTCCGAGAAATCTGTAGCGACCATGGAAGACGTGAAGAAGATCATGAACAGCCAGAATGAGAGTGTCGGACGGACCAATGAAATCTTTGCGGAAGTGCAGACAGGCATTACAGGTTCTCTGGATGGTATTAATCGCATTGCTGACAAGACAAAGAAGCTGGATGAGGCGAGAGTAAATGTGGTAGATGTGGTGCAGAATCTGACGGCGATAGCCGAGGAAAATGCGGCAAGCACCGAGGAGACTTCTGCTTCCGTCACCGAGGTAAGCAGTATTGTCTATAATATCTCTGAAAATGCGACGCAGCTTAAGGATGTGGCAACCCGTCTGGAGCAGAATATGAATATTTTCAAAATATAGAGTCAGTAAGATATTAAAATAGGATAGATCCTAGAAGACATGCAGGAGAATGGGATGGACAGGAACGAAGAGGAGTTTATTGTGGGCGGCTACCGATTCGCGACAATAGCGGATGCAGAGACAGCCAGGATGGAAGAAAAGAAAGTAGATAATTTGGAGAGAAATCTGGATTACCGTCAGCCGCAGAATGTACTGCTTGTCTATAATAAAGCACTCGATAACAGGGTCTTTCTGACACCGATCGGATTTGCTTATCTGCATAAAATGCAAAATGAAATGATTAAGTGGGGAGTTCCGGCGGATAAAATCCGGCCGGTTCCTCTTTATACTGCATATAGTAATAAGACGGAGAATAACAGTTCTATCAGGAAAAGTATTGCAGCAAGACACCCTGGGATAGAGTACCGAGGCAGATTCATTACCTCAGTATTGATTAATGTTATTCTGGTACTGTTAGTTGCCGGAATGATGGTAATATCCTGGCGTAGTGATACACCGAACATCATTAATTACCGTACGGCCATAGAGAACGAGTATTCTCAGTGGGAGCAGGAGCTTACGGAACGTGAAAATGCGTTGCGGGAAGCACAGCGCAAGCTTGACAGTACAAAGTAAACGGCGGGGAAAGGCACAAGCGTATGGATAAATTGAAGATTCTGGTGGTGGATGATGAGAGTCGTATGCGTAAGCTGGTCAGGGATTTCCTGGTGAAAAGCAACTACGAAGTTGTGGAGGCAGAGGATGGGGCAGCGGCGCTGGATCTTTTTTTTGAATCAAACGATATAGATCTGGTGATTCTCGACGTGATGATGCCGAAGATGGATGGATGGCAGGTCTGTAAAGAAATTCGGGCGTATTCCAAGGTTCCTATTATCATGTTGACGGCTAAGGCAGATGAGAGGGACGAATTATTGGGGTTTGAATTGGGGGTTGACGAGTATATTTCCAAGCCCTTCAGTCCGAAGATTCTGGTGGCACGTGTGGAAGCAATTTTGAGAAGAACGAATCAGGTCAGCGCGGATGAGCTGCTTGAGGCCGGCGGAATTAAGCTGGATAAGGCGGCGCATAGTGTAACGGTAGACGGACAGCCAGTGGAATTAAGTTATAAGGAATTTGAGTTATTATCTTATTTTATGGAAAACAAAGGAATCGCTTTGTCCAGAGAAAAGATTTTGAACAGTGTTTGGAATTATGATTATTTTGGGGATGCAAGAACTATTGATACGCATGTAAAAAAACTGCGCAGTAAAATGGGTGAAAAAGGGGATTTCATCAAGACCATCTGGGGAATGGGATATAAGTTTGAGGTAGAATAATCATATCGCTTATAAGAAGTGGTGTGGCTGGGGAGGTAGAGGGATGTCCAAACGCTGGTTTTATCAGGAAGAATTATTTTTTGTCCAGGCAGAAGACCATTTGAGGGAGATTAATCAGGATAAGATCATAGATATGCTGAACAAGAACGGTGCAGTGGGTGTGGTCGGCGGTTTCTATGAAGAAGGCTTTCCTGTCTATTTTATTAGTTCTTTTGCACTCAATAATATTGGGATGACCTTTGAACAGTTTATGAAAGCTACCGGGGGAAAGTATTTGGAAGCTGTTTATGACGAGGACCGGGAAGCCTATGCGAAGTATTGTAAAAGAGGCGACAGCAGCAGAGAGTACCGTATTAAAAATAGCGCTGGCGAAGGGATATGGGTACAGGAAGAACGTACGCAGTCGGAGTCTGATGATGGCAGAAAGATATGGATTGCCGCAGTACGTTTGACGGATGAGGCGCGCAGGAGCAGTCAGTTAAATCGTGAGGCATTTCAGATGCTTCAGGATTCTTATTTTCGGATCAGTGCCATCAATCTTAATGAGAATTCCATTATAGATATGAAGATCGTGGAAAGCGAAGTGCAGGAGGTAGAACGTCTGCATGGTGATTACAGGAGAACGATAGAGTCCTGTGCGAAGAATCATGTGGATGCAGATGACCGGGAAGATTTTTCTAATATTATGGCATCAGAAAATTTGAAAACGGTTTTTCTGGGAGATAAGGAGCCCATTTATTTCAATTACCATCGTCTTGTGGAGGACGAGTGGAAATGGGTGCGGTCCAAGATTGTGCCGGTAGATAATTTCTGTGAGACGAACGCCCGTGTCATGTGGTATGTCAGAAATATATCGGAAGAAAAAGCCAAAGAAGCGGAGATGACGAATAAGCTTCTAAGATCCAATGCGGAGCTGGTTCAGGCCAAACAGGAGCTTGAGGAAGCGAATCGGAGGATTAACGAGTCCAATCTTACACTTCGCAGGACTTTGAGTGTGGAAGAGCAATACAGGCATGCGATCACTTCTGAAGCGGTATTTGTCTATAATGTGAATGTCTCCCAAAATCTGATCGAGCAGGAATTTTATGAGATCAAAGACGGGCAGATGACGCCGGTATTACCGATGGTTGGGTTACAGGCTCCCTGTGAAGCGGATGAATTTTTCTTCCGTTGGAGTAAAGAAATGGTGTTCCCCGAAGACAGGGAACTTTTTATTCAGACCTTTAATACAAGACATTTGCTGGAAGCCTACGAACGTGGAGAGACGGAATTGCTCGTGGAGGTTGAGACGGCAGGAGCGGATGATATATTACAGATTCTGCGTTATACGATTTTGCTTACCAAGGATATAGAATGTGGTGATATTTTAGCACTTTGCAGCACGAAAGATATTACGGAAATGAGAAGAAAGGAGCGGGATGCCAGGCGGGCACTGTTAGAGGCATATGAGGCGGCTGATAGGGCAAGTTCCGCCAAGACGGATTTCCTTTCCAAGATGTCTCATGATATCAGAACGCCATTGAACGCGATCATAGGTATGACCGCTATCGCAGGTACCAAACGGGAGGATCCCGAGGGCATAGCGGAGTGCCTTGCCAAAATCTCTTCGGCCAGCAAACATTTACTTTCCCTGGTCAATGAAGTGCTTGATATGAGCAGGATTGAAGCAGGGTCGATGTCTCTTAATGAGGAAGATTTTAATCTTTTTGATATGATCGATAATCTGGTCAAGATGACGGAATCCGAAGCAGAGATTAAAAAACAAAAAGTGGAGGTAGATGCACACAGCCTGCCGCATGAAAATGTGACCGGCGATATTATGAGAATCCAACAGGCATTAGCCTGTGTGTTGACCAATGCGATCCGCTATACGCCGGAAAAAGGCGATATCAGTATCAGTATCACAGAGAAACCTTCTCCGCAGAGCCATACCAACTGCTACGAATTTGTTTTTAAGGACAATGGAATCGGCATGTCGGAAGAGTTCCTGGAGAAAGTATTTGAACCCTTTGAGCGGGCGGAGGATGTCCGTATCAATAAGATTAATGGAACAGGGCTTGGATTGACGATCGCACGCAACATCATTCAGATGATGGGCGGCGATATTGAGATAGAGAGTGAACAGGGAATCGGAACCATAGTTACCGTGACAATTCCTCTGAAATATTTGGAGAAAAACCAGACAGATGAACTTAATCTGGAGGGCAGAACGGTACTTGTGGTGGATGACAGCCGGTTTATCTGTGAGAGTACCTGCGCATTGCTAGAAAAACTTGGCATGAAGGGCGAGTGGGTGCTGTCCGGAGAGGAAGCAGTTGCACGTGTGATGGAGAAACAGCAAAAAGGAGAAGATCTTTTTGCTATACTCTTAGATTGGAGTATGCCGGGGATGAGCGGACTGGACACCGCAAAAGCGATACGCAGACAGGTACAGTCAGAGGTACCGATTGCGGTGGTGTCCTCTTTTGACTGGGTACATATTGAGATAGAGGCAAGGGTAGCGGGGATAGACGGTTACATTATGAAACCTCTTTATAAGAACCGGTTGATTAATACCTTCAAAGGCTTTTTGACGAAAGAACATGTTGGGGAACCGGATACTTCTTTAGAAGAGATCGGAAAGAAGGATTATTCGGATAAGCGGCTTTTGGTAGTGGAGGATAACGATTTGAACCGGGAGATCGCAACGGAGATACTTTCTATGACCGGCGTGAAAATCGAAACCGCAGAAAACGGCAAGGAGGCAGTGGATATGATGATGGCTTCCGAACCTGGGTATTATGATCTGGTGCTGATGGACATCCAGATGCCTGTCATGAACGGTTATGATGCGACCTGTGCAATACGGGAGATGGACCGGGAGGATGCAAGAAGTATCCCGATTGTCGCAATGACAGCCAATGCTTTTTTGGAGGATGTGCAGAAAGCAAAAGCCTCTGGGATGAACGAACATATGATGAAACCTCTGGATATTGACCAGCTGCAGAAAATGCTGGCACGTTGGCTGGGGTAAAAGAAAAAACCGATTTCCGTCTGCTGGCGGAGTCGGTTTTTTATTATGGGAAATTCTTCCGTTTATCCAAGGCTGCGAAGCAGATTTCACGAAGTAAATTTTTCCTCTTTTTATAAAAAAAGTCTTAAATGTACGATGATACCCTTGATTTTTGCCGGAAAAAATGTATTCTAAAAAATGAATGTGCGAGGACAGCAGTTTTACGGAAAGGACATGGTCATACAATGAAGAAACGGTACATAAAATTTCCTCGCAGGGCGTTATCTATTCTGCTTGCATCAGTGTGTGCGGGCATGATGATCACGGGCTGTGGTGAAGAGACAGTAGAGGGTGAGACGATTAGTGAAGCGATACCCGTTGAGGTGCAAAGTCCGGAGGCTGGAGCACTTACGTTAAAAAATGAATTCGTAGGTACGGTAAGCCCCGAGGAGTTTGTGTATGTGATTCCCTTAGTGTCGGCTGAGGTGTTAAGTGCCGATGTAGCGGTAGGTGATACGGTATCTGCAGGACAACAGTTATGTAAACTTGATTCCGAGGCGGCCGAATTGCAGCTTGCCAGTGCCCAGGCTCAGTATGAGAGCGTGGAGGCCAATGTGGATGCGGCAGAGGTAGGCTATGAGATTGCGCAGGCCCAGTATGAAAGTGCGCTTGCCCAGATTGATGTGCAGAACGAGCAGACCCAGAGACAGAAGGACTTGCAGTTGTATCAGATGCAGATTCAGATTGACACGATCAACAGCGGTATCGATGATATCAATGAGCAGATGGCGGATCTGGATGAGGATAAGAGAGATGCGAAGGATCAGAAAAGTGATCTGAAGAAAGCAAAGAACCAGGCCAGTGCTTATGCGGAGCAGGCGGAAGCGGCGTATGGTCAGGCGCAGGCCGCGTATAATGCAACGATAGAGGCTTATAAATATGATGAAAAGCAGGCTGCGTATCAGAGAGCGGTGGCTACCGTTACGGCATTGGAGCCGGGAGATGATGCGGCAAAACAGGAGATTATTGATAGTCAGTTTGGGGGAAATGAAGGAAGTTATAAAACAGCAGTAGAAGATGCGAAGACGGCTTTGAGAACTGCAGGGGATGAATTAAAGACGGCAGAAAAAGAGATAGAATATTATAAAGAATCATTAAATAATGCCAGAGCGGCCATGTCCTCCGCTCAGTCGGCAGTATCGCAGACAGAATCCGCCTATGAACAGGTCAAGGCAGGCATAGAATCTATTGAAGAAGGGCAGGAAAAGCTGAATGATACACTGTCTGATACCTATAAGAATCTGGAACAGACAGAGGCCATTAAAAATATGACAGAGGCCAGTCTCAACATTGATACCACGCCGGTACAGGATGCCAGCAAGAAAACGGCGGCTTTGGGAGTTGATTCTGCGGCGGCTACAGTCAATTCTGCCAAAGTGGGAGCAGAAGGAGCGAAAGTTGCCATTGACAGTGCGGAGTACCAGCTGGATATGTATACACTGACAGCGCCCATCGACGGAGTGATAGAGGCGGTCAATGTGAAGGAACACGATTTTGCTACGCCTAACGGGCCGGCTTTTGTGATTTCCAATAAGAATACGATGACTGTTACCTTCAACGTCAGTGAGGGTATTCGCAATACATTGCGGATAGGACAGAAGATACAGGTGGATCGGAACGGAAAACAGTATGATGCGACGATTACGGAAATCGGTACGATGATCGACCAGAATACGGGACTGTTTGCTATTAAATCCTGTGTGAGTACGCCGGATGACAGCCTGCTCACAGGCAGCAGTGTGAAAGTGATTGCGGATACATACAGCCAGAATGAGGCGCTTTTAATTCCCTATGATGCAGTCTATTACGATGACAGCCAGCCTTATGTTTATGTGGCAGAGGGCGGTATGGCCAAACGCCGGGATGTGGAGACAGGTATTTTTGATGCCGAGACCATTACCGTGTTGTCCGGCCTGAGTGTGGACGATGTGCTGATTACCAGTTGGTCGGCAAATTTACGGGACGGGGCAGAGATATCGGTACAAAGCGGCGAGAATCTGGAAGCCGGAGATATCACAACAGGTGATGGAGGCGCAGAATGAGTTTGACGAAATTAGCCATAAAAAGACCGGTATCCATAGCAATGATCATACTGGCGCTGGTGGTTTTCGGCCTGTCGTCTGTGGCGGGATTCCGTCTGGAATTGACACCGGATATGGAACTGCCTATGCTTTTGGTATATACGATTTATCCTGGGGCAGATCCGGAGAGCGTGGAGGAACTGGTGACGAAAGAAGTGGAAGCGGCCGGTTCTGAGCAGAGCGGTGTGACCACCTATACTTCCCAGTCTGCAGAGAATATGTCCATGGTCATGTTTCAGTATGAGTATGGAACAGATTTAAAAGATGCCTATATGGATTTGAAGACGGCTCTTGATTCGGCGAAGGCGTCGATGCCGGAGGATGTGAATGAACCCATGGTCATAGAGATGGCCATGGATCAGATGGAGACCATGGATATTTCTGTCACAGCCGTGGGAGACAGTGATGTGTTAAGCTATGTCAATGACACGCTGGTGACAGAACTGGAGACGATTTCCGGTGTGGCGGATGTATCTGTATATGGCGGACGGGAAAATTATATCAGAGTACAATTGAATTCCCAGGCTATGAAGCAATATGGGCTATCCATGAGTACGATTGCGCAGACCATAGGTTCCATGGATTTCACGATTCCGGCCGGAAATGTGAGTCAGGGTTCCCAGGATATTGCCGTATCCAGCAGTGCGGATATTTCAGGGGTGGTGCAGATCCAGAATATTCCGATTACCACAGCCAAAGGACAGATCATTCCCCTTTCGGAGATAGCGGTTGTCAGCGAAAGTCAGAAGGATGCGTCCAGTATAAGCAGATATAACAGTCAGGAAAATATCACCGTTGCGATTACCAAGAAGAAAAGTTATGGTACGGTGGATGTGACAAGAGATGTGGAGCGTGCATTGGAGAGACTGCAGGCAGACAATGATACAGTGGACATCAGTATTATTTATAATGCCAGTGACATGATTCAGTCTTCTCTTTCATCAGTTGGCAACACATTGCTTTTGGGAATTGTTTTTTCTATGTTGGTGTTATTTCTCTTTTTCGGAGATTTAAGGGCCAGCCTGATCGTGGGAAGTTCCATGCCAATTTCTTTGTTTGCTACCATGATTGGCATGAACATGCTCGGTTTTACTTTCAATGTTGTCACAATGGGAGCACTTGTGATAGCCATTGGTATGATGGTGGACAGTTCTATTGTGGTGTTGGAGAGCTGTTTTCGGTTAAAGGATGAGACGGGGGAGTATCAGGAATCGGCACTTAAGGGGACCAGTGTAGTAACCGCTTCTATTGTGGCCTCAACGATTACTACTGTTGTGGTGTATATGCCCTTAAGTACGATGAAAGGATTGTCGGGCCAGTTATTTTCGGAACTGGGTATGACGATTATCATGGCCATGTTATCATCTCTGGTGATGGCAATGACCATCATTCCGCTTCTTTTTGCCAAGTTTAAGCCGGTGGAGAAGAAAGAACTGCCGATTAATAAAATGCTGCGCAAAATAAACAGCGGCTATGACAGACTGCTGCGTAGATTATTACCCAGGAAGGGATTGGTGGTCTGCGTTGCGGTATTCCTTCTGGTGGCGGCATTTATGTTGGTCAGTCATATCCATACGGAGCTGATGCCCAGTATGGATGAAGGCGCTTTTTCCATCACGGCAAGTTTTCGGTCCGGTACGAAGATGGATGTAATAGAGGAGCAGTCGAAATTCCTGGAAGAGATGGCTGCGGCGGATGAGAATGTGGGCCGTTATTCTTTTAGTATTTCCGGATCCACAGCAACGTTGACGGCTTATCTTTCCGACGACTGCGAATTATCTACGGGCGAGGCTATTGAAGATTATACCAGAGCGCTTGCCGATAAGACGAATATGGATATCAGTATTCAGGCAACTGGTGCCAGTATGACCAGCATGATGGGCAGCGGTATCGAGATAGATCTGGAAGGACGCGATCTGGGTGATCTGAAAGCAGCATCTAAGCAGGTACAGCAGATGCTGCAGCAGATTCCGGGAGTTTTGCAGACATCTTCCAATATGTCTGATGCGTCTACGCAGGCGAAAGTAGTTATCGATCCCTTAAAGAGTATGGCAGTGGGACTGCCGCCTATGCAGGTGGCTGGAGAAATGTATAATACTTTAAGCGGTACAGAGGCTGCGAAGCTGACCAGAAGCGGAGAAGAATTTTCCGTGCGTGTAGAGTATCCGGAGGGTGAATTTGACAATATGAATGACCTTCTGAATATCACTTTGACAACACCTTATGGAAGCCAGGTGCCTTTGGCGGAGGTCGCTTCGGTAGAATATGTGGATTCTCCAGTCACGCTGACCCGTGTGGATGGTATTTATCAAGTGGCAGTGACAGCGAACACCACCGATGATGCCAAGTATACGGCACAGGAAGCGGCCGATGAGGCTATGGAACAAATGGTCCTGCCAAGAGGTGTTTCCCGGACAACTACTATGATGGATGATATGATGATTGATGAATTTACGGCAATCATCACAGCTATATTTGTAGCGGTATTCCTTATTTTCCTGGTAATGGCCATGCAGTTTGAATCGCCAAGATTTTCTATCATGGTGATGATGAGTATTCCCTTTGCGTTGATCGGCTCTTTTGGACTGTTGTATCTTACCAGGTCCACCCTCAGTATGGTTTCCCTTATGGGTGTGCTGATGTTGGTGGGTATTGTAGTGAATAACGGTATTCTGTATGTGGATACGGCAAACCGACTGCGGGAGGAAATGCCGTTGGAAGAAGCTTTGATCCAGAGCGGACAGTTGAGACTGCGGCCGATTTTGATGACTACATTGACGACAATTTTATCCATGGTTCCGATGGCGTTGGGAATTGGAGAGGGATCCGTCATGATGGAAGGTATGGCGCTAGTCATTATCGGCGGGTTGATAGCATCCACCATTCTGATTCTTCTGCTCATGCCTACATTCTACCTGATCATAGATAAGAGGAGCCGCAAGGAAAAGAGACAGAGAAAGAAAGAAGCGAGATTGGCGGCAAAGGAAGAGAAGAAAAATCAGTAATTAACAGCTCAGCGTATATGGAAACCGTTTTTTCCGTTCTCTTTAGCTTCATATAACGCTTTGTCTGCGTTTTGATATAAGAAGTTATAAGATTCGTTATGGGATGCAAATGCAGCACCAATGCTGGCGGATAGATTTTGGGCCGGATATTTATCATCCAGATGCTGGTGTACCAGACCGATAAATTTGTTCAGCATGGCTTCTGCTTCGGCGACGGAGATGTTTCGTCCAATAAAGACAGCAAATTCATCTCCTCCCAGGCGGGAGACGACATCCTTATTACGGTTAAAATATGATTCCAGAAGACAGCTGAAATCCTGTAATACTTTATCCCCTACTGGGTGCCCAAGCTGGTCATTGACCAGCTTGAAATTATCCATGTCGATAATGAGAAGAAGCCCCTGTCCCGGATTTTCTTCTAAAGCCAAGCGGATACATTCTTCAAAACCGTTCCGATTCCACAGATTGGTCAGAGGATCTCGTTTCGCTTTCTTGCGGATGCTATTCATTTCCTGTGAAAATTTGGAGGTTACGGCAAACAAAAGCAACGCAGAGGTGATTGCTACAATCAGCATGGGAAATTCTATTTTCCAGAGATTTTTATCCACTACTTTTTGGTTCATGCACGTCACGAAATACCAGTCAGTATCCTCGATCATATTGATATTGACATAATAGATACTGGCATTATCGCCGAAAACTTCCCTTTGTCCAATTACCTCTGCATCCAACAGGCGGTTAACATTTTGGTATAACAGAGAATCTGTTTCAGGGGACAAAGTATTTCCCACCATGGTGGAATCGGAGTCCGCCAGGATCAGCCGGCTTTCTTTGGTTACAAAAAAAGCAGTCTCAATCTCACTTTCGGTGATTTCATTGACCAGTTGGGCAGCATAATCCAGATAAACGTCAGCCGCCATTACACTTATCGTGGAGCCTGTGTGAAGTCTGGCAGTCGCGCTCACGCAGGTCCCGCCAGTCATGGCATCTACATAAGGCTCACCAAAGGCAAAGGAATCATGCGCCAAACCTTCCTTATACCAGTCACGTTCCGTTACCACAAAGTCATCCCCGGGAATCCAGCCTGAGGAATCATAGTAGTTGCCCTGCTCGTCTCCTATATACAGTCCATAGGGATAGGCACTGTGTGTACCGGCGCTGGTTGCCATCATTTCGTAAGTTTCTTCGTTGTCCAGTCCGATTTTTTCCACCATAGACTTGTAGATGGTCATTTCATTTAGGACAGAGTCTGCCCAGGTGCTGATATCTTCCGCATAGTTCTGAGATTCCAGAGCAAGCTTTGCTTTGGATAAGGATACGATCTCATTTCTTACCAAAACGAAATAAATCACAATCATGAAAAGGACAATAGGAACAATTGTACACACCAATTTTATGTTAGTCCAGATATACCTAGATTTTTGTTTCAATGGAGTTCCCCCTGAAAATGTCAATCTGGTTTTAGACATTCAATATTTCGTAATAATTATAACAAGGGTAATTCCGGAAGTCAATTCTTCGGCATGTGAGGATATTGACAAATGAAAGATGAAATGCTAACGTTACAAAAAAGGTGGAGTTTGATGATGAAATATTCTATGAAAAGGCAGTTCGCAGTGGTTCTTCTGGCCTTGGTTACAGGAACCATTTTGTTGTGTCTTATTTTAAATACAACACTGCTTGGCACATATTACATCAATAAAAAACAAAAGGCGTTGGTGCAGGCTTATGTCAGTATCAATGAGGCTTCCAGTGCAGGAGATATTGCCACGGAGGACTATGATATTGAATTACAGAAAATCCGGGAGAAATATAATATTCAGGTGCTTGTGGTAGATGCAGAATCACAGGCAGTTAAGTTTTCTATGAATGATCCGGAAACAGTATTAAAACAGCTGCTTGATCATATTTTCCTGGGAGTGAATGAAGAGAACCTTCTATTAAATACAGATGATTATAAGATGCAGGTGGTCAAGGATTACAGGACCCAGACAGAGTATATTGAAATGTGGGGGATGCTTGACAACGGATATCTTTTTATGCTGCGAAGTGCATTGGAAGGAATTCAGGAGAGCGTGTCTATCTCAAACAGATTTCTTGCATATGTAGGTATGGTAGCTGTTCTGACCAGCGCTTTGCTGGTGCTCTGGCTGTCCAACAGATTTACCAAGCCTATTCTGGAACTGGCTAAAATTTCCGAACGTATGAAACATTTGGATTTTGAAGCAAAATACACGGGGGATGATAAAACAGAGATCGCAGTTTTAGGCAATAATATCAATGAACTGTCGGAAGCATTGGAAGAGACGATATCTGAATTAAAGACAGCAAATAATGAACTTTTAAAAGATATTGAGAAAAAAGATAAAGTGGATGAGATGCGAAGAGAGTTTCTCTCTAATGTTTCCCATGAATTAAAAACGCCGATTGCATTGATACAAGGTTATGCGGAGGGGCTGAGAGAAGGTATCAATGATGACGCGGAAAGCCGGGAATTTTATTGTGATGTGATTATGGATGAAGCGGCCAAGATGAATACCATGGTCAAAAAACTTTTGACTTTGAATCAGTTGGAGTCAGGCAGCGAGGTCGTTAATATGGAGCGGTTTGATGTGACGGCGCTTGTCAAAAACTATATTGTATCCTGCGATATTTTGTTAAAGCAGAATAAAGTTTCTGTCCGTATGGAGGATTATGAACCGGTTTATGTCTGGGGAGATGAATTTAAAGTAGAAGAAGTGTTTGCAAATTATTTTACCAACGCGATCAATCATACGGCGGGAGATAAAATTATTGATATTAAGATACAAAAGACGGAGCAAAGTGTGCGCATCTCTGTATTCAACACGGGAGAACCCATTCCGCAGGAAAGCATAGAGCATCTGTGGGAAAAGTTTTATAAAGTGGATAAAGCAAGGACAAGAGAATATGGAGGAAGCGGCATCGGTCTTTCGATTGTCAAAGCAATCATGGAATCTATGAATCAACAGTATGGCGTAATCAACTATGATAATGGTGTGGAGTTCTGGTTTGTGTTGGATGCGGCATAATACCGGGAATGTCATATTATACCTATGGGATACGGCGGGTAACTGTGTGCGGTTTTGACTTGTAAGAATAGAAATAGTACGGTATAATAGACGCAGACTCTTAAGTAGCCTGCGTCTTATTGCACCACAAGATATTAGAAGTTATCTGAAGAAATATTATGCGAATATCGTATAAGAAACGCTTTACCAGAGAGGAAGTAAGAAGTATTTAGATATTTTTGTCAAGAAATCATTAAATTACAGTATTTAAAGATATATTACTATACTATATAGATGGGAGATATGGATGTGAAAAGGATAGGTATGATTCTGTGTGGTATTACCGCCTCACTTCTTATGACAGGATGCGGGGCTATGCCGGACCTGACGCAGGAAGAAACGGAATTGATATCAGAATATGCGGTGGGAGTATTACTCAAATATGATAAGAGTCATGGGAGCCGTCTGGTAGATACATCAGCGTATGATAAAGCCGAGGAGGAGCCCGCGTTGGAAGAACTTCCGGCGGAACCGATACCGGAAGAAGAGACGGAAGCATTGCCCGATACAACAGAAATTATGGATGTGAGCCAGGATGAAGAAGGGACAGAACCACAAATATCTTCCGTGGAAGAATATTATGGGATTCCCAATGTGGCAATTCAATATACTGGATATGAATTAGCTGCTTCTTATCCATCCCTGTCAGAGGAAGAAGACCTTTTCTTCTCAATGGATGCGACACCCGGAACACAGCTTTTGGTACTCAAGTTTTCAGCGCTTAATACAGGAAATGAAGATCAGTCCATGAACATGCTACAATATGGAGCCAGATTCAGAGTCTCGGTCAATGGAGAGGCCAGCAAAGGGGCATTGGCCACAATGCTTTTAAATGATATGCAGACTTATGATGATGTGATTCCGGCTGGTTCTTCCGTGGAATTGGTCAGTATTGTGGAAGTGCCTCAGGATATAAGCATAGAAAGTATTGATTTTATTCTGCGGGGTAAAGAAGAAAAGGCAACTTTGAGACTGCAATAAGAGAAAAAAGAAAAAAATGGGAGAAAATTATATTTTCCCGTTGACATCTCAGAATCCATCTGCTATTATATGAAAGTCGCACAGCGCTTTGTTAACAGCGCGGCGGCCCAGAACCTTGACAAATAAACAG
>DKZA01000013.1:25000-44164 GCA_002492525.1 Lachnospiraceae bacterium UBA7086 | reverse complement strand
AGCAGGAAATCAAACATCAGGAAGCCGTGATTGAAAAACTCAAATCCTTCAATCGGGAAAAATCCATCAAACGAGCGGAAAGTCGGGAAAAAATGTTAGGTAAGATAGAGGTACTGGAAAAACCGGTAGAAGTACGTGCCGATATGCACCTTAAACTGGAACCGAAATTTCCCAGCGGCAACGATGTCCTGCAAGTGGAGGCACTGTCCAAATCTTTTGGAGCGCTCACCCTGTTTACCGATCTTTCCTTTGAGATTAAGAAGGGGGAACATGTGGCCATCATCGGCGACAATGGTACGGGAAAAACCACCATCCTAAAGATGATAAATGAACTGCTTCCCCCTGACCATGGCACCATTCGTCTGGGAACCAATGTACAGATTGGTTATTATGATCAGGAACACCATGTACTCCACCCGGAAAAAACTCTCTTTGAAGAAATTTCCGATGACTATCCGTCTCTCACAAACACGAAAATACGAAACACTTTGGCTGCCTTCCTTTTCACCGGAGAGGATGTTTTTAAAACCATCAAGACCTTGAGCGGCGGGGAACGGGGCCGTATTTCCCTGGCAAAGCTGATGCTGTCAGAGGCCAACTTCCTGATTCTGGATGAGCCTACAAACCATTTAGATATCATGTCCAAAGAAATTCTGGAAGATGCCTTAAACGCCTATACCGGTACAGTACTGTATGTTTCCCATGACCGGTATTTTATCAACCGGACTGCCAGCCGTATCCTGGATTTAAACCGATGCGTACTTACCAACTATCTGGGCAACTATGATTACTATCTGGAGAAGAAAGAAGAACAGCTTGCGCGGATTGACACAGAAAGCAATGGTTCCAGAATCTCTGCATACCAACACTCTGGCCGGCCGGTACCTGTCGGCAGCCTGCCGGAAAACAGCACAGCGGATACGGCATCTGAGACGAAACAGAACTGGAAAGCACAGAAAGAACAGTCTGCCGCCAGACGCAAGCGGGAAAATGATCTGAAAAAGTGCGAAGAGCGGATTGAATTGCTGGAAACACGCAATACGGAAATTGAGACGCTTATGTGTGCGCCGGATATCTGTACCAATGTGGAAAAGTTACAGGAGTTAGACCGGGAAAAAACAGAAAATGAGAAAGAGCTGGTTGGATTATACGAACGATGGGAGGAATTATCGCTGGAGGAATAGAAAATAGAAATTTTTTGTTTGTGAAATAAGGACGATGAGGTTTATAAGATTCATTCGTGCCCCGCTTTCGCTTCTCAAAAACCGTAGCGGACACATAAGCGACCATAATACGGTCGCTAAGTGCCGACGGTTTTTAAGAGGCACTCATTAAATCTTATAAACCTCATCTGGTTATTGTACAAATTTTATCTAATAAGATATTATCTTAGGTTTTTATTATAGTATTTTTTATAACAATTAAAGGCTCTCAAGGGTCTTTCTGATTTCTTTGATGAAGTTTTCGCTGTTTAACACTGTTACATCCTGTAAGGAAGTGATCAGGGCAAGGTCTTTGGTCATTTTGCCTTCTTCGATGGTCTGGATCGTAGCCTTTTCCAGTTTGTCGGCAAAAGCCATCAGGTCTTTGTTGGCATCCATTTCCCCGCGTTTGCGAAGAGCGCCTGTCCAGGCGAAGATAGTTGCCACGGAATTGGTGGATGTCTCCTCTCCTTTCAGGTGTTTGTAATAGTGTCTCTGCACGGTGCCGTGAGCTGCCTCATATTCATAGACGCCGTCCGGGGATACCAGAACGGATGTCATCATGGCAAGGGAACCAAAGGCAGAGGATACCATATCACTCATCACGTCTCCGTCATAGTTTTTGCAGGCCCAGATAAAACCGCCTTTGGCTTTCATCACCCGCGCCACGGCATCATCAATCAGGGTATAGAAATATTCAATCCCCGCATCCTCAAATTTCTGCTGATACTCGGCCTCGTAAATCTCCTGGAAGATATCTTTGAAGTTATGATCATATTTTTTGGAAATGGTATCTTTGGTAGCAAACCATAAATCCTGCTTTGTATCCAAAGCATAGTTAAAACATGATCTGGCAAAGCTGGTAATGGATTTGTCAGTATTATGGATTCCCTGCAGGATACCGGGGCCCGTAAATTCATGGATAGTCTCCCGAATCTGGGTGCCGTCCTTTGCCGTAAAGACAAGTTCCGCCTTGCCTTCTCCCGGCACCTTAATCTCCGTATTCTTATACACATCGCCATAGGCGTGACGCGCCAAAGTAATCGGTTTTTCCCAGTTCTTGACGCAGGGTTCAATCCCCTTTACAATAATTGGCGCACGGAACACAGTACCGTCTAAAAGCGCACGAATCGTACCGTTGGGACTCTTCCACATTTCTTTCAGATGATATTCGCTCATTCTGGCAGCATTGGGCGTAATCGTTGCACATTTTACTGCCACACCATATTTTTTCGTGGCTTCTGCCGAGTCTATGGTAACCTGATCATTGGTCTCATTGCGGTATGTAAGTCCCAGATCATAATATTCTGTCTTCAGATCAATATAGGGAAGCAGTAATTCCTCCTTGATCATTTTCCAGAGAATCCTGGTCATCTCATCTCCGTCCATCTCCACCAGAGGCGTTGTCATTGTGATTTTATCCATGTGTTTATCTTCCTTTCTACTGTTTTATATTCCACAGGCTGTCTAAGTATCGCTCTCGTCACCGTAAATCTCTTTTAATCCGTTTTTAACCATATTGTCATAGGCATTAATCATATGCTGGTTAGCCAGCTTTTCCGCCCGGTCCGCATCCTTTTCCTTGATAGCCTCCATAATCTTTCTGTGCTCATCATTGGAAGCCCGTCCTCTTGTATTCGTAGCAAGCGTTCTTTGTCTGACACGGAGTACATATTGATGAAAATCCTTCAAAGTATGTTCCAACATCTTAGAATCACAGGCTTCGTAAAGAATATCATGGAAACGGTTGTCCAGCTCCGCCATCTGGTCCAAATGCCCTTTTTCCTCATGAAATTCCGCCAGATAGATGTTCTCTTCCATCTCCTCCATCTGTTCCTTGGTAATCTTCTCCGTGGCAAGGCGTGCACAAAGCCCCTCTAAAAGCGAACGGATCATATAGATATCCTTCACGTCTTTTGCCGTAATTCCAGTAACATAAGCGCCTTTGTTCGGTACAATCTGTAAAAGTCCTTCCAGCTCTAACTGTCTGAAAGCTTCTCTGACCGGGGTGCGGCTGACCCCTAATTCCTCTCCAATGGCTACTTCTTTGAGTTCTTCATGTTCTTTGTACTTGCCGCTTAATATGTCTTCCCTGAGTTTCTGAAATACCCTGCCCCGTAGAGAATATTTATCATTCACATCATGCTTAATATCATAATTTCCCATTTTTCATTTCCCTTTCTGATATTCCAGAAGCTATTCCTTTTATGGTATAGGAAAGGTCTCCGCTTATCCGAGGCCGCAAAGCTGATCTCGCAAAGTAAATTTTCATTGCAAATTTACTTTTGGTATAAGGGAAGCCCTCGTATAATTGTATACAATCCAATGGACTCTGTCAATAGACAAATCCCTGCCTCTAAATCTAAGTTTTTTTCCGTTACTTTCACACCTATGCCAATGAAAAGCAACTTTCCAATCTATAGCGGGGAACCACATAATTTCCCAATATTTAACATGCCCCAGCCTTGCTTGCTCCAGGAATCTCCTAAATCTGTGGCACTGTAGATCATCTTTCGTTTTACCTGTTCATTATTACTATAGGGATATTTTTGTAAGAAAAGAGCCGCTGCGCCGGAAACAATAGGCGTTGCCATGGAAGTGCCGCTTTTTTTCAGATAAGCATTACGATAACCGCCACCAAAACCACTCTGCCAATTGACATTACAGGAAATTACATCTGTACCGGGTGCTACCAGATCCGGTTTGCGATAAAGCATATCCGCACCGCCGCGTCCCGAATAATTCTCACACAAATCCTTTCTTGCGCCAAAAAAGCCTCCCTCATGACACCCTACGGTTATCACTTTGCGACTGCTTCCAAGAGGTGATATGGTATTCTCCTTAGGACCATTGTTTCCAGCCGCACAAACCACCACAATCCCCTGTTCCCAGACAGTATCCAAAAGTCCTATCAATTCTACCATCCGGTCTTTGTCACCGCTAGAGCCGATTCCTACCGAAATATTCAATACACGGATCTGATAACGGATTCTGTTATGCAGAACCCAAAGCAGGCCCTTGTACATGCTTTCAATGCTTCCTTCACCGTTTAAATCCAGTACCTTGCCAATGCAGAGTCTGCATGTGGGCGCAATACCACAGTATCGTCCTCTGGAAGCATATCCACTACCGCCCACACATCCTGCCACATGGGTGCCATGTCCACTGTCATCATAACTGCCAAGTTTCCCATTCACAAAATCTGCAAAATCTATGATCCGGTTGGCAAAATCAGGGTGATTCCCTATGCCTGTATCCAACACAGCCACCGTAATATTTTCCGTTATAGCAGTGCTCTGTATGAAATCGCTGCACCCAAGCTGCCTTCTGACACGGTCCACGCTATCTCCACCTAAAAACTCCCGGCTTTAGATTATTCTATGCCGAGAGCTTTTTTGCGGTTCAATTCCGTTTCAGATATTATATGTTTTCTACTGCTTATGATTTTGCCGTATTTTTCTTCGTTCTGCGCCTGCCGCCCCGATAAAAGAAAACTGCCATGGATGCAAAGAAAAGCCCTGCCCCAAAGAACCATTTAGGATGTATACTGTGGTCGCCCGTATCCGGCGAATCGTCTTTCTTTCCAAGGGACATAAACACGGCCTGCCCCTCTTTCACATCGGCGACTACCGTACTGCCGGAATTATAATTATAGATTCCGTAGGGTGAAAAATGTGCTGCCGTAAAGGTAAGCGCATCCCTGCCGTCCACCGATACGATCCTGCTTGCCACCTCTTCCAGCTGTCCATCCGCATCCAGACAAACCACATGCAGATTTTCTTCTCCCACACCGTCAGGAATCGGCATGGTAATCTCTACCCGCTGTTTACCAAGACTGGTAATAGGAATACCGGTCTTAGTATCAATCATGCTGATCTCATAAGCACGAAGTGTATGAGGAAGTTTATTGCCATAAATCTTCTTGTAAACATCCCCTATCTCAAGTTTGGCATCCTCACTGTCAGTAATCGTTATCTGATAGCTGCCTTCGCCGCCTTCCATTACAGCATCCATAATCCCATCCTGCGAGATGGAATAAGTATTATTGTTAATGGAAATGCCTTCCGCATTTTCTCTGTCATTCTCCGCATCCGCAAGCTGCTCTTCTGCTTCTTCCAGCACATAAGTCTGTCCATTAATCTGACAGGTATCCCCTGCCACCGGTCCACTGCCCCTTGAAGCTACGATTTGAAGCGTTCCGTTTTCCCCATCCGAAGCCTCTTTGGTCCGCCTGCATACAACGCCTGTAAATCCTGGCACAGCATCAGACAATACGGTATCCGACAAGTCTGTAATACCCTCTGGAATAACAGCGATAGGACAACCTTTAAAGCTTAAGTCCCGGTAAGCATCCCTATACAGTCTGGTGGCCGTATCCTCATAAGAAAAAGCCGGAAGTTTATCTCCTTCAAAGACAATCACAGCGTCTGTGCTTTCTCCATTGTCATAAGCCCGCAGTCCAATCCGCTCCACGGATTCAGGAATATGTACCTCTGTAATCGGACATCCCGCAAAGGCTCTGTCACGTATCTCTTTTACACCGCCTGCCCCTTGTACCTGGGTCAGACGATCACATCCCATAAAGGCCCCTTCACCGATAACTTCTACACTATCCGGGATCTGTACGCTGGTAATATTCTTTTGATCCTGAAAAGCTTCCGCCCCAATCTGTCTGACAGTTTCAGGAATAGTAACCACTCCGCCACTGCCACGATAAGATAACAGAATTCCGTCCCCTACAATCAGGAAATCACCATTCCCACTCTCCTGCCACTTCGTAAGCCAGGGAGTCTTGGAAAATGCTGCCACTGATATTTCCCTGACGCTCTGCGGAATCACAACATCCGTCAAGCTGTCACAATGATAAAAAGCAGCATATCCGATTTCCTCCACTCCATCAGGAATCCTGATAGACGTAAGATCCGCCCTGGCAAATGCAAAATCGCCAATTCTGCGGATACCATCCGGAATCTGATAAGAAGTCATCGTATCATCATAATACGCCTGTGCAGCTATGGTTTCTTTATTAACCACTGTATATTTAGGAAAAGAACCGCCCTTGGCGTCTTCAGAACCGGCAAGACCCGGAACCGTGTCCAGATTCTCCTCTTCTTCCAGTTCTGGATCTCCGCCCAAAGTAGTACCTGTTGCTCCCACATTCACGGTAGCCTTGGCATTGTCTACCAGAATATAAGCCTCTTTACCGATTACCCTGGTCTTGCCCTTCACAGAATCGTCTTCCTCTTCCGCCATGGCGTTCATGCGGGATACTTCATGATAATAGTCCGCCGGTGCAAGATTCTTTGCACTTTCTCCATTCCCTGACGTCTCATTTTCTCTGGAGGGGATTGGTGCTTCCTCATACTCTGACACATCAATATCTTCTAAAACCAACGTATCTGCAAAACTCTTAGCATAGGATCCTGTCTCCGCATCAATGGTCAGTTTCGTACAGCCATCAAAAGCCGTACTGTGAATCGTGCTGACTGATGCAGGAATCTTGATATTTCGCAGTCTCACGCAATCCTCAAAAGCCTTCATATCGATATTTTTAACGGAAAAAGGAATCATCACTTCTTTCAGATTCTTACAGTTGGAAAAAGCATACCCGGAAATCTCCTTCACATTACTGCTGATTTCTGCCGCTTCTAAATTATAATCTCCCCAGAAAGCATAGGGTTTGATCTGTGTTACAGAAGAAGGCATAACATAGGAAGACGCCTTCCTGCCTGCTAACACCTGATACAGTACATTCCACCCCTTCTTGTTATAAATTGCGCCATCGTCACAGGTAAACCAGGGATTGCTGCTGTCAAAGTCTACCTTCGCCAGACTATAATCGCCGGCAAACGCACCGTTTCCAAGACTCTTAAGCCCGGTACCAAGGGTTACACTGCGAAGAGAAGGGCAGCCGCTGAAGGCCGCATTTTCAATAACCTCCACAGAATCCGGAATGGTCACCGTCTCTAAATTCATGCAGCCTGAAAAAGCCCTCGCTCCGATCACTTCCACCGCATCCCCCACTGTGATGCGCCGTACAGAAGAATTACCTGCAAAGGCTTCCGCCTCGATCTTTTCCACGTAATTGGAAATAGACACGTCCTCAGCCGTGCCATTATATTTCACTAATGTAGTTCCGTCCATCTGAAAATCAGATGCGGAAGAAGTGTCTACCGCTTCCACATCTGATACAGGAATCTGTGTCACCACAATCGCTGTCACTAAAAGCAGCGTGCCGATCAGATTTCTAAGTTTTTTTCCCATAGGATTCTCCCTGGAACTTTTACTTATGCTGTTTTTGTTTTTACTTTCTTATCTTTCTTCATAAACAGCGCTATTGACAGACAAGCGAGTCCGATGGATAAGAACCACTTCGGATGAATTGGATCACCGGTCTTAGGCGTCACATCAAGCATGCCTTCTGTCAGATTGCCCGTATCCACATAAATCGTATAAGGCGAGAAATGCGTTGCCGTAAATCGGATACAAGGCACACCGTTGATCGTAGTGAAACTCTCATTCAGATTCTCCAACTGATCGCCGTTTACTACAGCACCTGCCATGTTATTACCGCCGTAAGCCACCAAAGCATCTGGAATCGGTATGGTAATATCCACAGAAAGTCCGGCCACCTGGTCTCCTGTAAGCTGATAAGTCCCTGTGGCATCCCACAAAGTGATATCCATCGCATAATACAGGATATTCTCCAGATTTCCATACTTATTGGTCAGAGCCGCCGATACTGCCTGTGTGGCCGCATCAGTCTCGGAAATCTTCACAATAAAGTTATCCGTAGAGCCGTTTACATTGGCTGTTGCCAGATCCTTATTGGAAATACCTGGCTTGGTGATATCTACTGTGGTGTTTCCATTATTTATCGGTGTTGTGCCGGTGGTACCCGCTGTATTAGTCGCCGGTGCAGTACCCGCCACATAGTTTGCCGTAATTGTAACATTGTTTCCCGGCATCACAAAAGTGGTCACCGGTGTGCTGTCACTTGCAAGCACTACGCCCGTAGATTCTGTTGTCCACTTACTAAATACCATGCCTTCCGCCGGCGGATAAGCTGATATCACAACCGTCGCTCCCTGTGCATAGCTTCCGCTTCCGCTTCCGTTCTGTACCAAAACCGTGTACATCGCAACAGAACGTCCATCCGAAGTCGTAGAACTGGTACTGGTAGAGCTGCTGGAAGTAGAACTGCTGGTGTTGCTGGTACTGGTCGTGGAGGTAGACCTGTTACTGGTATTATTGTTATTAGTTGTATTACCACTGGTATTGGTCGTATTACCACTGGTATTGGTACTGCCACCGCTGGTAGGATTTGGCTGCGCGATAATCGCCATATGGTTATTGACCACCATCGTCGGCGACCAAGGGCTATTGTTATAATACCATGATATGGGCTCCATCAGGCCGGAAACCTGCGGCACGTCATATCCCATTTCCGCAAAGCTCTTTCCGGCATCTACCAGGAAACTGCCAAGTTTCGTACCGTCATATTTATAGAATTCCACCGTAAACTGACCGTCTACACTGCCATCCGTATTATGTCCCTGGGCGATAAAGTTGGTATCCTGATGAATTCGGTCAGACACTTTCTTATTACCAGGAATACCCAGCCATCCATCGAAAGTCCAACCTTCCTTCACCGGATCTGTTGGCAGCTTCACATAGGTATCATCCTCCACATACTGTGGATTTTCAATCTTCTTACCATCCTGATCCACCATATCAGTGAGAACCGTACCGTCCGGGCCAAAGAAAGTAACACGCCATTGGTTACCAATATCTTCCCACTGTAAATTGTACTTAGTAGGTTCTCCGTAAGTATTCACATACCTCCGCGCTGAAGAATCTTCATGCGTCCTGACCATCGTGACCGCCTTAGAATTATCCTCATCATTATTGTCCTCGAAAGCGCGGGCAGAAATAAACACTTCCATACCCGGAATCGTCAGGGAATTCAGTTTCAGTGCATTAGAAAATGCTCCTTCCTGGATTTCATTCACTGTCCGCGGCAATGTCACGGAAGAAAGATTGCCGCATTTCGCATTTACCGGATCATTTCTAAAACAATCCTTCGGAATCACTGTCACAGAAGTTCCGCTTAAATCCACCGTTGTGATATGATCACAGTCCTCAAAAGCCCCTGGCTTAATGGCACTGACCTTACTTGTATTCTCACCACCAGAATCTGGAAGCAGGATCTCATCCCCTGTATCTGGAATCAAGGCCGTACCTACCAAACGCCCTCTGGCTGCCAGACATTCTTCTATGGTATAAGAACCGTCCGTATTGACAGAATAGACGATACCGTTCTGTGTTTTATAATAGTCATTGTCTCCTACCATGACCATATTATAGCAGCCCCTGAAAGGAGCCGTCCCGATATCGGAACAGTTAGGACCCAATATGACAGAGCGAAGTTTCTCACAGCTGTCAAACGCATAATCCGGCAGATAGTGTACAGAATTTAAAGTAATGCTCTCTACCCTGTCATTGCCGCGCAGAAAAACTTCTCCAGACGCTTCACATTTATCATTATAATATCCGCTGAACAGACCTGGCTGTAATTTCGTCTCATCGTCTGTGTCACCTACAATACTGGTATACATACTGTAGGATTCACGTCCGATATCCTTGGCAGTCAGATATTTGTTGGCATTTGTTTTATTCGCTTCTGTTCCCTGAAGTGTAGTGGTAATCCCTTGCTTAGAATAGGTACCGTTCATAAACCCATTGACATCAATGGAATCTACACCATCTGGCACTACAATATTCTGTGTGGCAGCGACAAGCGCACTCTCATCCTCTGTCAGAGAATGACGGTAAGCATTGTCTGATTCCACATTGGTAATTATACTATAGCGCTTATTTTTATGTGAAGCATCTTCCTCATAGAAAGCCAGAGGTCTGGCTTCCGCCGCCTGCACCACAAGGGGTTCAAACAGGAAATCAACCAAAGCGTTACGTGAAGTATCATCCCCGCCTCCTGTACTGCCTCCAGAAGTATTTTCTCCGCCGGATGTTGTACCGCCGCTGGAAGTATTGCCTCCGCCGGACGTAGTCCCTCCACCGTTTGCAATTGCATCGCAAAACTCAGGATTAATCCAGGGGCCGTAAAATTCGGAATCATATACCGCATCTCTTTCTTCTGTGGTTTGGGCACTGTTCCATCTTTCTCTAAAGCCCTCTCTTTCAGGATTATACTTATCAACCCGGAATTCCTCGTATCTTATGGCTTCCCGCATCTCCTGATAAGAATTAAATCCTAAGGAAGTGTACTCCTTTTCATACATTTGATCGATTAATGTATCAATCTGATCATATTTCGGATAGTCCAGAAGCGTCACATACCCTGTGTTTGCATCCAGCATAACCGTCTGGCAGGTGGGTACAAGACTCTTATAGCATATCCTCACACCTGTGTTTTGATCTATCTTACCTTTCACCTCATCCATGGCATATACAAAAGGCGTATAATTTTTGACAATATCACCATGGAAGGTCAGTTTTTCACTACCCGTCTTAAAAGCATCTTCTCCAAATGTAAAAGCTTCCTCTCCGTAGCCGGCTGCAGGCGACTGGAAAGTTACATCAATCAGATGGTCACAATCCGCAAATGCTCTTGCTCCTATGGCTTTAACGGAATTGCCGATAGATACCTTCTCCATTCTCTTCCAGCCTTTGAAGACATCATTGGCAATCTCTGTCAGAGAATCGTCGGGAATAGACAAAGATACCACATTCTGATTCAAATCTTCATCCGAAAAACATCCCTCGCCAATGGCCGTCACCTTCCGGGTACCCACCTTCGGCAGAATATCCAGATTAATACCCTTGGCTTTGATTTCACTCATATGATTATCCCTTGCATCAGGTGTCAAGGTACAGGAGGTAATAACTCCCGCCGGATCAACACAATATAAATACCAGCCGTTGCTGACCTCGTAATATTCCTGTCCGTTCTCCACATATAAATACGGAATCGGATTATTCTCCACCGCCATCTTTGCTGACCACGTGTTGGTACGCGGGTCTGCCGGATCGACCGTATTTTTCATTTTAGGTCCCTTGACATAGAACTGAATGTTAGTCACATCCATAAACAATTTATCACCGTCGTAGGACACATAACCACAGGCATACTGATCCCTGCTTGCAGGGAATTCCACATAAGACAGATTTGTACATTCATGAAACATATTAGCAGGCAGAGTCACTTGCGTAGTTTCTGTTCTGCCGTACTTCTCTGGAAATACCACCGACTTAAGATTTGCCCGCCCGGCAAACATAAAATCACCAATGGTATTATCCGCTTTATCAGTAAAGGCAGCATTGCCCTTATAAGACGGCATTTCCGCCGGGAACACAAAATCCAGTTCTTCACCGCCAGTACATGCAAAGGCACCCTTGCCGATGGAGGCAATCTGTGCGTCTTTCATTTTAATGTCTTTCAACATCGGGCACTCATAAAATGCAAAATCTCTGATCTTACAACTTTGTGAAATACTGTTTAAATCAAGATTCGTCAATTTGCTGCAATATGCAAAAGCACCATATCCGATATCCTGCGTTGTGCTGGGCAGTTTGATACTATCCACTGCAGTATGATAGAAACATTCCGCTCCTATTGTATTAGTTCCCTCACCAATAGTTACTTTGCCCAGGGATCCACAGTCTTTAAATGCCTGTCTTCCAATAAAAGAAGCATTAGCAATCGTGATTTCCTTAATCAGACTGGCGCCCTCGAAAGCATTATCGCCAATAAAACTAATCATGGACGGTAATTCCAAATTCTGAATACGGTCATTGCCTTTAAAAGCGCTGGCACCAATTCCACAAATCAGATAATCAGCTCTTTGTTCTACCAGATAACCAGCCTCATCATTATAGTAGCCCTCTGCGGGCTGTCCGCCCTGTGCTACATAAACAATACCGCCGCCCATATTAGGTCTTTGGTTATTCACCGCAACAAGTGTATATGCCTTCGCCTGCTGTTTTAAGATTTTATCATGTTCACAATAAAACTGTTTCTGCAACTCCGGATTCTGTATCTGTGACGGTGTCCTTGTCATAGGCTCTTTTAAAGCTGGATCGGCAGTATAATCACCGGTATCTTTATCGTAACTATCTTTGTAAGATTTATAAATCTTCTGTTGATTATCCAAATCTGCCGCAAAATATGTCTTTAAAACATACTCTGTTTCCGTGTCAATAAAAGAATTAGAATCATAATCGCTAAAGGTATATGTATATTGTTTGTTCGGAAGACAATCCGTATAGGTATTCCAGTTTGAACTAGTATTACCCCCATCTAAAGCCGATCCATCCGGTCTGTTTCCCGCAAAAAAATTCTGAAAAATATTCCGCTCTACCGTATAATATTTCGTGTTCAACACCATGGGAAGATCGACCTTCTCAGCCATATATTCCCCATTATACTTACAAATAACAGCACGCACACCGGTACCAAGACCGCTTCCCTGAATATTACGCACATAATACATAAACTGCCAGCTTAAGGTTTTCTCACCGTCTACATCTCTGATGACCATTGAGGCATAAGTTTTAGGAGTTCCTGGACCGCTTCCGTTATCATTCCCGGCAGAAGCATCTGGATCATACCGATTCCAGATAAGCCATTCATCCAGTTCTCCTTTCTTAACAACATGAGGATTATCTGGATCATCTGCATCATTTATATCTTTTGCAGCCACAAATTTATTAAGATTACTGGAGGCCCAATCAGCAATGATTCCCATTGAGTCCGCATCATCATCGTCCAAATTATAAATAAAATCTTTCTTTACCGCGTCCGCATGCACATCCTTTGCCGCAGCCCTGGCACTGCCGGAACCAGACATAGCATTATCATCCACAGCATAGTTTTCCGGCACCGGGATTGCAGCCACAGCGATAGATGTGACCATCAGAACTGCCGCAAGACTGCGTCTGACACTCCTCTTTAATCTTCTCTTAGTCTTTTTGACAGGTGCTTTCTTTGCCATAATCTTTCCGTCCCCTTCTGACAAAAATATATAATCCATCATATTTATATCGACAGATTTACCTCTTTTATTTAGCCTTTTTCGGCTTTTACACATACTTTTATAAACATATGCATACATCAGCCACTTTACATATATTTCATTTTACTATATCTGAGAATTTATGCAAGTTATTTTAAAAATTGACACACTTTTTCTTAATCATTCCCAGAAAAAAAAACAGGAGTCTGTCTGATCACAGATTCCTGTTCTAATGATACAACATTCATTATGCAAATACTGTCCGGGCTATCTCCTTTACCCGCTCACATAAATCATTTAATTCATTGGTCATGGTATTAATTTTTTCCATATTTCCAGACTGAGACTGCACGGCATTATCCATGCCTTCTATTTTGGAAATAATTTGTTCAATAGACTGCCGCATCTCATTTAAGCTCTCTGAAATGTGCTTGGACGTCTCATTACAGGAAACCGCCAGACTTCCTACCTCGTCTGCCACAACTGCAAATCCTTTTCCAACTTCCCCGGCCCGCGCCGCTTCAATGGCAGCATTTAAAGATAACAGGTTTGTCTGTGATGCGATTCCCTGAATTAAGGAAATGATCTCCAGGGATTCATTTACTTTTTCATTAACAACGACGGTAGCATCTATGATACTATGCTGCTTTTCATTCAGCTCCTGTACATTGCTTGTGGTCTCCGCAACAACAGTGCTGATTTTATCCAATCCCGCTGCAAGACTATGTATGCTCTCTTCCATATCCGCCTCAAAGATTTCCCGGCTGCGCTTCTGCTCTGTGATATCTAACGCAGTAGCCGCCAGCACAATAGGATTATGGGAAGAATCAAACACTGCCGTTACCGTCATATGAAACCAGCGGTAACTGCCGTCAACATGCCGAATCCGGAATTCCAGATTCAAAGGGGCACCTTGTACGCCAGATTTTACATAATGTAAAATCTGTTCCATAATATTTTTTCGTTCCTCCTCATGAATAAGGTTGGAATAAGAATTCGGGGAATTCGGAAAATCCTGCTCACTATGATAACCCAATAATTTTCTGAACTGTTCCGAATACCAGAAAGGATTTTCCGGATTGGTAATATCCCCGTTAATAACATTCATGCTCCAGGAACCTTCATTGAGGATAGAGTCGATCGCATCATGCCTTTTCGTGGAAATATCCAACTCCCTGGCATTATTGTGGGCTGTAGTGATATCCGTAATAATACCAATAAATTCAAAAGGTTTTTTGCCTCTCCAGACAATTTCTCCAGCCATACGCATCCAGCGCAGCCCATTATGCTTGGTCTGAAAACGATATTCTGTATCAAATTTTTTTTGCTGTGTCGAATCTTTGATAGTATCCTGAAATTCCTGTAATACTCTTTTCCGATCGCCTTCATATATCTTTGCTGTCCAGGCATCAACACTGTCGTTAAATTCACCGCTGTCTGTATATCCGGTAATTTCACGGAATTCATCACTGAACGCGACACGATTGACCTGGGAATCGTCTCCAAAATACATGGACCACATACCGGAATGATTGATCCGGTTCAGCATGGTCATATTTTCCCTGGCATGATTCAACAGAAGATTTGCACAATTCAACAAGTTATTGAACGCTTCCATTAATTCGGGAGCTTTCTCATTAACTGTCGTATCGGATATCTTTTCAAATGAACCAACCTGAAATGATTTCTGCGCCTGTAACTTTATTTCATTAACGAGCTGTTCTAACCACTGATCCTTTCTTTTGTGTTTCACACTATTCCCCTCTTTCTTTCTGTTGTTTTTTGCAAATTACCCTGCCATCTTATACGAACTAACTCACATTTACGATTTTAACCAATATTTCATGACATTTTTGCGAGTTGACGACTATATTTAATATAGCATAATTTAAAGGGATTGTACAGAAAAAGCAGTCCATTTGCCGTATTTTTCACAGTATCAAAAAAAGAGGGCTGAATGAACAAATCACATCACCCTCTTTGCCACCACCACAAAGCGCCCGTCTTCCTCCGAATAGTCACAGGTAGATAAGGTTAAAAGCTGATCTCCATAACTCGCCGTTACGCCCGTATCATAGAGCGCCAACGCCGCCATCTCCTGCATATTAGAATTAAATTCCTGCTCAGAAGCCGCATCCAGGAACTGATAATACTTAAAGATAACCTCATCTTCATTATAAATACGGGAACGAAATACATACATCACTTCATAGGTCCCTTTTTCATAAATGGTATCAAACTGAATATTCGGATGTGCCTTACAGTACTCTTCACTGCTGTACTTATTGAGGCCACCAAACATCTTGCCTGACTTCATATGATGTCCATAAATAATCAGATTGGTATTTCTGTGTACGATATCACAATCTTTGTCTAAGAACAGGCTGCCGTTTCTGTCATATTCCTGGTTGAAATTATGGTCCATATAATACTCGTTGTTGGCCGTCTGCATGACCGGATAATCAATCTTCGTATCGTCAATCTTAATCCAGCCGATCAGTTTCTTATTCTTATTATAAAGTGTCTGATACTCCTCTAAAACTGTCAACTCCACCTCATCTTCCTGTGTCCGGTGAATTGTCGGTGCCTTTGACTGCATATAGGCCGCCAGATTCGGGGAGCCCTTCAACTGTGCCAGGCTTTCATAATCCATCTCTGTTCTTTCCGCAAAATAGGAATAAATTCCAAAATAGGCAAAACAAAAAATTGCGGTAACTCCGCAGAACGCAACAATGATTTTACGGCGTCTTTCCCGCTTCTTAAGTTCTGAAAGGATTTCCTTCTGCATCTCCTTATCATAATTATCTAGCGCAGCTTCCGCTTCGCTATTCTTTTGATTATGAGATGCCGCCGCTTTCTTCTGCCGGCCTTTAGAAGTGTTTCTCGCCCCGCCTCTGCCTTTTTTGCGCAAATCTATTCTACTGTTCTGGTCATATCCCTGGCGTTTAAACTCCTGTGCCAGTTCAAAAATCTCGTCGTCAAAATCATTGCCCACAGCAGTTTCAAACCGGAAGCTGCCTGTCTGCATCTCATAATAGAGTGTAATCACTTCTCCCGGCTGTTCCATATTAACCTGTTTTCTAATTTCATCTATCTTGGCTTTATCCCGCAGAGCCGCCTTATAGTCTGCCTCTGTCCGGAATTTTCTACCTGCCACTTCAAATCCGGTCATCCGGAGTCGCTCCTTTATCTATATTTATGAAATCTCAGTATCCCATTCGATTTCCTATAAATGATACAGCATTATTTTACTATAATCAGAAATTTATGCAAGTATTTCCTGATTTTCTTTTGCTGTCTGATAGGCCTCTAAAGTCACACCGAGCGCAGTACAGGCCTGTTCCAATGTGAGGTTTAAATTGCGCATAGCATTATCGACAGTGTACACCAGATTTTTTTCTATTCCTTTTTCTATTCCTTTTTCCATCCCATGGAATTCCGCACCTTTCAGTCTGCGCTGATAATCTAATCGCGCTTCATACTGCATACGCGCTCTTTCATCCACCGACAGTTCTTTTAATGTTACCACACATTCCTTGATTTCCTCATTTTCCTTCGCCAACATCCTCATCTCCTCCCAACTTGTTGCTTTAAACAACTGCGCCCAATGATATAAATCGGGCATTTTTTCCTCGTCTTCTTTCTTTCCAAGCTGGTTTAATTGTAACACACGAATTGACATTTTGTCACTATACTTATGTCCGGTATTATAATGATAAAAGTAATAATCCATATATAGTTTTTCCGGAAATCCTTTGGGTGTAAAATCCAAAATTCCTATGTGGATAGTTTTCTTTACATTTTCATAAATTTCACCTTTATGCAATTGATCAAACTCCCTGCTTAAGTAAACCAGGGATCTTTCCTCCCAATTTCCTTCATCCTCTACCTGCATCTCAATATCAATGATTCTATTATCATTCAGCTCTAGGAGCAGATCTAATATCACTGCTTTATCATTTACCACATCCCCTTCCTCGATCGGATTCAGCACCTTGACTGTCCTGATTTCTTCCAGTTTCATATCCAGCAAGGCACATAATAATCCTTTTAATGCTCTTTTGTTTTGCTGAAAAATCTTTTTAAACATAAAATCATTGGTCATCCTGTACTTAATTGTTCCTTTGGGAAATTCATGATCCCACCCTGTTTTTTCGCTATTTTCTTTTGTCTGCATAATCTGCTCCCTTCTTTTCGCCGGAAATATTCCATGCAGATTCATACATAAAACAGACCTGCTGTAATATATCTCCATTCTTATTGTCTGTTGCTTTCTCGGAATCACAGAGCGAAACGCTCTTTAAGATGTCCTTAACGGACATTAGAATAATTTTGTAGAGGTTCCAAGTGAAATAAGCATACCATATTCACTTGGAATCTACAAGCATAGATTATTACATTTTCTCCAACGGAAAAATAAAATTTTAAATTCCACTCCCTTGCCATACGGTGGAATTTACCTCTACATAAGTGGCATTTACTCTTTCACATATCAGTGTTATACTCTCCATGCCCTCCTGACAGCAGTAGAAGGAGGTTCCCCATGAGCAGATACATACCAGGCAACCAGAAACACCTTACCCTTGATGACCGCAGATATATTGAACGTTCCTTAAACCAAGGCCTCTCTTTCAAAGAGATCGCTAAGTACCTGTGCAAAGACCCTACCACCATCTCCAAAGAGGTCAGGGCTCACCGGCTCAGTGACTGGTACCATAAAGGCACTTTCTATAACGCCCACAACTTCTGTATCCACCGCTACCGCTGCAGGAAGACCAATGTATGCCGTAAGATCATCCTCTGCGATGTGAAG
This sequence comes from Lachnospiraceae bacterium UBA7086, assembly GCA_002492525.1. Classification (GTDB taxonomy): domain Bacteria; phylum Bacillota; class Clostridia; order Lachnospirales; family Lachnospiraceae; genus UBA3282. Next base: position 26,114 of record DKZA01000013.1, on the reverse strand, counting down.
TGCGCTTCCTGTCCTACCTGTAACCAGACCTGCCCTGACTTTGTAAGGGAACGCTGCGGTCGCCTCGATAAGGCTCCTTATGTCTGCAACGGATGCACCATCGCCATAAACCACTGTACCATCGCCCATAAATACTGTTACGATGCAAAGTTTGCCGACAGGAAGTACAGGGAACTTCTTACCAGTTCCCGTTCCGGCATCAGTATGACAAAGCATGAACTGAGGCAGAAGGATATGGTCATCTCCCCGCTGCTCTCCCAGGGTCAGTCCCCTTACCAGATCATCGCAAACCACCCCGAACTGGATATGTCCGTCAGGACTCTTTATACCTATCTGGATGTGGGGCTCTTTACCGCAAGGAATATCGACCTAAAACGCAAGGTGAGATTCAAACCTCGTAAGTGCCATAACACACAGATCAAAGACCGTACCGTCTTTCAGGGAAGGATGTATACTGACTTTCAGGCGCTTTCCTCTGACCATTGGACGGAGATGGATACCGTTCACTCCTCAAATGAGTCAAAAAAGGTACTCCTGACTTTCTTTTTAAAACGGGAAAAACTCTTTCTTGCTTTCCTGATGAACCGCTGTACAAAGGGCGCTGTCCGTGCCGTATTCGACCGTCTGGAAAAGAAGCTGGGCACTTATGATTTCCTGTGCCTTTTTCATACCCTCCTGACGGACAGGGGCTCTGAGTTTGGTGACCCTGATGCTCTGGAGGCAGGCATAAACGGCATAGAAAGGACTAACATCTATTATTGTGACCCCATGCGCAGCGGTCAGAAGGGCGGCGTTGAAAATGCCCATACCATGCTCCGCATGGTACTGCCTAAAGGCACAAGTTTTGAATTCCTTACACAGTGGGATGCGAACCTGATCGTAAACCATATCAATTCCACTCCCCGGGAAAGCCTTTCGGGAAAGACACCCTATGCTGCCCCACTGGAAGTATACGGTGAAGATGTCCTGAAAGCACTTCAGCTTAGACCGGTCGATCCTGATGAAGTCAACCTGACGCCTAAGCTGATCAAATATAACCGTTAACAATCTTACAAGATCTGCTGTCAGGATGGAATTCAGATCTTCACATTTTTACCATGCTGCCGGTGGAATT
>DKZA01000013.1:499-24716 GCA_002492525.1 Lachnospiraceae bacterium UBA7086 | reverse complement strand
TTTTACCATGCTGCCGGTGGAATTTAGTCTGGCATACTAACTCTCCAGCGGTCTGTTTTCTATACCCCAAAATCAGATATTTTGTAAGAAGCTGTCTTGATTATAACAGAAATCCGGGATTTTGACTTCTGAAAATCTCTATTTTCGTATAAATTTTAAACTGCAGTGGAATTTACTTCTGCACTGGAATTTAAAATTTCAAGTCAGCCATTTTCTCCAACACCGTCTGAATATGATTCTGCAGGAAATTATCCTGCAAGTCAGAAAGTCCCTGTTCATTCAGTTCCTGCACCAAAATATTACAGACCGCTTCTATGATCAGGACTCTTCCGTCATTGGTATTCAGATTATACACATAGTCTCCGGAAGAAACATCCTCCCATGCCGCAGCCGGATCCGGTATTTGATAAAGCAACCCCAGCATATCGCCTATCTCAGCGCAGGTTGCAAGATCTTGCATCCCTCGGTGCATCCATTTATAAAAAGGAGCATAGGTTTTGTTCAACAGATAAACCAGATGCATACTCTCTTTCACAAACTCCGTAAGCGCCAGTTCTGCAGCAATCCGTTCTCCCCGTTTCATAGCGCGGGCATAGTTATACTGTCCCGCCTGCGCGGCCTTCGCCATGCTGTCTGCTATTTTTCTGATCCATACGCCATGCGGATAGTATTGCTGAAGACCCTTCCGAATCTGCGTAAACCGTAAGAGACGGTCTTCAAATACCCTGCCGTTTACGGCAGTGGCAAGCATTTCTTCCGGGATAGCAAGCCATTCAGCGTCTGTCTTTGGAACACTGTCTCGCCCGATCATTTCTTCATAAAAGAATTCCAGACAAAGAACACCTACCCGTCCTTTCCCCTGCTCTTCTTCCATACGGCCTGACAATCCCATAAACTCCTTGGGCAGAGCCTCATATGCGGCCTGCATCCTGGCGCCATATTCTCTATAAATTTCCTTGGGCAGCCAAATACAAAAAGAGGGCCCATAGTCATGATCTTTGGATATTTCATCATCAAATCCAAGACATTCAGAGCCATAGCCTACAAGCCCTGCCGCCGTCTGATCTAATATCTGTGAGAACTGCTCTTTAAGCATATTTCTTCCATAGGTTTCAAAATATTTCTGTGCTACTTCCAAGCCTTTCATCTGCTAAATTTCTCCATCACTTCCCGGGCCTTATCCACATATTGTTTCTGTTTTTGTGCATCGCCCAGTTTCTCGCAAACCGCCGCACAGTTTTCGCATAAAACACCATAACTTACAGTCTCTCCATAATGGCATTTCACTTCTTCCAATGCATGCTCATAATAATCCAGTGCTTTTACATACTCCTCCATGCGATAATAGGCCTCTCCCATCCCGGCCAGAGCACCGCTGTAATGCTCGTCGGATTCCTTTCCATCCTTCTCGAAAATAGAAAGTGCCTGTTCCAACAGCCTTTTCGCTTCCTTTGGCTGTGAAAGTTTAAAATATACCAAAGCCATATTGGTGAGTGTCACCGCCGTCTGTATTTCGCCGCCTTCTATCTTGTCTATAATGGCAAGTGCCTTCTTTGCACAGGCAATCGCTTCCTCATTTTCATCCATTTTCTCCAACAGAATACTCATATTATTGTACAGTCCGGCGTACCTATAGTCCTCCGGAGGGATAATACCCTCATAAATCTGAAGCGCCTGTCTATAAAAACGCAGCGCATGAGCATAATCCCCGGCAGCACGATAAGCGGTAGCAGCATTTAAGAGCGTGGTAGCAAAGTGCTCCGTATGATCCAGTTTCAGTTCTTCCATCAAAAGAAGCACATCTTCTGCCGCTACATAAGCTTTTTCAAAAGCAGAGGTACTGCGATAAAACCCGATCATCTCATTACAGATGGAAATATAAGCCGCATAATCTTCCTCTTCCTTGGCCTGTGACAAGGAAGAAACCAGAAAAGTATCAATCTTGTCTGTTTCATTCTTCTCAAAATAAGAATCCAGTGTAGCAAAAAAAGTATCAATGTTCATAAATATTCTCCCCTTCTATCTTGGAAAGTTTTATCAGTATCTCCCGTTAAAAATCTGGGCAATCGGAGAATCGTCGGATAAAATCACGGTCTTATTATCTCCGACCATACTTTCTTCCAGCGCATCCAGGGCTCGTACAAAAGAATAAAAATCCGTCTTTTCCGGATCGGAATAAGCATCCGACAAAATCCGCATATATTCCGCTTCCCCTTCGGCAATGATTGCTTCTGCCTTTGCTTTGGCATCGGAAAGCATGATAGATACCTCTTTGTCAGTGGTATTTTCTATCTTCTTAGCCTCTGATTTACCTTCTGCCGTATACTGGGCCGCAATATTTCCACGCTCTGAAATCATACGATTATAGACAGCCTGTTTATTATCATCCGGCAAGTCTAATTTCTTCACTTCCACTGCCACGATTTCAATACCGTACTGTTCTTCCACATGATTGATCTGACCCATGATTTCTTCCGTCAAAGAGGTGATCTCAATGACCTCTTCCTCTTCGGAAAGATTTAAATCATTGCCTGTTATATCATCTTCCACTTCCGCCACGGTAATGGTCATCTTACCGTCCCGGCTCCTGATGACCTCATCCTGCTTCATATTGGAAATTGTGTTTTTAGCTGCATTGTAGACAATGGCATCAATACGCCCCTCCGCATTACTCACCGAACAGCTTAATGTCTGTGCAAATTTCAAGGGATCTGTCACATGCCAGAGAACATAGCTGTCCACAATCATGGTCTTCTTATCGGAAGTAATCACGTCGGACGCCGGCAGGTCATAAATCAAAAGTTCTTTCGGCACTGTATCCACCGATTCAATAAAGGGAATCTTAAAGCTGAGTCCCGGCACTGTCACCACTCTGTCTACGCGGCCAAACTGTCTTATCAGTTTAAACTGATCCTGTCTGGTCACCACCATACAATTAAACAGGAAAAAAACTGCCACAACTACAAGAGCCCCTAACACCAGACCAAATCTGGGAGTTTTTTTCTTATCTTTTTTATTTTTCTTCTTCGTCCCGTTAGAATTAAAATATTCCACGTTTCCATTGTTGTTCTGTGTATATTCCGCCATGATCAATCCTCCCCGTTTGTATCGTTATCTGCATTTTCGTCAGAAGAAGCCGTATTAGCAGATGAAGTCGTATTAACGGATGAGGTCGTATCCGAAACGAAACTGTCTAAAGGAAGCACCGTACTGGTATTCCCATCCGCACTCTGTATAATCACTTTAATCTCCGGAAGAATATCCTCCACAGCCTCATAGAACATACGCTTCTTCGTTACTTCCGGATACTTTGCGTATTCTTCATACATGGCATTAAACCGGGCCACCTGTCCGTTTGCTTCATTGATTCGCTGCTGTTTTGTCGCTTCTGCATCCTGTAATATTTTATCAGACTCTGCCTCGGCGCTGGGGATCTGTTCATTGCGATACTTATTGGCATTATTTAAGGCTGTCTCCTTCCCCTGCTTGGCTGTCTCCACTTCTTTGAAAGCATTTTCTACCTCTGTAGTCGGCGGAGTAGCATCCTGTATGGTAATATTGACTAACTGAATACCAATATCATACTCTTCCAGTTTATCCAGAATCATTTGTTTGATGTTAGACTGAATTTCATTTTTGCCTGTAGTCAGCACACTGTCCACACTGTAAGAGCCAATGGTTGTCCGGATACAGTTCTGGGCAATATTTTTAAGAATCAGTTCTGGATTTTCCGATGCATAGAGCGCTTTCACCGGATCGGTAACCCTGTATTCCGCATAAAAATCCACATAAATAAAATTATAATCAGAAGTGATCATCAACGCATCTTCCACTTCTTCTCCCATGTCCTGCTGATAATCCTGCAGATAACCAACTTTAAAACCCTGAATCGTGGTATTTACCTTCGTCACCGTCTGGACAAAAGGTATTTTAAAATGAAGTCCCGGCGTAGTCACTGCTTTGGGTGAACCAAAGGTACATACCACTGCCTGTTCTTCCTCCTGAATAGAATAATAAGAACCACTCACCAATACCAATAACACCATGGCCGCCAGTACTATCTTAATACCGGTCATCCACTTTCTGACCTGGTCTTTACCAGGGCCCTGCTCCTTCATCTTCTTATTTTGTCCAAACATGGTTTCCTCCTTTTGCCTTCACAGATTTTGAAACAGTAAGGCAATTAATGCTTCTTTCCGTATGGCATCTATGTTATTATATATCATGGCAGGGAAAATGCCTAATTAAAATTTACTAAAGTTGCAAATCACTGGAAAGGCTGGGTTAACACATGAGAATTATTTTTATCAGACACGGGGATCCTGATTACCAGAATGATGCCCTGACCGAAAAGGGAATCCGGGAAGCCAGACTGCTCTCCGAACGTGTAGCGAAATGGGAGAACATCACACAGTTTTATTGTTCCCCTCTTGGACGAGCCAAACAGACTGCTTCTTACTCTCTGGAAAAGACAGGACGGGAAGCCATTACTTATGACTGGCTGAAAGAATTTTCCTATTTTATTGACGATCCGGTAACCGGCCGTCATGGTGTTCCCTGGGATTTTATGCCGGAATACTGGACGCAGATTCCACAGATGTACGATAAAGAAGGTTGGAAAGAGACTGCAATCTATGGTTCCAATCCTGAACTTCTGCCTGCCTATGAGGATGTCTGTGCAGGGTTAGACAATCTTCTCAACGCCTACGGCTATAAAAGGCACAACAATTATTATGTCACTGCACACAAAGATACCGAAGGCCTTGAAACCTCCGGCTGCAAACAGGATACCATTGTTATTTTCTGCCATTTAGGCGTCACTTGCATGATGATGAGCCACCTGCTTGGCGTCTCTCCGGTCATCTTACTGCATGGCTTCTATCTGGCGCCCACCTCTGTCACCATTCTTTCCTCAGAGGAGAGAATGAACGGCAACGCCTTTTTCCGGGTACAGGTGATGGGCGATACCACACACCTGATACAAGGCGGCGAATCCATCTCCGCCGCCGGCTATTTCACTGAAGTATTTCAAAAATGATAAGATCCGCTTCGCAGCCTCGGATTAATAGAGTACAGCGGGATTCCCAACAGAATATACAAGCGTCATTATCGCACTCTATCCGGGAATCCTACCTTCCGCTGTACCTTGCGTAAGGTCTTCGTGGCATAATAATTGGCCTTTTCCGCATTGTCTTTAATGATCTTATCTATATAATCCTTATTTTTCCCAAGATCTTCATATCTGTCCTGCAAAGGTTTCAAGACACTTACCACAGCCTCTCCCACTGCCATCTTAAAGTCTCCGTATCCTTTGCCTTCAAATTCTCTCTCAGTCTCTTCCGGAGTCTTACCTGTACAGACACAATAAATATCGATCAGATTATGGATGCCCGGCTGTTCTTCCCGATATCGTACCTGCGCCTCCGAATCGGTGACTGCCCTTTTAAATTTCCGGATAATCGTGTCAGGATCATCCATCAGATAGATACTGGCATTGGGATTTTCATCTGATTTGGACATCTTCTTCTCCGGATTTTGCAGGCTCTTAATACTTGCTCCTGTTTTGCCCACATAAGGCTCTGGAATCGTAAACACATCCCCATATATGCCATTGAACCGCTGTGCGATATCCCTGGTAATCTCCAGATGCTGCAGCTGATCTTTCCCTACCGGCACCACATCTGCCTGATATAACAGAATATCCGCCGCCATCAACACCGGATAAGTAAACAGTCCTGCATTGATATTATCTGCATGTTTAGCAGCCTTATCCTTGAACTGCGTCATACGGTTTAATTCCCCCATATAGGTAAAACAGTTCAAAATCCAGGAAAGTTCCGCATGTCCGGACACATGGGACTGGTAATACAGACAATTTTTCTCAGGATCGATTCCTGCCGCAATATAGAGGGTCAGAAGATTTCTGGCACGTTTTCTAAGTTCTGCCGGATCCTGTCTGATAGTGATAGAGTGTAAATCTACCACCGAATAAAAACACTGGTATTCCTCACAAAGTGTTACCCAGTTCTTAAGCGCTCCCAGATAATTACCAAGGGTCAGATTACCCGTAGCCTGCATACCACTGAATAATACTTTTTTTCCGTCTATCATGATTCTTTTGCCTCCTAAATTATACGCTTGTACCAGAAAACAGTTTATCATCGCCCTTTCCTTTCGTCAACCGAAAAGAAAGGGCGTGCAATTACTTCTCTTCACAGCCACAGGTAGCGCCGTTTCCGCTAAACGGTCTCGACTCAAAACGTGGCTCAAACCTGGGTTCATCACACGGACATGGTTCCGGTTCTCTATTACGGCAGGGCGGTTTCGGCGGCTCTACTTCACAGCCGCAGCCCCTGTCTGCCTGACCACAGATTCCATTCCCGTTCTGTCCGCAGAAAAATAACAACAGAAGGATCCAACAACAGTTCATAAGGTCTCATCTCCTTTTTTTCTCATACCATATCCTATGCATTGACAAAGGAGACGTCACTTGTCCGGTTGTCCTTATTTTATGTTATGGTTCCGTTTGGAAAGTATGCGCGTCCGAATATACCGAAACGTCTTTTCCTCTCCCACTTCCGCCAACATATGCAGAAGAAATTCCAACAGCCTTTTGGTCTTAGGATGCAGAGGCGGCGGGGTTTTAGCCGACATATAGTATTCTAACGGATCCTGATCTGTGTAAGAATCTTTATGATAAACCTTACAGGCAGCTACCCGGTCAATAAACATTTCCACTACATAACGGGTCGGCATCGGTGCCGGCGCCATACCGCCCTCAATATCACGGGTACTGTAATCAATCCAATACTCATAATGATGTTTATTGCGGCCTTTGTGATGCAGCCAGGCAGAGGAATAACCCAACTGTTCCCGTTCCGCATTGTTGGGGCTTCTATCGCCCTGCCAATACTTCGCTCCGATCAGGAATTCTGCCGGACTGTATTTGGACAGATCATGTAAAAGTCCCTGTCGAAAAAGTCCAACCCGGAAACATCCCTGCATGACCAGCCATTTATGATACGTGACCGTTTTAAAATGTTCCCACACCTTATTCATCATATATCCTTCTTTTTGCTCTTATCTGTGTCTGTTTTGCACGGTTTTCTAACCATTTTTCTACCCACAACAGTCCTGTTTTGTATTTCCGGCATGTCTATGGCAGTATAAATGGCAATCGTCCTTGGCGGTATACCTATTTCCTGGGAAGTTTCTTTTCCCTCGATTTCCGGTGCCTCTTTGGACGTAGACAGCAGATGGGACCACTGTTTGTTCTTCGGGAGTTTGGGCAATCCCAGATAATGTAGTTTCCAATGCATATTGACGGCAATATAGAAGAAACTGTCATCCTGTTTACCGTCCGTTTTTCCATAGCATCCACAATACATAATACCAATTGTATGGCTGGCCGGCGTAATATCCGGCTTCCATGCCTCCTGTCCGTGTACGGAAATATCCGGATAGCCGCAGGAAAGAAAATCAATTCCTCTAAGAGGTGCCTTGTTGTGCAGAATCGGATGTTTCTTACGCAATGCAATCAACCTTTTCGTATATTCCAGAAGTTCCTTGCCGCCCTGTGTATCATTCCATTTAATCCAGGCAACGGCATTATCCTGACAGTAGGGATTATTATTACCGCCTTGTGTATTGCCAAATTCATCACCACTGTATAAAAGTGGTGTCCCCTGTGACATCAAGAGCAGCGTCATGGCATTTTTCATCTGCCTCATACGCAGTTCCATAATAGATTTCTTACGGCTTTTTCCCTCTATACCGCAATTCCAGCTGCAATTATAGTCTGTTCCGTCTGTATTGTCTTCTCCATTTTCTTCATTGTGCTTACGATCATAAGAAACAAGATCCATCAAACGTAATCCGTCCCATTTAGCCATATAATTTACGATGCCTGTCTCCTGCTGATGCTCGCGCACATGACACAGGAAGGCATCCATCAAATTGTCATCTCCTTTTAAGAAACGGCGCATATCATAGAGGAATCCGTCATTCATCCATCCGACACTGTTATGCCTGCCCTCCACATTCTTTGTGTACTGTCTATCGAACAATAACATGGTATCTGTAAGCAAAGGTTCCCGCGAAAGCAGCTCCATGGGAATTTCTGCCCCCATCAGATGAAACCCGTCTATATGGTACTCCAACACCCAGTATCTTAAAATATCCAATATCTCTACCGGTGACACTTCCGGCGGAAAATAAAACTGCATAGCAACACCGATACCATTTTGATGGAGAGAACGAATCATTGTCTTATACTCCGTCACCGGAGACTGCTTGGAGGCATAAGCCCCCTTTGGAATATAATAAAGCCCTCTTTGATATCCCCAGTAATTAAGCCTGGGCCGTCTTTCCGCAGTTTCCTCTTTATCCGGAAGCTTCTGTCTGTAAGACAAAGCAGCCTCTTCTGCGGTCTGTAACACATGCTCCTGCATCACCTCATCAAACTCGTAGGCCGGCATAAGAAGCACCATATTAATTCCCAGCTCCTGTAAATACGGAATTTTCTCCACAATCCCGCTATAGGTGCCTTTCTGTTTCACACCGGAAGACTGATGTTTCGTAAAGCCACGCACATGCAGCGCATACAAGATAGCATCCTCATAAGGAATCCTTAAGGGTACATCTTCCTGCCAGTCAAAGAATCCGTCTTCCACCTTACATTTGGGAAGCGTCTTTTTTACCACACCATAGCGATAAAGATTCTCCACGGCTTTGCAATAGGGATCCTGATAGATTTCTTCCCCCTGATAGAGAAGATAATGACAATCCCTGTCCTGATAATCCAAAATCAGCATAGAGCAGACTGCACCCACTCTGTATTCTTCCGGAAACGCAATCTTAAGTCCCCTTGTATGCCTTCTATCATATAAAATCACACCCGCTTTACAACGCGAACCATCTTGTTCTCTTCGGTCACATACAGCCGCAATACGCAAGCCTTCCTTCTGAAAGGATGCACCCAGCGGGTATGCCTGTGTCCTTGTCACTTGGAATGTTTTTTGCATGCAAACCTCCATCTGTCTGAAATAAAGTTACTGTCAGTACAGTTATTTTACCATAGAAATGACAAATACTGTACATAAATTTATTTACAGATTGCATCTTCTCCCTGTTTTCTGTAAAATAAAGGCAACGATCACACCGTAAAAGGAGGCGTTTGTATGAGTAAAGATAACAAAGAAAAGACAGAAGAAGGCTTTGACACGGAAGAAATGACTGTAGAACTTGATTTAGAAGACGGCACCAAAGTCACTTGCGCTGTCGTCACAATCCTGACCGTAAACAAGAAAGATTACATCGCACTTCTGCCGCTTGACGAAAACGGGGAAAACGCAGACGGAGAAGTCTGGTTTTATCATTATCACGAAAATCCCAGCGATCCCAACGAAGAACCTGAACTTGGATATATTGAGGATGACGAGGAATACGAAGCCGTAGCGGACGCCTTCGATGAATATCTTGACAATGCCGAGTTTGATGAGCTGGTAGATTAGGACAAAGTTTTTAAGAACCGGGAAGGACCTTCTTTCCCGGTTCTTCCTTTATGTGCCAAAAGACACAGCTTTCCTCTGGCCCTGGTCATAGCCACATAAAACATCCGTCTTTCTTCCTCCACTTCTTCTTCCGTCACCGCCTGGTCCGAAGGGACCTGCCCTTCATTACAGTCCGGCAGATACACCGTATCAAACTGAAGTCCTTTGGACGCATGCATGGTCATCAGCGTAACTCCCTGCTTTTGCTCTGCAGGTTCCTGTAATATTTCTGTATAGTGATCGATGGAATCATCCATGTCATCTACTGTTGTAAACTGTTTGGAAAAAGTCTCAAACTCCTCCGCGATCCGAACAAATTCCCGGGCCCGTCCTGCTCCATACTTTTCCCACAAAAAGTTTTCATAGCCGATCACTTTACGGATATAATGAATCTGCAGATGGGGTCTTTTATCCGACAGAGCGTCCAGATCCCGATAAAACCTGCGTAGAGTCTCTTCCATTGCTGGTATTCCCCGGTATCGCATAAGCAAATCTTTTCTATCAACCTGCTCTGCCGGCAGACTGTCCCGTTTCAGATAACGCAGGGGTCTGTTCATAATACGCAAAAAATACTGTCTGTAATACTTCCCCTGGCCCAGCGCAAGGTAAGCTCTGATATCCCGAATCACAAAATGAGCAAAACGATTCTTTTTCTTTTCTTTCATCGTGTAAGGAATCTTTGCATCATGCAGAACCTGCGCCCACAAACTACAGGCAAAGTTTGTCCGGCAGATTATGGCACTGCATGACAAAGTGCCCATTTTCTGTTCCTGCAGCAACCGCCCCACCAGTTCTTTATGCAGCGCTTCCTCATTCTGACATACACATAACTCCAGGCCCTCTCCATTACTGTGTACTGCCTGGATATCCTTGGGAAGACGTTGTGTATTCTCTGCAATAACACGCCCGGCAGCCTCGACAATTTTTTCATGACATCTGTAATTCACTGCCAAAGGAATCTGTACTGCCTGCCGGTAATCGGCGAGAAATTTTATCATACTCTGCGGACTGGCACCCCGAAATCCATAGATGGACTGATCATCGTCGCCAACGATAAAAAGATTATCCTCTGGCAAGGCCAGCAGCTTTACAATTTCATACTGTACCGGCGAAATATCCTGAAACTCATCTATCAGAATATAACGAAACTGTGCCTGCCATGTTGCAAGGAGAGCGGCGTCCTCCTGCAGCATGGTAAGACAATACTGCCCTAAATCATCAAAATCAAATTGCTGAAATTCCTGCAAATAACTTTGATATTCGGTTGTAAGGAGGTAAATATCATCCGCTGTCATCTTTTGAATCTGTATAATATCCCCCTCCATACCGGCCTTATGACGGCTGATGGCAGAAAGGACTTCTTCCAGATCTTCTTCCTGTAAATAGACGAACTGTCTGTGCATATGTATCATCTGCCTGATCAGTTTCTTTTTCTCAGCATCTGTAATAATGGTATAGTCGCGATACTGCGCTGACTGTTTCAGAATATGATAGAATATCGCATGAAAGGTACCAAACCAGACCGGCGGCTTTTCTCCTTCCATGAGAGTATAGAACCGCTGCTGCATTTCCAGTGCCGCAGCTTTCGTAAAGGTGATCACCAGGATGTGGGATGGATCTACACCTTCTTCCAGAATAAGATGTCGGATACGATGTACGGTTACGAAAGTCTTTCCACTGCCGGGTCCGGCCAGAATCTGCGCCGGTCCGGCAGTGTGACAAATGGCTCTCTTCTGCTCAGGCGTGCATTTCCTTGCAGGCATTTGTCAGCTTCTCGATGCCTCTGCGAATTCTCGCAAGAGACTCTTCCTTTCCCAGAATCTCCATAAGCTCTGTAGCGCCGCCCGGTGTCATCTGTTTACCGGACACGGCAGTTCTTATGGGCCACATCACATAACCGTTCTTGCATCCTTTTTGCTCCACATAAGAAGAAAGCAATGCATAGAGCGCATCATTGCTATAGTCCTCCTGCGTCTCCAAAAGCGGCAGAACTTCCTGCAAAACTTCCAGAGAAGTCACTGCGTTCGTCTTCATCTTCTTATGGGTATACATCTCCACATCATAATCCGGCAGCCCGTCAAAGAAATCCACGTGTTCCTTGATGTCCGGGAAAATTTCAATTCTTGTTTTTACCATGGCGGCAATTTTCTTAAGATTCAGATCCTTTGTGACCGCCTCTTTCAAATAAGGCTCCGCCATCTCATAAAACCGGTCAAAGTCCATGGCTTTCATGTACTCGCCGTTCATCCATTTTAACTTCGTGTAATCAAACACTGCCGGAGATTTGGACAAATGATGATAATCAAACTTTCCAACAAGCTCTTCCAGAGTAAAAATCTCATTATTATCTTCTGGACTCCATCCCAAAAGCGCCACGAAATTAACAATTGCTTCCGATAAGAATCCCTGTTCAATCAGATCCTCATAAGAAGAATGTCCGCAACGCTTGGACAGCTTCTGATGCTCCTCATCCGTAATCAGCGGGCAGTGCACATATTCCGGCACCTTCCAGCCAAAGGCATCATAAAGACGATTGTATTTCGGAGAAGAAGAAAGATACTCATTTCCCCTCACCACATGCGTAATCCCCATCAGGTGATCATCCACCACATTGGCAAAATTATAGGTTGGATACCCATCGGATTTGATCAGAATCATATCGTCCAATTCCGCATTGTCCACCGTGATATCCCCGTAAATATCATCATGAAAGGTGGTAGTTCCTTCCGTCGGATTGTTCTGTCGGATGACAAAAGGTTTCCCGGCCGCAAGATTGGCTTCCACCTCTTCTTTCGTCAGATGCAGACAGTGTTTATCATAAACATTAATCTCCTTGCCAGCCACTGTCCTGGTAAGCGTGGCAAGGCGTTCTTTATCACAAAAACAATAATACGCCTCCCCTTTCTCCACTAATTGTTTCGCGTACTGCATATAAATGCCCTGTTTCTGCCTTTCGCTCTGCACATAGGGGCCAACACCGCCGTCTTTATCCGGTCCTTCATCATGAATAAGGCCCGTATGTTCCAAGGTGCGGTAAATGATATCCACCGCCCCCTCCACATAACGTTCCTGGTCAGTATCCTCAATCCGCAGGATAAAATCCCCGCCCTCATGCTTTGCGATCAGATAAGCATAGAGCGCTGTCCGCAGATTACCCACATGCATCCTTCCTGTAGGACTGGGCGCATACCGTGTTCTTATTTTCTCCATGTTCGTTTCCTCTCTGTCTATTTTTGATCCGGTATCTTTCTGGGGGCCGCATCCTTAAAAGCACCCACTGCCTTAGCTGCCGCCGGCACCGCAATATTGGTTCCCGCTCCTGCCACACAGCCGCCGGGACATGCCATGCCCTCGATCAGGCAGCCGTTCTTCTTCCCGGCTTTGGCTAACATCAACATCTTCTTACACTCCGAAAGACTCTCCGCGTGTTCAATATGAACTTCCACATCAGGATAGTACTCTCTCACACATTCCTCAATGGCACTGGCCACACCGCCTGCCACACCGTAACCTCTTCCGGCGCCGGTGGCCCCTTTCATCTCATCCAAAGCCTGAATTTCTTTTAGGAAAATACCTTTCGCCTCAAAAATGCCGGTCAATTCCTCAAAAGTAATCACGAAATCCACATCTGATCGGATCGTTCTTCTGGATGCTTCCAGCTTCTTAGAAGCGCAGGGCCCGATAAACACCACTTTTGCATCCGGATGCTCTTCTTTGATCAGCCTGGCCGTAGCCACCATAGGTGTCAGCGCATTGGATATCTTATCAATGGTCTCCGGAAAGAATTTCTTGGCCAACACCGACCAGGAAGGACAACAGGAAGTCAGACTAAAAGGCAGATTACCCGTTGCCACTTCTTCGGCATAATGTTTTGCCTCTGCAATGGCCCCCATGTCCGCACCAATAGCCGTTTCATAAACATCATAAAATCCCAGTTCTTTTAAGGCCGTCTTTAACATATCCGGCGTCACCTCCGGACCGAACTGTCCGACAAAAGCAGGCGCCACCTGGGCAATAATCTTGCCGCCCGCCTGGATTGCACGAATCAACTGGAAAATCTGAGACTTATCCGCGATCGCACCAAAAGGACAATTCACCATACATTGCCCACAAGATACACACAATTCATTGTCAATCACGGCCCGCCCTTTGTTGTCGTTTTTAATGGCGTTGACTCCACAGGCACCCGCACAGGGCCTTACCTGATGGGATATGGCATCATAAGGGCAGATCGCCTTACATTTACCACACTTGATACACTTTTCCTGATCGATCACGGACTTACCGTTCTTCATGGAAATAGCCCCTCTGGGACACACTTCCCGGCAGGGATGGGCCACACATCCCATACAATGATCCGTCACATGATACATATTCTCCGGACAGGCATTACACGCCGAAGGAATCACCTGCATCAGCGGCGGCTCATAATATTTCTCCGAAATATTACTCTCCTCAAGCCCCTGCGTCAGATGCACCGGCTGGTTTTCCGGCCGAAGCGACAATCCCATGGCCAGACGGATCCGTTCCCTCACGATCGCCCGTTCCCTGTAAATACTCTCATATTCTGATTCATCATAGTCCACAATTTTATAGGGGAGCGCTTCAATATCATCTTTCAAATTATCGGAATGATAAGCCAGATTGGCCACTTCCTTGAAAATACGTCGTCTGTTCTTGCGAACCTGCGTATCGATTCCTCTCATCTTATCCCTCCGCTTTGATAAGGTTGTTAATTATTTCACAAACTTTTTGTGTGAATATCCTTCTTTACCACATCTATTCTTGCACAAACAAGGAAGGAAGTCAATATGCTCCCTGCTCATGACTCCCTTTCCCGATTATACCGATTCTCTGCCTGTATGGACCATTCTTTACCTGTATTTGACATTTGCGCTTTTCTTTCCTATGATGATTACATACAGATTCCTTAATGCTATCATAAGCAATTGCGAAACGCTTTTACAGTTGTTGAAATTGTACAAATAGCATAATATATAACAGTTAAGAGATGAGTTTCGCAATTACCTAAATGCTATTACAGGAAAAGGAGAACATCGGTATGGAACTTACTTTACAGACCGCAAACGAAGCTCTTCTGGAAGCATCCAGATTAAATCCCGGCCCCTGGACCGACCACTCCCGCTATGTGGCAACAGCCTGCCAGAATATAGCCGCCCGCTGTGAAAATCTATCCGCAGACTATGCCTACCTGCTGGGGCTTTTGCATGATATAGGCCGTTATGCCGGTGTCACTTCCGAACGACACCTGATCGACGGCTACCGCTACTGTATGGAACGCGGCTGGGAGAAAGCTGCGCAGATCTGTATTTCCCATGCCTTCATGATACAGGATATTGAAAGTTCCATCGGAAAATTTGACGTAAGTGAGGCAGATTACCAGTTCATGAAGGACTTCGTGAAAACTGCCCGGTACGATGATTATGATCTTCTCGTACAGCTCTGCGATTCCCTCGCCCTTCCCACTGGTTTCTGCCTCCTGGAAAAACGTTTTGTAGATGTGACAATCCGCTACGGGGTACATCCCTTCACCATTCCCCGCTGGCAGAAAATCCTCTCCATCAAAGATTACTTTGAAGAAAAAACAGGATGTTCTATCTATGACCTGCTCCCAGGCGTCATAGAAAACAGCTTCCGCTGATAAAACTTAACGTCTCCTCCTGCGTACCCAGATTACAATACCCGTCACTAACGATATCCCCGGCACGAGAATAACACAGATTACCGATGCTGCCATAACCGTCTGCGCCGAGAAAATCAACGGATTCATGGAAAAGCTCTTAGCCGGGATTCCCACCACGCTCTCATGATCTGCCAGAGCACTGACCATACTGCAAAACAGTTTCTCATTGTTGCCCGGCGCCATATCATCTGCCATATCCGTAAACAGATTTTCGCTGGACACAAAGAAGGCCTTTGATATTTCTCCGTTCCCCGCTTCCTTTTCCGCTTGCAGGCCGACCACAAAAGGCCCCTCGATATCCCCCTCCTGTCTACTGTAATCCTCTCCGTTGGATACTCCTGTCTTACTGAAAGAATCCGCACTGGTGGTAAGCAACGGTGTATAATAAACCCCTTCTGCCATATCGTCGTAAGATAATCCTCTGGAGAAAGGCGCAAAAATTGCTCCGTTTACCACCTGCTTTGTAATCTCATTGCTCTCTATATACGGAAAAAGATAATACGGATTCTGGTAATAACGCTCTCTGTCTTCCTCCACAATTACACCATCTACCACAGATACTCCATAATAAGCAAGTATTCTGTCAAAATTCGTCATTTCCACATCTACTATGGTAGGCACCAAAAGCGCGTTACCGCCTTTATCGAGATACGCAATGACTTTATCCGCATCTTCCTTGGAGAAATCACTTGTGGGAGCATTGATAATAATGCCTTTGGCATCCTCCGGAATCCCGTCTGCCGCATACAGCGGCAATTCTTCATAAGTAATGTTTTCTTTTTGGATGGCGTTTAGAAAGCTCTCCTCAAAATTCAGTTCTCCATGTCCTGTCACAATATAAAACTTAGGCATATCTTCCGTGGTAACCTTAACCATGGCGGAAACAATCTGTCCTTCCCCGTCATAGCCGGAAGCCTCATAACTGTAAGTATCATAATTCATTTCATAGGTATAGATACTGCCATAATCCACCACCGCGCTTCTGTCGCCGCTCACGATGATCAGGCTGTTATCCGACGGCTCTGTCTGTGTATAATTATAATAAAACTTCGGATTGACCATGGGATTGACATATTCAATCTTCACATGCCCGGACAGTTCATCCATCCGCGTAAGCGTCTTATCCAGATCCTCATTTTTACCATTTTCATCCACTAAAACATAAATCGTCACATCTTCTGTGAGCCCTTTGACAAATTCCTGGGTATCCTCTGTCAGCGTATAAAGATTATTCTGGGTCACATCAAATGATGTATAGCGATCCGGCACATAATTCAGCAACACATTGACCGCAATAACAAGTCCTGTCATCACGACGATTCCCGTCACGCTGTAGGCTCCCAGACGCACGCCTCTGCCGGAGACACTGTATCTGCGCTTCTGGATTATCTGTGTTGTCCAGAAAAGTGCCAGGGCCGTGGCCGTCAGATAATAAACCACCGCTTCCATCTCCAGATAGCCCCCGGAAAGAATATCAAACCGCCTTACCATATCAAAACAGGACAAAATCTTAACTAACAATCTGGCAAAACCCGTGGTGCCAAAACCAGATATCACATTACAGATGCCGCCCATGATAAATCCCAGAAACAGCACCACAAAGGAAAGCACCGCGGCAATCACCACGCTCTCCGTCAAAGACGACAGAAAGAGTCCGATAGCCAGGGCAAGACAGCCATATAAGAAGAACCCCAACAACGAGGAATAAGAAACCCCTGTCTGAAACTCTCCCGCCTGCATAAGCAAAAGCGGTACAGCACCTGCAATCACCACTGGAATAGCAATCACCGTCACCATGGCAAAATATTTACCCAACACAATCTTCCCCACCGATACAGGCGCCGTCAAAATCAACTGATCTGTCCTGTTTTTGCGTTCTTCGGAAAGACTGCGCATGGTGAGAATCGGAATCGTCATATTAAAAACAAGCACCACACTCTGCAACACATAAGAGATGGTAGGATATCCCAACATCATATTATAAACCGTAAAATAAATGCCAAACACCAAGAGATTGACGGCCACAAACAGCCATCCCGTCACGGAGCTAAAAAAAGCTTTCAACTCTCTTTTATAGATTGCTGTCATCGTCTGCTTCCTCCTCTACATCCATTTCGTCATCTGACTCTTCTTCATCCGCTTCTTCGTCAGATTCCTCCTCGTCTGTTTCTTCCTCGTCAGATAATTCCTCTGTCCCTGTCAGTTCCAGGAAAATATCTTCCAAAGATTTCTTCGACAGATTCATAGACAAAATCGGCAGTCCGGCAGATGCAAGTGCAACAGACAGTTCTTTGCGGATATCTGTATTGTCTTTCGATATAATATGGAATACAATGCTCCCCGCCTCGCTTCCCGGTTCCATGGTAAAACTCTCTATTTCCTTCATCTGCACGAGCACTGCTTCCGCCTGTTCTTGTTCTCCAAGAATCGTCACAGCCACTTCCGCCTTTTCCTGCATCCTTTCTTCCAACTCCTCGGGCGAACCGCTGGCCACAAGTTTTCCATGGGCAATAATTAAAATCTGATCACACACCGCGCTGATTTCCGAAAGAATATGAGAACTTAAAATCACCGTATGTTTACCGGCAAGCCCCCTGATCAGATCCCGCAATTCGATGATCTGTTTCGGATCAAGCCCCACCATCGGCTCATCCAGAATCAGCACCTTAGGATCACTGATCAATGCCTGAGCCAGGCCGACCCTCTGCCTATACCCCTTGGAAAGATTACGAATCAAGCGTCCTCCCACTTCAGCCAGACCTGTTTTTTCTTTTATCTGTTCCACATGCTCTGCTCTTTCTTTCTTCGGCACCCGCTTTAAGTGAGCCACAAACAGCAGGTATTCCTGTACCGTCATACCTGTATAAAGCGGCGGTACCTCTGGCAGATAACCAATGCACGCCTTGGCCGCCATAGGCTCCTTTAAGATATCATGCCCGTCTATCGTAACCGTTCCGCTGCTGGCCGCAATATAGCCCGTTATCACATTCATGGTGGTGGATTTACCCGCCCCGTTAGGACCCACAAAACCATATATCTTCCCCGGCTCCACGGTAAAAGACAATTCGTCCACCGCCAGATGGTCTCCATATCGTTTGACTAACTTCTCTATCTGTATCAAAACGAAATCCTCCCTTCAAAACAGCACTCTTATAAATGTACTGGAAAAATGTGTCTCTATTCGTACCAATTTGTGAATATTTTGTGTCCTTTTAGTATACCGGCAAACACGCAAAAACAATTATATCATATTATACTACTAAAAAGTACTTGCAAATTAGGAAAGGATACTATGAGAGATTATATGTACAAAGAAAATATCGACGATTTTCCCGTCGCTATGGCCTATGTTCCCTGGCAGCACTTCAAAGGGATCTGCGAGAACCTGGAAGAAGGATATCTGAATGGCACCATTTTCCCGGAACTTGACAAACCGTTCACAGGAAGGAGATGCTGTAAATGATGAATATGCAATTTGCCGATGAACAGGAAAAACTGCTTCATGATATTAACGTCTTATCTTTTGTCGTCGTAGAACTGTCTCTGTATCTGGACACCCATCCCACCGACAGAAATGCTCTGGAATATTTCAAACACTACAATCGCATGGCCAACCAGGCCAGACAGGAATACTCCACCAAATATACACCTCTTACCATTTCCTGTGTGGATGCGTCAGAATGTAACGACTGGCAGTGGGCCTTAAGTCCAATGCCCTGGGAAGGAGGATGTCATTAATGTGGAATTATGAAAAGAGATTGCAGTTTCCAGTCAACATCAAAGAGGCTAACGCCGATATCGCACAGGTCATCATCAGTCAGTATGGCGGGCCTGATGGAGAAATGGGTGCTTCCATGCGCTATCTTTCCCAGCGTTATGCCGCGCCCTATCGGGAAGTGGCCGGTGTGCTGACTGACATCGGTGTATCGGTTACGAAATTGCGCATCTTAGGTTTTAAGTGTACTCCGAAAGGCGAACCTTCCGGAGTTTTATGATGGTTGAATAATCTCCATAGAGAGAATATCGGTGTGGTAATCTTCATTTTTACCACGAGAACAAATATTCAGTTTCATGCCAAAGGGAACGCTTTTCAGCCATACCTCTACGGTCTTATCATGATAGATAACCATTTTGTCGAGTATTTCCCGATAAAGGTTTTCGTTACTTTCATCAAAGGACATAATCTCGTCCAGAGCGCTTAGATAGCTTTCGTATTCACGCAGTTCCGCTGAATTTGCCTTATCCTGCTTTCCCGCAGCATTCAATGATTCTGAAAGCTCTGAAAGCTGTTCATCATACCATTTTGTTTGCTCTTGTAAGTCAGACTTGGTAATCAGACCATCCAGCATCAGGTCGATTGCTTTCCTTTTCTTGGCAGAGAGCGCATCCATTTTCTCCTGAATACGTTTAGTATTCGTTTTTTTCTCTGTTATACCTTTGATTTCCTTGATTTCCTGCATGATTTCCCGTTTCAGTTCTTTTTGGTTTGTCTGAAGCTGACAGATGCAATAGTGCATACAGGTAAGCAACGCCTTTTCATTGATAGAGCCATTATCGCAGCCGATCTGCTCCCCGAAAGAAGAAATCTTTTTCGTTCCATGATTGGCTGCGGCATAGCATCTCCATGCCTTATAGATGGTGCCATTTTTCAGCTTTTTCGTTCTGCTGACATAGCGCTGACCGCACAAACCACAGTAAATCTTGCCACTGCACCAGTAGCGGTTACTATGTTTTGATTTTATATCCGCTGACGGAGAACGCCTGAGAAGCTCCGCCTGCGTCCGATTCCATAGTTCTCTGTCAATGATCGGCTCATGGTGGTCTTTCAGATAAACCATTTCTTCATTACCTCGATTGTACTTTTTTGCGTGTGTCAGATAATTGGGTGTATAAGTCTTTTTCTGACACAGATCGCCGACATATTTTTCGTTTCTTAGAACTCTTAGGATAATTGTGTTTGACCACAGTTTCACCCGCATAGGACGCATTCCTTCTTCCAACAGTTCCCTTGCAATCACATGAGTGCCCTTGCCCTCATTCGTAAATTTATGGAAAATCGCGCGAACAATGGGCACTTCATCCTCGTTGACAGATAATGTGCCATTTTGAACGGTATACCCAAGCATATCGCGCCCAAAGACCACACCTTGTTCCATGCGGCGTTTTTGCCCCCATTTCACACGTTCAGAGGTTTTTCGGCTTTCTTCCTGTGCGATGCTTGCCATAATGGTCAACCGAAGTTCTCCGTCTGCATCTCTGGTATCTATGTTGTCAATGGTGAACACGACGCCAATTCCCTTGTCCTTGAGTTTTCTGGTGTATGAGAGCGTATCAACCGTATTCCTTGCAAAACGGCAAACTTCTTTCGTCAAAATCAAATCTATGCCGCCCTGCATGGCTTCTTCAATCATGGCATTGAATCCGGCACGCTTTTTTGTCTGCGTTCCACTGATACCCTCGTCATAATACACATCATTTAATACCCAATCTTCATGTTGGTTAATATAATCTGCAAAATAGCGTCGTTGGCTGATTAAGGAATTTGTCTGGTCATCCTTATCTGTTGAAACTCTGCAATATGCAGCAACTCTAAGTTTATTATGATTCATGGTGTCCTCCTCCTTGAAAGGACACATCACCACTTACAGTATAATCTGCCAAGTGATGATGCGCAAGTATAACCTTATGTATTTCTCCCAATCAGCTCATTTAGTTGCGCATCAGAAAGATAATCCCTATCATACAATTCATGATAAATGCCTCGCTTAAGAGCCTTTTTTATATCAAGTTTCTGCACATTTGTAAATTGTAAATCTATATCCTTTTTCTCCTTGTTTCCGAAATATTCTGATTCTGTATTTGGCACAATATACCTCTTATAAATCTCGATTATTAGAATGTATGAATGTGTTTTTGAAATAATCCGATAAGCCATGCTCTGACAGAAATTTTTCTGCTCGATCCTTAAATATCTGCATTTCCCGAAATTCCGATTCCATCGCCGCTATTGATAATCGTCTACTGACAGATTGCCTCTTGCTAAGCTGCGTTTTCATCCCCTCATTTTCCGTTTTCAGAGTCTTATTCTCTTTTCGCAAACTAGAAATTTCCTTTGATAACTGCTTTTCCCTACTTTCACTGGACAATTGCTTTTTTGCCAGCGAAGCGACCTTCTTATAATCCTCCTCGTCAACAGTAACTTTCCCGCCAAACATTGTTTTTCCCGTCGGAATCTGATCAATAGATTGTATTTCCGACTTCTTAGACGCGAGCTGTGAAAGCTCCTGCTTTTCCTTTTGGATGGAAACCGTCAACGCTGCCTTTTCTTTCTCCATATCCGATTTATATTTTTTGACACTCTTATGGACAGCCGTCGAGCCAGCTTCCCCTCGTTCAATCTGAAATCCTTTCTTTTGCAAAAATTTTGGCATTTCATCTTGTAAGCGGAACAACACCGAACGGTCAATGACCTCTTTTGCACAAAGTTTATTTTCTTCTGTCAGCGGTACAAAACCGAAATGCATATGTGGTGTATGCTCATCATAGTGTACCGTAGCGTAAATACAATGTTCTTTTCCAAAGAAGTCCTGTAAGTATTGGTTGGCTTCCTCAAAAAAACGTCTTTGTTCCTCTGCCGGAAGATTCTCAAAAAACTCATTGCTGGAAGTTATGACAAACTCACAGAGAACAACCGCATCTTTCCGCAGTGCTTTGCCGGACGGATTATCCCGTGCGTTTACCAACTTCATAACAGAACGATAATAGCTTTCGTTATCCCTCTGTATCAGGGAGTAGTTCAGATGCGTTCTTGAAGGATCTATTTCTTCATTGCTGTAATTCTCATTTTTGCGTTCGTTATGCCGCTCTATGGACAGCACACTTCCTTTTTTATATTTCTCAGCATGACACACCAGTTTTGCCATGTAACCCCTCCCCTACTTTCATCTCTCTACACAAGCATCGGCGTAATGCCAGATACGTCAGGCGAAGGCTGACACTTCTGTGAAGTGTAACCCACTATACTTTACCTGCGATAAAGTAGTGGGGTTGCCAACTACGTTGGCAACATATTCCCTTGCCTTCCTTAAAAGCGTTTATGCTCCATAAATATCAGACAAACAGTTTCGACTGATTCTCTGCTGTCTCAAGCAGCTTTATATAATCAAACGGCGCGTTTCTGATTAGCTTTTCAGTGAACATATCCTTATCCAAATCATGAGCCTCCTTTCCGATAAATGAGCAACAGATAGCACATCTGTGCATATGCCATCGTTTGCTGTAGGGAAAGCTTATCATTGATTTATAAAAATGCCCCCAAATTGCCACATTTGCAAAAAAGCAAACATTTCGCTATCAATTTTTGCAAATTTGCAAAAGAAACGATATAATGAATATCAGGAAGCCAAGAAAGGATAGCTATATGAATGAACTGGGCGGAACAATAAATGAACGTATCGGCGATTTACGTACAAGCATGCACTTGTCGCAGACTGAACTCAGTGAAAAGACAGGGATTCCTATATCCGTAATCAGCCGTATTGAAAACGGCAAAACCGCAACGGTCGGGCATGATGTGCTGGCAAAACTGGCATTATTTTTCAATGTTTCTGCAGATTATTTGTTGGGATTGACCGATGTAAGAATGAGAAAGAATGTGGAATTAAGCGAACTTGGGCTTAACAATCAGGCATTGTTTCAGATATTGTCTGGCAAAGTTAATAGTCATCTGCTAAGCCTGATGATCGAGAGCCGTAATTTCCCCCGCTTCCTTGATTATGCACAGGCCTATTTTGAAGACACCAATGCTCCCGCTTTTCAGTCAAGAAATGCCATGATTGACTTCGGGATTGATGCGCTAAAAGACTACGTATGGGAAACACAGGAAGCACGCAGAGAGGCAAATCATGACATCAATCGTATGAATGCCGAGAAGATTACCGCCTCCGAAGCGTCTATGATCAGACTGCGCGATATAATGATGAGTATTCTAAAGGATATGAAAGAAGCCTATGACAACAAACCTGCTGATATAGACACATCACAGCTCACCGAAATGATGAATGCCATGTTTGAGCAGGCAGAGGAAATCCGCAAAAAGCGCCCTGTCACAGCAGAGGATATGACAAATATTGTAGTGAATTACCTTGCTAAGACCGGACTTGATGAAAAAGTGCAGAAATTACTGGAAAAGCTTTGCTTGCAAATATTTAAAAGTCCAAAATGATCATTAGTCGCCGCCACCCGTAAAACGGGTGGCTCGGGACGCTGGCTGTAAGCCCTTGCTGCCAGACAGCGTCTCAAGGCGCCCTTGCCTTTCTCTCCGTTCAAGTCACTATTGCACTTGACGCGTTGCTGATACCCCTGAAGGGGTATTTGTACTACTCCGACTTAACCCTTAAAAGGGTCTTCATACTCCTTTACACTGAGCTTGTCCTGCATGATATCGTATTTCTCCTGGTCTTGGATATATTTTTTGATTGTCGCCTCATTAAGACCCACTGTGCTCACGTAATACCCTTCTGACCANNGCCACCCGTAAAACGGGTGGCTCGACTCGCTGGGTATAACCCCTTGGCGCCGAACAGCGTCTCAAGGCGCCCCTGACTTTCTCTCTGTTCAAGTCACTATTGCATTTGACGCGTTGCTTATGCCCCTGAAGGGGCGTTTGTATTACTTCTACTTAACCCTTAAAAGGGTCCTCATACTCCTTTACGCTAAGCTTATCCTGCATGATATCGTTCTTCTCTTGGTCTTGGATATATTTTTTGATTGTCGCCTCATTAAGACCCACTGTGCTCACGTAATACCCTTCTGACCAGAAGTGACGGTTCCCAAACTTATACTTTAAATTTGCATGTCTGTCGAATATCATAAGGGCTGACTTCCCTTTCAGATATCCCATAAAACTTGATACGCTCATTTTGGGTGGTATGCTTACCAGCATATGGATATGATCTGGCAT
>DKZA01000013.1:0-151 GCA_002492525.1 Lachnospiraceae bacterium UBA7086 | reverse complement strand
ATATCCCGTATATCACTTTTTAATTGATTATAAATAACTTTTCTCCTATACTTAGGAGTGAATACGATATGATATTTGCACATCCACTTTGTGTGTGCCAAGTCATAATTCTTATTCGCCATAAAATCACCTTTCCTTTCTTGCAATAGTG
>DKZA01000011.1 GCA_002492525.1 Lachnospiraceae bacterium UBA7086 | reverse complement strand
TAATTCAACCCGATTCCAAGCATTGTATCTTCCTGTGTTTCTGGAATGTTCATCAAATATTCCGTATGATATTCATCTGCTTTTTTATAAGCAGCTTTTTTTAATTTTTCAATCGTTGCAAAATGATACATAACGGGCTGTGTGGAACAGTTTAGTTGTTTTGATACTGTCCGTGCATTGATGTTTTCCGCACCTGTTTTGCGGGCTACATCAAATGCAGCGTCAATAACCATATCTCTTGTGATTTTAGGTTTTGGCGGCATGGCTTTTTCTCCTGTTTAATAATTTACGTTATATAACAAGAATTATATTATAAAACGCGAAAATGATTTTGTCAATCCTTGGAATAAAACAATAAAAAGTACCGGCCAAACGCCAGGTACTCTCTTTTTGTATAATAGGAAATTCCACCGCTTATCCGAGGCCGCGGAGCGGATCTCGCAAAGTTAATTTGCGAAGCAAATTTACTTTTTTTGCCGATAAAATTAAGAATTTAGAATTATTGTAATTGTAAGGAATACTTGTTCCTGCAATCACGTCTTCGATTTTTTCTAAAATAAGCCAGTCATCCATGTTTCCCTGATGTTCAAAAGCAAGAGGATCTATTTCTTTGACATTTTCAAATTCCACTAAGCACAGACACTTCTTATGCCATCGTACCTTTTGCTTATCCGATAAGTTTAATTTGTTCTGATTATCCGCAAGAGTTTTTGTGATTTCTTCATCGGACAGTTTTACAAGATTTTGCACGTCTTTTACAATGGCGGTTGCCGTTACCTTTGCACTGCCTTTTTCCATGAAGTAAAGTCGTTCTCCGGCAAAAACTCTGCTGTGGGGAATTTTTCTTCCGGCTGCTCCCCGCACGATCATCGTCTTAGTTCCGGCTAAAATTTTATCTAATACTTTTTCACCTTTTTTGCCTGCGTTATCACAGTAAACTAAATGTACCATTTCTTATTCCTCCTCCATAATTGGTATCCATATTTGACTTAAATAGTTGCTGTCATATACATTTCCATTGCTGTACCATTCCACTTCCGGGCATTGTGCGTGTTGAAACGGATATTTGACAAGCCATTCTTCGTTCAGGTATTGCCAGCCTTTCTGAATTGCCTGGGGAACGGGGCCTCTACAATCAAAAACTGCCCATGTAGCAGGCGGAATCCTGATTTCAGTAAAACCTTGCGGCGCTTCCTGATCGGATATGGCCATGATAGAATACTCCATTTCATTTAACTGCTCATCATAAGCGCCAAAGAGACCGAATATCCCTTTGGGAACAGCGGTATCTATTGCAATCAGCTTCGCAAAGATACCATTACGTTGACATACATTCCAAAACTCTGGTATTTTCTTGAAGTGCAGATTATTTTCGCAGGATACGACGATGCTTTTCCCCACTAACCGAAAACCGTCTTTTGCTTCAAGCTTCCACGAATATTCATGCCGTTCTGACAGCTGCATTTTCGGAAAAACTTTTAGAACGACATTTTGATTCCGTGCCTCTCTTGGGGATACTCCATGAAAAAGCTGAAATGCTTTTGTAAATGAGGTAGGAGAATCATAGCCATATTTGTAACTGATATCAATCACTTTTAAGTCAGTGCTTTTCAAATCATACCCGGCTAAAGTTAATTTCCGCAAGCGAATGTATTCAGCAAAACTAATACCGTTCATGTAGGAAAATACCTTTTGAAAAAAGCCAAAAGAACACTCTGCGATTTTTGAGATTTCTTCGTTGTCAATGAGCTCTTCGCTTCGCTGTAAATGATCTTCGACATAGTCAATAATGATCTGGAGTTTTTCATTCCATTCCATGTTTGGCTCCTTTCTATCTGATTGCCAGTATTTTAGCAAAGGCTTTTCAACACTTCCTCTTATTTTAGGTTCTGTATGGATAGTATAATACATTGATTTGTCTGTTGTGACAAATAATATGCGTGTCTAATGTAAATACAATTTTTCTGCGTAAAAAGTGTATTGATTAACCAAAATATCGTTGTATTTTTTGTTTGTATATACTATAATGTGACTATATTATGGTGACGGAGGTTCGTTTATGTACCGGATTGCGATTGAAAAACTGTTAAAATGGAAAGAAAGCAAACGTCGTAAGCCGCTGATTATCGAAGGAGCACGGCAAGTTGGTAAGACTTGGCTGATGAAAGAGTTCGGCAGACAGGCGTATGTAGATACTGTTTATATTAACTTTGATGCCAACGCAAGAATGGCGGAACTGTTTGCTTCTGATTTGGATACGGAGCGTCTTATTATGGGATTGGAGTTGTATGCAGGCCGCAAAATTGACCCTGATAATACGCTGTTGATTTTTGATGAAGTACAAGAGGTTCCGAGAGCTCTGACGTCTCTCAAGTACTTTTACGAAAATGCGTCGCAATATCATATTGTCTGTGCCGGTTCTTTGCTCGGTATTGCTTTGCATGAGGGCACTTCATTCCCTGTAGGCAAGGTTGATTTTTTAAAACTCTATCCTCTTTCCTATCGGGAGTTTTTGATGGCAGCTGGCAAAGAGCGTTTTGTCAAGCTTCTTGATAAGCAGGACTTTGGGATGGTTACAAGTTTTAGGCAAATATACATTGAGGCTCTGAAATATTATTACTTTGTTGGCGGTATGCCCGAAGCGGTACAGAGCTTTGTAGAGAACAAGGACTTTAATGAAGTTCGTGACATTCAAAAGAGGATCTTGGCAGCTTATGAACAAGACTTCTCCAAACACGCTCCTAATGAGATTGTTCCTAAAATTCGCATGTTGTGGAACAGTATCCCCTCTCAGCTTGCAAAAGAAAATAAAAAGTTTATTTATGGTCTTATTCGTGAAGGCGCTCGTGCGAAAGAATATGAAACCGCTATTATGTGGCTTTCCGATTGTGGACTTGTCCATAAGGTTGTCCGGGTCAATGCTGCCGGTATCCCATTGAAAGCGTATGAGGACATGAGGGCCTTCAAGTTATTCGTAGTAGATGTTGGATTGCTTAGTTGTATGACAGGACTTCATCAAAGTACTTTGATTGATGGTAAAGCGCTTTTCGTTGAGTTTAAAGGCGCTCTTACAGAACAGTATGTTTGTCAGCAGCTTAAAACGATTGAGGATTTGGGTGTTTACTATTATACCAATGACAGAGGCTCCTGCGAAGTTGATTTTGTTGTCGATACAGGCGAACAAATCATTCCAGTGGAAGTAAAAGCGGAAGTCAACCTTAAAGCTAAGAGCCTGAAAACCTATCAGGAGAAATTCAACCCTGAGGTATCTGTTCGCACAACGATGGCAGATTATAAAAAAGAAACCTGGCTTGTCAATCTGCCGCTGTATGCCATAGAACAGATTACGAAAGTATGAAAAATCGAGCAAAGCTCGATTGCGAGATTCGCTCCGCGAACTCGAATAAGCGGAGGAATTTCCTATAGCATGAAAAAGAGACGGCGCAGTTTCGGCTGTGCCGCCTCTTGAAAAGCAATAGGAATATAATTAAGCTGCCTTATAGCAGTTTCACACCATTCTCCTGCATCTTCATGGCCCGTACCTTGCTGGACAGACCAAACAGGTTGATAAAGCCTTCTGCATCGTGATGGTCGTACATATCGCCGGTGGTGAAGGAAGCAATGCTTTCATTGTAAAGCGAGTAGGGTGACGTGGTACCGGCTTTGATGATATTTCCCTTATACAGTTTGAATTTCACTTCACCTGTCACGTATTCCTGAGTGGACTCAATGAAAGCCTGCACAGCCTTGCGAAGCGGGGTGAACCATTTGCCTTCATAGACGATCTGCGCAAACTTATTGCCCATATCCTGTTTGAGAGCGTAGGTGTCGCGGTCCAGGATCAGTTCCTCAAGCTGCTGATGCGCTTCGTAAAGAATGGTGCCACCGGGAGTCTCATATACGCCGCGGGATTTCATGCCCACCACGCGGTTTTCCACGATATCCACGATGCCGATCCCGTGTTTGCCGCCCAGTTCATTTAAGGTGGAGATAATCTCGGCTACTTTCATCTTCTTGCCGTTGACGGAAGTGGGGATACCTTTTTCAAAGGTCATAGTCACATATTCGCCCTCTTCAGGAGCTTTTTCAGGGGTGGTGCCGAGTACTAACAGATGCTCATAATTGGGTTCGTTGGCCGGATCCTCAAGCTCCAGGCCCTCGTGGCTGATATGCCATAAGTTACGGTCACGGCTGTAACTGGAATCTGCGGAGAAAGGAAGGTGGATGCCATGCTGACGGCAGTATTCAATTTCCTCCTCACGGGAATTTAACGTCCATTTTTCATTGCGCCATGCGGCGATGATCTTTAAGTCAGGGGCCAGAGCCTTGATACCTAATTCAAAGCGGATCTGGTCGTTGCCTTTGCCGGTAGCACCGTGGCAGATGGCGGTAGCACCTTCTTTGCGGGCAATCTCCACCAGCTTCTTGGCGATAACGGGTCTTGCCATGGAAGTGCCCAGTAAATACTTGTTTTCATAGACTGCATGGGCCTGTACACAGGGTACGATGAAGTCGTTGCAGAATTCATCGGTCAGATCCTCGATATAGAGTTTGGAAGCGCCGCTTGAGAGGGCACGTTCTTCCAGTCCATCAAGTTCCTCTGCCTGGCCGCAGTTGCCGCACACACAGATGACCTCGTAGTCAAAATTTTCTTTCAGCCAGGGAATGATCACCGTGGTATCAAGTCCGCCGGAATACGCAAGAACTACTTTTTCTTTCATGTCAGTTTCCTCCATCTTAAATATGTAATGAAATGATTATATTGGTTACTCTCTATACGCATATCGCCCATAAGTCATCGGGCCGCGTTTATCCTTAAAACAATATACAACAAGATAACAGAGATTGCAAGTGTAAATTTATGCATATTTTTATGAATATTAATGATTTTTGTGCATAAATTAAAAAATATATTGAATAATATGCATTTTAGATGTATAGTTATACAGCGACGCAGAGAAAAGACGGGAGGAATCGGCGAGAGCATTAATAGATGTGGCAGTGATTGTCAAGCGGTGCCGGGCATGGTATATTAAAGTAGTGTAAAGGAAATGAAATTACAAAGTTGCTATTTTAGCAATGATTATTGGATAGGAAGCGCTTCAGAACGGAGGAAATATGATCAAAGCAGGAATAATAGGAGCCACAGGATATGCGGGCGGTGAATTGGTGCGGCTTCTTACGGCTCACAGCAAGGTGGAAGTGGTCTGGTACGGGTCACGCAGTTATATCGATCAGAAATATGCAAGGGTGTATCAGAATATGTTTCAGATCGTGGATGCAAAGTGCATGGATGATAATATGGAAGAACTGGCAAAACAGGTGGATGTGATTTTTACAGCCACGCCCCAGGGATTCTGTGCTTCGTTGATGAACGAGGATATTCTGTCCCGGGTAAAAGTAATAGATTTAAGTGCCGACTTCAGGATTAAGGATGTGCCTGTTTACGAAAAGTGGTATGGCATCGAGCATAAGTCACCGCAGTATATAGAGGAAGCGGTCTACGGCCTGTGTGAAATTAACAGGGAAGATGTGAAGAACGCCCGGCTGGTGGCTAATCCGGGATGTTATACCACATGTTCCATTCTGACGGCTTATCCGCTGGTGAAAGAGGGATTGATTGATACGGATACCCTGATTATAGATGCCAAGAGCGGAACTTCCGGAGCAGGACGCGGTGCAAAGGTGCCTAATCTCTACTGTGAAGTGAATGAGAATATCAAGGCTTACGGTGTGGCAAGTCACAGACATACACCGGAGATTGAGGAACAGCTTGGCTATGCGGCAGGGAAGAAAATAGTGTTGAATTTTACGCCTCATCTGGTGCCCATGAACAGAGGAATCCTGGTGACGGCTTATGCGAATCTTCTGCCGGTAAAGAGGGCGGATGGGCAGACAAGCCTTCCAACGTACGAGGAAGTGAAGGCCGTGTATGATAAGTATTATCAGGCAGAAAAGTTTGTCCGTGTACTGGAAAAAGGGGTATGTCCGGAGACCAAATGGGTGGAAGGCAGTAATTATGTGGACATTAACTTTGTGATTGATGAACGGACAGGCCGGATTATTATGATGGGTGCCCTGGACAATCTGGTCAAGGGCGCGGCCGGACAGGCAGTGCAGAACATGAATCTGATGTTTGGCTTTGCGGAGAGCGAAGGGCTTGACCTTGTGCCGATGTTCCCGTAATGCGGGGTTATGAGTTTTGCAATTACCTAAATATGAGGTTAGCCAAAGAGGAGAAAATAATAATGGAGAGAAGAGATAAGGTAAATTATTATCTGGATCTGGCCAAAATGGTGGCACAGCGCTCTACCTGTCTGCGCAGACACTATGGGGCGGTGATCGTGAAGAACGATGAAGTCATAGCCACAGGTTATGTGGGAGCCCCCAGAGGACGGAAAAATTGTACGGATGTGGGGGAATGTATCCGCACAAAGCTTGGGATTCCCAGAGGAGAACGCTATGAACTGTGCCGTAGTGTGCACGCAGAGACCAATGCGATCATCAGCGCCTCACGGGATAAGATGATCGGAAGCGCTATGTATCTGACCGGCGTGGAAGCAGATACCGGGGAGTATGTAAAGAATTCCTGCAGCTGCTCCATGTGTAAACGGCAGATTATCAATGCGGGAATCGAGACAGTGTATGTCAGAGACACCGATACGGAGTACCGGGTGATTCCGGTGCAGCGGTGGATTGATGAGGATGAGTCCTTAGAGGGCACCTTTGGGTATTGAGAAGGAAAGTATCGGGACCCGGGAAAGCTCTTCAAAGCAGGAATGGACAGAATATTTATAGTATGGGGAGTAGAAAGATGGACACAAAGGAAGACATCATACAAGAAGAAACCCTACAGGCAGATGAGCGGGATATGGCTTTGATGCCGGTTGACATAAAACCCTCCCCTAAAGGGAGACTTTATAAAGAAATGGCAGTATATGAACTGCTTGAGAAACTCGAAATACCATATCTTCGCCTGGATCATGGGGTGACAGCTACCGTGGAGGATTGTCACGACGTGGACAGTAAACTGGGAATCCACATTTGCAAGAACCTCTTTTTATGCAATTCCCAGAAGACGGATTTCTATATGCTCATGATGCCCGGCACCAAAAAGTTTAAAACCAAAGAGCTTTCCAGTCAGATTGGCAGTGCGAGGCTTTCCTTTGCGGGGGCAGAACATATGGAGGCGTTTCTGGATATTACCCCCGGTTCTGTGAGTGTGATGGGGCTGATGAATGACAAAGATAACCGGGTGCGGCTTCTCATTGACAGGGATATTCTTGCGGATGAGTTTGTGGGATGCCATCCTTGTGTGAATACCGCCAGCTTAAAGATTCGTACAAAGGATATTCTGGAAAAGTTTCTGCCTTATGTTAAGCATGATTATACGGCAGTGACCCTTGTGGGGGAATAGAAGAACCAGAGAACGGGCTGACCACAGGACGAATCGGGAAATAGCGGGCCAGACAGAGGATGACAGAACAAACCGGAAAGGTGACAATATTATGATACGTAAGATGACGATAGAGGATTATGACGGGGTGAAGGCACTTTGGATGTCGATTAAGGGATTTGCCATCAGGAGTCTGGATGATTCCAGAGAAGGCGTGACGCGGTTTCTTATAAGAAACCCGGATACCAGTGTGGTGGCAGTGGAGGATGGTAAGATTGTGGGCGCTATCCTCTGCGGGCATGACGGCAGGCGGGGCTGTCTGTATCATGTGTGTGTGGCGGAAAACTATCGTATGCGGGGAATCGGGAAAGCAATGGTGGTCTTTTGTATGGAGGCCCTTAAGGCGGAACAGATCAATAAGGTATCGTTGATCGCGTTTACTCGAAATGATATCGGCAATGCTTTCTGGCGGCAGATTGGCTGGACGAAGCGTGAAGATCTGAATTACTATGATTTTACGCTGAATGAAGCCAATATCACGGCTTTTAATGGATAGGAGGAGGTTACGATGCAATATACCAGATTAGGAAATTCGGAACTGAATGTGTCCCGTATCTGTATGGGCTGTATGGGGTTTGGCGATGCCGGGAGCGGACAACATTCCTGGACGCTTGATGAGGAACATTCCCGGCAGATCATAAAGCATGGCCTGGAGCTTGGTGTCAACTTTTATGATACGGCGATTGCTTATCAAAGTGGTACCAGCGAGCAGTATCTTGGCAGAGCACTGAAGGATTATACGAAGCGGGAGGAGGT
The DNA here is from genome assembly GCA_002492525.1 of Lachnospiraceae bacterium UBA7086. Taxonomy (GTDB): domain Bacteria; phylum Bacillota; class Clostridia; order Lachnospirales; family Lachnospiraceae; genus UBA3282. Next base: position 124 of record DKZA01000011.1, on the reverse strand, counting down.
TGTTGTGGCGACCAAATTCCTGCCGCGGACACCGGAGGAGATTGCCGGAGGGATTACCGGTCAGCAGCACATTGAAAGTATGATCGATCAAAGCCTTGCAAATCTCGGTATGGATTATGTGGAT
>DKZA01000033.1:15449-58369 GCA_002492525.1 Lachnospiraceae bacterium UBA7086 | reverse complement strand
ACCGCCGACCGGCGCAAATTGCACAAGGATGATAAATATGTCAAATCAGCAGATGAAAATAGTATTACCAGATATGAATGGATGGAGATGTTATGTGAAAAAGCGGGATTAAGGGAATATAATAATGTGCCATATTTTTCAGATGTAAACGAAAACAATGATTATTTTCCTTTTGTACAAGCTGCTGTTGAATGGAAGATCTTATCTGATGATTATGATTTTGAAGGAGAACGTATCGCCTCTGGCAGATTTATCGCATTAACGGCTATAAAAGCACTCGGAGAAAATAAAGTTAAAATATATTTGGGGGCAACAGATGATATAGACGATAATGATTATCTTGATTTGGCTGTGGAGAATAATTTAATAGAAAAATCAGATTTTCAAGTAGGATTAAGCAGAGAAAAATGTGAATGGATTTTAGAAATACTATTTAATGAACTTTATTTTGGAAAATTTTGGAAAGATGATTTTTCCGAGAGCATTTATCTTGATGACGTGATAGAACTTGCACCAGAAGATGTCCTACAGTGCAATAATGATGGCACTGAAATCAAGATAGCTCCCCAAGTTATACATTCTGTTTCTGCTGGATCAATTATTGTATTTAAAAATCCCAATAATGATTTTAAAATTGCAAAAAGAGTTTTGAATATAGATACAGAAGGCGGCCTACAACTGGCAGATGCAGAGTTGGAACAGGTGATAGAATCAATTGTTGTTTCTGATATTGAACAAATTACATTTGACGATATTGTTGCCTATTATGGATTTAATGAGGATGCAGAGATTAAAAATGCAAGAAGCATGGCATCGGATTGGAATGTGATAAACACAGGTTTTCATGAGGGAAGATATGAAGGAGAAGGTTTTAAGCTGTCTTTATCCACAGAAGAAGAGGAAGGAAAAAATAAGCTAGGTATAGAAATCACAGATAACCATTCGGGAATGAGTTACTCTTTACCGATTGATAAAGAAGTGGCTTTAGAAAGTGATTATTTTGTGGAAATTAATTTTGATAAAATTATTGTGGCGGCACAAATAATGGAGCATTTCCTTATAGATGTCGAATATGCGGAAGTAGCAGTAGATGTACATGCAACATTTGAAGGCGAAGTCAAGGGAGAAGGCGAAGAAAAAATTTTATTATACGAGACAATGATTCCATTAGCTGACGGAATTGCAGGTGTAAAACTGGAGCTATATTTTGTGATATCCGCGGAAGGAAACATCAGTCTGGCGGCAGAGATGCCTATGCAGGCTTGTGTTCAATATGATAAAGAAACAGGATTTCGCAATTTAAAACAGGATGTATCTGTAAGAAGTCCGGAAATCAAGCTTAATTGTGAAGTTGATACCATGCTACGATTTGAGCCGACGGCGTTCCTTTTGGGGATATTTAATATTATTGATATAGAAGCAGATATAGGTGCTGTGGCAGAAGCAGAAACAGTTTTACATCCAAACTCACAGGAATGTTTGGATATTTCTATTGGATATCCTGTTGTGAAAATTTCTGTATGTAAAGATGATGATAAAAAATCAATTGCTGAGGCGTTTTTTGGTTCTATGGAATGGGAAATTATTTCATCAAAGGATGCATCTCATCAGATAGGGTTGCATTATGAGTATTTACCCGATGGATTAGAACAGTTTGTGGATAAGTGCACATATATGGAAAGTGCTGATGGAAAGGATATATTAAATAACCAGGCGGATGATATATTAAACAATACATATTCAACAAAATATAATAATGCTAATATGGAGTGGACGCCAGTATATAGTTTTGATTATCCGGATAACTGGAGCGTCATTAGTGAAACTTATGAACAGGCAAATGATGTATGTCCAATATTAGATACATTCGCGCAAGAGGTGGTTGTTCTTACCAATGAGAGGGGAGTTACGGTCAGTTTTATAAGAATTGACAAAAATGTATTTTCTTTAGGCGGTCGAGGGGCTTTATTCATGGAATATACGGCATCGGAAGTTGAGGATAATACTTTTTTTTATGGTACAGTTGTAACAAAAATTCAGCCCGTGAATGAAGGATTCAAAGGTACTGAGATATATGATTCGATTGATGATGGCAATGTATCATATGCACTAATATATTGGCGGAATGATAACTTATTTGCGTCTGGAGAAATTGGTTTTTACGAAATGATTGACATTGGAATAGATTATGATACGGCATACAATTTTTTTGCAGAATCACCAGATGGAAGATTCACAGAAAAAGAGGAAAAGGAAGTTATAGCAATTTTGGCGAGTTTTAGAAGTGGAATGTAAATTTACTAATTTTTAGAAGGAAGTGATGGAATAATTTATATAACCGGTGATTGCTGATATGAATTATCATTCGGAACGAAATCAAATTTGTATTGATATCGTTCCGAATGTTGTTTATAATCTCAACTTCCGAAGTAAAAGTGGCGCAACCCCAGTAAATACAGTGGGTTGCGCCTTGTTGTCTGTATGGCTTATTTGTGATTTTTTCCATATGGAGAAAATTTTCAGCAGTTTTTGGGGAACGGTTCTGACGGAAACGGATATTTCGGGAAATGCTTTAATACCGTAGCATCCTTTGTATCTGTTGCTGGGTTTTGTACTTGTCATTAAGTTTCATATCAAAAGCATCCGCACAGGCATCCAGTACCTTGTCATAGTAAGTGAACTGCCAGTTGTTTGCATCCAGGTGGGTGCAGTTATATTTCCCAAGCGACCTCAGTATCTGTGCTGCTGAAAATCTGTTCCGGAGTTTTTGTTCAAGCAGTCTTATGAGTACGAGGGCAAGGAAACAGGTGGTAAAATGTGCGTTTATGTGTTCGTTGAGCCATACGTAGACAGGGCGTGACTCAAAACAGGTCTTTGTCACTTTGAAGGAATCCTCGATCTTTGCAAGTCCGCAGTAAACCTTGCGCATGTCGTGGTCGCTCATGTCCAGCTCGCTTGTGACGAGAAAATGGAAGTACAGCAAAGGTACAGCAAATTTCGTTTTTTGCATACTGCATAGCACTTAATAATATTTCAAAGGAAATAACGGGAATACTTGATAATATGGGGTTTTACTTGATAGTACCGTAAGTTGAATACTCTTCCCGACAATGAAAAGTCTTGATAAGTAAAAAGCCTTGAAACGCTTATAAATACAGTGTTTCTTGAATGTAATAAAAGTGTATAAGACGTATATTTCCATGATTTTTCCATGAATATGGAATTGTAATGAAAAGCAGATTGATATTATTCCAAGAATAGAATATAATTAAAATAGTTCGTAGTATTTATTTTTGCAATGAGGGCTAGAAAGATGAATGAATACATAACAATTAAAGAAGCTTCTCAAAAATGGAATATAAGTATCAGAAGGATTAACACACTATGTAATGAAGAAAGAATACCAGGTTGCGTTAAATTTGGTATGGCATGGGCAATTCCGGTGGATGCAGAGAAGCCTAGTGATATGAGGATAAAGTCCGGAAAATATGTTAAGAATAATCACGATAAATGAAGAAGGTGGTTTCAATATGGAGATTACTAATAAGTCAATTAAAACAGGAGAAGAACAAGAATCTCAGACGATAGAGTGGAAGTGGACTTGGTAAGAAGATTACCTGAAATGGCTTTGCGGTTATGCAAATACTGATGGTGGGGTATTGAACATTGGCGTAAACGATGATGGATATGTTGTTGGTATAGAAGATTCAAAGAAAATGTTGGAAGCTTTACCTAATAAAATCAATGACATATTGGGGATTCTTGCTAGTGTTCAGATTCATTCTCTTTTAGATCGGGTGATGTGGAATCCTGGGGAAGAGGATTTTTGAAGATAAAAGCAGAGTGCAAGAAAACAAATGCGGAGCTTCCTATTATAGATGCTAGTGGTGGTGGCGTTTCCGTTACCGCATACGGATGTGAAAAGTATCTAAAGTTATTGAGATATGGACAGGTTGGTGCCGATGGAGTATGGCGTGACAAGAATGTTGATGCTTCAAAGGGTGATACACTAGAACACTCAGCAGTGAAGGTTGATATTAGCATAGAATTGCTTGCTAAATTAAGAGAATATTTAAGGGAGCCAAGATTAAGAGCAGAATTGCAGAAATTTTGTGAAATAAAATCGCGGGATCATTTTAGAAATAAGATACTTATTCCTTTGATAGATTCTAAAAAGATTAAGCTTACAATACCTGATAAACCAACCAGTTCTAAGCAGAAGTATGTGTGGAACGATAATTAACTTGTACTTGACCTGTACTTGACCTGTTGATGCAGGTCAAGTACAGGTCAAGTTGAGAAACTAATAATATGATTTTGGTAAAAAACATAGGAAAAGGTTTAAAGGAGTACAATTAGAATCTGTAAAACTCATAGAGATATATTATGACGATACATTCAACATATGAAGGACTACATTATTCAGAGAAAATAACAGCACAGCACTTAAAGCGTCTTAAAAAATACTTAGAAGAAGAGGTGATTTTATGGAATCAATAGATATGAAGAAATTAGAAACGGCAATTGTGTATTTACAAAGAATTGCAGATGGAAATAATCCGATTAACAATCTGCCTGCAGATGAGGACTCTGTACTTAATAATCCCAATGTAATTAGATGTATGTTCTTTGTGAAAGATATATTAGAAGAAGTAAAACGAAATGGTGGATATATTAGAAAGAAAGCTAAAAGAAGCGACAAATTGGAGTTACCAATCGAAACGTTAAAGTCATTTACTTACAAGGAAGACAAAGCGATATCTAGATTCGTTGATCAGCTTAATGAGGGAGTGGATGACAATATCTATAAAAAATTAAGCTATAAGCCTATAACACAATGGCTTAAGTTAAATGGATTTTTACAAGAGGAAAATAATCAGGAATTCAAAAAGACAATTACGATGCCAACGCAGAAGGGAATTCAATTGGGAATCCGTGCAGAACGACGCAATAATAGCAGAGGGATGGAATATATATTGTTGATATATGGAAAACAAGCGCAAGAATATATCTTTCAGAACCTTGAAAGAATATTGTGTGGCGAAGTAGCAGAGTAAAGAAGAATTACGATTGTATAAGAGGTTTTTATGAATATAGGTAAAAGCACATTAGATTATTACAATTCCAAAGCGAAAGATTTTGTTTCTGACACAGTAGATATAGTCTTTACAGAAATACAAGACATATTTCTGGAATGTGTGCCGGTAGGTGGAAAAATTCTCGATTTCGGTTGTGGTTCCGGACGTGATACAAAGTATTTCTTAAGCAAAGGATACAATGTAGATGCGATAGATGGTTCGGAAAAACTTTGTAAGATTGCCAGTGAATATACTGGGGTTCAAGTAAAGCAGATGCTATTTGAAGAATTGGATGTGGTTGAGGAATATGATGGCATATGGGCATGTGCATCAATACTCCACGTGGAGAAAAAGCAGTTAACGGATATTATGAAGAAAATAGCAATTGCAACGAAAACAGATGGAGTTGTATATGCATCTTTCAAATATGGAGAGTTTGAGGGTGTTAGAAATGGACGGTTTTTTACGTATCTGACAGAGGAAAGCCTTGGGAAATTATTGGAAGCAGTTCCGGAATTAGTAATAGAGAAATTATGGACTTCAGCAGATGTACGAGCAGAACGAGGTGAAGAGCGATGGCTGAATATCGTGTTGAGAAAGCAGGATTAGACTTCACGATTGATACAAAATATTATAACAAGTTAGATATAGAGGGCTTTTCACATATGATGAAAGATCCTTCTTATTGCTATAAATTTTATTGGTTTGAAGCAATTGTGCAGTTGATTGCAGAAGGTGTGATGGAAACCACCTTTGATGCTGTGATTAATGAGATGATTTGTAATGCATGGTATTCGGTCAGGGAATTTTATATTCATCTTAGCGGCATGCAGCCAGATGGGCAAGTACGAGATGGTCTTGAGCGAGCGGTGCTTAGATTATCTGAACTTAGCAGTCTTCCGGCAAATGCATCTAAGGTAGAGATTAAGAGTGCTATAAAAGAATATGATAAGGAATTGAAAGCTGCAAAAGAACAGCTTACAAATATGGTTCCATATAGAGCTCTTGCAGGATTTTTTGATAAGGCAGAGGAAACGGCTGATTGGGGGAGTGTAAAGCGAATGACTGCTTATATCGAAAGGATCAACAGGGATGTGGTTTTGCTTCCATATACACTTGGTGAGAGCAGCAAGTTAAAGAAAGAGATATATTTTCAGCCGTCTTGGGTAGAAATGATTCAAGATAATACCGTGTCAATACTTGGTTGGATTCAGTATGAAAAGGTAAAATGGCTGCAGAATAATAATCCGGAGGTGCCGGGACTTATTTATAAGTTAGCACCATTGGATGAAAAGATGCGTAAACTTGGGCACGTACGAAAGTTATGGGACGGAATATTAGATTTACGCAGTATTAATGATGTATTTACAGATAATCCGATTGACCAGACTAAGTATGATGTGGATCACTTTATCCCATGGTCATTTGTGATGAATGATGAGTTGTGGAATCTGATGCCAATGGATTCCTCCCTTAATTCTGTGAAAAGTAATCGTTTGCCGGATTGGAATATTTTTTTTATTCGATTTGCAAAGAATCAGTATATTATGTATGAGATGATACATGAGAAAGAGGGTATTAGAAAACTCTATGAGGCGTGTTATAGAGATAATCTTCATTCTATTTGGGCAAACCAGGAACTGTATAGGAAAGGAAATTCGGATGTAGTGTTCTATGGTATTTTAGAAAAGAACATGAGACCGGTATATGATTCTGCAAGACGCCAGGGATATGATGTGTGGGATAGAACACTCAGTGGTTAAGGTTGATATAAGCATAGAATTGCATGCTAAGTTAAGAGAATATTTAAGAGAGACATGGTCAAGAGCGGAACTGCAAAAATTCTGTAAAATAAAATCTTGGGATTATTTTAGAAACACGGTACTTATTCCTTTGATAGATTCTAAAAAGATTAAGTAGTGTCTGCTGATTAAGCGAATATCTGCATACTCCAACGTTTGCATCTATTCCCATATTGGAACAGATATAAAAGAGCGTAAAGTACCCGATTTTGAATCTTGAATAGATTCGTCACGAATACGGATAATGCTGATGTGATGCAGCTTGCGATGATGCTGCAGGAGATGAAGAATAAAGATGCATAGATTAAAAAATCAAAAAAGAGTTTGCTTCCTCGCTTTAAAAATATATAATTAAAGCGTATAAGTAAAGTGCAGAGGTGAACAGAATGACTAAAAAGGAAAAAATTGATAATTTTATAGAAAAATATAATGGTTATCTTATTACCTCTTTGGTGTGTAATGAAGATATTTCGAAGACCTATGTTGCACAATATATTAAGGAACATGGTATGGAGAAGGTCTCAAGAGGTTTATATATAACGGATGATGTGTGGCCGGATGAGTTGTTCATTTTACAGCAAAGAAATGGCGCGGTCATTTATTCCGGAGAAACAGCACTATATTTACATGGTTTGACAGATAGGGAGTATTCATCTGTGTGTGTTACTGTGCCACAGGGGTATAATGCAAGTCATCTAAAGGATAATAATTTTGATGTTTCGGTGAAATACGCTGCACCGGATTTATATAAAATGGGAGTTTGTGAGATTGCATCCAGTAGTGGAAATTTGGTTAAGGTTTACGATAAGGAGCGTTGCATTTGTGATTTGATTATGAATCGTAATAAGTACGAAGTACAAGTATTTCAAACGGCTATCAAGGAATATATGTCCTCGAAGGACAAAAAACTATCACAGCTGATGGTATATGCAGATATGTTGGGAATTCGAGATGAAGTGATGAAGTACGTGGAGGTGTTAGTGTGATTAGTTCATCAAGACAATTAAAAGATAAGGTGAGAGATATTTCGGATGGGAACAGTAATAAAGCAACTATGCTAATTCGAAATTTTATGATGGAAAGATTTCTGGAAAGAGTATCTATATCGTCATATCGAGATAAATTTATTCTTAAGGGTGGAATGCTGGTAGCGTCAATTGTTGGTGTGGATATGCGAGCTACGATGGATATTGATACAACAGTAAAAGCATTACCATTAAATGAGACTGATGCGCAGAGAATAATTGAAGAAATTTGCAACATCCCGCTGGAAGATAATGTTAGCTTTCAGATTAAAAGTACAAGAACTATAATGGAAGAGTTTGATTATCCGGGTATTCGTATAATGTTGGAAGCTACGTTGGACAGGATGCGTCAACCGATTAAAATAGATATTTCTACAGATGATGTAATCACACCAAAGGCAGTAGAATATGACTATAAATTGCTGTTTGAGGATAGAACGATTTCTGTTCTTACATATAACAAGGAAACATTGCTTGCTGAGAAAATGCAGACAATTATAAATAGGGGAATTGCGAATACCAGATTAAGAGATTTTTATGATGTATACAGTATCATGAATTTCTATGGAGAGCAGATAGAGAAGCAGGTTTTATGCAAAGCATTCTCTGCTACATGTGAAAAGAGGAAGACTATTTTTAATAAGGATGATATAGAAGTTACATTACATTTGGTATCTGATGATTTACATATGGAAGAGCTTTGGAGGCAGTTTCAAAAAAGCAATTTTTATGTAGGGGACCTAGAATGGAAAAGTGTGATTGATTATGTAGAGAATACGATGAAGAAGTATTTGTTGTGAAATCATATTGATGAAATCCAGAGAAGTGATGTTGCTAATGTAGAGTGATAATTAGTGAATAATAAAGATAAGTCGGTAGCTTTATAGTTGGGAGAGCAGCTCTTTTCGTTTGAGTGATTGTCCGGGAGCCTTTAGAAGACAAGTGATGGAATAATTTATATAACCGGTGATTGCTAATATGAATTATCATTCGGAACGAAATCAAATTTATATTGATATCGTTCCGAATGTTGTTTATAATAATAAAAAGGAATTTCCGATAGGAGATGAGATTGGTGAAAACCTGTAAAGAAATGGCACTTATTTGGAACGTTACAGAGAGGACCATTACAAAATTCTGTAAAACCGGAAAGATTCCGGGAGCTATAAAGGATGGAAAAAGCTGGAAAATTCCGGATAATGCTGAAAAACCTATGGATGGAAGAATATCAACAGGAAAATATGTAAAGAGAAACACGAATGTAGAATTGAAATCTTTACCAATTGGGATTTCAGATTATGTTCGTGCTCAGTCAGAATACTATTATGTAGATAAAACCCTGTTAATCAAAGACTTCTTGGATCAGAAGCCTTTCGTATCTTTGTTTACAAGACCGAGACGTTTTGGAAAAACTTTGAATATGGATATGCTCAGAGTATTTTTTGAGATATCGAATGAAGATACAAGCAAATACTTTATTGATAAAGGAATCTGGAAGTGTGGAGAAGAGTATCGGGTCCATCAGGGTAAGTATCCGGTTATTTTTCTTACCTTCAAAGATGTGAAGTTTAATACATGGGAAGCAACAATTGAAAAAATCAAGGGGCTTCTTCAAGAAGAGTATGGAAGACATCAGGAGTTAGTGACGAGCGGTAAGCTTTCAAAGTATGATAAAGAATATTTTGTGAAAATTCTTGATAGTTCAGCGAATGAAGTAGAGCTTACCTCAGCACTGGAAAAGCTGTCGAAAATGCTTGCTGTTCATTATGGAAAGGCTCCGGTTATTATCATTGATGAATATGATACACCGATTCAGGAAGGATATTCAAAAGATTTCTATGAGGAAATCATAGGATTCATGAGAAACTTTTTCTCAGGAGCATTTAAAGATAACAAAAATCTTTCTTATGGATTCCTTACCGGTATTCTGCGCATTGCGCAGGAAAGTATATTCAGTGGACTAAATAACTTGACGGTAAATTCGGTAATGGATGAGGAGTACGATCAGTTTTTCGGATTTACCGAGGATGAAGTTATCAAAATGTTGAATTACTATGGAGTATCAGAAAAGGAAAAAGAATTAAAGGACTGGTACGATGGATATTTATTTGGCAGCAAAGAGATATACAATCCATGGTCAGTGATTAATTATATTTCAAGGGGATGTATTCCGCAGGCGTATTGGGTTAATACAGGAAAGAATGAGATTTTGGAAGATGTCCTGCGTGTTGCTACAGATGATATTACGGAAAGACTATATTCTTTGTTACAAGGGGAAAGAGTGATTGCAAGAATTGATCAGAATGTTGTTTACAGATCGCTTGCGGAGGATTCCGCTAATATTTACAGTTTATTATTAGTAGCAGGATATTTGAAAACTCCGAAGAAGGAGTTACAAGCGGATGGTTCTTACCTATGTGAGGTCTCTATTCCCAATAAAGAGATTGCTGCCGTATATAAGAGTGAGATATTGTCACATTTATTGCAGATAGGAGCAATTACCAGAACAACTGCAAATAAGATTGCAGAGAGTCTCTATGCCAATGATCATAGGAAACTGCAGAAGGCTATCGCAGAATATATGGATAAATCCATTAGCTTTTATGATGTCGGGGCGGAGGGCTTTTATCATGGATTGATTCTTGGATTGATCGCTTTGATGGATAATCAGTATAGGATAAAATCCAACAGAGAATCAGGGGATGGAAGGTATGATATCGGCTTGATCCCAAGAGAGGACAGATATCCAGGAATTATCATGGAACTAAAGTGGAAAAAGGATTTGAGCGAAGAAGAATTGGACGGACTTGCCAAAGCAGCATTAGCTCAGATTAATGTAATGAGATATGATGTTGAAATGAAGGAAGATGGAATTAATGAAATATTGAAGCTTGGAATTGCATTTTCCGGGAAGAGGGTCTGTGTAAAGTCAACACTGTCTGATAGGAGAAAATACATTTGAAAAACATAGAGATTTCGATTTTAAATTATGAAAACCAGCTTCTTGCCAGCAGGAAGCAGTTGAATGATCTGATTTATGAATTTGATAATCAAAAAATCAATCATTATATGATCAGTTATAAGATCAATTATCTGCAGAATGAAATTGATTATATGAATCGTCAGTTAAATATGTTGAGGGCCGAATGGAACGAGCAGCTTCAGGGAAAGGACATACAGGGTCAGGATGTGAAACCGGTACAGGATGTCGGACAGCGGCAGGAAGCACCTGTACAAAGGCAGACGATACCCCAGCCGGAAGCGATTTTGCCGCAGGATAACGAACGGATTCCCGCGCCGCCTACGCCGCCGCAGGGAAAGGTGCGTTCTGATAACAGATCTGTCAAATCCATGGATCTGGAAAATATCATCGGCAAATCGTGGATGGGAATCTTTGCTTCGATCCTGATTTTTGTCAGCTTTATTCTGTTTGCCACGCTGTTGGCTCCTTTTATCACAGATACCATCAAAATGACCGCAATGTATCTTGTGAGCATTTCATTTATGGTGTTCGGGCTCATCAAGCTGAAGAAGCATCATAACAGGCTGTATCTGGCCATCAGCAGCTGCGGGGTGGGTGCAGTTTATATTTCCTTATTTTTAACCAATCTGTATTTTAAGGCAATGGGAGATACCACGCTCTATCTGTTCATCCTGATATGGGCAGTATTTGTCTGCTATTTATCCCGATGGCGTGACCGGGTATTTCAAATCATAGGCCAGTGCGGCATCACGATCGCAGTGTTTTTTGGAATCATCTTGTGTGTGGATACGCAGGACGCCGCCAGATTTTTTCTGCTGGGTCTGTTTTTTGCAGTGACTGCCGCTGTTTTCTATGTGAGCAGTTATAGCAGGGAATTTCACAAAAATATTGTGAACAATATTTTCAATGTCATCAATTTGTTCCTGTTGTTGATAGGATTTTGTATGATGGATGCGCCCAGGCTGTTTTCGGGAGAGAAGCTGTCCGGAGGATGGAGCTCCTATTTTATAGAGATAACCGGCTTTGTGATTCTGCTCTTTTTACTGTTGCAGTTCATTTTGTTCCTGTTCTCCACGCTGAAGGAAAATAATGCAGGCTTTGGCCTGTTTATGAATGGCAATACCATACTGACGATGCTTTTTATCTTCCGCATGACATATGGGGCAAAGAATAGTCTCAGAGGTGTGTTCTATTTAGGAATCGGCTTTTTGCTGCTTGCCGTGATAGAAAGAAAATTTGCTGACAGAAAGGATGACGGAAGGCTCCTGATGCAGCTTTTTGTCCTGCCCCTGTTCATTCTGTCTGTTTATATGATTTCCTTCTTTCAGGATCATATTGGACTGTCATTTGTCATGATTCTGTTTGTTATGCTGGGATATTACCAAAATGATGCTGTTTACAAATATGGAAGCCTGGTCATGGCAGCAATCTATTGCTTTACCGATATGAAGTATCCTATTGAGCATCTATGCCTGGGACTGCTGTTTTTTGTAATCCTTGCTGTTTTCATGTATATCAAAAAGGAACAGTATCATATATCTTATAAACTGTGTGCTTATTTCATTGGACTGCTCTTTATTTGTATGGGATTATATAACCTGTTGGAAGGTGCAGATATTAACGATGAGGTTTCCAGAACCGTTATCTTCACGGTTGCCACCATACTGAATGTACTTGCCGCCAAGAGCATCTTTACCAAAAATTTTCAGACGATGCAGACAGAAGAGGTCTGTGCGGGCGCAACAAGGATAACCAATGGACTGTTTATGGTATTCAGCCTGTATGCCATCATGGATACGGACAATGACATATGCCATTTCATTCTTGTTTTGCTGGCAGTCGTCCTCTTTATGGTAAATACTAAAAATCTACTGCAGCGCTATAAAAGCATGTGGCCGGGAATCTATATCGGAATCAAGCTTACGGTTCTGATCATTACTATATTATCTTCCTATGATACGGTGAATTATGTGATCAGTATTTCTATCTTTTTATTTGCTATTATCAGCATCATCATTGGCTTTAAATTTTATTTTAAATCATGCAGGATTTATGGGCTGTTCCTTTCCATGATCAGTGTGGCAAAACTGATTTTGGTTGACATAAGTTATGATAACACATTAGGGCACGCCCTGAGCTTTTTCGTATGCGGCATACTATGTTTTGTGATCAGTATGATCTATCATTTGATTGATAAGAAAGTGACGCGGTAGTTGGACAGTATAAGGATTAAAATGAAATGAACAGCAAAGGCTGGGCTGAATAAGATTTATATAATAGTATATATTAATATAGAACAGAGGGGATTCTGTCGAAAATCAATGCAAGACAAACGGGGATTAAAGTGATAAAATAAATTAAACGAATGGGGATTCGAGTAGAATTTGCACTTGCACGAACGGGGATTTGGGTTATACTATACTCTGTGAGGTGATATTAATATGGCTAAAACCGTTTTTAAAAGAAAAATATATGATGAAATACTTGAATGGAAAGAAAATCGCAGTGATAAATATGCACTTCTGATAAAAGGAGCAAGGCGAGTTGGAAAATCAACGATAGCGGAAGAATTTGCCAGGAAAGAGTTTAAAACATATATTTTGATTGATTTTGCGCATACAAGTAAAGCGATCATGGAATTATTTGATGATATGTATAACCTGGATTTTTTCTTTTTGCAATTACAGCAGTTAACCGGAGTCAGATTATATGAGAATGAGTCTGTCATAATATTTGATGAGGTTCAGCTGCTGCCAAAGGCTAGACAAGCAATCAAGTACCTTGTAGCTGACGGAAGATATAAATATATTGAAACAGGATCTCTTTTATCAATAAAAAAGAATACAAAGGATATATTGATTCCCAGTGAAGAGCATAAGATATCCATGTATCCGATGGATTTTGAAGAATTCCTGTGGGCAATCGGCGATGAGATTACAGTGGACACGATTAAGATACTTATAAAAAGTAAAAAAGCCGCAGGGAATATAATGCATAGAAGTCTGATGCGTATTTTCAGACTGTATATGCTTATCGGGGGGATGCCGCAGGCAATAGAAACATATTTAGAACAAAATAATCTACAGGCGGTTGATGAAGTAAAAAGAGAAATAGTAGATTTATATGAAGAAGATTTCACAAAGATAGATGGTACCGGACTGGCAGGTGATATATATGATGCGATTCCGGCAAATCTTAGTGGAAATGCTTCCAGATATGTCTTGGCAAATGCCAGAGAAGGAGCGCGTGCAGAGAAGGTGCGTGAATTAGTACCGGATATACTTAGTTCTTATACTGTAAATATTGCATATCATGCAAATAATCCAGGGGTTGGAATGGCACTGGAAAAGGATGCAGGACGATATAAATTGTTTACATCTGATGTCGGGCTGTTTGTGACGCTTGCATTTAAGGATAAAAATTATACTGAAAATGTAATCTATAATAAACTGCTTTCGGATAAATTAGAAGCCAATTTAGGATATGTATATGAAAGTATCGTAGCACAGATGTTAACAGCTAAAGGAAATAATCTGTTTTATTATACGATGGCAAGTGATACATCAAACCATTTGTATGAGATAGATTTCCTGATTTCAACGGGAAATAAAATTAACCCAATGGAAGTGAAGTCCGGAAATTACAGAGAACATAAATCTATGGATATATTTTGTGACAAGTTCAGCAGCCGCATCAGGGACAAATATGTCGTTCATACGAAGGATTATAAATGGGAGAATGGTATTCATTATCTACCGGTATATATGGTGCCGTTTATATAGCAGAAATCCTGCGGGTGGAGCGTGAGTACCGGACATTTGACACCATACCGTAATTTATGATACAATCATAACCGACAACCAGTCGGTAGCGAGGCATATCAGGAGAGGTAGGCAATGCGCATCGTAAAAGAAGCGGGGGAGCGTAAAAACGAGATACTGGATGTGGCTGGACGCCTGTTTGCGCAAAAGGGGTATGACAGTACCAGTACGAATGATATCCTGGAGGAAATAGGGATTGCCCGGGGAACATTATATTATCATTTTAAATCCAAAGAGGACATTCTGGACGCTATGATTGACAGAATGATGGGGCAGATGCTGGTGCAGGCGAAAGCTTTGGCCGGACAGAAAGAGATCCCGGTCCAGAGACGTCTGACCATGATAATCCAGGCATTACAGATAAGGGGCGGCCCTGGAGACGAGATTATGGAGCAGATTCATAAGCCGCAAAATGCTCTTATGCACCAGAAAATACAGAATCGTCTGTTGACAGAGCTCAATCCCCTGCTTACGGGGCTGATTGAGGAGGGTATCGCCCAGGGAATCTGTCAGACGGATTATCCGTCGGAGGTAGTAGAGATGACGCTGCTCTATGTCAATACAGTATTTGATAATCTTGCAGTGCGCAGGGAAGAAGAAAGGCGAAGGAAGATTGCGGCATTTATCTATAACCTGGAACGGCTTTTGCAAATGGAGCCGGGGAGTATGTCAGAGGCAGTGATGCCTTTGTTTGGAGAGAAGATATGACGGGCTTTTGTAAAAGGAACGGCAAAGGCCCTTTTCTTTTACCTATAGACCGACAGACTGACGGTTCGCATAGAACAAGATAGAAAAAGGAGAAGCCTTGCAATGCATACCATGAAACCAAATTATTTAAAGAGATACATCATCAGTTCTTACGTTCTGGTCTGGGCGCTTATTATCTTGGTGGCCGGCCCTGCGACGATGCTGTTCCATGCGCCGCCGGTTATTATGTGGATTATCCGTAATCTCATTGCGTGGTCACCGACCTATTTGCTGTTTATCGGTTGGAAGCAGTTTCGTCCCGGGGAGACAAGACGCACGTTTATAAAGAGATGTTTTTCGGGTAAGATCAAACCTCTTTTATTATTGTTTTCGTTTGGGCTTGTGTTTGGGATCAGTATGGTATCGTTGTTCCTTCTTTCTGTGATAGAAAGAAGACCGGTGGCTTCTTACATAGATTTTGGAAGTATGTCTTTGCCGCTCAGTGTGTTTTTGTCATTTACTTCCGGCCCGACGGGAGAGGAACTGGGATGGCGGGGCTTTATGAGAGAAGAATTTAACCAAAAATATGATTTCCTCAAATCTTCTGTCTGTCAGGGATTGGTCTGGTGTTTCTGGCATGCCCTTTTATGGGCGGTTGACTCGGATTTTACGGATTGGAGGGCGGTGCCGTATATTCTTTCCAATATTGTGGTGATCACTTCGCTTACCGTTCTTATGAATATTTTCCTGGAACAGCAGAATAACCTGCTCTATTCGGTACTTTTGCATTTCGGATTTAATGTTGTATATGTTTTTTTGGATGCCGGTATTTTGTTCTTCGTGATTTTGATCGTGCTGTATCTGATAGTTACGCCGATTGCCGTATGGATACGCAACAGGCTGGCTGTGCGTGGCAAACATTAATTTCCCGGCCAGGAGACACGGCAGAAAGGAGACTTTTATGGGAATACAGCTTATGGGTATACTGGAAACTGCGGCGATTGCGGTCAGTGGGTTTCTGATTAAAAAATATGTATTTTTGGAGCCGGATATGGAAGAGAAAAAGCAGCGTGTCTTTTATATATTTAGTGCTATTGTCATTGGTGTGATATATTTGCTTTTGGGGAAAGACACGGCATCATTGACAGCGGTTCTTCTCATTGGATTGAATATCTGGCTGGGCAGGAAGAGCCATCGGTTATGGGTGCTGTTTCTGATGATTCCGTTCATAGGCATTATCAATGGGCTTTTAGGGCCGCTTCTGCTTGTACCGCCGTATTTATTATCTTTGTCTGTGCGGGAAGAGTTGATTTATCAGTTCATTATTTATGCAGCGATATTTTTATTGCTGATTGTATTCTATGTCAAAGGAAAGGAATGGCGAAGCTGGTTTCAGGGGAATATGCAAAGCAGGAGTCTGCGGAAATCAGAGAAATGTCTGCTCTGGCTGATCGGCATTGTGATGTTCTTTTTCTCAAACGAGCTTGCGGTGCAGAAGGAAACAGGACGGCTGGATGCGTTTACGGAGGGAGCAGATTATGGGAATAGGCTTGCTTCCTTTATCGGTATCAGCAGTATCGCCGTATTTATTATGGCAGTGACCATTATCGTGCTGGTTATGCAGGGGAATAAGCGCTCTTTTTATCATAATCAGGTTACCGGTATGCAGTCGGGGATTATTACAATGATGGCGGAAATCGTAGAGAACAGAGACGATAATACAGGCGGACATATCAGGCGCACTGCCGGATATGTGGAAAGCATTGCCAGAGAATTGCAAAAGCAGGGAAGCTATCGGGATATTCTGACGGACGGATATATTAACGATATCATCGTGGCGGCGCCTCTTCATGATATTGGCAAAATCCATATTTCCGACGCGGTATTAAATAAGCCGGGAAAACTGACACAGGAAGAATTTGAGATTATGAAGACGCACACCACAGCGGGGCAGAAACTGCTGGAACATGCGAAGGAGGAATTAGGGGAATCCGGTTATCTGAATACGGCCGTAGAGATGGCGGCTTACCATCATGAGTGGTGGAACGGCGGAGGATATCCTTATGGGATCAGCGGGGATGAGATACCGCTTTGCGCGAGAATCATGGCGGTTGCGGATGTGTTTGACGCTCTGACTTCCAAACGGTGTTATAAGGATGCCATGCCGCTTGAAAAGGCTTATGCGATTATCCGGGAAGAAAGCGGCACCCATTTTGATCCGGTGGTGGCGGAGGCTTTTCTGGCGGCAGACATACGGGTATAATATAAAAGATTTGCCTTTTTTCGGGTCATGGTATACTATATTAATACATAGTTGGTTATAGATTCATGGGTTGTATTAATAGGTTCGCGGCAGTAAAAAGTTTGCCGGCAATGTTACGGAAGAGGGGAAACTATGCATAGGGCAGGTAGGAGAATCTTACAGACTGCGCTTTTGGTGGCAGTGTCGCTGGGTTTTATGGGATGTTCTGCGGCAAAATCAGAACCGGTTCCGGAAGTAAAGCTTTCCGTCTGGTGGAGTGAGGAAGACGAGAGGGAATTATTGGATAAAACGATAGAAGCGTTTCAGGAGGAGTATGCCGATGAAGCGCTTTTTCAGATAACGGTCAGCATCGAAAATGTGGTGTCAACCAGGGAAACTGTGCTGGCAAATCCACAGGCGGCTGCGGATATTTATATATTGGCAGACGATCAGTTTGAGACCCTCAGGCGGGCAGGGGCGCTTTTGGAGATAACGGAAGATACCGAAAAGGTGATTGAGGACAATGGCGGTAAGGAAAGCGGAGCCTGTCGTGCGGCTATGTATGAAGATAAGCTCTATGCTTATCCTTTTACGGCTGGGAACGGATATTTTTTATATTATAATGCTGATTATTTTACAGAGGAAGATGTGAAGAGTTTTGACAGGATTCTGGATGTGTGTGCCGACAACGATAAGAAGATGGCGATGGATTATTCCAGCGGCTGGTATATCTATTCCTTTTTCAAGGGTGCCGGCCTGGATCTTGCGATGAATGAGGACGGCATCACCAATGCATGTAACTGGAACGCAAAAGACACGCCATATACCGGGGTAGATGTGGCGGAAGCGATGCTTAGGATTGCGGCTCATGAAGGCTTTGTCAATTGTGATGACGAAGGTTTTATAAAAGGGGTGCAAAGCGGCGATATCATTGCCGGTATCAATGGTGCATGGAACGCGGAACAGATTAAGAAGGTGTGGGGAGATGGTTTTGCTGCCGTTAAGCTGCCCAGTTATACAATCGCAGGCGATAGTGTGCAGATGTGTAGTTTTTCGGGTTACAAGCTGTTAGGCGTTAATCCCAGTTCAGAAAACTGTTATTGGGCGATGAAACTTGCGCAGCGTCTTTCGGATGAAGAGATGCAGACGAAACGGTTTGAGATGACGGGTGACTGTCCGTCCAACGTGAAAGCGGCCATGGCGGAGTCTGTGCAGGCATCGCCGGTGATAGCGGCCCTTGTGGAGCAGGAACAATATGCTGATGCTCAGCGTATAGCAGATACTTACTGGAATCCTTCCAGTGTATTTGGGATCACGATAGCGGGTGGAAATCCTGATGGTCAGGATTTGCAGTATTTGCTGGATACTATGGTAGAGGGGATAACGGCCCAGCCAAAGTAGGATTTGTGTGCGGGGGAATGTATAATGAAGCTGGTCAGGCGGATTCCTTTTCAGATGTTTATATTAAATCTATTTGCAAGTATCGTGTGTATTGCGGGTATCGTAGTCATGCGCTACAATCTGAATGAAATCACATATAACTACAAAAATAATATAGAATACAGCATTGCAGACCGCCTAAATATGTCTGATTTGTCCAGGATGATGAGCAGGCATTATATGGTGGTTTCCTGGCATGCATTGGAGCAATCGCCGGAGGCAATGCTTCTTTGTGAGGAGGAGGCTGCAGGGCTTAAGGAAGACATCATCGGCAAAATGGATGAAATGAATGAGCATATGACAGGAGATGAGAAGGAACAACTGTTTCACACGGTATATTCCAACGCAATCAGTTATTTCAGCAACGTGGAGAGAGTTTTTGAGATGAGCCGTGAGGGTAACAACGAAACGGCAAAGTACTATATCACGTCATATCTGGCAGGTTTTATCAATCAGATTACTGAGGATATTGATATCATGGACGGTTATATCGCAGAGGAAATGCGTGTGACTACTGACAGGATGGAACACAGTATTATGGTTGCCAGATTGTGTGAGCGGATCTGTATGGTATGCATCTGCGTGACCATGGCAGTGTGTATTGTTTTGTGTGTGAGCATCACCTCCCGTCTGGAGAAGTATAAGAACCTGCTGGAGGAAGAAAATGAGCGCAAGGCCAGGTCGTTGGTAGAACATAATAACAGGATGCTGGCAATTCAGGAGAATACTATTCTCGGCATGGCCAATTTGATCGAGAGCAGGGACCAGGACACGGGGCAGCATGTAAAGCGGACCAGCAGTTATGTGAAACTTTTGGCGCGGGCGGCCAGACAGGCAGATTATTACGCGGATGTCCTGACGGATGATTATGTGGAGCTTTTGACGAGGGCGGCACCCATGCATGATATCGGGAAAATAGTCGTTTCGGATGTGATTTTACAAAAGCCCGGTAAGCTTACGAAAGAGGAGTTTGACACGATTAAGGAACATACCACGGCCGGAGGCCGTATCGTGGTAGAGGTCTTAAGCGGGATAGAAGAGAAAGAATACGTGGATATCGCTGTTCAGATTGCCGAGGGACACCATGAGAAATGGGACGGCAGCGGGTATCCGAAAGGACTGAAAGGGGAAGATATCCCTATCAGTGCAAGGATTATGGCAGTGGCGGATGTGTTTGACGCACTGATCTCCAAAAGATGCTATAAGGAGGCTATACCTATGGAGACGGCCTTTCATATTATAGAGGAATCTGCCGGCAGTCATTTTGACCCGGAACTTGCCAGACTTTTTGTCAGTATCAGAGAGGAGATTATGGCAGTGGCGCAAGAATAGGAAAGCCGCTGGAATACTGCCGGCAGTATGCTTGAAATGACGAAAACCGTCATTGACAGGTTTATCAAAGAATAGTATAATTTATAAGTAATTGTCGGGATGATAAGGCACTACAAATCAGAATAAAAAGGAGGGAAATGATCCTTTCTCTTATCAGTGAGGGATGCGGGATCAGACGAGGCAATATGAGTGAAGAGAAACAGCAGTTGTTGATCGTGGATGATGAAGAAATAAACAGAACAATACTCAGTATGATGTTTGATGCAGATTATGACATTATTGAAGCTTCTAACGGCGAGATGGCCATTGAGGCAATTGAGAACAGCAAGGATCTTGCGTTGATTCTGCTTGATGTTATCATGCCTGTCATGAATGGTTTCGGCGTGCTGGATTATATGAGAGAACATGAGCTGTTAGAGAAGATCCCGGTTATTCTGATTACCAGTCAGACACCGCAGGAGAGCGAGGAAAAGGCATACGAGTACGGTATTGCCGATGTGATGCACAAGCCTTTTGAGCCCAGTATTGTCAAAAGGCGTGCCAGCAATATCATCGCGCTTTACCAGAGTCAGCGCAACATGGAAATCAAGCTCAAAGAACAGGAGATTACAATCCGTGAGCAGGAGAAGACGCTTCGGGAGAACAATGAGTTTATGATTGATGCGCTGGGTTCCGTGGTGGAGTTTAGGAGTGTGGAGACGGGTGACCATGTCAAGCGTATTAAGTATCTGACCAGGATTTTGTTAAAATATCTTGCCAAATACTTCCCCAAATACAATCTGACGCCGTTGCAGATCGATCAGATTGCCAGAGCGTCTGCACTTCATGATATTGGTAAGATCGGTATTCCGGATTCCATTCTGCTTAAGCCGGGCAGACTGACACCGGAAGAGTTTGAGATCATGAAGACACATACCACGATTGGATGTGAGATTTTAGATTCGTTCCGGACATCTTATACGGATGAATTCTTCCAGTATTGTTACGATATCTGCCGTTATCATCATGAGAGATGTGACGGGAAAGGATATCCGGATCACCTGGTGGGTGACGAGATACCGATCAGTGCCCAGATTGTTTCCATTGCCGATGTGTATGAGGCACTGGTAAGCGAGAGGGTATATAAAAGCGCATATAGTAATGCCGAGGCATATAAAATGATTTTAAATGGGGAATGTGGACAGTTTTCGGATGATGTCATCGAATGTTTTAAGCTTGCAAAAGAGGACTTCTTTAACATTGTGGAAGTCATTAATATGTTTAATTTTACGTGATGTTAGTCAGATGATGAGGACTGTAAAACAGAAGAGTTTTTGTTTTGCAGTCTTTTTCTAAAAGGAGGGAAAACAGATATGGAAGACAAATTCAAACGTCAGTTGGAGGAAAGCGGCGCGGATGTGGAGACCACGCTCAAACGGTTTATGGGAAATGAGGCCATATATCAGAAATTTCTTGGAAAATTTCCGAATGATCCAAACTACGTTAACCTTGGCAAGAACCTGGAAGAGGGTAATTACGTAGCGGCGTATGAGTGTGCTCATGCATTAAAGGGCGTGGTGGGCAACCTTGGCCTGACGCCTATTTTTCAGCGAGTATCCGATCTGGTGGAGGAACTTCGTAACAAAGCCCCCGAGGATGTCAACGTGGAGCGTGCAAAGGAAGAGTGGGAAGAAATCAGAAAAGTGTATGAACAGTTCATTGTGATCATTAAAGAGAACATGCCCTGACGGCTGTTGCGATAGTTTGAAAAGATAGAGATAAAGTACTGGAATAAAAGTGGCTTTTGGGGTGGAGAGAATGGAATTTGAATGGATAAATTCTCGAATTGCAGATGAGACGATTGAACTGGTCCTGCTCTTTAACGAGAAAGGCAATATCCTGTATGGCAATCGGACCGCGGCGTCAAAGCTTGAGTTTGATCAGGATAAACTGACCAGATGCAGCATGTCACAGATATTTCGACAAGATTTCCCCGATACCAGCGAAGGATTTCTTACCTTTGTCAAAACCTGTATGAAAGGCGTCAAAGAAATGACGATGTACCGGAGCAACAATTCTTGTTTCTCCGTTAATGTCCGTATTCAGCCGGCGGAGGAGACGGATGTTTATCTGCTTCTTGCGGAAGATATCAGCGCCCAGAAGAACCTGAATATGAGGATTCGGGAACTGAAAGAGAAAGAGGGAGAGAATAACCGGGTTAAGAATCAGTTTACCGCGAATGTCACTCACGAGCTCAGAACGCCGGTCAACGGCATTAAGGGGCATGTGCTGGAGCTTCTCGAGGAAGTGGAGGATGAAGGGCAGAAAAGGACACTGGATATTATCTTAAGCTGCTGTGATAATATGTCGGCGATCATCAATGATGTGCTGGATTTTGCGAAACTGGAGTCCGGCAAGTTTGCCATAGAAGAGAAAGAGTTCGATTTCTATAAAATGATGGATAAGGTGATCGCTACCCACAGTGCGGTGGTTAATAAAAAAGAACTCCATATGAATGTAGATATCGACGAGAAAATACCACAGCTTTTAATCGGGGATGAACTGCGCCTTACCCAGATACTGAATAATCTGTTGTCAAATGCCATCAAATTTACGACAGTGGGTTATGTGAATGTTATGGTTGGCAAGACGAGACAGGTCAACGATGAGGTGGAACTGTTCTTTATGGTCAGGGACAGCGGCATTGGTATTTCTCCGAAGGAACAGGATAGACTTTTTCAGAGTTTCAGTCAGGTGGACGCTTCAATTACCAGGCGGTTTGGAGGAACGGGTCTCGGGCTTGTGATCACCAAGCAGCTGGTGGAACTTATGAACGGGGATATTCATGTGGATAGTGAGAAGGGAAGGGGAAGTACTTTCTCGTTTTCCGTGAAATTAAAGACCAACCAGGCAATGGATGACAAGCAGAGTCAGGTCTATGTGAACTGGGCGGACTACGTGAATAAAGAGGATAATAAAGGTACTGACCTCATCATGCAGTTTGGTGGAACGGAAAATAAAGAGGAGCTGAAAAAGCGTATGGAGAAGCTGGTGCTGTCCATAGAACTTGGCGCGTGGGATAAGGCGGAAATGCTTGCTTCCACGGTTAAGACGCTGGTGGAGCAGGGAGACGATGACTTGAAAAGGCAGGTGCTTCGCCTGGAGATGGCTATCAGAAAATCCAATCATGATAAGAGTATGGATATGTATGAGAAGCTGAAAACAGCTCTTGTGGAACGTGTCGGGGAATTCTAAACAGAGAAAGGAAGAAGAATGGAAGCGGAATATGCTAAGCGGGAAACTCCCATAATTCTGATTGTGGACGATATCAGTGTGAATGTGGCGATTTTGGAGAATATGCTTGCCCATGAAGGATATGAGACAATGAGCGCCCTGAACGTGCAGGAGGCTCTGAATCTGATTAAGCAGACGAGACCTTCGCTGATTTTGTCGGATTTATCTATGCCGGAGATAGACGGCCTTGAATTTTGCAAGATGCTCAAGCGCGACCCGGTTACCAGAGATATCCCTTTTATCTTTATTACGGTATTAAATACCAGTATGGAGAAAGAGGAAGCATTTCGGGCGGGAGCGGTGGATTATATTCCCAAGCCTTTTGATAATGTGGAAGTGCTCATGCGGGTGAATACGCATTTGAATGGTTATCGGATGCGGCAGGAGATGGCAGATTATAACCGTAGGATGCATAGACTGGTGGAAGATCAGGAAAAGCAGATAGAGCACTCCCAGGCCAATATGCTGATGGCCCTGTCCAAAATCATGAAAAAGCGAAATGGCGGCATGGGCAGACATCAGGAGCATGTCAGTTATAATTGCAGTCTTCTGGCGCAGGGGATGCAGTTTCTGCCGGCTTATGAGCATGTGATCACGGATCAGTTTGTGGAGGCCATCGGTGTGGCCGCCAGGCTGCATGATATTGGAAGGTTCCTCATGCCTGTGGAGGGGAAAGAAAAGGAGGATTATCCGGTAAAGGGCGAGGCGGAATACGCCAGAAGATGCTCTGAGGAGGGAGCAGAGATTTTGAAAGAGCTGAGCGGCGATCAGACCGGCGGCTACTTTTTAAACATGGCGGTCAGTATAGCAAAGTATCATCACGCATATTGGGACGGATCAGGGTATCCGGTAACGGCGGGTGATCAGATTCCTCTGGAGGCAAGGATTGTGGCGCTTGCCAATGATTTTGACAATCTGGTGATTGAAGCCGCCGAATCGGGTGCAGGGACTGTGGAGGAATGTGTGGAACAGATCAATGGGAAGGGAGGTATTCTTTACGATCCGGATGTTGTAAGTGTATTTAACAAGATCTGGAGACAAATGAGAACAAATTGACTTTTGTGTCGTAGTGTGCTTTAATTAAAGGTGGTAATTTAGGGAGGCAAAAGAAGTGATTACCGACAGCGAATTTCAACGGATTGTTACTTATGTAAAGAAACATTATGGTATTGATTTGAGCCAGAAAAGAGTTCTGGTGGGCGGCCGGTTGGAGAATTACCTTGTCCGGAACGGTTATGCCAATTATGATGAGTATATGGCAAAGGTCGAGAAGAACCCCAAGGGTTCGGAAGCTACGGATCTGGTCAATATTCTAACCACAAACCATACATATTTTATGCGCGAAAGCGAGCATTTTGATTTTCTTAAGAACGTGGCTCTTCCGTGGGCGAAGGCGAAGGCCATGGCTACTAAGGATTTGCGGATCTGGTGCGGTGCATCTTCTACGGGAGAAGAACCATATACGCTGGCTATGGTCATTCAGGACTTTTTGGGAATTGAACATAAGGCTTGGGATTCCAGACTTCTGGCGACAGATATTTCCAAAAGGGTTCTGGAACATGCCATGAAGGGAGTTTATCTGAAGGAACAGATTGACCCGCTTCCGGAGAATTGGAAGCGTCATTATTTTAAGCAGATCAGCGAGGAAGAGTTTCGGGTGAAGGATGAGCTCAAGAAAGAGGTCATTTTCAGACAGTTCAACCTGATGGATCCGCTTCCTTTTAAAAGAAAGTTCCATATCGTCTTTTTGCGGAATGTGATGATTTATTTCCAGGACGACACGAAATATCAGCTTATTCAGCGGATATATGATCATATGGAACCCGGCGGTTATCTTTTTATCGGGTTGACGGAGAGGCTGGACCGTCGGATGATGAAATTTAATTATGTTCAGCCGTCAATTTATAGAAAGTAGGGACCAGAAAATGAGGCCGATAAGAGTATTGGTTGTAGATGATTCGATGATGTTCCGTAACATGCTTGTAAAGGGACTTAATGCGGATCCTAATATTGAGGTGGTAGCCGAGGCGGAGGATGCCTATGCGGCGAGAGATGCCATTATAAAGTATAAACCGGATGTTATGACATTGGATGTAGAGCTGCCAAGAATGAGCGGCATAGAGTTTTTAAGAAAACTGATGCCCCAGTATCCGCTTCCGGTCGTTATGATCAGTTCCTTAAACAATAAGGTATTTGATGCATTGGAAGCGGGAGCCGTAGACTTTGTGAATAAGCCGACGAATTTAAACCGGGCGCAGTTAGGTGATTTTCTTGCGCAGGAGCTGGCAACAAAAGTAAAGATAGCTTCTACGGCAAAGGTAGGGAAACTGAAGCGGGTGGATCCGGTTACCGTATCAACTGGCATGGCTCCCGTGGGTCACAAGGACAGTATTGTTGCAATCGGTGCTTCTACCGGAGGAACCGAGGCAATTTTTGAAGTGGTCAAAGGATTTAAAAGGGATATTCCCGGGGTTGTGATCGTACAGCATATGCCTCCTGGATTTACGAAGATGTATGCGGATCGTTTGAATAATCAGTGTGAAGTGGCAGTGAAAGAAGCCCAGACGGGAGATAAGGTTCTTCCGGGGCAGGTTTTGATAGCGCCCGGCGACAGACATATGCGTCTGGTGAAGGTGGCTGGTGCTTATCAGGTAGAGTGTAATGGTACCGACAGGGTAAACGGGCACTGTCCGTCAGTGGAAGTACTGTTTAGTTCTGTAGCAAAGGTGGCCGGCAAAAACGCGATTGGTGTGATCCTTACCGGTATGGGCGGCGATGGCGCCAAAGGTTTATTGGAAATGAGAAATGCCGGTGCACAGACGATAGGACAGGATGAGGCCAGCTGCGTTGTATACGGTATGCCCAAGGTGGCTTATGACGTAGGAGCGGTACAGTACCAGATGACACTTTCGGCGATTGCAGGAAAGGTTTACAGCCTGTTAAGCAAATAGAGACTATAAGACTATAGAAGAAAGGAGCGGGCGCGTATGAAAATCTTATTGGCAGAAGATGACTTCGCCAGCCGTAAATTTATGGATAAACAACTGTCGCGTTATGGGGAATGTGATGTGATGGTAGATGGCGAAGAAGCGGTAGATGCCTTTTTGATGGCGCTGGAGGATGATGAACCTTATGATCTGGCTTGTCTTGATGTTATGATGCCGGTCATGGATGGGTATCAGGTTCTTAAGGCGATCAGGGACATTGAAGCGCAGAGAGGCATCCCGAAAAGCAAAGGGGTTAAAGTCATTATGACAACGGCGTTGAATGATGAACGCAATGTAAAGATGGCGTTTGAACTTGGGTGCGAAGCCTATGCCGGGAAACCAATAGATGTGGAAAAATTTGAAAAGGTATTAAATAAGCTGGGTCTGATTTAAGGCCGGGTGAAAGAAAATCCTTAAGATTGGAGGAAGTATGGCAGAAGAATTCAATACAGAGAGTATGCTAGACATGTTTTTGTATGAAAGCGGCCAGCTTTTGGAAAAACTGGAAGGCATAATATTAGAGAAACAGGATGCAGACTGCTTCGATGATGCCGATATTAATGAAATTTTCCGTGTCATGCACACCATCAAAGGTTCCTCGGGAGTACTGATGTATGAAAACATCACTAAGGTGACCCATAAGTTGGAAGATGTGTTTTATTACCTGAGAGAATCCCATCCGGACGATGTACCTCATACGGAGTTGGTGGAAAAGGTACTTGCGGTGTCAGATTTCGTTACGGGAGAGCTCGACAAACTCAAGAACGGAGATACACCAGATGGCGATGAACACCAGTTGGTGGAAGACCTGGATGAGTTTCTGGGGCGCCTTAAAGGCGAGATAACGAAACAGGGCATCCAGATGCCGCAGGCGAATAAGCATGAAGAGCCGAAACAGTTCTATATCACGCCGGTGGCAGGAGATGACAGTCATTTTTACCGGATTTCTATCCATTACAGAAGCGATACGCAGATGAGTAATATCCGGGCTTATTCGGCTACTTATGCGCTCAAAGAAGTGGCGGAAGATCTGTTGTATACACCGGATGATATTCTTTCCAATGAAGCCAGCGGTGATGTCATTTTGGCGGAAGGCTTTCACATGCTCTTACAGACAAAGAGCAGCAAAGAGGAAGTTATCAGCCTGATCGACAGTTCTGAGGCGGAAGAGATTAATTTCGATGAGCTTACAAAGGCGGAATATGGCAAGGCTCTGGCAGAATTTGGACGGGAAGACGCAGTGACCATCGACCTTGGCGACGAACAGAAACCGGAAGAGAAGGAGAAGAAGAAAGACAAACCGGCTCCCGGTGATTATGTGGTTAAGACCAAGGAAGCCGGCAAAGGAAAGACACTGGCGAAGCATCAGGCCAAGCAGCAGACGATCATCAGCGTGAATGTGGAGAAGATGGATGCGCTGATGGATCTGATTGGTGAGCTTGTGATTGCGGAAGCAGTAGTGCTGCAAAATCCGGATCTGAAGGTGCCGGGACTGGAACTTTCCAATTTCCAGAAGGCATCTGGTCAGCTTTCCAAGATTACCACAGAGCTTCAGGAAGTCATCATGTCAATGCGTATGATGCCGCTGACTACCGTATTCCAGAAGATGAAGAGAATTGTCTTCGATGTATCCAGAAAGCTGGATAAGGATATTGAACTGGAGGTAATCGGTGAGAATACCGAGGTAGATAAGAATATTATTGAGCATATTACCGATCCGTTGATGCATCTTGTCCGTAATTCGGTGGATCACGGTATTGAAGAAAATGCTGAGGATCGTACATCTCTTGGCAAGCCGGCGAAAGGCAAGATCACGCTGGAGGCCAAGAACGAGGGCGGTAAAGTATATATCAGCGTCAAGGATGACGGTAAGGGCTTAAATAAAGACAAGTTATACCAGAAGGCTATGGAAAAGGGCCTGATAGAGAATAAGCAGATAAGCGAGTTTACGGACAAAGAGATATTCAGATTTATTACATTGCCGGGCTTCTCTACCAAAGAAGAAGTGACCGAGTATTCCGGCAGAGGCGTTGGTATGGATGTGGTTGTAAAGAACATTCAGGCTATCGGCGGAAGACTGGACATTGAGAGTGTGGAGTTTGAAGGATCCGAGATGACGCTGATCATACCGCTGACGCTGGCGATCATCAACGGCATTGTAGTACAGGTAGGAAATTCTCCGTTTGTCATTGAGACAGCTTCTATCAAAGAGTTCGTAAGAGTAGGAGAAGATTCTCTCATTCATGAACCAAGCGGCGAAGAATACATTGTCCTGCGTGGTGAGTGTTATCCGTTTATCCGCCTGAACGAAAGATATGATCTGCCTGATTCAATACATAATGTTGAAGAAGGAATCGTCGTTGTATTAGAGCATGAGGGCAGTCAGGTATGTGTTTTGATTGATAAATTGCTTCAGGAACAGGAAATCGTGGTGAAACCGATTCCGCCTTATGTCAAGAAAGTCAAAGGACTTTCGGGTTGTACGCAGTTAGGGGACGGAAGCATTGCACTGATCCTGGATATCGCCGGCTTGCTGATGCATGACGGAGAAAGGAGATAGTACATGGCGGAAGAATTACTGAAAAAGAACGAAGAAAAAGACGAATTGGATGAATTACAGGAAGATGATGCCCAGAAGGGCAAGTTCATGACATTCCAGACGGGCAAAGAGTTCTTCGGCATAAGTATCAGTTATGTGAATGAGATCATTGCCATGCAGCCTATCGCGCCAATCCCTGAAGTGGATGATTATATTAAGGGATTGATCAATCTTCGAGGCAAGATCATTCCGGTGATTGATGTCCGGACCAGGTTCAAGATGGAACCCAGTGAGTATACGGACAGGACGTGTATTATCGTCATCGATGTGAAGTCAACAATGATCGGGCTGATTGTGGAGAGGATAGCGGAAGTGGATACCATTGCAGACGATAGTATCGTTCCGCCTCCTACATTGGGCCGCAAAGAACATGAACATAATAAGTATGTATATGGCCTGGCCAGGACGGGAGATTCGGTCAAACTTTTGATCGATCCTGAGAAACTGATCAGACAGGATGACATAGAAACTGTTTTAGAAGACGTCCGCAAAGAAGAACAATCATAAAAAGGAGAATTTACCATGAAGAAAAGATTTTCAATTAATGACATGTCTGTCAGAAAAAAGATTACTTTGTTTAGTGTTATGATGTTAGTCATGATGATCATTATTTCGGCGGTAGGCATTTGGTCCTCTAACATGGTTAATAAGGCCAAAACGAGTCTGCATAACAGCGCGATGGCGCAGTATGATATTACCCAGGGATTTGCTAATTTCTGTAATATCAAGGTTCGTGTGCGTAATATTTTGTTTGCTTATTATGACGATCCGGAAGCTTTGAAATCTCAGGAAGATATGATTGAAAAATATAAGGCAGATGCCGCAAATTATTTCAGCCTTTTTGAGGGCAGAATGTCGAGTCTGTCTCCCGAGACTCAGGCGCAGTATCAGACTGTGTTAGATGAGGTCAATCAGTGGTATGATTCCACACAGAAGGATATTGACATGGCGAAGGCTGGTCAGGTGGAAGAAGCCATCGAAGATCTGATGACAAACGGTAAGGAAATAGCGGATCAGGTAGAATCGAACCTGCTTGCTATGATTGAAAACATGGAGACATCTTCCAGGGCAAAAGAGGTGGAAATCCAGAGGCAGATGACCGGTCTGACGGCTGTGCAGATTGTGGTTGTAGTAGTTGCCGCTCTGATCACAATCTTCTATTGCCTGTTCCTGATCAAGGCGATTACGGTTCCTATGGCGAAACTGTCTGAGGCGGCTAAGAGAATGGCAGAAGGCGATGTGGATGTGGATTGCACCAAGATTTACAATGATGATCTTGGTGAGTTGCTGGATGAGTTCCAGCTTATGGTCAATGCGACTAAAGAGCAGGCCAGGATTGCAGATGCTATTTCCAAGGGTAACCTGACAATGGATGTATCGGCTCGCGGCGACAAAGATACGCTTGGTAAGGCAATCGTGAGATTGATCAGTGAGAACAATGTGACTCTGAGCAATGTCAAAGAGGCAAGTGCACAGATTACCGTTGGTTCCGAGCAGGTGGCAAATGCCAGCCAGGCTTTGGCGCAGGGTTCTACAGAGCAGGCAAGTGCGCTTCAGCAGGTAACCGCTTCTATGGACGAAGTTACCCAGCGTACCAAGGCTAATGCTACGGAGGCCGGCCAGGCTAACACATTAGTAAATAATATCAAAGAGATGGCAACATCCGGTAACGATCAGATGAAGTCCATGATTCAGGCTATGGATGATATCAATGCATCTTCCGAGACAATCTCCAAGATTATTAAGACCATTGATGATATTGCGTTCCAGACGAATATTCTGGCACTTAATGCGGCAGTTGAGGCAGCGAGAGCCGGTGTACATGGTAAAGGATTTGCAGTGGTGGCAGAAGAAGTCAGAAATCTGGCAGCGAAGAGTGCTTCTGCAGCAAGCGAGACGGCAGAGATGATCGACGACACCATTCACAAAGTGGGCCATGGTACCAAGATTGCACAGGATACCGCGAAGTCTCTCGACGAGATCGTAGGCTCCATCGATGAGATCGTTGGTCTGATCAGTAATATCACACTGTCTTCCAATGACCAGGCTACGGCAATCTCCCAGATTGACCAGGCAATCTCTCAGGTTTCTACTGTGGTACAGACCAATGCGGCTACCAGCCAGCAGTGTGCGGCAGCCAGCGAGGAACTTTCCAACCAGGCTGTTACGCTCAGAAATCTTATGGCGAAATATCAGTTGGCATCAGGTGCTTCGGGAAGCAGTTATACAGATAATACTTCTTCTTATGATGACAACGAGCCGGTTATTTCCCTGGACGGAGATTACAGTAAGTACTAAGAAACAGACAGACGCGGCAGTAAGTGCTTTCGTCTGTACGGGATAGACAAAGAATAAAAAGAGCTGTTGCAGGATAGATGGGCTAAAAGAAGCACATCTATGGCAACGGCTCTTTTTGTAATACGCGCAATGGAGTATATTTTCAAGATAAGTCAGTAAATTGATTTATTGGATAAAAATGTCAAAGAGCCGGAAAAATTCTTTCAGCCTCTTGACATTTGCCCTAAAAATATATATAATTTCTTGTGTTGCTAAAGGAATGTAGGATAGCTTATATTCTTTTAGTACACTAAGTGCGTTTAGCTCAGCTGGATAGAGCGTTTGGCTACGGACCAAAAGGTCGGGGGTTCGAATCCTCTAACGCACGCTTGTAGGGAGAGCCGAAACTTCTTGAATTTTCAAGGGTTTCGGTTTTTTTCGTACTAAGGATTGAACCCCTTTTTACTGTTTCATTTTGTTTCATTTTTCTAAATAACATTTTGAATATCTTTATCACTCGAAATAGCATCAAGATAAGCGATAACGCTTATATTTGCGCCTTTCTTTTTGATATAAGACATGGTTTGTTCTATGCTTTCATGTCCCATCAGTGCTTGAATGTCTTTTGCGTTCATTCCTGCGTAAAATAGATTAGTTGCAAAAGTACGGCGCGCGTCATGTTGTGATTTCACGATATTCATTTTAGCCTTTCTACAATATTTTCTAATTCTTGTGTCAAAGCATCTGGTAGTACATTCGCATATATTGCCTTTATATTCTCTTAAAAAAATAAAATCGTCCTGCTTAGTAGGATAACCATTCTCAAGGTTATTTTCTTTAATTAGTTTTAGTATTTTAGCAACCTCTTGACTGGTTTCAATTATCCTATTTCCAGCAGGTGTTTTGGTATGGTTTACATATTGATAACCGAGAAATCTATTTTCTTCATCTCGCTTTTCAACCATTTCTGCTTGGACATGTATTCCACCTTTTACAATATCTTTCCACTTCAAAGCACATAATTCTCCGTCACGTACACCTGTAAGAAATAGAAATGGAATACCTAAAGGCAAAGTTTCTTTAGACTTATTAAAGTCTTCATATGCTAATTCACAAACTTTTTTACGTTCCCAATCTTCAAAGATTAATTCATCATCTTTATGCGTGATTTTAGGTGCTAAATGGTCTTTGTGAATAGTTATTTTTTCCAATGGATTTTTTGCAAGCCATTGATTGTCTACTGCAAATTTGAACATTTGATTGAGAGTACCATGGACATTTTTAAAATACTTTTCTTTCAGGTCTGGTTTTACCGTTAAACAATGATTAGTCCATTCAACACCATCACCCAGGACAATCTTTGTTAAGTCTTTCTTTGCAAGGGTAGTTCCTTTTATATATCGGGCATAATTGTTCTTATCTTTTGAATATGTACCGCTTGCAGTATTAGTAAAACGATATTTAAAAAATGCTTCTGAAATACTATCTAGCGTCCTCACTCCTTCCTGATTTTGCCTTCTTAAAATTTCATCAACTACAAGTTCAAAAGATTTTTTAAAAATCTGTTTTCCCTCGTAGCGTATATGGTAGCGTCCGTCTTTAATTTGTTTGATGGAATTACCATATTCTTTTATAATTTGTGCTCGCTTCACAGCCTTCTCCATTTCCGCGACCACACTCACATCATTAAAATCAGAGTCTTTCAGCAATAAAGCAATCTGGTTTGCAATTTCAAGGCTATCCAATCAAACCCTTTCTATGCTTTATGCTAATATATATAAGTTGTTTAATAATCAATGTGAATCAACTCCTTTCGTTTTTTATAAGCATATCCTCCCTTCTTTACAGCTCTTACTGTTTTTTAGTAAATCTAGCTTATCGCGAATTATGAAATCCGTCAACATTTACTTTTTGTATGTATTCGTTTAGTTCTTTAGCTTCTTCCTCGGTAATACTTTCCTTATAACGTGAACAGAAGTTGCGGTACTTACATTTTTTATTATGACAATGCATAATATCTATACATTTTAAAGAGTAATGCATTGTTATAACACCCACAATAATAAGATAAATAACAATAATGACTTGCACAACAAAATAGCCCAACACTTTAACACCCTTCCTTTTAAGTATTATCTATACCGATTAGTGCCGCCATGTCCTTCATGCCCTGCCTGTAGGCAATCATTTCACAAATTCCCCACGTGGAACAAACAGCTATTTGATAGTTCTTTACTACTTCAAACTGTTCTTTTGAAAGAGTTTTCTCTAACTCTTTAAATAGCTCAGTTTCATTTTCTAAAGCCTGTTTATAATCACTATCACGATTATAAAATCTTCCCAGTCGTTCATTTATAAGGGGGTGCATTTCGTTTAAAATATTATCTTTCATGGTTGCTCCTTTTTGTATGTGTTTATATAGACATGTTCATAATAACATGCCTATATAAAGCTGTCTATTAAAAGAATTATTTAATGGAGATGCTTTTATTATAATAAAGTAAAAGTGAGGTATACGCATGAAGTATTTACACCTTCGTTTAGAAGAATTGCTAACAGAAAACGGGCTATCTAAGAAGAAAGTTTGTTCTGCGTTAGATATAGAGCGAACAAATTTTAACAGATACTATCGAGATGAATTTCAAAGGATTGATGCAAATTTCTTGCTGAAGCTGTGTGAATATTTTGATTGTGAAGTCGGTGATTTGTTTGAAATAAGAGAAAAATAGAAAGGGGGCACAATGCCCCCAAATTTTGTTTTTATAAAACTAACTTCACTTACTATTATAATATGACTTACTTTGAAAACAAAATATGCTAAAAGCATTTTTGATATAGCGTTCAGTTTTCGCTACAACTATATTATAGCATAAACAAGAGGGATTTCAAAAAAGTGCATTTCTCAATCCCTCCATCCCGATTATTTGTTGGCTCTGTCCGTTGTGTAAAGCGGCTTTTGCGGCATAAACGTCCTAAAGGACAGGACTTTTTATTCCACAGTCCGCTTGACACACTAAGTTTTTAAATAATGCGTAACAGAAACGTCCAGACGGTTGTGTCCCAAAGCTTGAGAGACGGCATATAAATTATCGCGATTAAAAATGTTTCCATCTCTGTCTTTATACAGAGTTGTCTTTATTTCCTTTATTTGCAAGTTGCCGTCTATATCCTTGAAAGTCCTATATTCGTGACGGTCTGGTACACCACTTTCCTTTAAATATGAGTCTCTAAAGTCTTTATCTTGTACAAAGGCATCATAAATATTTCGCGCGTATTCTCTGCGTAACCTGTGTATGTCAATCTTTTGCGGAATAATAGTAAATAGTTTTTCTCTGCCCTCTGTTGTTGCTTCTCTCAATATGTTTTTAACTTCTTGTTGCATTGTAGGAACTACAGGAGCTAGGCGGTTTCTACCACCTTTACTTTGTTCTATTTTCACATATATTTTTCCGCCCTTTTCCATAAAGCTGCTAACCGAGAGTTTTTCTATATCTTTTCGCCTGCATCCAGTAGCGGCGGCAATAGTAAAAATATCCTTATATTTTCCAGTGGGGCTTATATGTTTTTCATACTTACAGGCTTTACGACTCCTTGTAATATTTTTATTGTCTCTTATAGGCATTTTTATATCTATCTGTTTATTATATAGCATAGAAAGCGCAGAACGCTCTAATTTTGCCGTATATACGCTTACACCAATATCTAAGCGATGTTGTAGATACTCCTTTGCAAATTGTTCAGTTTCTCTTATGGCTTTTATTTTATTTATGCCTTTTTCTTCTCGTAACCACTTAGAGTATTGGGAACACTCTTTTATATATGTGTTATATGTACCGTAAGAGTATATTTTATATGTGCTTTTCCCGAATCCCAAGTTTTGTTTGTCTTTGTGTTTAGATTGTCCAAACGCTATTTTACTTTTTAACTCATTATGGAATATTATTTCTGTTTTTTGCTTTCGTGCCATTGTTAATCAGTCCTTTTATGTATAGTTCTGGTGTAATGTGTTAAAACATTATCCTAATGGATAATATGTCAGCCGCATTTTTAATGCTTGCGTTTGCATTTTTGTTTAGGGTTAATTTTCTCTCTTTTTTCTCTAACTTTTTTTAATGATTATCCACATCGTAATGATATGAAACTTTGTAACTCTAAACTTGTGTATAATAAAACGTTCTATATTTTTAATTTCCCGAACGCACTTGAGGGAAACAATATAACTTAAATAAATATAATTAACTTACTATTTATATTGTACCTCACAGATAAGTAAATAGAAAATTGGTGTGAATAACTGAAAGACGACCGCCCGATCGGGCGGTCGTCTTATCTATTTTAGCCAAGATTTTTCCCAAAAGCTCGTTTACATAGCACATGGATGGCCATGTAACCACCTTTTAAAATAAAAAAGAGAGCCGAAGCCCTCTTAATTTTCAGTTGTTATTTGTTATTGAAAAATCTCTGATGGAAATATTTATGTATCTGCCAATATCGAGATTTAATGTAAAAGTTCCTATAAGTCCTTTCTCATATCGCTCATAGTTTTCCGTATTCCAATCTAGCAGTTCGGTGACTTTGCCTGTTTCATCTTCTGCCCGTACTATTATGTATTCTCGATTGGTTTTGATGGAAGTTTTCCTCTCCTTTCCTCGTATTTCTAAGTTGTCTATTTTTGCAATCATTATATATATACCTTTTCCTTTCGCTGTTTTTTGGTTGCAAGTGACATCACGACAGAATGAATGTAATATGAATTTGCTGTTAATGCGTGAAACCACTCTTTATGTTCCGCCAGTACTGCTTCCACAACCTTATGGAAATAGCTTATATCGTTATCCAATATAAGTTGTGTTAAACCCATAAGATTTTTTTCGTCCTTTTCGCTATCATTTGTTCTGCAACATTCCCTATAATTTGCGCCGCCTAGCTCTATAACATCTTCAATTTTATATTGCATCTTGTCGGGGTCATCAAGGTGACATAGATAGCGGCAGTATGCGCCTAGGCTGTGTATTGGTATTGTTTTGATACCGCCAAATCTGTCAACTATTTCCTGTACCTGTTTTTCTGATTTTAGAGATTCAAATAATAAAATAATATGATAGTGTGCTTTCTTTAGTGTTCCATCTTGATTTATATCTTTATCATGCAGGGGGGAAATAAGTGCTTGAATGTGGAAGTCTTCCAAAATTTCTATCCAGTTGTCTGGTGCAGATTCTGGATAACATATTGTAGCATAGTAAGTATTTCGTTTTGTTGCCATTTTGATTATTGATTGTTGATGTAATGGGGGTGTCGTAGTCCCCCATTGCATCCAAGAATGTTTTATTCAAATTTCCTTTCTAAAAAATATGCAAGTCACTTGTCTCACATAAATATTGTAGCTCGCTGTTTTTCGATATCCAATAGTATTTATAAAGAAAAAATAAAAAAAGAATTAATAAATTATAAACAGCATAAACGTGAAAAAATATAACGAGCGTAAGTTGTTATAATAAACAATGCTTTACGCCCGTTATTTTGTAGTTACTGTTTCATTTTTGTTTCATTTAAAAATGTGAGTGTGGAACGCTTGATTTTACTAGGGTTTCAAAAAGGGTTTCTATTCGAATCCTCTAACGCACGCTTTGAGTGCGGTTGTGCACGTATGACAGCGGGAATATCTGTGATGGATGTTCCCGCTGATTTTTTGCCCGGGTGTGATATAATAGACGCAGAGGATATAATTACCTTGTAGAAAGCAGGAGGTTTCTCATGACCAATTATGAAAAGGCAGTGGAACTATGGAAGAGTAAGAATATACGGACAGATGCACAGCTGGCTGAGGCATTAAGCAGTTATAGTATTGCATTTGCATTTCATTCAGGGAGAATTGAGAATGACCATATCACCTATCATGATACAAGGGAAGTTTTTGAACATGACGGTGTCACCTCATACACCGGTGATTTGAGAACTTTGTTTGAAATCCGTAATGCGAAGGAGGCAAGTGAATTGTTTCTTAGCGCTTTTCAGGAAAAATGTCCGTTGGATGAAACTTTTGTTTGGCGGATGCAGAAGCAGCTGACACATGGCACTTACGATACAAGGCGCTGGCAATTAGGGGAGCGGCCTGGTGAGTATAAACATCATGATTATGTGACCGGAAAGGGAGAGATAGGCGCTGCTCCGGAAGAGGTTGCGGAAGAGATGGCAGAACTATTGGAAGAATTGCAGGATATTGATTCCGCAGATGTTCTGACAGCGGCGGCGTATTTCCATGTCAAATTTGAGAATATCCATCCTTTTGCGGATGGGAATGGGAGAACCGGAAGGCTTCTGATGAATTATCTGTTAGTACTTCATGGACATCCGCCCATCATTATCCATGAGGAAGACAGAAAGGATTATTATGAGGCTCTGGAAGCATGGGATAATCGGCAGGATTTAGTTCCAATGAAGTCATTTCTACAGGAACAGACGGTCAAGACCTGGGAAAAGCAGGTGATAAGGGCGGAAAGAAGTGAAACGATATAAAATGGTAATGATAAAAGGAGTCGGCAGTTTGGCCGGCTCTTTTAAGTTTTTTCTATTGACAAACTGCACATACTGCATATAATGATATATATACAGTATATACTTATGAAGCACAAACTGTGACGACAGGGCGTGCAAGGAGGTTGACCATTGAAAATTATCATATCAAATCAGTCGGAGCTGCCGATTTATGCGCAGATCAGGGAACAGCTCAAGGAACAGATACTAAACGGCCGGATTCCGGAAGGAAGTACCTTACCGTCTATCAGGCAGTTGGCCAGGGAAGTTGGTGTCAGTGTGATCACGACCACCCGCGCTTACAGTGACCTGGAGGCTGAAGGATTTATTGCCAGTATGCAGGGAAAAGGGAGCGTGGTGCTTTCCACAGATAACAGTCTGCTCAAAGAGCAGAGCCTGATGCGGATCGAGGAAGGACTTACCACGGCCATAGAGACAGCGCGGACTATGGGAATGTCCGAGGAAGAACTTCTGGAGGTTTTTAAGAATCTACTGGAAAGATAGGAGAGGAATCATATGGAATTGTTGGAAGTAAAGAATTTGTCAAAGCATTACAAGACTTTTGATCTACAGGATATTAATTTTACCCTGCCTAAAGGGTATATCATGGGTTATGTGGGACCGAACGGTTCAGGGAAGAGCACCACACTTAATCTCATCACCAATATTTGTAAATGCAGTCAGGGTGAGATCCGAATTGACGGAATCAGCTGTGCGGAGGATGCGGTAGCCTATAAGGAGCGTATCGGTTATATCGGGGATGAGTTTTATTTCCCGGATAATTTCAGGGTGAAGAATATCAGGCGGGTGCTTAAGAATTTTTACCCCACCTTTTCGGCGGAAAAGTTTAACGGGTTCCTCCGCAGATGGAATCTGCCGGAAAAAAAGCCCATCAAAGATTTTTCCAGAGGTATGAAGGTCATGCTGATGTTTGCATCGGTGCTTTCCAGGGATACGAAACTTCTGGTTTTAGACGAGGCTACCAACGGGCTGGATCCGGTGATGCGTACAGAAATTCTGGAGATTTTACAGGAGTATGTGATGGACGGCGAACGGAGCGTAATCTTTTCCACTCATATTTTAAGTGATCTGGAGCAGATAGCAGATTATATTTATTTTATTCATCAGGGTCAGACGGTGCTCTACGATGCCAAGGATGAGCTGATTGAGAACTATCTGCTGGTAAAAGGTGAGCGAAGCGAGATTTCCGGGGAACTTAAGAAGGCGTTGATCGGAGTGATTGACAATGCTTATGGATTTGAGGCGCTTCTGCCCAGTGATAAGGCAGGGCTTCTGGGCAGTCAGATGCATTATGAAAAACCCAATATCGATCAGATTGTGGTTCATTATATTAAGGATGAAAGGTAAAAGGGAGGTTCTGTGATGAGAGCGATATATTTTATGAGGATTGATTATATCAAGACGCGACAGCAGATGTATTTCCTGCCAGTGTTTCTTGTGATAGCGGCAGCGCTTTGGGGACAGGGAGATTCTGTTCTCATACCGTTTTCTTATATGGTTTTTATAGCGGTTATCTATGCCACGTCGCCTTTTGGCGCCTGCAAAAAAGGAGATGCGGGATTTTTGGTATTACTGCCTTCTACAACCGCGCACAGAGTGCTGGGACGGTTTCTGTATGGGATTTCCTTTGTAGGAATTGCTGTAGTAAGCGGTGGGATTTTTATGGCAGTTCATCAGCTGACAGGCCGGGAAATAGAGCTCTGGGTGATCGGAGGCAGTTTGTTCTTGTTAGCCTTTTGTATATTTATCATTACGTTGGAATTTTTGATTTTATATCTGTCGGGAGAGCATATGGCGCCTCAGCTTCTGGGGATTGTGAGAACGGCCCCGGCCATGGGCGGTTTTTTTGCTATGATGTATTTGGTGGATGATATAGAAGTGACGGGAGATATTTCTATGGTGCAGGATATGGGTGCCGGATTGATGCAGATGGGCTTTGCAGCGATAGGAGCGGCATTTGTGATATTTGCGGCTGCAATCGTTATCTGCGTGAAAGTAACGGCGAAGCGGGATTATGTATAAAAAAAGTAAATTTGCTTCGCAAATTAACTTTGCGAGATCCGCTTCGTGGCCTCGGATATAACCAGGAAGTTTCCTATAACACAAAATAATCATGGTTGACTTATATAGGCTGTCTATATATAATATATATAGGCAGCCTATATATATGCAAATGCGTATTTAGAAGTGTATCGGAACAAGACAACAGAAAGAAGCATGAGGAGGAATCTATCATGGGAGGAAACAGTTATGGCGGTAGATAAGAGTCTGGTATCAGGCAGTATGGCAATGCTGTTGTTGCAGCTGTTGGAAGAGAAAGATCTGTATGGTTATGAGATGATTGAAACTTTGCGGGAGAGATCCAACCAGGTGTTTGAATTAAAGGCGGGGACAATGTATCCGCTGTTACATTCCCTGGAAGAAAAAAATCTGGTGACGGCATATGAACAAGCGGTATCTGGAAAGGTGCGGAAGTATTACAGTATTACCAGGGAGGGGAAGCGTTTCCTGCAGAAAAAGAAAGAGGAATGGAAGGAATATACCACTGGCGTGGAGGGCGTGATTGGAGGGCTGGCTTATGGATATGCATGAGTACATAGATGCGGCCGTCTCACAGATCCGCGCCAGACGGGCGCGGGATATGGTAGCGCGGGAATTGGAGGCGCATATAGAGGACCAGGCGGCATATTGCAGGGCTCAGGGAATGTCGGAAACAGAAGCTTTAGAAGAAGCGGTGCGGCAGATGGGCGATCCGGTAGAAGTGGGTATTTCCATGGACCTAATCCACAGGCCGCAGACGGACTGGAAGATGATGGTTATGCTGGTATTTTTGTGTGTGCTGGGGTTAAGTCTGCAGATTGCTTATAACAGGGAAATCCTGGGAGCACAGCTTCTGGAAGAGGGTAATGCAGTCGCCCTGGGCTTGTTTTCAGGGGTATCCAGGATTCTTTTGTTTGTATTATCGGTGGCGGTGGGATTGGGGGTCTTAGCCTGTGTGACGGATTATACCGTTATTTTGCGGCATGCCACATGGTTTATCTGTCTTGTGCTTTTTGTTTTGTGGATGGAAGGTGTGGTAATCTGGAGAGATTACTGGCTCCGGCTGGCATTTCCCTATAACTGGCCTTATCTGTTGGTACCGCTCTACGCAAGTTTACTGTACCGTTATCGCGGCAGGGGCAGACGGGGGTTTGCGGGAGGAATACTTTTGATAGTCCTGATGCAGGGGATTATGGGGATGCAGAAAGGATTTCTGGCGGCGACAAGTTCTTTTGGCCTGCGGTTTACCTTTGTGCTGCTGATGATGCTCAGTACCGCCGTCGTGTGCGGATGGTATGGAGAACGCAGGCGGGGAAAGCTGTTATGCCTGTGGGGCGGTGCCTTGCTGGCCTTTTGCATGGCGGCCTTGCGGATGCTTCTGGGTGACGGATTTCGGGCGGAACGTATCCGGGCTATTCTGCATCCTTATGACTATGCCGGCGGTGCGGGCTATTATGTGGTGACAGTGCGGGGCTGGCTGGGCAGATGCAGACTGTGGGGCAACCCTGAGGCGGCGGTGCAGTTTGCCCAGAGTTCTATAGGAGTAAGTTACGATACCTCATTTAGTCAGGGGAATGGCAATATATTGTACTTGTTCCTGCGCTATGGTATTGTGCCCGGTATTGTCGTGTGTCTGATTTTTCTGGGGAGTATCGGATACTTCTTGTATAGATGTCTGCGGCAGAAGAATCAGTTGGGGCGGGTGACGGGTATGGGCTGCTGTCTTGTCTTTGGAGCGGAATTTGCGGGTGCCATGATGGGTAATCTGGGTGTACTGCCCTGCTATGCAAACATCCCCTTTCTCTCCTATTGTGGGACAGATATTGGTGTATGGGCCGTATTGATGGGGGTTGTATTCAGCATTATAAGATATCAGAATTTACTTCCGGCAGAGCATACGGACAGGACCAGGAGATATAGATATCGTCTTAGGATAGAAAAAATAGCACTTTAGCGAAATTGGGCCGGATTTAGCGGAATTCCAGAACATTTTTCTTGCAAAGAGGGATACTTTACAGTATGATAAATACAGTGGGTGTCAAAAAAGGTTATAAACAGGCACCGGAATCAATGGATAGCTATGCTGTGAGGAGGAGAAGCATGAAGAAAGAATGGGATGTAACAGACAACATGGGTAACGTACATCATATTACGTATAAGGCCGGCGGTTTTGGCGGTGCCAAGTATACGATTGATAACGATATCTATAAGTGCAAATCCAAGAACTGGTTTGTGATGTTAGCGGATAATCGGATCAGTATGCCTGGAGCAGAGTGTAATCTGGTGGTGGTTGGTAACAGTGTAAGGCTTGCAGTCAACGGTGTATATCTGGATGACGGTACGCCTTATGAACCGGTAAGAAATCTGCCCGGGTGGGTCAACGTAATGGTAACAGTGTGCGGTATCGTTGGTTTCCTTGGGGCAGGATGGATCGGCCTCTTGCTTTCTGTTTTTGTTGATATGTTCAGTATTAAGATGTGCCTGAAGGGGAAAAATGGCGGTGCAATCGCTTTGTTTGTGGGTTTTCTGATCTTGGTAGGAATCTGGGTTGCTTGTCAGGTGCTTTTCCTGTTATAACGGCTAAGATGATCAGGTAAGGAATATTGTAACGCAGGTCTGCGTATAGCGTATTACAGTATCTGAACTGATAGGTAGAAGAGAGGAGAGTAACGTGGAAGAGAATCAAAATTATGGTCAGCAGCCCTATGGCGACCAGCAGTATAATCAGCCGCCCTATGGTGACCAACAGTATAATCAGCCGCCCTATGGTGACCAACAG
>DKZA01000033.1:0-15168 GCA_002492525.1 Lachnospiraceae bacterium UBA7086 | reverse complement strand
CCAACAGTATAACCAGCCGCCCTACGGCAATCAGCAGTATAACCAGCCGCCCTATGGCGGTCAGCAGTACAGTCAGCCGCCTTATCAACAGCAAGCGCCTTATGGTCAGCCGGTGCGGCCGGTAGCGGTAGTGTATGATGATCTCCCGACCAATCATAATGGCGTATCGGTTGCAGCTTTGGTCTGTGGTATCATGGGAATTGCTTTTTTCTGGTTCCCGGTAGTGGATTTAGGATTAAATATTGCCGGTCTGATTTGCGCAATTGTTACACTCAGCAAGAAATATGACGGCAAAGGCATGGCAATCGGCGGATTGATCACCTCTATTTTGGGTCTGTTTATAAGCATCTTTTTTATGGTCTGTTTTGTCATTAGTCTGGTGGCGATATAAGGAAATAGAAAGAGATAGACAATATATCTGTCTTTGGCTGAACATCAGCTAAGGGCAGATATTTTTTGTAGATGAAAGTTTTGAACCTTTTTGAGACTGGCGGACTCTTATAGATAGGTGCACCTGATATGGTGGGTGTGAAAAGACAGACACCATTTCGTATTACAAATATGGAGGAAGGGTTATTGACTGAGGAAACGTTAGTAAGGCAGATGAAGGAAGGAGACAGGATATCCTTCGATATGCTTTACGAAAAATATAAGAATATGGCACTCCATACAGCATATCTGATCACAGGCGACCGCTCTTACAGTGAAGACGTGGTACAGGATACATTTGTGAAAGTGTATCTGCAT
The DNA here is from genome assembly GCA_002492525.1 of Lachnospiraceae bacterium UBA7086. Lineage (GTDB taxonomy): Bacteria > Bacillota > Clostridia > Lachnospirales > Lachnospiraceae > UBA3282. Next base: position 14,421 of record DKZA01000033.1, on the reverse strand, counting down.
TGTAAGGAGCTGAAAAACGACAGTGGATTTAAAGCGTGGATGATGCAGATTCTTGTGCGGACAGCTTATAAGTGCGGCGGGAAGAAAAGCAGGGAACTGCCGGATGATGAGGTGGTACAGAAAGTCGATTCAGGTCAAAGCCCATCCTCTCTGGAACAGGTGATCATGCAGGAGGAGGCGCAGACAATAGCCCGGGCAGTCAGAGGGCTGCCGGTCAAGCAGCGTACTGTGGTGGTACTTTATTATTATCAGGAGTACCAGATCAATGAGATCGCGCAGATGCTGGGCTGTCTGGAGGGGACCGTAAAGTCTAGGCTTCATACGGCCAGAAAACATCTGAAAAAGGTGTTGGAGGATGATTTTGGTATGACGGTTTCCGGGATCTTGTGAAGAAGAGAGGTTGCATATGAGACAAAGAGAGAGTTGGGAAGATAAAATCAAAGATGTGTTGACCTTGGAATGTGATGGTCTCACCGTGTCCCAGGACTTAAAAGACAGGATTGATGAAAAGATTCTAACAAGTCAGGAGGCAGGAAATATGAAACATTTATCAGTCAAAAAGTTGGTCATCGGTGTAGCTGCTGGGTGTCTGCTTATATCGGGCGGCGCGTTTGCAGCGGGGAAGGTAGTGTCTGTGAGTTCACATTCTAATGCAATGAACGCAAGCAGAAGCTACAGTGAAATGGATAAGCAGGAAAAGAAACTCGGCTATGAGGTGGATTCGGTAGAACGGTTTGCAAACGGTTATCAGTTTGAAAAAATGGTCGTAGGTGATCAGGAGGCCAGAGATGAGAATGGTAATCAGGTCGGCAGTTTCAAATTTATGAATATTACTTATCAGAGGGACGGAGAACCCACGGTAAGCCTGTATATTGATAAATCATGGGAATCTGTTGCTGGCATGGGTGCAGACGAATCCAGAGTCTGTGGGGATACTATCCTGTATTATAACAGCGCTACCTATAAGTTTGTCCCGGCGGATTACGAGCTGACTGCGGAGGATAAGGCGAATCAGGAAAAGGACAATTATTTTATTTCTTATGGCAGCAGTGAAGTGGAGATTCAGAAAAGTGCAACCGTGGCATGGCAGAAGGATGGTATCTCATACCAGCTTCTGGGCTTTGACTTAAACTTAAGCGCCGATGAGATGTTTGATATGGCGGAAGAGGTTATGGGTACGAAGTAGTCGTTTATATGGGTATGACAGGAAACCCTCTGTGTAACGCAGGGGGTTTTTCTGCGAAAAAAATTTCAAAATCGGAAAGCTTCTCCTTTATTTTTGACATGGCAATTCCAAATCGTACGAAAAGAAGATTGACGCCCCAAAATTTCTATGATATATTTAGTTCATATCTGAAACATCTTTTTATCATAAGGGGTCTGTTAGTATCTTTTTTATATCACATTTATTTCCCTTATATTTTTACACTTTGCATTGAACTGTCAACTTCTATCTGCTCTATTTCTGTCTGCTAAAGAAAGGACACGTCTATGAACAACACATCTGAAAACTATCTCCAGACCATGTCATCCGATGATGCCTGGCTCTCGGCCACGGGACCGGTCCCCATCCGCATGTCCAATGACTATCTCTTCCGCGCTCTCTTACAGCGCAGCAACACTACCCTGAAAGGACTTATCTGTTCACTACCAGTACAACTGGCCGGAGCGCTCCTTATGCTATCTGTGCAGGACCTTTGACAGCTTAAGGGCCGGTGAAGATTATACGAACGTAAAACCCGTGGCTCAGATTGGTCTGCTGGACTATACCCTGTTTCCGGAATATCCGGAATTTTATGCAACTTATGAATTTAGAAATGTTAAAAATTACCATTTATATAGTGACAAGCTGCGCCTGTGTGTGTTAAACTTAAGTCGTATAGATCTTGCCACCGAGGAAGATAAATACTATCAGATTGATTACTGGGCTTCCCTCTTTAAGTCCACCACATGGGAGGAGATTAAGATGCTCGCAAAAAATAACAACTATATCTCTGATGCTGCTTCTACTGTCTACCGTCTCAGCCAGGAAGAGATGATACGGCTTCAGTGTGAGGCCAGGGAAGATTATTACCGCACCCAGCTTGGGCTTAAGCATGAGATGGAATGGCGGGATGCGGAGATTGAGAAACGGGACGTGGAGATTGAGAGGCTTTCGTCTGAGAAGGACAAGCTCTTAGCCTGGGCATTGGAGCACGGGTATCAGCCAGATTAAATCGTTAAACATTAAAAATCCGTGAAAGGTGGTATGTTATTCACGGATTTTTTTATTTCATGAAACTTTTTACCTTCTTCATTCGTATTGTATATAGGACGGCCAAAAGAAGTATGTTAAGATGTAGATATCTATAGAATAACAGAGGGAATTACGAGGGGATGGAGCAGAGATGGAACTATCTGGTGGAAGAGTACCAGTCCATGCTGTATCGAATTGCTTTTTCTAATATGAAGAACCGGGCGGATGCCGAGGATGCGGTGCAGGAAGCCTTTCTGCGCTATATGAAGGACGAGAAGCCGATTCAGAATAAGGAGCATGAGAAGGCGTGGCTCATACGAACCACCATTCATATTTGTCTGGACATTTTAAAGAGCGGCTGGTATCAGAGGACAGTGGCATGGAACGAATCCTTTGTATCAGCAAAGCAGAATATTTATCTGCCTTACCAGGTCAAGGACGACAGGACGCTTGAGGCGGTGCTGCAGCTGCCGGTACATTACCGGAATCCGATCTATCTTTTTTATTATGAGGACTATACAATCCATGAGATTGCCAGTGTCTTAAATGAAAAAGAGGCGACGATCAAGACGAGGCTGCGCAGGGGCAGGGAGGAAGTCGAGAAAATTCTGACGGAAGGGAGGCCGTAGAACATGGGCATACAGGAGGTAACAAGAGGCGGTGCTGTGCCGGAGTATTCAAACGCCAGAAAGCCGGATCAGACGGAAGGATTTCAGGAAAGACTGAGACAGAACATGAAATACCGCGGTCAGGGAAGGGAAGATATTGCGGGCACAGAGGCACAGGCAGAGAAAGTGAAGGAGAAGTCCGGCATGGGAAGGATCGGCGCAGGGCCGGGCATACGAGTGAACTCTACGGCTTTGACGGATGCTTTACAGACTGTGGAGGTAAAACATATGAGTTATGAGGAGAGCGATAATGTCCGGATCGCAGTCACGGAGGGTTATACGCTTAAGGGGAAGATTCAGGCGCAGGAGGCGCAGGTCTATGTGGAGGCTAAGTATGAGGACGGCAGACTGGAAGCTTATCAGGTAGATACGAAGCGGGTGCCGGAAGGAACAGAACATGCGATTGAACGGTTTGCGCTTGAGACGATAGGAGAGCTTAAAAAGGAGGAAGAAAAATGATCGGAAGCAGTCCTTTTAAAGGATGTGGATATATAGATACTACTAATCATACGCCGGAGCAGTTGAAGCAGTATGCGGATAAAGTGGCTTTCCGGCGCAAGGCCGGCCTGGAGGGAGACGGCAATGACAATTCTTTTGCAGCACAGTTAAAGAGGGCGGATGAGTATCTGGCATCGGGAGAATCTTATGGAGCCACCGATTCCATCGGGATTGTCTTATATCGGATGGATGATCCTACACCGGGGAACCCGGTGACGGAGGATTTCTGGCATAATGGAGCGCATGTGTCGATAACCAAGGACTGTATGTATGGCAATACCATTACCATCGGCGGCAGCGCCAATCCCGATTGGATTCATGTAAGTACGTCTGTTGGTACAGTGAAAATCGATCTGAATGATATGACGAGCCTGATGAAATGTCTGGATCTGTTTTCTCCGGAGGATATCAATGCGATCATGCGCAAGATTACAGAAGTGAAACAAGCCAGAGAGGCCAAGTCCCAGATTGACAGGATAGATGAGGAACTGATCAAGAATAACAAGGAAGAAGCGGATAAAGAGGGAAATGATCAGTCCGTGGACGAGGCGGTGGGCGTGATCAGCGCTGAGGAGCAGAAACAGATTGAGGAGAAGAGAGATAAAAAGTTTATAGGGTGACACAAGTGTCATATTTTTGAGACAAATTTAAGGCTGATTTATGCCTGCATAGCAGTGACAGTATATCAAAATTGTGGTATACTATATTCATTCATGAGTTTATGAGGAGCGGTATACCACAATGAAAAAACAACGTGTGCTTTATCTGGATCTGATCCGGATTGTCGGATTTCTGATGATTACATCTTATCACTTTTCGGTGGCAGTCAGGACGCTTGGTATTGAAGCGGCTTATATTGATATTTTTCAGGGGATCATCCACATCGTGTGGGCGCCAATCGCGGTCTCCTGTTTCTTTATGGTGTCCGGTGCGGCATTAATCTATCGTTATGAAGAACAATTATCTTTAAAGGAATATTATAAGAAAAGATTTCTGGGGATTTTCCCCCTGTTCTGGCTTGCCTATCTTTTTGCATTTCTTGACTTTTTTTACCGCTCAAAATCCATGCCCAATGCGCCGAAGGTGAATTTTCTTCTGACAGTGATCGGGATGGACGGTTATCTGTATGAATATGTGGATAATTTCTATATGATCGGCGAATGGTTCTTAGGAGCCATTATTATACTTTATATTCTTTTCCCTCTATACAGGCTGATCATGTGCAAGTGTAAATATATTCTGCCAGTGGTATTTTTGGGGGCCAGTATCTGGCTTTTGTACAACAATCCTTTTGATATGATGATCGAAAAGAACATTATTGTGTGCAGTATGTATTTCGTGATGGGAATGTTGTTTGAGATGATCAGGAAGAGTCCCCGCCAGAAGGCCGTAGTCATCGGCAGGCGGATTTTGGCTGTAGTAGGGGTAGGCCTGTATATTATGGTTTATCTGGTGGAACAGTCAGGGTATTATTTCAACGCTTATCATGTGGTCTTTATGCTGGCGGTTTCGCTCTATATGATTATTATGGAGGTATCCACCTGGATTAAGTCGGAGCGGGTACAGAAGCTGATCGCAACGATCGGCAGACATTCCTTTGCTTATTATCTGCTGCATCATGTGTTCCTGTATCGGTACCTGCCGAATTTCTCCGGCACGGTCATGAGCGGTTCCAATACGCTGCTTTTGTTTATCAGTTCGGTGGGCTATATCTATCTGCTGGCGGTGGGGCTCGATAAGATATATGCCTATCTTGCGGGGGCTCTTGGCAGATGGAGAGCGCAAAAGGTATAAAAGCTATTTATGAATCATACAAAAGAAAAGGGGGAACATTATGGGAATATTAGCAGGATTGATCTGGAAGCTGGTGGCGGTGGTGCTGATTGTGTTATTGATTGTGGTTGTGGCCACGGGGTACAAGAAGGCACCGCCGGACACGGCATTTATTATTTCCGGTTTGCGCAAGAAGGTGATTATCGGGAAGGCCAGCGTAAAAATTCCCTTCTTCGAGCGCCTGGATAAGCTGAGTCTGAAACTGATCGCCATTGACGTAAAGACTTCTAATGCGGTGCCGACTGCGGATTATATCAATATCCAGGTGGATGCGGCAGTCAATGTAAAGATCAGCGCGGAGCCGGAGAAACTTGCCAGGGCAGCACAGAACTTCTTAAATCAGAATACACAATATATAGCGGGGATAGCCAGAGAAGTGCTGGAAGGCAATATGCGTGAGATCGTAGGACGTATGCGTCTGGAAGAGATGGTCAGCGACAGACAGAAGTTTGCGGAACTGGTGAAGGAAAATGCGGAGCCGGATCTGGCGGCGATGGGTCTTGATATCGTCAGTTTTAATGTGCAGAACTTTGCGGATGGCAACGGTGTCATTGACGATCTGGGTATCGATAATATTTCCCAGATCAAGAAGAAGGCGGCGATCGCCAAGGCAGAGGCCGATAAGGAAATCGCGGTAGCCAAGGCGGAGGCCGATAAACAGGCCAACGATGCCCGGGTCAATGCGGCGAGGGAGATTGCCAAGAAGAACAATGAGCTTGCCCTGCAACAGGCGGAATTGAAAAAGGTGGAAGATACCAAGCGTGCTGAGGCGGATGCCGCCTACAGCATCCAGGAACAGGAGCAGAGAAAAACCATTGAGATTGCAACGGCTGAGGCTAGTATCGCCAAGCAGGAGAAGGAAGTTGTCTTAAAACAGCGAGAGGCGGAAGTGCGGGAGAAAGCACTGGACGCGGAAGTCAAGAAGAAAGCGGAAGCAGATAGGTTCGCCCGTCAGCAGCAGTCTGAGGCGGAATTATATGAACGCCAGAAGAAGGCGGAAGCAGAGAAATTTGAGCGGGAGAAGGAAGCGGACGCATTAAAGGCAACTGCGGAGGCCCAGAAATTTGCCAAGGAGCAGGAGGCCGTAGGTATCCGTATGGTCGGTGAGGCAGAGGCGGAAGCCAGCCGTGCCAAAGGTGTGGCGGAGGCGGAAGCTATCAGGGCTAAGGGTCTGGCAGAAGCGGAGGCTATGGAAAAGAAAGCGGAGGCTTATCAGAAATACAACAACGCCGCGATGGCGGAAATGCTTATAGACGTGCTGCCTGAGATTGCAGCCAGGATATCCGAGCCCCTCAGCCAGATTGATAAGATTACGATCATTGGCGGTTCCGAAGGTGTGGGAGATATGGCTGGCAATGTGCCTGCGGTAATGGCGAAGCTGTTTGAATCCATGAAGGAGACCGTTGGAATAGATCTGGCGGATATTATGAAAGCCGGCACTTTTGATGCAAAAGTCACCCGCAATGTGAATATCAGCGGTTTAGACCAGGCTTCCGATGAGATAAAAGGTAAGGTGGCTGCGGCGGTGACAGAAGACATGATGAAAGAATAAAAGATTGTAAAACAATAGAAATAAGGGTAAAATATAGGAGATGACATGACTATATGACGGTTGTGTCATCTCTGATTTGTTTTGAGGGAGAATAATGATGCAGAAAAAAATTGCAGTAATCAATGATATTGCCGGGTATGGAAGATGTGCTATGACGGTGATACTTCCAATCCTATCTTATCTGGGCGTGCAGGGCTGTCCTCTGCCTACTTCTATTTTTTCCAATAATACAGCGTTCCCCAGTTTTTTTATGGATGATTATACGGATCGGATGGAGTCATATATAGAGAATTGGGCTAAGATAGGACTCACATTTGATGGAATCGCCACAGGTTATCTTGGTTCAGTACGGCAGATAGATATTGTGAAGCGATTTATTTGTGATTTTTCCAAGGAAGATACACTGGTGGTGGTGGATCCTGTGATGGGGGATCATGGAAGGCTATACTCTGCCTATACAGTAGAGTTGTGCAGGGAATTGGGAAAGTTAGTGGCATTGGCGGATATTATCACGCCGAACCTGACAGAGGCATGTTATCTCACGGACAGGCCTTATAAAGAGACTGGCTGGAAGAAGAAAGAGCTCTGTGCCATGGCGGAGCAGCTTGCAGCCATGGGGCCTTCCAGGGTGGTCATTACGGGGATTCCCCAGGGGGAGTTTATCGCCAATTATGTGTATGTAAAAGAGACTGGAAAAGAAGACCAGTCCGGTTTTATCCGTATTCATAAGGCAGGGGCAGAGCGCTGCGGCACGGGAGATGTGTTTGCTTCCATCATTGCGGCGGATGCCGTAAACGGTGTGCCTTTTGATCGTTCTGTGAGAAAGGCATCCGGCTTTGTAAAGAAATGCATCACAGCTGCTATAGAACTGGAGACGCCTCCTACAGACGGCGTGCCTTTCGAGGAAATCTTATACAAGCTGAAACGAAACTGATGCAAATTTACTTTTGCTTACGATATTTTATATTCTAATTCAAAAGGATAGCCGTCTTTTTTGTTCTCTTCCGAGAGAGTATCTGTCTCTATGATACAGAAATCATCACTCTTTAAGACTTCTTTCATTTCATCCTTGATTGCATTAAAGTCTGACACATGGGTAGAGATTCGCCGGCAGGCGAAATCTCCTTCCTCAATTGTACGCACAGTGCGTTCGGATTCCTTCGGCAGTGTGGGTGCATCGCCGGTGATCGTGAGGAACATATGGCGGCTGTATACGCCTTTGCGGTATTCGTGAAGTACGCCGGAAGGATAAGCGACAGCGGTACCCAGTTGTTGTGCCGTGACAAAAAGTTTCAGGATATACTGACCATAGTATTTGGGAATATCCATGTCTTCTAATGGTACCGTCAGCATCTGACGCTTTACAATTTCATTGTGGTAGAAACCGTCGGGCAGAAGGATACCGCTCTTACTCTCCGGAATCTTAGCCAGGCCGGTCACGGGGCTGGCCATATTCTGCAAGGTTTCCTGTAGGGTACCCAGACAATTGTGAATCTCCAGAATCTTCTGCTCAGCCAGAATCTTGCCGTCATAGAGAAGTTTCTGTAAATTTATGGAATTGTTTTCCACATAATTATTCAGATCCTTTAGGGGGATTCCAAGCTTAATACAGACGGTAATTGCATCTAAGAGATAGAGCTGATCCATCGTGTAATAGCGATAGTTGGTTTCTGTGTTGATAAAGGCCGGTTTTAATATACCAATCTGATCATAGTAGCGCAGGGATTTAATACTTACATTCTTTAGTTTTGAGACTTTACCGATAGACATATATTGACTCATTACTAGTATCCTAATGCCGTTAAGGCACTCCATTGTTTCTTATTCTATTGCCAAACTATACCCGAGGGTCAGAGTTGGCTAAGTCATATTTTGTCACAACTTCCGCTCAAAAACAAGCCCTTTTGGGAAACTAGTGGTGGAGAAAATTTTGCCTACAATATCCTGTATGGCAATGCAATTAAATGACATGTATGTCATAAAATGAAAAGGAAATTAATAGATCAAAAATGATATGATAAAAAATCCGCACACCTTATGTATGCGGATTTTTTATCATTATATAAGAAGTTTCCTCACTTATTCGAGACTGCGAAGCAGATCTCACAAGGCTTCCATTTAACCCATGGTCACTACCACATCATAATCGGTTTTGCCTTTCTCGTAAGGGATAACACATCCTTCAACCGGCTTGCCGTCTACGGTAAGGGATTTTACGCCTTTTTCCACGTTTTCAGGATTTACGACTTTAATGTTGTAAGTTCCTTCCCGGAATTTTCTTGTCAGTTCAAAATCTCCGAAATCTTTTGGCACACAAGGGTCGATGCGAAGGCCCTGATGAGTGGGGTAAAGCCCCAGAATGTGCTGTGACACATTCACAAAAGTCCAGGCAGCGGTACCTGTCAGCCAGCTGTTCTTTGCCTCGCCGTGGAATTTCGCGTCTGCGCCGGCCACCATCTGAGAATAGACATAGGGTTCTGTACGGTGAATCTCACTGAACTCTTCCACATAAGCAGGGCAGGTCTTTTGATAAATCTCAAAGGCTCTGTCGCCGCGTCCGATAACGGTCTCGGCAATAGAGACCCAAGGATTGTTGTGGCAGAAGATGCCTGCATTTTCCTTGTATCCCGGCGGATAGGAAGAAATTTCACCCAGTTCCAGATGATACTTTGTGTAGGCAGGTTGTAGGATCATCACGCCGTATTTGGTATCCAGTTTTTCTTTCACGGAGTCAAGGGCTTTCTGGGCAAGACCCTCTTTTACACCAACACCGGCCAACGGGCAAAAGCCGTTAGACTCAATGTATATCTGTCCTTCTTCACATTCTTTAGAGCCGATCTTATTACCATAAGCATCATAGGCACGGACAAACCAGTCGCCGTCCCAACCATCTTTCAGGATGGCATCATACATTTTCTGTACTTCAGCCCGGGCATAATCGGCTTCCGACTGGTTCCCCATGAGTTCGCAAAGCTGTGCATACTCTTCGCCGTATTTGACGAACATACCCGCAATAAATACGGATTCAGCCACCGGTCCTTCGGAAGGTCCAAAAGTCTGGAAAGATTCGCCGGGATGTTCTGAAAAACAGTTCAGATTCAGGCAGTCATTCCAGTCGGCGCGGCCAATTAACGGCAGGGCATGAGGTCCTTTGTGATTGACGATATAGTCGAAGGAACGTTTCAGGTGATCCATCAGCGGTTTTGCTGCGGATTCATCATTGTCATAAGGTACCATTTCTGTAAGTATGGAGGTGTCACCGCTTTCGCGCACATAAGCGGAAGTACCGGCAATCAGCCAAAGAGGATCGTCGTTGAAGCCGCTTCCGATATCGGAATTTCCTTTTTTGGTCAGAGGCTGATACTGGTGATAAGCACTGCCGTCCTGGAACTGTGTAGAAGCAATGTCGATAATACGCTGTCTTGCACGGTCAGGAATCAGATGTACGAAACCAAGCAGATCCTGGCAGGAGTCACGAAAGCCCATACCGCGTCCAATACCGGATTCGTAGTATGAAGCAGAGCGTGACATATTGAAGGTTACCATGCATTGATACTGGTTCCAGATATTGACCATGCGGTCTACCTTGTCATTGGAAGATTTCACGGTGTATTTAGAAAGCAGATTATTCCAGTAATCATGCAACGCCGCAAAAGCTTTGTCCACATCAGCATCTGTCTGGTATTTGGCAAGCATTGCATCGGCAGGTTTTTTGTTAATGATGCCGGGAGCCTCCCATTTCTGATCTTCAGGATTCTCTATATAGCCCAGTACAAAGACAAAAGTTTTGCTCTCGCCGGGATTCAGGGTTATATTGATCTGATGGCTGGCAATGGGTGACCATCCGCTGGCCATAGAATTGGATGCCTGGCCTTTCTCCACTACTTCCGGATTCGCTGCACCGCGATATGCGCCAAGAAAAGCGTCCCGGCTTGTGTCAAAACCATCTACGGGGGTATTTACCGAATAGATGGCATAGTGGTTTCTGCGCTCCCGGTATTCTGTCTTATGATAAATGGTAGAGCCGATGACTTCCACTTCACCGGTATTTAAGTTGCGTTGGAAATTGCGGGAGTCATCGTCCGCATTCCAGAGGCACCATTCCACATAGGAGAAAAGGGTGACAGTTTTTGTATTGCTGCTTAAGTTGGTCAGTTTTACCTGACTGATCTCACAGTTGTCGTCCATGGGAACAAAGGTGAGGACTGAAGCCTCCAGATTGTTCTTGGCGCCGGTAAAGCGGCTGTAACCGATACCATGCCGGCACTCGTAGCTGTCAAGCTCTGTCTGGGTGGGTTTCCAGCCGGGATTCCAGACGCTGCCGCCTTCTTTGATATAAAAGTATTTGCCGTTAATATCGTTTGGCACGTCATTGTAGCGGTAGCGGGTCATCCGCAGAAGCTTGGCGTCTTTATAAAATGTATAACCGCCGCAGGTGTTGGAAATCAGTGAAAAGAACTCGTTACAGCCCAGATAGTTGATCCAGGGCAGAGGAGTCTTCGGTGTGGTGATGACATATTCTCGGTTGGCGTCATCAAAATAACCAAATTTCATAGTGGTAATCTCCTTTTTTATTGTATTTACTGTAGCCTTACTTGTGGAACCATTACATAAATCATAATACGAAAACGATTAAGTAGAAGAGTATAATGCTAATAAAGTTATTAAAATTATACATAACAAAATATAAAAAAGCAATAAGCTTTAAGGAATTTATGGAAATTTGTCATAGGAATATTTTCCTATAAGGTTACAAAAATGTATTATATTAATAAAAAATAAAATATTTCTTGCATAAGTATAAAATATATTGTACACTAAGTGTACGAAAACGGTTAAGTGAATTATGATGTGAATACTGTTGTATTTACGGATTATTGAGGGGACTTAAAGAAATGGTATCAATGAAGGATATCTCGACTGCCTGTGGTGTATCGGTGGCGACAGTCAGTAAAGCACTTAATGATCACAATGATATTGGATCAGAAACCAAAAAGTATATAAAGAAGGTTGCAGACGAGATGGGATATCTTCCTAATTCCATGGCCAAGGCACTAAAGACACACCGGACATATAATATCGGAGTGCTTTTTGCTGAGGAAGCTTACAGCGGTCTGACACATGATTATTATTCGTTTGTACTGGATAGTTTTAAAAACACGGTAGAAGAGAAAGGATATGATATTACTTTTGTCAATTCTTTCAAGGCCCGGTCGGAGCGGCCGTCTTATTTAGAACATTGCAGATCACGGGGATTTGACGGAATCGCAATTGTCTGTGCGGATTTTTATTCTCCGGAAATTATGCAGCTTGTCAGGGGAAATATTCCTACGGTCACAATCGATCATATGTTTAATAATACCAGTGCGATTATGTCCAATAATGTACAGGGGATGAAGGATCTTTTAACCTATATATATGAGAAGGGACACCGCAGGGTGGCATATATACACGGGGCGGATTCGGCAGTTACCCAGAGCAGACTGTCTTCCTTTTACAGGACGGCGGCACAGCTTAAACTAGAGATAGCGGATGAGTATATTGGTATGGCTCCTTATCGGGATACCGCAGCTACTTATAAAGAAACCATGAGGCTGCTGGATCTAAAAGAGCGGCCGACCTGTATCCTGTATCCGGATGATTTTGCTGCTTTTGGCGGGATTAATGCCATTAAGGAAAGAGGTTTGCGGATTCCGGATGATATTTCGGTTGCCGGGTATGACGGAATTATGATTGCAAGGCACATTGAGCCTACACTCACTACACTTGCACAGGACACTGCAAAGCTGGGACAGAAGGCGGGAGAAAAGTTGATCAATCTGATCGAACATCCCAAAACCACATTAGTTGAGCAGATTTTTGTAGAAGGTCATGTATATGAGGGTAATTCGGTAGCAGATCTTACTGAAAAGTGAAGGGAAAACAGAAAGGAAGGACAGCGTCACATTAGAAGACGCTGTCCTTCCTTTCTGTGATAGAAGCTTCACGGCTGTATCCGAGGCTGCGAAGCAGTCCTCGTAATCGAGCTTTGCTCTATCTTTTTAGAATAAATTAAGAAGGCGGTCATAGCAAAACATGGATAAGTATGATAAAATGATAAAATGCAGGAGCCTGTACAACAAGACATTTGGGGGATGTCTTGTAAACGGTGCGCACAAGAGAGGAGAAAAATGTCTGCGGCCATTTTATTTGATCAGCGTAAATTAAAGGTTTATGACGGCCTGGTCCGCTTATGTGAATATGTGGGATATTCCGAGACATGGAGCGACGAGTTGTGGAGTGAACTGCTTGCGGATGCGCAGCTGTATCACGCCTTTGTGTACTATCTGGAACATCACGAACTGCCGGAATCCCCGAAATGTGAGGGGTATTCTCTGACGGATTGTTATGTGTGGCAGATAGAGAGGGATAATCTGCGCAAGGATACGGGAAAGAATACGGCCGGATGTAATAAGGAAGATATGGTGCTGCAGGCGTTTATGACGATGGCTAAGATGAAGCGGGCTCCGGAAGAGTATATCAGGAAATTCAGGGACGGAAAAGGCATGGATCAGATCATGTAGATCAGAAGAAAAGGTATATAATATGAACCGGATAGAATTTATGGAAAAACTGCAAAGGGCGCTCGCCGGCGGATTAAACAGCCGTCAGGTGACAGAGAATGTGCGTTATTATCAGGAATATATTGATACGGAGATACGGAAAGGCAGGAGTGAAACGGAAGTTCTGACGGCACTTGGCGATCCCAGGCTTCTTGCCAAAAGTATTATTGAGGCCAATAAACGGGCCGGCAGAAGCGCAGGAACAAATTTAAATTACGATGAGGAGATTTCCGACGGCGATACAGGAAACACATACTCCCATACTTATGGGTATCATGAGGCTGGGAATACGGATCCTTATGAAGACCGGATGGAGGGAAAGGTGTTTCGCGTGCCCGGATGGCTGATCCTTCTGATCGTTACGGTGGTGGTGCTGTTGATCATCGGCGTGGCATTTTCTCTGATATCGGTTTTGGCACCGATTCTGATTCCGGTGCTGATAGTCATGTTGATTATTAAATTGTTTCAAAGCAATCAATAAAAAAAGTAAATTTGCGAAGCAAATTTACTTTGCGAGGACTGCTTCGCAGCCTCGGATAGGTGAAGGAAATTCCTATGTGATAAAAAGACAATAGACCATTTGGATAAATGGTCTATTGAGGGGAGTATAAATAATTAATATAAGGGTCTGTAAACTGAGAATGAAGGGGTATCTCTGTTTACATTTACTATTATATATGAATTGTAAGAAATTGCAATCCAAAATAGTACCAAAGTACCAAGCGAGCTTTTGGTACTTTTGAATAAAAATATAGTACTAAAGACCTATTTTTCACTTGAATAAGTTGACACGGATTCTCTCATACTATTTCTGTAACATCAAAACAATCAGGAGGTATGGAAGATGTCTAAAAACGATTTTAACCAGAACAGTCAGAATAATCAGAACGAGAAGCAGCAGGACAAATACAACAACTGCAGCCAGAACAGTACAAAGAACAGTTCCAAGAACAGCACAGGCAGCAATTCTCAGAACAACCAGAAAAACAACTAATCGCAGTCCAATCGGAAGGGGCTGTTGCAAAAGTAGAT
>DKZA01000015.1:44164-46432 GCA_002492525.1 Lachnospiraceae bacterium UBA7086 | reverse complement strand
ACCGTTTTGGTTCGCTATTTGCAGTTAGAGAAGGTAAGAGGTGGCAATATGGGATATTTATGGGAAAATATGGAGAAGATGGATATTCAGTTAGAGCGCCGCAACACAGCAGAGCAGAGGGAACGGGCAGAAAAGGCAGAAAAAAAGGCGGAAAAGGCAGAAAAAAAGGCGGAAAAGGCAGAAGAAAAACTGCATAATATGTATCATATGCTGATTCGTGCTTACCATAAGCAAGGATTGAATCAAAAAGCGATTAAAGAACAACTTGTCTCAGAGATGCAGTTAGATGAAAAAGAGGTGGATGAACTGCTGGCAAAGTACTGGGAAAATGGAACGACAGGTTGATCAGGATAATCACAATGTGAGGAGAGAAAATGTTTGCAGATTATCATGTACACACAGAATTCAGCGACGATTCCATATATCCCATGGAAGATGTAATCAAGGATGCCATCCGGATGGGGATGGATGAGATATGTTTTACGGATCATGTGGATTATGGTATTAAAGTGGATTGGGACAGCGGGCGGGAAATCCTGTACCGGGACGGAGAACCAATGGCAAATGTGGACTATCCGGTTTACGCGGAACGGATTGCGGTGATGAAGAAAAAATATCAAAACCAGATTGCCATTAAGATGGGCCTGGAGTTTGGTATGCAGACCCATACGATTCTACAGTTTGAAACTTTGTATAACAGATATCCTTTTGATTTTATCATTCTGTCTGTCCATCAGGTGGAGGACAAGGAGTTCTGGACACAGGATTTTCAGAGGGGCAGGACGCAGAAAGAGTATAATGAGCGTTATTATGAGGAACTTTTACAGTTGGTAAAAGGATATCAGCACTACAGTGTACTGGGGCATATGGATTTGATCGCGCGCTATGATGAGATGGGAGCTTATCCGTTTAACAATATAAAATCATATGTGGAAGAAATTTTGAAAGAGGTCATACGAAACGGCAAAGGAATAGAAGTAAATACCTCTTCTTATCGTTATGGTCTTACGGATACGACGCCGTCCAGAGAAATCCTGAAGCTTTATCAAGAAATGGGTGGAAGAATCATTACGCTTGGAAGCGACAGTCATAAACCGGAACACCTGGGAGCCTGCATGGAAGAAACAAAAGGAATGTTGAAATCCATGGGCTTTTGCAACTTTTGCACTTATGACAAAATGAGGCCGGTATTCCATGAACTTTAAAGTAAAATCAAGGCAGATATCGAATTATGGTATCTGCCTTAAAATATTTATTTTTTCCTAAGTTTGAGCATCTTATCAATCCGCTCCAGTTCTTCCGGGGTGGAATATTTTCTGATTGTCTCGATGATCGTATCAATTTCATCATTGGAAAAGGTGACATGGTTTTCCTGCCCTCTTTTGGCAACAGCCATCAGAAACGGCAGCATTTGTTCCTTTTTCATGGATTGGCTTTCAAATACCAGAGCCTGTAAGAATTCTAATTTGTTTTTATCAATATGTGCGATCGCGGGATCGTTCATCCAGGTATTTGTCATAGGATTCTCCTTTATATTATGTGGGAGGGTTATTCCGGAACATTTCATACATTGCCTTCTGTTCCGGACTGAGCATGTTCATCAGCATATCCATCATAGAAAAACTCTGGGAGGCATGGGAACTTTCGCTCTCGGACGATGTATCATCACAAGATTTGTTTTCCGAGAAAGGATGTTCAAAATCCATGGTCATATCAGGAAAGATCTCCTGCATGGCGGCCATAGTCTGGGACATTTCCTGCACGGTTTCCAGAGTTTTTAACATATTTTGAAGCTGTTCCAACTGTTTGATTTCTTCCGGAGTGGAGTAAAGGCACAGTTCTTCACAGATTTTGCACAAATCGGGCTTTTCGGTCGAAGAAAGGCCGCATCCACAAAGTTGAAAAGGATGCTTGCGCACATAATCCATGGTGTACTGCAGTTCCATATATTTGATGTAAACAGCAAGGTGTTTTTGCATGGAAGGTTCTATGTAGGGAAGAAGAACCTTGAGTTTTTGTATTTGATTGTTGGTATATAAGGCATCGAATGTCATAACATTGGACGCATTTTCATTTTTATCTGTCATAGGATATGCCTTTCTGATGCCCGGTTTTTCTCTATCAGTATATGACACATGAGAGAAAAATAGGCTCTAAATAGAGCTAGAGCCTATTTTCCAGATGTGTGTTAAAGAAGTGTTAAGATGAAACGTGATGGGTTAGTTGTTGCAGCAGCAAGATAAAAGGATCAGAATCCAGATCCAGGAA
>DKZA01000015.1:43734-43873 GCA_002492525.1 Lachnospiraceae bacterium UBA7086 | reverse complement strand
GGATCAGAATCCAGATCCAGGAACAGCAGTTGTTGTCGTTACCGCCAAAGAGGCCGTTACCGAAGAAGCTGTTACCGCATCCACATCCATCGCCATTGTTACCACAGCAGGATAAGAGGATCAGAATCCAGATCCAGGA
>DKZA01000015.1:12018-43393 GCA_002492525.1 Lachnospiraceae bacterium UBA7086 | reverse complement strand
CTGGTATTGTTGCATCCGCAGTGAGTTGCTGTTAAATCGCTCATGTTAGTGCCCTCCAAATGTTGTTTATGGTTTATCTTATGAACAGAGGGAAAAATGGTGACAGAGTTTTGGGGAATATGTTTTGGGTGTTGCAGGACTTGAAACGTATGTTCGGGTGTGGTAAGATAGCAGTATGGAAAAGAAGGCAGAAGCAACCAAACTGCATATGACTAAGGCGGATGTGGCTCTGATCATCATTTGTCTTCTGGCGGCGCTTATTCTGGCGCTATGTCTTTTCAACGGCCAAAAGGCGGGAAAGATATTGCAGATTTCCTATGATGGGGAAATCATTATGACCATGGATTTGACGGAAGTTGTTGGTGATCACTTAAAGCGGGATGCGGAATCCGCGGAGAGAGGTGTTTATTATCTGATCACCTATGAAATGAGCCATGAGAACAGCCGGGCGATACCTGTCCGATATGAAGAACGCCCGGATATTCCGGAAGATGTCAGTTATAACTTGGTATATATCTCTTCGGAAGAGGTACAGATGGAGGCGGCAGACTGCCGGGATCAGATCTGCGTTCATCACCGGCCCATTACAGGCGGCAAAGAGAGCATCATTTGTCTGCCCCACAGACTTGTGGTGGAGATTATCGGCGAAGAACAGGATGGTAGGATGGATGGGATGGTGAAGTAATGAAAAGAACAGTGGAACTTGGTTTTTTACTGGCCGTTGCTCTGATTCTTTCTTATGTGGAATCTCTGATACCTTTTACGTTCGGGATACCGGGAATCAAGCTGGGGCTGCCGAATCTGATTGTGATATTGTTATTGTACAGCGCTAAACTGCCGGCCAGGGGAGCAAGAGAAGCCTTGCTGGTGAATGGGCTGCGGATCATTTTGTCAGGTTTTTTGTTTGGCAGTATGTATTCTATTCTTTATGCACTTGCGGGGGCGGTGTTCAGTTTTACCGTCATGGTGTCTGCGCGAAGGTGCAGGTGTTTCTCTATGATCGGGGTGAGTGTACTTGGCGGTGTGTTTCACAATATCGGACAGACGTTGGTGGCGATGTTTGTGGTGGAGACCTTTGCAGTCCTGTATTATCTGCCGATATTGATTGTGGCAGGAGTGGTGACGGGAGCAGTACTGGGAATTGCAGGGATGGAACTATTGCCTTATTTAAGGCAGAATATAGAAACAGAATAACAAGGATACACTGTCAATGTCTGGTAAGAGAAGACAGTGCGGAAATGAGGAGAAAGATGTACGCATACATAAAAGGCACATTGGAAGAGATTACGGAAGATTCTGTGGTGGTGGAAACCGGCGGAATAGGGTATAATGTGAAAGTATCCACTACTACGGCGGATCTTTTGCCGGGAATTGGCAGTGAAGTGAAGATTTATACCTATACCCTGGTGCGGGAGGATGCCTTTTCCCTCTATGGTTTTCTGACAAGGGATGATCTGGAAGTCTTTAAAAAACTGATCACAGTGAGCGGAATTGGCCCCAAGGGAGGTTTAGCCATATTGTCGGTGATGAGTGCTGATGCTCTCAGGTTTGCAGTGATGGCCGGGGATGCAAAGTCCATTGCGAAAGCGCCCGGTATCGGTGCAAAAACGGCAGAGCGGGTGATTCTGGATCTGCGGGATAAGATTTCTCTGGAGGATACCCTGAAAGGGCTTGGCGGGCCGGCGGATAAGGCAAAAGCGTCAGCAGATGCCCAGACTGCGGACAATCAGATGAAGAGAGAGGCTATCGAAGCATTGGTGGCTTTGGGATATTCTGCCTCAGATGCCACTTCGGCGGTCAAGCGGGTGGAGCTGCAGGAGAATACGACAGTGGAGAGTATTCTGAAACAGGCGTTGAAGTATATGTTTTAGTTTAAGAAGATTCTGTGAAATATGGAGATCATAAATTATGGCAGGCAGAATGATTGAAACGAACCTGATGGAAGAGGATATGAAGATTGAAGGGTCTCTCCGTCCACAGACATTAGTTGACTATATTGGTCAAACCAAAGTAAAGGATAATCTGAAAATATACATAGAGGCGGCGAAACAACGAGGGGATGCCCTGGATCATGTGCTGTTCTACGGACCGCCCGGTCTTGGCAAGACCACGTTGGCAGGCATCATTGCCAACGAAATGGGTGTACATATGAAAGTTACCAGCGGTCCGGCCATTGAAAAGCCAGGGGAGATGGCAGCAATTTTAAATAATTTACAGGAGGGTGACCTTTTGTTTGTGGACGAGATTCACAGGCTCAACAGACAGGTGGAGGAAGTTCTGTATCCGGCCATGGAGGATTATGCCATTGATATCATGATCGGGAAAGGAGCCACGGCCCGTTCCATCCGTCTGGATCTGCCCCGGTTTACGCTGGTGGGGGCAACTACCAGGGCAGGACTTCTCACGGCACCGCTGCGGGACCGGTTCGGGATGATTCACCGGCTGGAGTTTTATACGGTGGAAGAATTGAAAATCATTATTCTTCATTCTGCCAGGATTCTGGGGGTGGAGATCGAGGAAAGGGGCGCTGTGGAACTGGCCAGAAGAAGCCGTGGGACGCCGCGTCTTGCCAATCGTATTCTGAAACGTGTGCGGGATTTCGCACAGGTGAAATACGAAGGTGTGATTACGGAAGAGATTGCAAAGACGGCCTTGGATCTGATGGACGTGGATAAGATGGGGTTAGATCATGTGGACAGGAATATTCTGGTGACCCTGATAGAGAAGTTCAAGGGAGGACCGGTGGGGCTTGATACGTTGGCGGCGGCGATTGGAGAAGATGCAGGTACGATTGAGGATGTGTATGAGCCTTATCTGATTCAGAACGGGTTTTTAAACAGAACCCCCAGAGGGCGTGTGGTCACAGATGCGGCATATCGACATTTTGGACTTGAAATTCCTTCTTAAGACAGATATAATAAATATAGTGTTAAGCATTTTTATCAGGCGGCATATTTAGTATGGGAGGGGAGAACCCTATGTCAACAAAAACAGATACGGAAGTGATTATTGCCGGTAAGGTGTTTACGCTGAGCGGTTATGAGAGCGAGGAATACTTGCAGAAGGTAGCTTCTTACATTAATAATAAGGTAGCGGAATACAATAAGGTTGATAGTTTTAAGAGACAGTCTCTCGATACGCAGAATGTGCTGTTACAGCTTAATATAGCAGATGATTATTTTAAGGCGAAGAAGCAGATCAGCCTCTTAGAAGAGGAATTGCAGAACAAAGAGAAAGAAATGTATGATTTAAAGCATGAGTTGATTGCTTCCCAGATTAAGTTGGAAAATACGGAAAAGAATGTCAAGAGTCTTCAGACAGAAGTGAATGAAAATGCCAAAAAAATAGTCCGTATGGAAACAGAATTAAAGGAACGCAAAAAATAAGAGCGGGGAGATGCCGTCAGGCATCTCCCTTTTGTTAAAAACGGGCTTGGGGATTATGATATGGACAAAAAGGTGGAACTGCTTGCACCGGCCGGAAATTATGAAGCTTTTATGGGAGCAATCAATGCCGGCGCGGATGCGGTATATCTGGGCGGGGAAAAGTTTGGTGCCAGGGCTTATGCGGATAATTTTACGACACAAGAGATATGCCGTGCCCTGCATACGGCACATTTTATGGGCAGAAAAATATACCTAACCGTCAATACCTTATTTAAGGAACAGGAGGTATCCGTACTATATGATTATCTGCTTCCGTTTTATGAGGCGGGACTGGATGGTGTGATTGTACAGGATCTGGGAGTTTTTCGATTATTGCAACAGTGGTTTCCGGAACTTTTGCTTCATGTCAGCACACAGATGACGGTAACGGGAGCAGGCGGTGCGGCCCTTTTACAGGAGCTTGGGGCGGTGCGGATTGTGCCGGCCAGGGAATTATCCCTTTCGGAGGTTCGTACGATCAAAGAGGAGACGGGCACGGAAGTGGAATGTTTTATTCACGGGGCCATGTGTTACTGTTATTCTGGTCAATGCCTTTTCAGCAGTATGTTAGGCGGCAGAAGCGGTAACAGAGGACGTTGTGCCCAGCCTTGCAGACTGCCTTATCAGATTTATGCAGATGAGGAACGAGTATGCAAAGAAGGATATCCTTTAAGTTTAAAAGATATGTGTACGCTGGAATATATTCCACAATTGATTCAGGCAGGAATTGATTCCTTTAAGATAGAAGGACGTATGAAAAAACCGGAATATGCGGCCGGAGTTACGGCCATATACCGTAAATATATTGATTTATATTATCGATCGGGTGCGGGAGAATACAGGGTAGAACCAGGAGATATGGACAAGCTTCGGGGATTGTATATTCGTAGTGAGATTCAGACCGGCTATTACGAGAGGCATAACGGGAAAGAAATGATTACCTTGTCAAAGCCCGGATATGTCGGAAACGACGAGAGTGTGCTTGCGCAGATTCGGACGGATTATCTCCATGAGCCGGATAAACAGCCAGTACGTCTGACGGTAGAGGTTAAAGCCGGAGCGCCGGTGCGGGTTGTTGTGTCAGGGGACGGACAATCTCAGACGCAGATGGAGATGGCAGGAGTTGAACAGGCCAGGGTACAGATTGAAATGACAGGCGGCGTGGCGGAGTCGGCGAAGAAAGCGCCCTTGTGTGCTGACGATATCAGAAAGCAGATGGTAAAAACAGGGAATACCTGTGTGAAAGTGTCCGCGTGTGAGATACATCTGGAGGGAAATGTTTTTGTGCCGGTGCGGGCCTTGAATCAATTGCGGCGGGATGCCATGGAAGCTTATGAAAGAGAAATTATCCTGCAAAATGGTTTATGTGACAGAAGAACGGTAAAAGATAGAGACAGAAATAGAGAGCCGGTGGCGGAAAGTAAGACAGTAGATAAAAAGACAGCAGACAGATTTACGACCTTTGCAGCTGGGATACCAGCCATAGACTGCCTTGTTACCACCTTTGATCAGCTTAGGGCAGTATGCGGGCATGACTGCCGGCGCATTTTGATAGAGAGCGATTTGTTCCTTCATGACTGGGAACAGATTCGGGAACAGACGGAAGGGGAATGTTATCTGGCATTACCGCCTGTCCTGCGCAGGCGGGACAGAGATTATCTGCAGCGACTTACAAGGAGGCTGGATGATGCGGGGAATCTGATCAGGGGCTTTTTAGTGCGTAATCTGGAAGGCTTGTCTTATGCGGCCAGTTTTGACCGGGACTACGCGGTAATCCCTGATACCAGTTTGTACTGTTTTCATAAGGAAACTTTAAAATTCTGGAAAGACTATGGAGAAGAATACACCATTCCTTATGAACTGAACGCCGGGGAGGCTTCTCGTCTTGTCCTGTCGGCAAAGGAGCTTGGTATGCGGACAACCCTTGTGGTATACGGCAGGATTCCCATGATGATCACGGCCAACTGTCTGCGAAAGACGGCAGGAATCTGTCCGCCGCAAAAAGAAGAAAGACGCCGGATATATTTAAAAGACCGTTATCAGACAGCCTTTCCGGCGGCAGTCAATTGTGAGCATTGTTATAATATCATATATAATTCGGTACCGTACTCACTGCATACAAACATCAAAGAAGCAAAGAGAGTCGGTGCGGATGTTTGGCGTTATGATTTTACGATGGAATCTTTTGCTGAATGTCAACAGATCCTTGCCGGTAAGTTCCCTTTTGCGGGGTATACGACAGGGCATTTGAAAAGGGGCGTCGAATAAGGTTTATGGAATTATACATTACAGAGTTGTCCAAATATATTATTACATTTTTTATTGCGCTGTATACGCTTGAGTGTTTCCTGGTATTTCGGTTTCAGGAGGAAGAGCGGCGAAAGGGTATCTATATCCGCCAGAATTTCTTAATGTTTCTGGTGCATTTTTCATGCTTTCTGGTAATCTGTTTTGAGACAGGCAAAATGGAATATCTGCTTTTTTATATCTTACAGCAGATACTGTTGTTTGCCGCAATCATGCTGTTTCGTATGATTTATCCCAGGGGAAACCGGTTGATCATCAACAATATGTGCATGCTTCTGAGTATTGGGTTTGTCATTTTGTCACGTCTTTCTTATGAGCGGGCAATCAAGCAGTTTTTTATCGTGACGGTTTCTCTTATTATGAGTATGATGATTCCTTATTTTATCCATAAGCTTAAGTTCTTAAAGAGTCTTACATGGGTTTATGCCGGTGTAGGCATTGCGGCTCTTGGTGTGGTACTGATTTTGGGGTCTGTTACTTATGGGTCAAAAATTTCTTATTCTATCGGAGGGGTTACTTTCCAGCCATCGGAATTTGTGAAGATTATCTTTGTCTTTTTTCTGGCCAGTGCGCTGAGTGAATCACATGACTTTATAAGGGTAGCGGTGACGGCTGTGCTGGCTGGGGTTCATGTGCTGATCCTGGTAGCCTCCAAGGATCTGGGCAGTGCGTTGATCTTCTTTATTGTTTATGTGATGATGGTGTTTATCGCCACGGGTCAGTGGGTCTATCTGTTTATAGGAGTTGCGGGAGGCAGCGCTGCGGCAGTGGCAGCCTATCAGCTTTTTAGTCATGTGCAGGTGAGGGTGCAGGCCTGGAAAGATCCTTTCAGCTGTATCGACGCCGCGGGGTTTCAGATCACCCAATCCCTTTTTGGCATCAGTAGCGGCGGTTGGTTCGGATTGGGACTTTTCCGGGGAAATCCGACTGCAATACCCTTGGTGGAAGCGGACTTTGTGTTTTCGGCCGTGGCGGAGGAATTGGGAATCATCTTTTCCATGTGCCTGATTTTAATCTGTTTAAGTTGTTTTATTATGTTTATGAATATTGCGATTAAGCTTCAGAATGAGTTTTACAGACTGATCGCCTTTGGAATCGGAATTACTTATATCTTTCAAGTGTTTTTGACCATCGGCGGGGGGACCAAATTCATTCCTATGACCGGTGTGACACTGCCGTTTATCAGTTACGGCGGCAGTTCCATATTGACTTCACTGATCATGTTTTTTATCATAGAAGGACTGTATATCATCAGGCAGGATGAAGGAGACAGACGTGCCAGAAAGAAGAAAAAACAAAGAAGAATTAAATACAAGACAGAACCAGATGAAGAAGCTGAAGAGGATGAAGCAGGAGAAGATGAGGAAGAAGAGGAATAGGCAGATTCTCGTTGTCACCTATCTTTTTGTGGCGGTATTTCTGTGTATGATGGGATATACCTGTCATTATGCGATTACCCATCAGCAGGAACTGATCAATAACAGTTATAACAGCAGACAGGAGATTCTGGTAGCCCAGAATACCAGAGGGAGTATCTATGCGGCAGGCAGACAGGTGCTGGCAAGGACGCAGACAGATGAGGACGGCAAGGAGACCAGAGAATATCCTTATGGAAATATGTTTTCTCACGTGGTGGGGTATTCTGTCAACGGCCGTTACGGGATTGAAGCGTCCACCAACTATTACCTGATCAACTCCAACGCTAAGCTTTCCGAGAAGGTGGCCAATGATGTGGCTGGCCTGAAATATCCGGGGGATAATGTGGTGACCACACTGGATGTGGATCTGCAGCAGGTTGCTTATGACTCTTTAGGGATTTATAAAGGTGCAGTGATCGTGACAGAACCGTCTACAGGCCGTATACTGGCCATGGTGTCAAAGCCGGACTTTGATCCCAATGAGATTGAAACAATCTGGGATGAACTTCTGGAGGATCAGGAGAGCGGAGTGCTTTTAAACCGCGTAACGCAAGGATTATATCCTCCGGGATCCACTTTTAAGATTGTAACGGCGTTGGAATATATTCGGGAGAATCCTGACTCATATAGTCAATATACGTATCAGTGTAATGGCAGATTCAGCCTTGGAGAAGAGACCATCAATTGCTATCATGGCACGGTTCATGGCTATGAAGACTTTAGCAAATCGTTTGCCAAGTCCTGCAATGCTTCTTTTGCCAATATCGGTATGCAGCTTGACCGCAATAGGTTCGCGGATACGCTGGAGAGTTTATTGTTCAATCAGGAATTAAAAGTAGGGTTTGCCTATAACCAGAGTAAACTGGTGATTGATGAAAATACGGAAGATGCAGACATGATGCAGGCGGCTATCGGTCAGGGAACGACGGCAGTTACACCGCTGCAGATGAATATGATTACCTGCGCCATTGCCAATGACGGTATGTTGATGAAACCGTATCTGGTGGATCATGTGGAGACCCATGAAGGGAATGTGATCAAACAGTTTGAGCCCACAACTTATAAGCGCATGATGAGTGAGAAGGAAGCCGGCATTATGAATGAACTGATGCAGGAAGTGGTAAAAAGCGGTACCGGCACGAAACTCTCCGGGGCTTCTTACACAGCGGCCGGCAAGACAGGATCCGCGGAGTATAACAGTGTGAAGACGGATTCCCATGCATGGTTTACAGGATTTGCACCGGTGGAGGATCCGGAACTCTGTGTGACCATTATTATAGAAGGTGCCGGTTCCGGCGGTGACTATGCGGTGCCTATTGCCAGGCGGATATTTGATGCGTATTTTGAAAAAAGGTAAATTCCTTCGGAATTAACCTTGCGAGATCCGCTTCGCGGCCTCGGATAAGTGTATTATATGTATGGTATTTGTGGCATCCACTGATGAAGTGGGTGCCTTTTTAAATGATATTTGGAAATGAGGACAGATTTACTATCTTTTTGCAGGGCTGTTTCGTTATATATGATAAAGAGGGCAGGTTAGGGAGAAAGGGAGGATTCTGTGTACAGTGAGTTTGGATTGATCAGGAAAATGAAGCAGGGTGACGATGCTGCCTTTGATACGTTTGTCCATCAATACTATGAAAAAGTTCTGCTTTACTGCCGGTATCATTGTGTGGACAAGGAATATGCACAAGACTTGACACAGGAGACCTTTGTACGCTTTTTTACGAGTCTGCCCACGTATCATTACAGAGGAAAGAATCTGAATTTTCTGTATACGATAGCCGGCAACCTTTGTAAGGACTATCTGAAAAAAAGAAAAGAACTGCTCTTGCAGGCAGACCAAATAGAAGGGGCAGGAGAAATCCTGGGGGAAGAACAGCAGATGGAGGATGTTGTCAATAAAATCCTGGTAGAGCAGGCAATGGAACATTTGTCAGAGGAACTAAAAGAAATGATATTTTTGTATTATTTTAAGGGATTGAAACTGACAGAGATTGCACAAACCCTGCAGATAGGGCTTCCGCTTGTGAAATATCGCTTGAAGAGAGCCAAAAAACAGTTGGAAGAATGGATCATGAAAGGAGAAGAAGCATGAACCGGGAAGAGAAGATACAGGAAACCATACGTATGGCAAAGGATGCTTTTTTCAGGGTGGAAGAGGAAATGGTGTTGTCTTATCGGGACTTCTTATGGATGCAGTTTAAAATAATGCCCAAAAGATGGTGGCTCTTTCAGGCAGTTATCCTGTCGGTGTTATGGATCATCTTAAAGTCCGTGCCGGATGAAGCCCTGCTGACCAGGAGCATGGGGGTGGCGTCGGCATTATTTGTGATTCTGATGATTCCAGAATTGTGGAGAAACAGAGTGTATGGGTGTATGGAAATCGAAGCGTCTTCCTATTATTCCCTGAAACAGATTTATGCAGCGCGTATGACACTGTTTGGGATTACGGATACCTTTCTGATCACGGTATTTTGCGGTGCGGTATCTGCCGCATTGGATTGGGGGCTGTCGGAGTTGATGATTCAATTTCTGTTTCCCCTTTGTGTTACGGCCTGTATCTGCTTTGGAATATTGTGCAGCAGATATTCCTTCAGTGAAACGCCTGCAGTCATCGCATGTATTGTATGGAGTGCGGGATGGCTTAGGATTGTTTTGGATGAAGGATTATATGAGCGGCTTACCGTGACGCTCTGGTCTGTCCTTATGGGGGCTGCGGTACTGTTTCTATCATTTGTAGTCTATCACGTTCTAAAAAATTGTAACGCTTATTTGGAGGTGTCGCAGGATGAAAATAGAATTGGATCATCTGACTAAAAATTTTGGAGAGTTTACAGCGGTGGATCATATCAGTCTCGCCATGAATAATGGCGTGTATGGTCTGCTGGGAGTAAACGGAGCCGGCAAGACAACCTTGATGCGGATGCTGTGTACACTGCTTCGGCCTACGGAAGGAACGATATACTGTAACGGCAGGGATATTTGGGAAATGGACAGTGAATACCGGAGTCTGTTGGGATATCTTCCGCAGGAATTTGGATTTTATCCGGAATTCAGTGTGCAGGATTATCTGCTATACATTGCGGCGCTGAAAGGAATCCGGCCGGTGGTGGCAAAGAAGCGGGTGAAGGAATTGCTTGTCAAAGTGGGGCTTGCCAAAGCCGCGGCCCATAAAATGAAAAAACTGTCCGGCGGTATGAAACGCAGGGCGGGCATTGCCCAGGCCATGCTCAATGATCCGCAGATATTGATACTGGACGAACCTACCGCCGGACTGGATCCCAATGAAAGAATCCGCTTCCGCAATCTGATCAGCGAACTTGCCGAAGAGAGACTGGTGCTTCTTTCTACGCATATTGTCTCGGATGTGGAATATATTGCCAATGAAATCTGGATGATGCAGGAGGGCAGGATTGTTCATCAGGGAACGGCAAAGAAGATCATAGACTCCATGCCGGAGGCAGTATGGGAATGTATGGTAGAAAAAAGGATGGTATCTGTGTTTGCGAAGAAATATAAGATTTCCAATATGAAGACGGACCAGGATGGTGCAATCTTACGGATCATTTCCCAGGGAAAACCCTGTGAACAGGCAAAAAGGGCGGAGGCTACACTGGAGGATGTGTTTTTATATTATTTTGGAGAAAAAGCAGGTGATGAAAATGATACGATATGAAGTAAAAAAAGTATTTTCAAAAACAGGAGGGAAAATAGCGCTTTTGATGTTGACAGGGATGTTGATTCTGGTGTGTTTCCTGACGGTTAAAAGTGTGGAGTATGTGGACGAGCAGGGAGTTTCCAGGAGCGGAATCGCTGCGGCCCGGCGTCTGCGGGAGGATAAAAACAAATGGGCCGGTGAGATTACGGAAGATGTGCTGATTGAGGTACTGCAAAAGAACAGGGAAATCAATGCTTCCAAGGAGTATCAGTCCACAGATTACAGGGAAAATGATAAAGCGTATGCCAGAAAACAGGGCTTTTCAGATATCAGAGATATGATCAATCATGCCTTTACTGCGTTCAGGGAGTATGATTACTACCGGGTTGACAGTGTAACAGACGAGGAGGTCGGAAGCTTCTATGAGCGGCGGATTGCCGGTTTAAATGACTGGCTTTACAGTGAGGAAGCCAAAGACATCTATTCGGAAGAAGAAAAGGAATTTTTGCTGACAAAATACCAGGAGTTAAAGACACCCTTTTATTATGAATATGCGGATGGATGGAAAGCTTTTTCAGAATATGCACCTACCCTGATCATGCTGACCGTGCTGATTCTGGGATTTCCCGTTTCCGGTATTTTTGCCAATGAAATTCAGTTGAAAGCAGATGCCATTTTCTTTTCTGCAAAGCTTGGAAGAAACAAAGCCGTTCTCTCAAAGATTGGTGCGGGAATTCTGATGATTACGGGAATTTACTGGGTGATGGTGCTTCTGTATTCTGCAGTGGTATTTGCCATATTGGGAACAGGCGGAGCGGGATGCGCAATTCAGACAGGACTTGGCGGATGGAAAAGCTTCTATCATATTACTTATCTGCAGGAGTATCTTCTGATCATTTTTGGCGGGTATCTTGGAAGTCTGTTTATGCTGACACTGGCGATGTTTCTGTCGGCAAGCACACGTTCCGCCATATTGGCGGTCACAGTTCCTTTTGTGTTGTTGTTTATTCCTTCTTTTTTAAACGATATCTCTGCTTTATCAAAGGTATTGGGACTTTTGCCGGATCAATTGTTACAGATGGGACAGGCGGCGGCTTTTTTTAATCTGTATCATCCAGGAGGAAAAGTGACAGGAGCGCTGCCCATTATCATGACCCTATATCCGATATTGTTTGCAGCAATGCTTCCGGTGCTATACCATGTATACAGGAAGACGCAGATTCAGTAGGGGTTAGTAGATAGCTACAATTTTAAGATCAGGTTCTCTGGAGAGATCGATCAGTTCCCCGTTTTCTTGCTGTAATAACGGTCTTGCCAGAGCTGCCTTGTTAATCTCCTTGATCTTGGCCTCCACATCGTTACTGAGCCGCACATTAAAGTCAAGCTGTGTGGAGGCGATGTGGTAGAGCAGGGGTCTGAGAATGGCTTCGTCAAATTTGACATAACCTTCCTGCTCAAAATTCTCGATTACCTGGAAGGGATTTAGCGACTGTCTGTAGGTCCTGGCGGAAGTCATGGCCTCATAGGCATCTATGACGGCAATATATTTGGCAAAGATATCAATCTTATCACTCTGGAGTCTGGAAGGATATCCGGAACCGTCACAACGTTCGTGGTGCATGAGAGTAGCCTTGATCACATGTTCATTTAAATTCTGATCTTTTAACAGATTGAAGCCCAGCATGGTATGGGTTTTTAATTTGGTAAATTCCAATTCTGTCAGTTTACCCGGTTTCCAGAGCAGTTCCTGGGGCAGTTCCAGTTTACCGATGTCGTAGAAAAAGCCGCACTGGATCAGCAGGAAGATATCCTCTTTGGAGAGACGCCACCAGGTACCGAATACTCCGGCAATCAGTGCGGAGTTTAAACAGTGGGCATGGGTCATGGCGTCTTCCCTGGGCAGCATATTATATAGAAAATCCAGAAGCTGTTCGCCGTTTCTGGCACAGGAAGTAATCTTCACATACAAATCCATCAGTCTGCTCATGCGCACCGGGATTTTCTTCTCCACAAAATCCGTCATAATCTGACAGTATATAGGCATACAGTCATTGTATGTAAACTCAAAATATTTGAATTCGCTGCTGAGCCGCACTTTTTCAAAATGCGTGGTAGCATAATCAATCTCTTCCTTGACGGTCACACACATAATAGAGTGACGCGCCAGCTTGGCAATCACCTTTTCATTGACCACAGTGTCTTTCGGATAGAGCAGTTCATTCTGGTAACTGTAGATATCCTCCCCGATCACCATACCGTTTTCCAACGCCATACGAGCCACATTTTTCATAGAAATCCCCTCCTCATTATATGATAACAGAAAATAGTTTTATTGAAAACCCTGAAAGTAAAGGGCAGAAAGGAAAGTACAAGATGTTCTGTTTTATTTTCCAAAAGTATGATAAAATAGACGCAAGCTTATTTTAGATAGATAATACAGGGGAAGTATATGAAAGTTTATAAAAACCTCTATGTTGGGGATACTGTTAAAAGACCCGATAAAATCATCAGAAAACTGAAAAAAAACAAAAAACTCCCAAAGATTTATGTGCTTGTCTATGCGGGAGATAAAAAGCATTTGGAAATCTATCACAGTCTGATGCTGCAACAGTGGTATTATAAAGAGAATCCGCCTGCAATCCTGGGGATAGCGGGAAGTAAGGAAGAAGCGTTTGCCCTGATTGAGAAGATAACGCAGGAAGCAATAGATACCACTGGTCAGGCTGATCTGCCGGCTTATCTGGCGGCGGATGATCCGGAAAGATATGAGAAAAGATGAAGAGAACTGTCTGATCCGGTATTTTGGTATTTGTAAAATAGTGGGGATATTATGCTACATATCATATTGCTTATTTTAAAAATCATAGGAATCGTACTCTTGTGCGTGCTGGGAATCCTCATACTGACGGTAGTATGCCTGCTTTTTGTACCGATACGATATCGGCTTATTGTTACGAGAAAAGAGGGAGAGAATCAGCCGCCGGTGGAGATATGGATGAAAGCTACCTGGCTGTTACATTTTGTAAATGTTTTGATTCGGTATCCGGCAGAACTTAAGGCACGTGTGAGAGTGATGCTTTTTACCGTATGGCGGTCCGCGGAGGGGGAAGACGAGGATAAGCATACATCCGGGAAAAAGGAAAAAAGATGCAGAAAGAAAAAGGCGTCTAAGATAGAAAAAGAGGAAACAGAAAAAGAAGAGAAAACAGAGAAAGAAGAGAAAACAGAAACAAAAACAGAGAAAGGAAAGAGAGCAGAGAATCAGGAAAAGCCCCTATGGGAAGCATCTGTACAAGAGAATCCATTTCAGGGGAAGGAAGAAAGCGGGGCGGATATGGATGAATCGCCATCTTTTTTGGACAAACTTCGCAGTCTGCCCGTTATCCTGAAGAAAATCATTTGCAAAATTAAGAGTCTGTTTGAAAATATACAGTACACAATCCAGCGTTTCTGTGATAAAATAAAATCTATATCGGATAATATACAATATTATAAAGAGGTTGTGGAGAGCGATACCTTTCAGAACGCCTATGGACTCTGCAAAGAGGAACTTACTGCAATCCTAAAGTGTTTGCGGCCGCAGAAATTTGAGGGAAATCTGATTGTTGGGATGGACGATCCGGCAACTACGGGGAAAATCCTTGCTGTCTGTGGCATGTTATATCCCGTTTTGGGCGGAACGGTGGATGTGGTTGGCGATTTTGAGAGAAAACGCATAGAAGGACGTGTGTTTATCAAGGGAAAAATCCGCTGTTTTACCATCCTGCGGGCGGCAGTACGAATTTATTATAATAAAGATATTAAGAAAGTTCACAGGTTATTAAAGAAGGAGGCAGTATAATGGCAGAAAATAATTTTACAGGTGTGATAGATTCTCTGATGAAAGGAATGAATGCTGTACTTGGTACCAAGACAGTGGTAGGGGATGCCACCCAGATTGGAGATACGATCATTTTACCTTTGGTAGACGTCAGTTTCGGCGTGGGGGCAGGCGCCAGCGCCAGTGATAAGAAAAACGGCGGGGGCGGCGGTTTTTCTGCGAAGATGACGCCCAGTGCTGTATTGGTGATCAAGAACGGTTCCACCAAACTGGTGAATATCAAGAATCAGGATACGGTTACCAAGGTACTTGATATGATTCCGGATATTGTGGAAAAATTCACGGCACCGAAAGAAGAGATGATCGAGGACGATGCGGCGGTGGATATTGCATTTCCTCAGCAGGACAAGTAAAAAAGTAAATTTGCTTCGCAAATTAACTTTACGAGATTTGCTTCGCAAACTCGGTTCAAAACGTAAATTTGCTTCGCAAACTCGGATAAATAAGGGAAACCTGTCTTTAGAATCATTTCCGGCGCAGGGTCATATAGTATAAGTAAGATAATAAACAGGGATAACAGCATATGAAGAAAATGATCGGTTTTGTGTCGCTTTGTGTCGCTTGTGGAATGTTAGTCATGCTTTTTTTGACCAATCGTTTCGTAGGGCTTGTGCTGATTGTTTTGCTTATGCTGATCGGGTACAATTTTTTTTGTTGTGATTGATGGCTGACAGATGCCATAAGGAGTACTATGGAAAAATTTGAAGAAATACTGGTGCACGGTTCCGAGGATGAGCTGCAGGCGTTGAAGGCCTGGCTTTTCCGGGAGAACATTCGCCTTGCTACAGCTGCGAAAGAGTTAGAGCAGATGGAGGAAAAGTTTATACAGGAAAAAGTGCAGTTTCAGGAAGAAATGAAAGTATTAAACCACAAGATTTCCAGTGAACAGCAGCGGCTCAAAGAGGACAGTCAGTTTTTTGCAAAGAAACTGGAGATTTTACAGAATGGATTCCAGCAGCTTGATATTGACAGAAGACGTCTCGATAAAGAGTGGGCAAGGCTTTCTGCGGAAAAGGAATTGTTGGAAGAGCACAGCGTATACGATGGCGTACCTGAGGTATCGGTTTTTTTCCATGGAGTTAAAAATCCGTTGGCGTTGAAGAAACGATATAAGGATCTGACTAAAATTTTTCATCCGGACAACCTGTCGGGAGACACGCAGATGATTCAGAGAATCAATAGAGAGTATGAAAATCTGAAGAGAGAGTATGAAGGCTTCAAAGAAGCATAAAAAAAGTAATTTGCTTCGCAAATAACTTTGCGAGGACTGCTTTGCAGCCTCGGGGATAAGCATAAGTAATTAAGAATTAAGAAAAGACCAGTCCGTCGGGATTGGTCTTTCATACATTTACGATCAAATTTCAAAGATTAAGCGCGCTCTACTTTGCCAGATCTTAAGCAGCGTGTACATACATGCAGCTTTTTGCTGACGCCATTCACTTTACATTTCACATTCTGAATGTTGGATTTCCAAATCCTGTTAGATCTTCTATGAGAATGGCTTACGTTATTTCCGAAATGAGCGCCTTTACCACAAATATCACATTTAGCCATCTTTGCACCTCCTCACAATACAATCGGGCAGTCCCGACTTTTATTCTGCCAGGAAACATCCCGGTCATCTCTGTTTCTGCGAAGCGAATCTCGCAAACAACATTTGTATGATAGCAGAAAGTAGAGCATTTTGCAAGTATTAATTACATATTTTGGGTATAAAATTTATGCCGGTGGTAAATTATAGTATATTTTTTGTTTCATTTTTTGGTATATCGGGTTATAATAGCAATATATGTTTAGAATAATAAGGAGGTAATCTATGAAAGTCTCTTCGATGGACACCCACATGGGGAATATTTCTATTGATCAGGAAGTGATAGCCCAGTATGCGGGTACTGTGGCGATGGAGTGCTTCGGTGTGGTCGGTATGGCCAGTATGAGTGTCAAGGACGGTCTGGTTAAATTACTGAAAAAAGACAGCATGACCCGGGGAATCCAGGTGCTTTTAAACAATAACAAACTGACGCTTAACTTTCATATTATCGTTTCTTACGGCGTGAGTATTTTAGCGGTGGCCGATAATCTGATCGACAGTGTCAAATACAAGGTGGAAGAGTTTACCGGGATTGAGATAGAAAAAATCAATATCTTCGTAGAAGGTGTGAAAGTGATTGACTAGAGGGAGGATCAAATAAGGTGGATTCAAATACGATAGACGCCAAGTTGATGGCGAAAATGTTCCTGGCAGGGGCCAAGAATCTTGAGAGCAAAAAAGAGTGGATCAATGAATTGAATGTTTTTCCGGTGCCGGACGGCGATACGGGTACCAATATGACATTAACGATCATGTCTGCGGCCAGAGAGGTTTCGGCGCTTTATGATATGGGCGATATTGACATGGTATCCTTGTGCAAGGCTATTTCTTCCGGTTCCCTGCGTGGCGCAAGGGGAAATTCCGGTGTTATTTTATCCCAGCTGTTTCGAGGCTTTACCAAAGGGGTAAAGGATTGTCAGGAGATTACGATTCCTGTGTTGGCGTCGGCGTTTGAAAAGGCGGTGGAGACGGCATATAAGGCAGTTATGAAGCCCAAAGAGGGTACTATTCTTACCGTTGCTAAGGGCGGTGCCATGAAGGCAAGAGAATTGGCGGATGCGGGGGTTACAGATCTTGCAGAATTTTTATCTCAGGTAATTGCCCATGCGGATGAGGTTCTGGAGCAGACGCCGGAACTGTTACCGGTATTAAAGCAGGCAGGAGTTGTTGACTCTGGCGGTCAAGGACTGATGCAGGTATTAAAGGGCGCTTATGACGCTTATCTTGGTAAGGAGATTGATCTGACTCTTGACAAGACAAGTACAACAGCCACGTCCAAATCCGGGGCGCCTAATTTTGAGGCCCAGGCTAATGCGGAGATTAAGTTTGGTTACTGTACCGAGTTCATCATTATGCTGAACAAGGTGTTTAATATTAAGACAGAGATGGATTTCAAGGCGTATCTGGAGTCTATCGGTGATTCCATCGTAGTAGTGGCAGACGAGGATGTGGTAAAGGTGCACGTACATACCAACGATCCAGGTCTGGCAATCCAGAAGGCGTTGAAATATGGTGCACTGTCTAATATGAAGATTGACAATATGCGGTTAGAGCATCAGGAGAAATTATTTAAACTGTCTCAGAAAGATGAACCCAAGCCGGAAGAGGATGATCTGCCCGGCCCGAAGAAAGAAGTTGGATTCATTGCAGTATCCGTGGGTGAAGGCATCGGGGAAATCTTTAAGGGCCTGGGTGTGGACTATATTATCGAGGGTGGTCAGACCATGAACCCCAGTACGGAGGATATGTTAAATGCCATCGATAAGGTGAACGCGGACCATGTTTTTATTCTGCCTAACAACAAGAACATTATTTTGGCGGCCAACCAGGCCCAGTCGCTTGTGAAGGATAAGGATATTGTGGTCATTCCCACCAAGACGGTGCCGCAGGGAATCACGGCAGTGATCAATTATGTGCCGGATCTTTCGGTGGAAGAAAATACAGCCGCCATGATGGAAGAGATGAAGGGCGTGGCTACCGGGCAGGTCACCTATGCGGTAAGAGATACCAATATTGACGGACAGGAGATCAGACAGGGCGATTTCATGGGGCTTGGCGATAAAGGAATACTCTCTGTGGGTACGGCAATCTCCAGTGTTACTCTTAACATGGTGGAATCCATGGTGACGGAGGAGATGGAGCTGATCAGTATTTATTACGGTGCAGAGATCACGGAAGAAGATGCCGAGAAGCTGCGGGGACAGATTGAAGAGAAATTCCCGGATTGTGATATCGAGTTACAGTATGGCGGCCAGCCAATCTATTATTATATCGTATCGGCAGAATAGATTGATGTTCGCTTATATCCCTGACGATAATACGTGTCACAGCGCATTACTGTCAGGGATTTTTAATAGGTTCTGGAAATGAGGATTCTCTATGGACATCAAGTCGCTTAAGGGAGTCGGGGAGAAAACGGCAGCCCTTTTTCAAAAACTGGATATTACAACGACAGAGGAATTGGTGCGTTATTATCCCCGGGATTATGAACAGTTTGCAAAACCTGTTTCTCCGGATGAGGCGCCTTTGGGGGAAATTGCGGCCGTGGACGGACAGATCGTGGGTAATGTAGCCACCAGACATGTAAGAGGGCTCAGTATCACCACTTTTCAGGCTGTCTGTGAAGGCATCCGGGTACATATGACTTATTTCAATATGCCCTATTTAAAGAATAGTCTAAAGAGAGGGATTCCTTATATTTTTCGGGGAAGACTGCAGAAAAAGGGCGATCATTATGCGATGGAGCAGGCCAGGATTTATAAGCCGGAGGAGTATAGGAAGCTTTTGGATTGCCTTCAGCCGCTGTATTCTACCACCAAGGGGCTTACCAACAATGCCATCACGAAGGCCATGCGGCAGGCTGTTTCCCTGGTGGATCTGTCTGCAGATCCGCTGCCGGACAGTATCCGGAAAGAACAGGGATTTTGCTCCTTGGAAGAAGCTGTGAAGCAGATGCATTTTCCCACAGGCCGGGAAGTTTTGGTAAAAGCCAGGGAGAGACTGGTATTTGACGAGTTCTTTCGTTTTATTCTGGTGCTCCGTAAGATGCGAGATATCAGTGAACAGACCCAAAACTCTCATCCTATGATTCAGGTGGCGCAGACAGAGCGTTTGATCGAGGCACTGCCTTATCGGCTTACTGGCGCACAACAGAGAGTGTGGGGAGAGATTCAGGATGATCTGACTTCGGAGTATACCATGAACCGTCTAATTCAGGGCGATGTGGGATCTGGTAAGACAATCCTGGCGTTTCTTTCTTTGATTATGTGTGCAGCGAACGGCTATCAGGGTGCCATGATGGCGCCTACGGAAGTACTGGCAAGGCAGCACTATGAGACCTTATCGGGAATGATCAAGAAATATCAGCTGTCCATTCATCCGGTACTGCTGACAGGATCCACACCGGCCAGAGAACGGAAAGAAATCTATGCACAGATTGAGAGCGGAGAGGCGGATATGGTTCTGGGAACTCACGCGCTGATTCAGGAGAAAGTGGCCTATCATAATCTGGCATTGGTGATTACCGATGAGCAACACCGTTTTGGCGTCAGACAGCGGGAAAATCTGATGCACAAAGGGAATGTTGTGCATGTTCTGGTCATGAGTGCCACACCGATTCCCAGGACATTGGCTATGATTCTATATGGGGATCTGCATATTTCTGTACTGGACGAGCTGCCGGCAGACAGACTTCCCATTAAGAATTGTGTGGTGAATACCTCCTATCGTCAGACTGCCTATAAATTTATAGAAAAGGAAGTGGCCGCCGGCAGACAGGTGTATGTAATCTGTCCCATGGTGGAAGAAGGAGAAATGGAGGAACTGGAGGATGTGGGATCTTATACGCTGAAACTGCGGCATGCGCTTCCTGAGTCCATCCAGATTGCCTCTCTTCATGGTCGTATGAAGCCGGCGCAGAAGAACCGGATCATGGAAGAGTTTGCGGCGCATCATATTGATGTGCTGGTTTCTACCACTGTAATTGAGGTGGGTATCAATGTGCCCAATGCCACGGTGATGATGGTGGAGAACGCAGAACGGTTCGGACTGGCGCAGCTGCATCAGCTGCGCGGCCGTGTGGGGCGCGGCGACAAGCAGTCTTACTGTATTTTTATCAGCAAATCCGAGCGGCCGGAGACCATGAAACGATTGAAGATACTCAAGGAATCCAATGATGGCTTCTATATTGCTAGCCAGGATCTTTCCCTGCGCGGTCCGGGAGATCTTTTTGGCATCAGACAGAGCGGAGATCTTAAGTTTGTATTGGGGGATATTTATCAGGATGCCGCTTTGCTACAGCGTGCCAGTGACTGGGCAGATAAAATCCTGGCGGAAGATAAGGAACTGTCCGGGAAAGAATATCAGGTTTTGCGGGAGAGTCTGGCACGGGATGCAATAAAGGAGGTTGACTTTAGGACTATCTGACAGTAAGATTATAAGATAGGATATTTTTAGAGAGAGTGGGAGAAGCGAATTTCTATGGCAAAGAAAATTGCAGTGATTACCGACAGTAACAGTGGCATTACCCAATCGCAGGCAAAGGAGTATGGTCTCTATGTGCTGCCTATGCCTTTTATGATTGATGACGAAACATTTTATGAAGATATCACCCTGACACAAGATGCCTTTTATGAACGACTGGCAGGCGGGGCGGATGTGATCACCAGTCAGCCCAGCCCGGATTCCATCTTACAACTGTGGGATGAGGTGCTCAAAGAATATGATGAAATCGTGCATATTCCCATGTCCAGCGGATTAAGTGGTTCTTGTCAGAGTGCCATGATGCTTGCCGAGGATTATGAGGGCAGGGTACAGGTGGTGAACAACCAGCGTATTTCTGTGACCCAGAGGCAGTCTGCATTGGATGCGCTTGCGCTTGTAAAGCAAGGCATGGACGCGGTGGCTATTCGGCAGTTTTTGGAAGAGGATAAATTCAATTCCAGCATTTATATTATGTTAGACACCTTGTATTATTTGAAAAAGGGAGGCAGAATCACGCCGGCGGCAGCTGCTTTGGGAACGATTCTGCGCCTAAAACCGGTTTTACAGATACAGGGAGACAAGCTGGATGCATTTGCCAAGGCCAGGACGGTATCTCAGGGTAAATCCATTATGATCAACGCTATCCGGGGAGATATGGAAAAGAGATTCGGCGGTGCGGCGGCAGATAATATCTGGTTACAGGTGGCGTACACCTATGATCTGGCGGCAGCTGAGCAGTTAAAAAAAGAGGTTATGGAGGCATTTCCTGGATTTGATGTGCATATGGATCCGTTGTCCTTAAGTGTGGCCTGTCATATCGGGCCGGGGGCGCTGGCAGTAGCATGTTGTAAGAAAATAGGAACAATATAGAGAACCTAAAACCCGGAAGTAGGTAAGTAACTGCCGGGTTTTACTGTGGATGTGGCTTAATCGGTAGGGCTGGATTGCCTGCAGGCATGGTTGGAACATGAAATTCAGAGGGAAAGGTTTGACAGATAAGATGACAAGATACGCATCGACAGATGACGAGAGGGAAGAAAGACTGCAAAGAGAATATATGGAGAAAGCTGCCTCTTATGTGGCGGTACTGAAAGAAGAACTGGGGAGGGAGCCCCGCGGATGTGTGGTCACCTTCGGCTGTCAGATGAACGCCAGGGATTCGGAAAAATTATCCGGAATCCTGATAAAGATCGGCTATACGCTTACGGAATCGGAGGAGGAAGCGGATCTGGTGCTGTATAACACCTGTACCGTCCGTGACAATGCCAACCAGCGGGTCTATGGCCGTCTGGGGTACTTAAACAGCTTAAAGAAAAAGAAACCGCATATGAGAGTTGTTCTCTGCGGCTGTATGATGCAGGAAGAAACCGTGATTGAGAAGATTCGGAAAAGTTACCGGTTCGTGGATCTGATTTTCGGCACGCATAATATTTTTAAGTTTGCCCAGCTTCTGGTGACTATGTACGAAAATCAGGAGACCATCGTGGATATCTGGCAGGAAACTGACCAGATCGTGGAAGCGCTGCCGGTCAACCGCAAATATTTCTACAAATCCGGCATAAATATTATGTTTGGCTGTAATAATTTTTGCAGTTACTGTATCGTTCCTTATGTGCGGGGACGAGAAAGAAGCCGGGATCCCAAAGAGATCCTAAGAGAGATTGAGCGTCTGGTGGAAGACGGTGTGGTGGAGATCATGCTTCTTGGGCAGAATGTCAATTCCTATGGTAAGAATCTGGAAGAACCCATCACCTTTGCGGCGTTGCTGCGGGAGGTGGAGAAAATAGAAGGTCTGAAAAGGATTCGTTTTATGACATCTCATCCCAAAGATTTGTCGGACGAGCTGATTGAAGTGATGAGAGATTCCAGGAAAATCTGCCGGCACCTTCATCTGCCGGTGCAGGCCGGATCTGATAAAATCTTGCAGGCCATGAACAGAAGATACACCAAGGAACAGTATCTTTCTCTGGTGCACAAGATTAAGACGGCAATCCCGGATATTGCCATTACCACGGATATTATCGTTGGCTTCCCGGGAGAGACTCTGGCGGACGTAGAGGAGACCATAGATGTGGTAAAAAAGGTGCAGTATGATAATGCCTTTACTTTTATCTACTCCAAAAGGACCGGAACTCCGGCGGCGGACATGAAAGATCAGGTGCCTGAAGAGATCGTCAAAGAGGGATTTGCCAAGCTTCTAAAAGTGGTGCAGGATACGGCCAGACAGCGGGCAGCACTGTTACAGGGAAAGGTGATGGAGGCGTTGGTGGAGGAAGTAAACGATCAGGATTCTTCTTTGATGACGGGCAGACTTTCCAACAATATGCTGGTTCATTTTCCGGCGGAAGCATCCATGATTGGCAAGTTTGTCAAGGTATCACTGGATACTTGTCACGGGTTTTATTATACCGGACATATTATAGACTGACTTGGTCGGTCGATATATGAGTCCGCGAAGCGGATCTCGCAAAGTTAATTTGCGAAGTAAATTTACTTTTTTGCGAAAGAATGAAAGAAAGATGGTTAAAATACTATGGCTGAACTGACCCCCATGATGCAACAATATCTGGAAACCAAAAAAGAATATCAGGATTGTATTTTGTTTTATCGGCTGGGCGATTTTTATGAGATGTTTTTTGAGGATGCCCTGATTGCCTCGAAAGAACTGGAAATTACCCTTACGGGTAAAAGCTGCGGTCAGGAGGAGCGCGCACCTATGTGCGGGATTCCTTATCATGCGGTGGACAGTTATTTAAACAAGATGGTCTCAAAGGGATATAAAGTAGCGATTTGTGAGCAGGTGGAGGATCCGAAGGTTGCAAAAGGCATTGTGAAGCGGGAAGTGATCCGTATTGCCACGCCAGGTACGAATTTAAATATCCAGGCGCTAGAGGACACTAAGAATAATTACCTTGTCTGTGTGGCTTATTTTCCGGGTAAAATAGGCATGTCGGTGGCGGATGTCACCACAGGAGATTATTATCTGACGGAAGTGGAGGATATTCGGAAGCTTCAGGATGAGATGAACAAGTATGCGCCCTCGGAAGTAATCTGTAATGAGCAGTTTTTTGTCAGCGGCTATGATATTGAGGATTTAAAATCGCGATTAAATGTGTCGGTGTATTCCCTTGCCCCGCATTATTTTGATGAGGAGAACTGCAGGAAGGAACTGATGAAACATTTTCGAGTCAATACCTTAAAAGGGCTTGGCATCGAAGATTTTCCGGTGGGTATGATTGCAGCGGGAGCTCTGCTTCAGTACCTTTACGAGACCCAGAAAACCTCCCTTGCGCATTTTACCCATATTTATCCGTATCTGACCAGTAAATACATGCTCTTGGACAGTTCCACGAGGCGCAATCTGGAATTGATAGAGACGCTGCGGGAGAAGCAGAAGAAAGGGTCTCTTCTGGGAGTCTTAGACCGTACCAAGACTGCCATGGGCGGCCGGCTTTTGCGCAAATATATCGAACAGCCTCTGATTGATAAGGACAAGATAGAAAGGCGTCTGGACGCGGTGGAGGCGCTTTGCCGTAAGAGCGTGGATCGGGAGGAAATGCGGGAATATCTGCATACCATTTATGATCTGGAAAGGCTTCTTGGGAAGGTCAGCTATAAAACGGCCAATCCCAGGGATCTGATCGCGTTTCGCAATTCCCTGGCCATGCTGCCTTCCATCAGGACAGTGCTGGGTGATTTTGATACGCCGCTTTTGCAGGAAATCCGGGAGCATATGGATCCGCTTCAGGATGTTTACCAGCTGATTGATGATGCCATTGTGGAGGAACCGCCCATTGCTATCAAGGAGGGCGGCATCATTAAGGAAGGATTCAATGAGACGATAGATTCTTTAAAGAAAGCCAAGACAGACGGAAAGAACTGGCTGGCCGCCTTAGAAGAGGAAGACAGGGAGCGCACAGGGATCAGAAATCTGCGGATTAGGTATAATAAAGTATTCGGTTATTATTTTGAAGTCACCAATTCTTATAAAGATCAGGTGCCGGAAGACTATGTACGGAAACAGACGTTAGCCAATGCGGAACGGTATACCACGCCAAGACTTAAGGAATTGGAAGATAATATCTTAAATGCGGAGGACAAACTGTTTACCCTGGAATATGATCTGTACTGTGAAATCCGGGATGCCATAGCGAAGGAGATTGAACGGATTCAAAAGACAGCCAGAGCAATAGCAAGACTGGATGTCTTTACATCTCTTGCTTATGTGGCGGAGCATAATCAATATGTGAGGCCCACACTCAATGAAAAAGGTGTAATCGACATTAAGGAGGGCCGTCATCCGGTGGTAGAACAGATGATCCAGAACGATATGTTCATCGCCAATGACACCCATCTGGATAATCAGAAGCATTGTATTGCTGTGATCACGGGGCCGAATATGGCAGGTAAGTCCACTTACATGAGGCAGGTGGCTTTGATCGTGCTTTTGACGCAGATCGGTTCTTTTGTGCCGGCAAAGAAGGCGGATGTGGGTATTGTTGACCGGATATTTACGAGAGTGGGCGCTTCTGACGATCTGGCAAGCGGTCAGTCGACCTTTATGGTGGAAATGAATGAGGTGGCCAATATTTTAAGAAACGCAACCCCCAACAGTCTGCTGGTATTGGATGAAATCGGGCGCGGCACCTCCACTTTTGACGGTCTAAGTATTGCCTGGGCAGTGATTGAACATATCAGTAACAGAAAGATTCTGGGGGCCAAGACTCTTTTTGCCACGCATTACCATGAACTGACAGAGTTGGAAGGCAAGATGGATAATGTGAATAATTACTGCATTGCAGTTAAGGAAAAGGGCGATGATATCGTATTCTTACGCAAAATTGTAAAGGGTGGTGCCGACAAAAGCTACGGCATCCAGGTGGCAAAACTGGCAGGCGTGCCGGATATGGTCATTGACCGGGCCAAGGAGATTGTGGAACAGTTAAGCGATAATGATATTACTGAGAAAGTGCAGAGCATTGAGGTTAACGTAAAAGGCGAAAAACATAAACCGGTGAAATATGACGAAGTGGATCTGGAACAGATATCTTTGTTTGATACTGTAAAAGATGAAGACGTATTACAGGAGCTGCAGGAGATTGACGTGAGTAATCTGACGCCGGTGGATGCACTCAATACATTGTACCGCTTGCAGAATAAATTGAAAAATCGGTGGTAGGAGATTGTGAAATTCTTTTATGGTTGTACAATCAATGAAGGCATTGAAATGGAGTTCGCAATATTTACACCTGAATCCTAAGAACAAGATGAAAATAGAGGGAGCACAGCATGGCGAAAATTAAGGTACTGGATCATCAGACGATAGATAAGATCGCTGCGGGTGAGGTGGTGGAGCGCCCGGCCAGTGTGGTGAAGGAACTGGTGGAAAACGCCATTGACGCCGGGGCGGACGCGGTTACGGTGGAAATTAAAGATGGCGGCACCACCTTGATACGTGTTACCGATAATGGGGGCGGCATTGAAAAGTCCCAGGTGGGAAATGCCTTCTTGCGGCACGCCACCAGTAAGATTTCTTCCGCGGACGATTTGACCAGATTGGTCAGTCTTGGATTCCGGGGTGAGGCTTTAGCCAGTATTGCGGCAGTGTCCCAGGTGGAAATGATCACCAAAATACCGGAGGAACTGACGGGGATTCGTTATGTGATCGAAGGCGGTGTGGAGAAAGAGAAGGAGGAAGTGGGGGCACCGCAGGGAACTACCATGATTGTGCGTAATCTCTTCTATAATACGCCGCCCCGCAAAAAGTTTTTAAAGCAGCCCCAGACGGAAGGGTCCTATGTGGCTGATCTGATGGAACATCTGGCCATGTCCAATCCCGGTGTTTCTTTTAAATTCCTGTTAAACGGACAGACCAAGTTCTATACCACAGGCAGCGATGATCTGCGGGAAATCGTCTATCGTATATACGGGAAGGAGATATCTGCCCAGTTACTGGATTTTGCGTATACTTTGGAAGGAATGACAGTTACAGGGCTTTTGGGCAAACCGGTGATCAACCGGTCTAACAGATCTTATGAGATTTTCTATGTAAACGGCAGATATATCAGGAGCACTCTGATCAGTAAGGCGGTGGAAGAAGGCTATAGGGAGTATCTGATGCAGCATAAATTTCCTTTCTGTGTTCTGCATTTTCAGGTGGATACGGAAAAAGTGGATGTCAATGTGCATCCCTCCAAGATGGAAGTACGGATTGCGGACGGGCCTTTGTTTTATGAAGAAGTAAGGGAGGCAGTCCATGAGGCCTTGCATAAGGTAGAGATGATTCCGGAGATTTCTCTTAAGGCAAAGCAAAACAAAGGCCAGGGTACAGAAACCGGAAAGAAAGCGCCGGCGGAACCGGTGCCGGAACCCTTTGAGAAGAACCGGATCGCCCAAAATCAAGGGACTAAGGAACAGCCGCAGATACAGAAGGCTGCGGCAATCCAGGCCATATACCAAAAGAACCGGTCCGGACAGTCGATTCATATGCCGCAGACCCTGCGGGAGTCGGCGGTCTATGGGGCACAGCAGTCTCCGGATGAGGCACAGCAGCTTTCTTCCCAAAAACCACAGCAGATGGAATTGTTCGACAACAGACTGCTTTCTGAAAATGCCAGAAAACAGTATGAGATACTGGGGCAGCTCTTTGAAACATATTGGCTTATCTCTTATCAGGATAAGCTGCTGATCATAGACCAGCATGCCGCCCATGAGAAGGTAAAGTATGAGCGGCTGATGAAACGGTTTCGGGAAAAGACTATGGTTTCCCAGACCATCAATCCGCCGATTATCGTAACCTTAAATAATCGGGAGAAAGAATGTTATCGCAGTCATGCGGCGGATTTTGAGGCTTTGGGGTTTGTGATAGAAGAATTTGGCGGAAATGATTATGCAATCCGTGGCGTACCTTTGGACTTGTACGGCTATACAGAGGGAGAGTTTTTCTACGAAGTGCTGGACGAACTGGCGGACGAGGCGGTAACAGGTACGCCGGAAAGCATCCGCACCCGGATTGCCACTATGGCCTGTAAGGCGGCGGTAAAAGGAAATATGCGGCTTAGCCGCAGGGAAATGGAAGCGTTGATAGAGGAA
The DNA here is from genome assembly GCA_002492525.1 of Lachnospiraceae bacterium UBA7086. GTDB lineage: Bacteria > Bacillota > Clostridia > Lachnospirales > Lachnospiraceae > UBA3282. Next base: position 15,537 of record DKZA01000015.1, on the reverse strand, counting down.
CTTTTGACACTGGATAATCCTTATCATTGTCCGCACGGCAGACCCACTATTATTTCTATGAGTAAGCAGGAGATTGAAAAGAAATTTAAGAGGATCGTGAACTGATGAAGCAGGAAGCAAAAAGACCGCTGGTCATCCTGACCGGGCCTACGGCTGTCGGTAAATCGGCGCTGGCTGTGGCTTTGGCAAAGCAGATTGGAGGAGAAATCATTTCCGCGGACTCCATGCAGGTGTATCGCCATATGGATATCGGTTCCGCCAAGATTACCCGGGAGGAGATGGCGGGCGTTCCCCATTATCTGATAGACGTTTTAGATCCCACAGAAGAATTTAATGTGGTGGTATTTCAGAAAATGGCCAAAGAGGCCATGGCGCAGATTTATGAAAGGGGGCACATCCCTATTCTGGCAGGAGGAACAGGATTTTATATCCAGGCGGTGCTCTATGATATTGATTTTACGGAAAATGATGAAGATACTGCTCTTCGCAGGGCTTTGGAAGAGGAAGCATGCAGAAAGGGGCCTGCAGTTCTCTATGAGAGACTGCAGGAAGTGGATCCTGCCTCCTGTGAGAAGATTCATAGAAACAATGTAAAGCGAGTGATCCGTGCCATAGAGTTCTATGAGAAGACGGGAAGACCTATTTCCGAGCATAATCAGGAGCAAAGAGAACGGGTGTCATTTTATAATGATGCCTATTTTGTCCTGGAGGATGACAGGGAGCGGATTTATCAAAGGATTGAAGCGCGGGTGGATCTTATGTTGTCCCAGGGCCTGGTGGAGGAAGTAAGTGCTCTGCGTAAAATGGGGTGTACCCGGGATATGGTATCCATGCAGGGCCTGGGATATAAGGAAATTCTTGCTTATTTAGAAGGAGAGCTTTCTCTGGAAGAGGCGGTATATCGTATTAAACGGGACACCAGACATTTTGCCAAGAGGCAGCTGACCTGGTTTCGGAGAGAGAAAGAAGTAATCTGGGTGGACAAGGAAAAGTTTGACCAAAGTAGTCAAAAAATACTTTTTTTCATGCAGGAAATCCTGCGGGAAAAAGACATTATCCTGCAAAAATAAAGGAAAATACAGGCAAACAATAATCGTGATAAAGTACCGCCTGGCTATATGGCAGTATAGAAAGAACAGGAAAGGCAGAAAAATGATGACGGATTTCATGGATATTAAGGAACAATACCGACAGTTTGGCATCTCGGAGGCAGTCTATGAGTATGGGCAGGAGATTCTTAACGGTTTGCAGGAAAGATTCAAGCAGATAGACCGGACGGCGGAGTACAACCAGCTTAAGGTTATTCATGCCATGCAGACGGCAAATGTCAGCGAGGCATGTCTTTTGGGCACTACAGGCTATGGATATAACGATCTGGGCCGTGATACTCTGGAGAAAGTTTACGCGGCCGTTTTTCAGACCGAAGATGCCCTGGTACGTCCCCAGATTACCTGTGGAACCCATGCACTGGCGCTGGCGCTGATGAGCAATCTGCGGCCGGGAGACGAGCTCTTATCCCCCGTGGGCAAGCCCTATGATACCCTGGAGGAGGTCATTGGAATCCGGGCCTCCAAAGGCTCATTAAAGGAATATGGGATTTCTTACAGACAGGTGGACCTGTTGTCAGGCGGCGGATTTGATTATGAGGGAATAAGGGCAGCCATAAATGACAGGACGAAGCTTGTGACGATTCAGCGTTCTAAAGGGTATCAGACGCGCCCCACTTTGTCGGTTGCGCAGATTGGAGAATTGATTTCTTTTATCAAAGGCATCAAACCGGATGTGATCTGCATGGTGGATAACTGTTACGGGGAATTTGTGGAGACGAAGGAGCCCTCGCAGGTGGGTGCCGACATGGTGGTTGGTTCTTTGATCAAAAATCCGGGTGGCGGACTGGCTCCCATAGGCGGTTATATCGCCGGCAGAAGAGACTGCGTGGAAAATGCGGCGTATCGCCTTACATCGCCTGGTCTCGGAAAAGAGGTGGGCGCTTCGCTGGGTGTTCTCCCGGCCTTTTATCAGGGATTGTTCCTTGCGCCCACGGTGACAGCAAGTGCCCTGAAAGGTGCCGTTTTTGCCGCCAATATCTATGAAAGAATCGGTTTTGGGGTGGTGCCGGACGCATCCCAGAGCCGTCATGATATTATCCAGGCGGTAACCTTCGGTTCGCCGGAGGGAGTGATCGCCTTTTGTGAAGGGATTCAGGCAGCGGCTTCTGTGGACAGTTTTGTGACGCCGGAGCCATGGGACATGCCCGGTTATGATTCCCAGGTTATCATGGCGGCAGGAGCCTTTGTCTCAGGTTCTTCCATAGAACTCAGTGCGGACGGCCCGATCGCGCCTCCCTATGCGGTATATTTCCAGGGAGGGCTCACCTTTCCCCATGCGAAACTGGGGATTTTAAAGACTTTACAGAATCTGATGGACAAGGGTGTGGTGACTCAGGACTTTAGGCGGCAGGAAAATCTTTCATAAACTTTGCGTAAATTTGCCAATTTTTGTATACATCAAAATCTGGTTGTGATAAAATGAGCGTTGGAGAAAGGAGAGAATTATTTTTATGCGTAAAAATAATTGGGCTTGTTTTCTGTTGATACTGGCAGGTATAGTGGTCGGCGGTTTTATCGGGAGTCTGTTTCCCGACACCTTTTTAAATTATGGACAGTCTTTTGGTTTATCGGATCCGATGCAGCTGAATCTTGGTATTCTGGCGATTACATTTGGACTGTCAATTAAGATTACTATTGCAAGTATCTTGGGAATTGCGGTGGCGGTCGTGATCTACCGCTTTATGTGAGAGGGAAGACTTCCCCGGGAGTCAGGAGAGATAAGCTGTCGGGAAAGAGGTTGAATGAAAACAGGAAAGTGTGAGAACAATGAGTATTACAGGATGCAGAATCTTCCATATGAGAAATTTGTTGCGCATGGAAGCAGCGCGTTGACAGATTCGGAACTCTTGGCGATCATTCTGCGCACAGGAACCAGAGGTGTGAGCGCCTGTCAGTTGGGGGAGAGGGTGCTTTCAAAGACCAGTAAGAATGGGAACGGTCTTTTAGGACTGCATCAGATTTCCCTTCCTGATCTGATGCAGATTGAGGGAATCGGAGAAGTAAAGGCGATTCAGCTTAAGGCAATTGCCGAGATTTCCACAAGGATAGCGCAGGCAAAGGCGAGAAAGAGTCTCTGTTACCGCACGCCATATTCCATCGCGGATTATTATATGGAGCGGCTCAGACATGAAAATGTGGAGTATATCATATTGCTTCTGTTTGATTCCGGTCTGCATGTGATTGCGGAGAAGATTCTGTCAAAAGGAACGGTCAATGCTTCTTTATTGTCTCCAAGAGAAGTCTTTGTCCAGGCACTTAGGGATCAGGCGGCAAGCGTGATGCTTCTGCATAATCATCCGGGCGGCGATCCGACGCCCAGCGGGAATGATATGCAGATTACAAAGCGTATACAGGAGGCCGGTAAACTCACGGATATACCGCTGTTAGATCATATTATTATCGGGGACAA
>DKZA01000015.1:0-11772 GCA_002492525.1 Lachnospiraceae bacterium UBA7086 | reverse complement strand
TAGAATGAAAGGGGTAAATTACCTTGGCTAATAATGCGTTTGGAATCGATCTTGGCACCAGTAATATCAAGATATATAATCGTGCGGATGACGATGTTTTTGTGGAGAAGAATATGATCGCCATAGAAAATAAGAAAACTTTGTTTGCTTATGGCGACGCAGCCTTTGAAATGTATGAGAAAGCGCCCAGCAACATCACGATCACCTATCCGTTAAGCAATGGGGTAATCGCGGATATTCAGAATATGGAGACATTGATCAAGTATTTCTTGAATGACATGATGAAAAATAATGTGCGTCCGGCGGATTATTATATTGCGGTTCCCTGGGATGTGACGGAAGTGGAGAAACGCGCCTTTAAGGATCTGATCAAGGAATCCAATGTAAAGGCAAGAAAGGTTATGATGGTTGACAAAGCTGTAGCGGATGGTCTGGGTCTTGGGATTGATGTGAAGAATTCCCAGGGAGTCCTTGTAGTCAACGTAGGGTTTGATACGACGGAAATTTCTATCCTTTCTCTGGGTGGGATTGTCTTAAGCAGACTGATCAAAGTGGGCGGCCGTAAGTTTGACGAGGCTATCAAGGCGGCGGTGCGCCGGGAATATAGTCTGATCATCGGCGGTAAGACGGCAGAAGTTGTGAAGACTTCCCTGTTAGATCTGGAAGACCAGAGAGTGGGCGCCATTGTATATGGCCGGGATATCGTCACCGGACTGCCGGTGGAAAGAGAAATTCCCACAGCTTTGGTAGATGAGTGCCTGATTGAGCATTTTAACACCATTATCGATAATATTAAGGTGATCCTGGAACGTACGCCTCCGGAACTGGCGGCGGATATTTACCGTCATGGCATTTATCTGACGGGCGGGGCATCCCAGGTCAGCAAGCTGGCACAGCTGATGAGTAAAGGAACAGGGCTTAAGGTAAATGTCTCTGAAAACCCTGTGACCAGTGTTGCACTTGGGCTTGCTACGATCATCAAAGAGGATAATTATAAAACGGTAGCGTATGCAATAGAAGGAATGAGTAAATGAGTCCAATCGTCAAGAAAAAAGGAGAAAAATTTACATTACCAAGTAAATATCTCCTTTTTATTTTAACAATCCTCTGCACCGGTATGGTGCTGCTTACTTTTAATACGACTGTCTTCAGCGGGCCCTTAAGTGCGGTTGCCGGCTATACGGTAGTACCCTTTGAGAAAGGTATCAGTGTGGTGGGAAGCTGGCTTTCCGGACGATCCGAGCAGTTGGTGCGGATCAGTGATCTGCTTACGGAAAATGAGATGTTAAAGAAGCAGGTGGATGAACTGACCATTGAGAATATGGGATTACAGCAGGATCGTTATGAGTTGACCAACCTGCGGCAGCTTTATAATCTGGATAATCAGTATGATGAGTATGAGAAGACGGGGGCGCGTATCATAGCCAAAGATTCCGGCAACTGGTTTTATTCCTTTGTGATTGATAAAGGGGCCATGGACGGGATTGCCGTGGATATGAATGTGATGGCGGGAAGTGGTCTTGTGGGCCGCGTGGTAGCTGTAGGACCTAATTGGGCAAAAGTAAAATCCATTATTGCCGACGATTCCAATGTCAGCGCCATGGTATTGTCAAGTTCGGATAATCTGATTGTTTCCGGCAATCTTAAGCTTTATAATTCCGGTGTCATTGAGTTTGAGCAGCTGATCGACAGTGATAATGTGGTGGTGGAAGGAGACAAGATTGTCACGTCCAATATCAGTGACAAGTTTCTGCCCGGTATTCTGATAGGATATATCAATACGATTAATCCTGATGCAAATAATCTTACCAAGTCCGGTTATATTACCCCGGCAGTGGATTTTGAACATCTGGAAGAAGTGTTGATCATAATGGAATTAAAGCAGACTGTGGAGCAATGACAAAAGGCGTATCGGGAGGAAGGATATGAAGCGCGGCATTATAACGGCAATTCTTATTTTATTATGTTTTTTGCTGCAGTGTACGGTGTTCCGGTTTCTGGCTTTTGGAGGAATCGTGCCGAATCTGTTGATTGTTTTAACGGCTTCTTTCGGCTTTATGCGGGGAGAGAAGACAGGACTGATCATCGGGTTTTTCTGCGGTATTCTGGTAGATATCTTCTTTGCCAGTGTGATTGGGTTTTATGCTTTGCTGTACATGTATATCGGTTATATGAACGGTAAGTTTGCTGCGATTTTCTATCCGCAGGATATCAAACTGCCGGTAGCGTTGATTTTATGCAGTGATTTTTTCTATGGTATCGTATGTTATGTGATTTTGTTCCTTCTGCGGAGCCGGTTCGATTTTGTGTATTATCTTCTGCACATCATTCTGCCGGAAATCGTATATACGATAGTGGTTACCTTACTTTTATATCCGCTCATCCTCTGGATCAATACAAGACTTGAGCGCGGCGAACTGAGGAGTGGAAAGAAGTTTGTTTGAGGAACTGATAGAGCATTTTAAAGAAAATTTCATGAATATGGTCACTTCCAGGCTGATCGTACTGGTTTTTGTATTGTTTGGCATGGGCGGCTATCTGATCTATACTATTTTTCAGCTGCAGATTGTCAAAGGAGAAGATTATTATAATAACTTTCAGTTGAAGATTACGAAAGAACGTACTCTTCCGGCGACCAGGGGCAATATTCTGGATCGGGACGGCAATCTGCTGGCTTATAATGAACTGGCATACTCGGTCACCATAGAGGATGTGTATGAGTCGGGCCGAAAAAAGAACGCAAGGTTGAACGATACCATCTGCCGTCTGATCCATATGATAGAAGAAAACGGAGACAGAGTCATCAGTGATTTCCACATTGAAATCGGCAAAAACGGTAATTATGAGTACAACGTGGAGGGAACACAGCTTCTTAGATTTCTGGCGGATATCTATGGGTATGCGTCTATTGATGATCTGAAAGAAAAGGAAAAGACCGCAACGCCGGATGATGTGATCACTTATCTGTGCAGTACTTCCCGCTATGGAATCGGTGACTATACGGATGACGAAGATTCTTCCAGCTTTGTGGAAGGAATGGGGTTTACCAAAGAAGAAGTATTAAAGATCATAACCATCCGATATGCCATGAGCGCCAACAGTTATCAGAAATACATTGCCACTACAGTGGCCAATAATGTTTCACAAAAGACTGTGGCTGTGGTCATGGAAAATGCGGATGTTCTCGACGGTGTTTCCGTGGCGGAGGGTACGGTCCGAAAATATAATGATAGTATTTACTTTGCCCAGGTCATCGGTTATACGGGCAGAGTAGATCCGGAAGGCTTAAAAGAACTGCAGGAGCAGGATGCAACATATGATAGCAACGATACGGTAGGAAAATCCGGAATAGAGGCTTCCATGGAAACGGAATTGCAGGGCAAGAAAGGTTCCGAGACGGTTTATGTGGATAATCTGGGAAAGGTGATCGAGACCAGCGACAGGGTTGAGCCTATGGCTGGAAACGATGTCACTCTGACGCTGGATACGGAACTGCAAAAAGCCTGTTATCATATTCTGGAGGCAAAGCTTGCCGGTATTTTGCTTAATAAGATAGAAAATATTAAAGAATACACACCACCGGAGGGCGGAAGCGGAGGAAATATCCCAATTCCCATATATGATGTATATTTTGCCTGTATCAACAATAATGTTATTGATACCGCACATTTTTCCTCCGATCATGCAGGGGAGACAGAAAGGGCCGTGCGGCAGGCATATCTGGACAAAAAGTCACGGGTCTTTGCCACCCTTAGGGAAGAGCTGGAAGAAATCTGTACGCCTTACGAGGAACTGACTACAGAATACCAGGTTTATGAAAGTTATATTGCAGCCCTGCTCTATGACAATGATATTATTATGGAATCGGTAGTGGATAAGAATGATGAGACCTATATTGCATGGACAAAGGATGAAGTCATCAGTCTGAACGAGTACTTAAATTATGCCATTGCACAAAACTGGATCAACGTGTCTAAACTGGAAATAGGTTCCCAGTACTCCGATTCGGTGGAGATTTACCACAAAATTCTCGATTACGTTTTTGAGAAGATAGAGTCTGATATCGATTTTGATAAAAAGATTTACCGTTACATGATCAATACAGAAGAGCTGACGGGGCGGCAGATATGTATGCTTCTATTAGAGCAGAATATCGTTGAGCCGTCTGCAGAAGAAGTTGCCCAGTTTATGGCGGGCAGTATAACGCCTTATACCTTTATGCGTAATCGGATAGAGAATCTGGAGATTACACCGGCACAGCTTGCGCTGGATCCTTATTCCGGGTCTATTGTGGTCACAGAGGTAAATTCCGGAGAGGTACTGGCGCTTTCCAGCTATCCGAGTTATGATAATAATAAGATGGCCAATGGTGTAGATGCGGCATATTTTGCTGAACTTAGAAATGATCTGTCCTATCCGCTCATCAACTATGCGACCCAGCAGCGGACGGCGCCGGGGTCCACATTTAAACCGGTCTCCGCTACGGCGGGGCTTTTGGAAGGGGTTATCACCACTTCGGATACGATTACCTGTACCGGTGAGTTTGATAAGGTTACGCCATCCCCCAGATGTCATATTTATCCGGGAGCACATGGCTCATTGAATGTCACGGGAGGCATCCAGCGTTCCTGCAACTGGTTCTTTTATGAGGTTGGCTATCGTCTGGGAACGGTAGGCGATATCTACAACGACAATGTGGGTCTAAATAAACTTGCCAAGTATGCGGATATGTATGGTCTGTCAGAACCTTCCGGTGTGGAGATTGAAGAGTATGCGCCGGAAATTTCCGATCTGGATGCGGTCCGGTCGGCCATTGGACATGGTACTAATAACTATACTACGGCAGGACTTGCGCGATATGTTACAACTATCGCCAATAGTGGAACATGTTATAATTTAACATTAGTAGACAAGATAGAAAACCACAACAGCGGGGCTGTTACAATACATGAAGCCGAGGTAAGAAATCAGATTGATATGGATCCGGCCTATTGGAACGCCATTCATACCGGTATGCGCAGGGTAGTGGAAGGAAAGCAGTATTTCGCGGATCTTGATGTGGATGTTGCAGGCAAGACAGGTACGGCGCAGGAGAACAGAAATCGTCCTAACCATGCTTTATTTATCAGTTATGCACCTTATGAAGCACCGGAGATATCCGTGACGGTTCGTGTGGCGAACGGTTATTCTTCCGACTATGCCGCACAGATTGCAAAGGACGTGTATGAGTATTATTATGGACTGAAAGAGGAAAGTGAGATCATTACCGGTACGGCCGGTACGCTGGACGGCGGTGCAATCAGCGCAGATTGATCAATTGAGGTGTTGAATATGAAAAATCCCGTTATTATTAAAAGTTTTCCCAATGGTCTTTCTATTTATCTGGATGGAGAGATGCCCTTCGAGCAGCTGCTTGAGGAAGTGGCTGTGAAATTCAGAGAGTCGGCTAACTTTTTTAAGGATGCTACTATGGTGGTTTCCTTTGAGGGGAGGGACTTGTCGGATACAGAAGAAAGGCAGATCGTAAACACTATCACGGCAAATTCGGCGTTAAACATTGTCTGTATCATCGGCAAAAACGAGGAGACAAACAAAAATTATGTGAAAGCGTTACAGAAGCTCTCTTTCCGCCAGGAGGTGATGGAGAACGCCGGACAGTTCTATAAAGGGACGCTGAAAGACGGACAGCTTTTGGAGACGGAAAACAGTATTATCGTGCTGGGGGATGTCTATCCCGGCGCCTGTATTGTATCCAGCAAAGACGTGGTTATTATAGGCGGTCTTTATGGACAGGCTTATGCCGGCGGAAACGGAGAAGACGGACATTTTGTTGTGGCGCTTGAAATGTCACCGGAAAAATTAAAAATCGGTGATTTCAAATATAAGACTTCCGAGAAACAGAGTAAATGGCCGATCAAACCAAAGGTTCAGCCCAAGATTGCTTATGTGAAGGACGCAAGAGTCATAATCGAGCCGATTACCAAAGAATTACTGAACGACCTGCCGTTTTAAGAAAGGCAGTGGAGAAAATTCCTTCGGAATTATCTCCGGGAAAATTTCCATGAAATTTTCCCCGTCAGGGGACGATAACAATTCATCAACGGAGGTTTGCTATGAGTGAAGTGATTGTCGTCACATCAGGGAAAGGCGGGGTAGGAAAGACCACTACTTCAGCAAACGTTGGTACAGGTCTGGCAGCAATGGGCAAAAAGGTGATTCTGATCGATACGGATATCGGGCTTCGCAACCTTGATGTGGTGATGGGGCTTGAGAACAGGATCGTCTATAATCTGGTGGATGTGGTGGAGGGAAACTGCCGTATCAAACAGGCTCTCATCCGGGATAAACGCTATCCCACCCTGTTTCTTCTGCCTTCGGCACAAACCAGAGACAAGACTTCGGTGAATCCCTCACAAATGGTCAAAATGATCAGTCATCTGAAAGATCAGTTTGACTATATCATTCTGGACTGCCCGGCAGGAATTGAGCAAGGGTTCCAGAACGCTATCGCAGGCGCAGACAGGGCGCTTGTGGTGACAACCCCGGAGGTTTCCGCGATCCGGGATGCAGACAGGATCATCGGCCTTCTGGAGGCCAATGAGATACATAAGATAGATCTGATCATCAACCGCATCCGCCATGATATGGTGAAACGAGGGGATATGATGTCCTCGGAGGATGTGGTGGATATTCTCTCCCTGCCGTTAATTGGTCTTGTTCCCGATGATGAAAATGTGGTGATCGCCACAAATCAGGGCGAGCCCCTTGTGGGCAGTAATACATTGGCGGGCAAAGCCTATCAGAATATCTGTTACAGAGTTCTTGGCAAAGAAGTTCCTTTTATGGATTTGGAGAGAGGAATTTCGTTCTGGGCCAGAGTATCAGGTATTTTCCATAAAAGTTAGGAGGGATCAGGGTGTTTAAAAATCTTTTAAAGCGGAAAAGCTCAAGAGAAATAGCCAAAGACAGGCTTAAGATACTGCTTATTTCCGACAGAGTCAACTGTTCGCAGGAGATGATGGAAATGATCAAGAATGATATTGCAAAAGTAATATCCAAATATATGAAGATAGACACCCAGAGCATGGAGATACAGATTACCAAGACAAGCGGTAAGGGACATAGTCTCAAAAATCCGACCCTCTATGCCAATATACCGATCCTGGATTTGAAACAGTGATCAGAAGAAAAGGAGAAGACACAGCATGTTAAGGCACTATCACATCAGGGACTATGATTTTAAACTGATCATCTTTGTAGTGGCGCTTACAGTGATAGGTGTTCTTGCTATCGGCAGTGCAAAGGAGTCTTTGCAGTCCAGACAGATTGCGGGAGCCGTGTTTGGTTTTTTCCTGATGTTGGTCATTTCCCTGTTTGATTATTCAATCATTCTGCGTTTTTACTGGTTGATGTATGTGGGGAATATTCTGCTTTTGTGGCTGGTGCGGGCCATTGGTGTGGAAGCGGGCGGAGCCCAGAGGTGGCTGAATCTATTCGGAATTCAGTTTCAGCCTTCGGAAACTGCCAAGATATTATTGATTTTATTCTTTGCACAGTTTATCATGAAACATAAGGATGAGATGAATTCTCTGCGGATGGTCATTATCTGTGTGCTTTTATTTTTGCCGTCGATTTATCTGATTTATAAACAACCGGATATGTCTACCAGTATTATGGTGGTGTTGATGTTCTGTGTACTTTTGTTTGTGGGAGGCATCGGCTGGAAATATATTATCCTGGCGTTTTCGGTAGCGGTTCCTGCTTTTATTATCATATTGACGCTGATTTTGCAGCCGGATCAGGAGATTATAGAAGAGTTTCAGCAAAGACGTATTCTGGCATGGCTTTATCCGAAAGAGTATGAGACCACGGAGGCCTATCAGCAGACCAATTCCGTTACGGCAATCGGCTCCGGTATGCTATATGGGAAGGGGTACAATACCAACGAGATCAGTTCCGTGAAAAACGGAAATTTCATCTCCGAGCCGGAAACAGATTTTATTTATGCGGTTATCGGAGAGGAATTTGGATTTGTGGGTGGCTGTACAGTAATTGTGTTATTGATTTTCATTTCATTTGAATGTATTATGGTAGCTAGAAGAGCAAAAGATTTAGCCGGTACGATCATTGCCTCAGGGGTAGCGGCGCTGATCGGGTTTCAGGGGATGTTGAATATCGCTGTGGCCACTGGTGCAAGTCCCAATACAGGGATTCCGCTTCCGTTTGTCAGTTATGGACTGACTTCGCTTGTGAGTCTGTATATCGGGGTGGGATTTGTACTGAATGTACGGCTTCAATGCAAAAAATGACAGGGGTGTTGGCTATGAATATCGCATTAATCGCACATGATGCAAAGAAAAAACTGATGCAGAATTTCTGTATTGCTTATCGGGGTATTTTAAGTAAAAATGAACTCTATGCTACCGGTACCACAGGAAGACTGATTGAGGAAGTAACAAATCTGACGATCCATAAATATCTGGCGGGACATTTGGGCGGTGCCCAGCAAATCGGTGCCCAGATTGAACATAACCAGATCGATCTGGTTATCTTTCTGCGTGATCCGTTGTATCCGAAATCTCATGAGCCGGATGTCAATAATGTAGTGATGCTGTGTGACAGACACAATATTCCTTTGGCGACGAATCTGGCTTCGGCGGAACTGTTAATCAAATCACTCGACAGAGGAGACCTTGAGTGGCGTGAAATGTACAAATAGGAAGAGTAAACTGAAAATCAGTGCAGTACTTTTGGCAGGGATGCTGTGCATGACAGGGTGTGGCAGCACGAAGTATGACATGCCCTATTCATCCCAGAACAGTGTCAGCAGTTATCAGCTTTTAAACGTTGCAAACCAGGAGACAATTGAACCTTTTGCTGCTAATTTGTGTGTGGCTGCCAAAGATATTCCGGCACAGGGCATCAGCCTGCCCGATGTGGGGGCAGCGGCGCTCTTTGATTGTAAGAATTTGGAAACACTCTATGCGAAAAACGTCAATAATCAGATGAATCCGGCCAGCCTGACAAAAGTGATGACAGCGCTTGTAGCTCTGAAAAACGGTTCACCGGATGATGTGCTTGTGGCCTCGGAAAATGTGAAGATTACGGAATCGGGTGCAGTATTATGCGGATTGAAACCGGGGGATAAGATGACACTGGATCAGGCGCTCCATATTCTGCTTATGTATTCGGCTAATGATGTGGCTGTTTTGATTGCAGAGGGCGTTACAAAAGGTTCTGTGGAAGACTTTGTGGCTTTGATGAATGAGGAAGCGCAAAGAATTGGCGCCACCAACTGTCATTTCATGAATCCCAACGGACTGACGGAAGAGGGGCATTATGTGACGGCGTATGATCTGTATCTTATCTTTCAGGAAGCGCTGAAGTATAATCTGTTTAATGAGATCATACAGACCAGCTCTTACAGTACGGTGTATATGGACGGCAATGGGGCGGAAAAGTCCATAGAGATAGAGAATTCCAACCTATATCTTCGTGGTGTTTACGACATGCCGTCTAATGTGACTGTGGTGGGCGGTAAGACAGGGACCACCAATGCGGCAGGTCATTGCCTGATCTTGCTGTCCAGAAGCAGCAGCGGTACGCCCTACATATCGGTTATTATGAAAGATGATTCCAGAGAAAAACTTTATGAGGATATGAGTAATCTTCTGGGAATTGCCAAATAAAGTACAGAATAACTTTTCTGGTTGTTTTTTTGGCAGGTTTCCCTTATAATAATGAGTAGATGGAGTAAATCGTACAGACTATATAAATATCTTACTTTAGGAGGGTTTTACCATGGTTCAATTCATTGTAGGCAAAAAGGGAAAAGGAAAGACCAAGCATCTACTTGATAAAGTAAATACGGAGATAAAAGACGCACAGGGCAATGTAGTATATTTAGATAAGAGTACCAAGCATATGTTTGAGTTGAACAATAAAATCAGGCTCATTGACGTGCCTGAGTATCTGGTTACGAACAGTGATGAGTTTATCGGCTTTGTCTGTGGAATCATTTCACAGGATCATGATTTACAGCAGATGTATTTCGACAGCTTTTTGAAGATTGCCTGTCTGGAGGCAGAAGATCTTGACAAAGTAATTGCCAAGATTGAAAAGATCAGCGAAAAATTCCATGTAGATTTTGTAATAAGTATATCTTTGGATGAAAGTGAACTGCCAGAGCATGTCCGCTCTAATGTTATTGTTTCTCTTTAAGCAATGTACATAATATAAAACGGAATTCCATAAATGCCCCGTAGCTTGCTGCGGGGTATTTGACTATGTTTCTGGCATGATGAAATAAGGAGACTTAACGCCCGTGGCTGATGATCGGAATAAGATAAGTAAATATAGAAGGCCTGTTAACCTGAATATTGGCATGATGATCTTTATGGTAATCTTTATCTATGTGGTGATTTGTGTGGTCATGTATTTTAAGACGGATCATATCGTTGGATACAGCGTTATGGAAGGATCTCTTACTTCCAATAAGATTTATACAGGGATTGCCCTGCGGGATGAAGAGATAGTGGTCAGCCAGGATGCCGGTTATATTAACTATTTTGCCAGAGAAGGGGAACGTGCCGCAGTAGGCAATCTGATCTACACGGTGGATGAGACCGGACGGCTCTCCGAGTATATCAAAGCCGGGGAAAGCGGAGAAAATACGTTGTCGGAATCGGATCTTTCAGAACTAAGGACAGAGATCATTTCCTTTACCAATCGATTTGACTGTAGACAGTTTGGAGATGTCTATAATTTTAAACACAATGTGGAAGGTACGGTTTTAAAGCTTGCCAACTATAATATTCTGGAAAATGCAGATGCTTTGAACGATGCTTCCGGCACCTCCTTGATCAATTATCGTTCCGCAGCAGACAGCGGTATCGTGGTTTTATCAACGGATGGTTACGAGAAGCTGACTTTGGAAGATATGAAGGCGGAGTATTTTGAGGAAGAAAATTATGAAAAAAAATATTTTGTGAATAATGATCTGGTGGCGGCAGGAGATCCCGTCTATAAGCTTTCTACCAGTGAAGACTGGTCCATTGTGATCATGGCGGAGCAGGATCTGGTAGATATGCTTAAGAAAGAGCAGGAGAAAGCGAATAATAACGAACTGTATGTGGAGGTACGGTTCTTAAAGAATCAGTATACGGCCTGGGGCAAGGTGGATATCTATACGAACGAGGAGGGAGATAACTTTGTATCCCTTACCTTCACCAATTCTATGGTTACTTTCTGTACGGACAGGTTTATTGATATTGAGCTGTTGTTGAAAGAGGAAAAAGGATTAAAAATCCCCAACACGGCCATTGTGCAAAAAGAGTTCTTTATTGTGCCCAAAGAATATGTGACCAAGGGCGGCAAGCGCGGTGAAAACGGCGTTCTGTTAGAGACCTATGACGATGAAGGCAATGTCTCGATACAGTTTGTTGAGACACCGATCTATCATGAGACCGAGACAGAGTACTATCTGGACGATACGGTGCTGCGGGCGGGAAATGACATTGTAATGCCGGAAACTAACGAGCAGTTTGAGATCAGGAAAACAGGGTCGCTGACCGGCGTATATAATATTAATAAGGGGTATGCAGATTTTAAAGAAATCAGTATTTTATATGATAACGAAGAATATTCGGTGGTGAAATCCAATACCATGTATGGTTTGAATGTGTATGATTATATTGTATTGGATGCTTCGATGGTGGATGACAATGAATTTATTTACGAATAAAAAAGGTAAATTCCTTCGGAATTAACCTT
>DKZA01000037.1 GCA_002492525.1 Lachnospiraceae bacterium UBA7086 | reverse complement strand
TACCGTACCAAGCAGAGCCGCTATTACGTTAGCCCCAATACCATGAAATCTTCCAAGAATTTTTTTGGTCCTTTCCGGCGGAAAATAACTCTGAATATACGAAATAAGCAAAATCAGAACACCCAAAAGCACCATGATTTTAATTGTATCGTAGAGAAAAAACTGGACACTCCCGCCTATTTTTCCAGTGGTGTCTAAACCGCAGGTATCAAGCAGACTACCGATGAAACGGTTTAACCATTGCATACCGAGAATTTCATTTTGAAAAAAAATCCAACCTGTTTTTAATATTTCCATATCCATCCTCCGTTCATAGAAATATTGAAATATATCAATATGTATCTGTATTGATAAGCCATGCGGAAAAGCAAATCCTTTTACTTATCACAACATGACTTATCTTTGCAGGAATTATTGATTGATGTGAGGGACAGCAGACATTCAGACGCATAGGTAACTCCCTCTGGCGAAATGGAATAATACGCCCATTTTCCCTCTTTACGCATAACCACAATACCCGAATCACAAAGAATTTTCATATGATGTGATAATGTTGGTTGTGAAATATGCAGATTATCCAACAGTACACAGGCGCATTTCTCTCCTGTCAGTAACTGCTTTAAAATTTTAATACGGTTTTCGTCACAAAAAGCTTTGAAAACCGTTGGTATCTTTCTTTCATCAATCAACTTAGGAACCTCCTTTTGAACTGTATTTATACTCCCATTATATTCACATATTGAAATTTGTCAATATATTAATTTAAAAAAACTTGACAAATTGTAACCGAACTTACCGCTTCTTTCACCCACGATAAATAATCTTTCCTTTACAGATCGTATACGCAATCGTCCCCGGCATACGTTCTCCCGCAAAAGGTGAATTTGCTGCCTTTGACACAAACTTCTCTACCGTCCAGACCTTGTCCGGATCAAAAACCACCAGATCCGCCGGGCCGCCTGCCGCTAAATATCCTGCATCCAGATGATAGAACTTTGCCGGTGCATAACTCATCCGGCACATAAGTTCCATCATGGTCAGATATCCTTTGTTCACCAGTTCCCGAATCCCGAGAGACAGGGCCGTCTCCAGACCAATAATACCGCTTGGCGCTTCGGTGATGGAACGTGCCTTCTCTTCCATACTGTGAGGCGCATGATCCGTAGCGATCATATCTATAGTACCGTCCTTGAGTCCCTCAATAATCGCAAGCCTGTCCGCTTCCTCCCGAAGCGGCGGGTTCATCTTGGCAAGCGTTCCATACTGAATCGCTGCTTCCTCATTGAGTGTAAAATGATGGGGTGCCGCCTCCGCATAGATATGGCTGCTGTGTCGTTTCGCCTGACGAACCAGTTCCACGGCCTCTTTGGTACTGATATGCTGAATGGACAGATCCGCTTCCTCTTCCAGTGCTATCTTTAAATCCCTCTCTACCATGGATATCTCAGCTTCCCGGGGGGATCCGACAATCCCAAAATAGGCCGCAGCTTTTCCGGCATTTATTCCGTTGTTCGTAATAAACGCCGGATTCTCCTCATGAAGGCTGACCGGTCTGTTAAGCTTTGCTGCCCGCCGCAACGCTTCCCTAAGCATCTTCTCATCCATCAAAGGTATTCCGTCGTCCGTAAAACCTGCCGCCCCGTTAGCGCTAAGCGCCTCGAAGTCAGTCAATTCCTTTCCTTTCATTCCTCTGGTCACATTGGCGCAGGAATGGACATGTATTCCGGTCTCTTTCCCTTTCTCAAGCACATAACGCAGAGTCTCCACATTATCCACCGACGGCTTGGTATTAGCCATCAGCACCACCGAAGTAAAGCCGCCTTTTGCCGCCGCTTTGGCTCCTGTATCAATATCTTCCTTATAAGTAAAGCCGGGATCCCTGAAATGTACATGTACATCCACCAATCCCGGCGCAATGATCTGACCAGCCAAATCAATCTCTTCCGGGTCACCTGTCGGTTTACTTTCCGTACTGCATCCAAAATCCCCTTGTTCTACAGCACCCTGTGGTAAAATCTGCTCAATCCTTCCGCTCTCCGTGTTGATTAAAATATCCCTATATCCTTCCGTCCCTGATGCCGGATCAATCATATAGCCGTTTTTTAATAGTAACATTTGTACACCTGTCCTTTCTCCCGTATTATACCCCGAAACCTGTTCCTCAGGCAAACGGTTTATCTCTAATCAAATACTACCGGTTTGTCAATAAATTCTGTCTTCACTACAATGTAAGGATAACTGGCCACCGGATTACTCTTCTCCTCCGGTTTGGGTCCGATCAGATTGGTGTCAATATAGACCGCATTGGCCGTCTCATACAATTCATTCACAGCAATACTATAGCCTCCTGTGCTTTGTGTCCCGTACCCTACACAGATATAAAGAAAGCCTTGATCCTCAAAGGTCATCTTAAAGGCGTCTTCTTTTTTCTCCTCAATCTTATCCAAAAGCTCTTCCGGTATATTTTCTTCTGCCATAACCGTACATTCCAAATCCTTAATCTTCGCCATAGTATCCTGCTTCTGCCCACAGGCATATACTCCCATGCACATCAGACAGATCACACAGATACTCAAAAATCTCTTCTGATATTCATACAAAATAGGAATCATAATATTGGCTCCGCAAATTTTCTCTTATTACTTAATTTATTATACAGGTGGACTCTCTATTCCTTATGTTTTTTAAAAAAGTGTCAAAACAACAATATTGAATGATTGTATATTGATTATAACCTTTTTACCAGATATAATAATCTAATACCCCGCTGTAACCAACGGGGCAAATTGTTTGCTTTACAATATAAAGACGAGGTATATACCATGATTCGTTTGGTCTTAGTTGCCGTGTTTGTGGGCCTGTTCTTAATACTGAGTATCCCCCTTTTGATCGCTGAATATTTCATTGGCAAATTTAATATGGACGTCAAAAACCGCAGCTCCCTGGCAATCGTCAACTGGGCTTTTCGTTGTGTACTGTTCTTATCGGGCGTGTCCGTTACTGCCATCGGCGAAGAAAACATTCCCAAAGATCAGCCGGTGCTCTATATCGGCAATCATCGCAGCGATTTTGATACAATCATAACTTACGTGCGTGTTCCCCGTCCTACCGGTTATGTTGCCAAGATAGAAATGTTAAAGATTCCTCTGCTCTCCAATTGGATGAAATATCTGCACTGCCTTTTCATAGACAGAAGCGATATCAAGCAGAGTATGAAGATTATTCTGGAAGCCATTGATAAGATTAATGCGGGCATTTCCATCTGCATTTTCCCGGAAGGCACCCGTAATCCCGTACCGGATACCTTCTTAAAATTCCACGGCGCGAGTTTTAAGATTGCAGAGAAGACCGGCTGTGCCATTATTCCCATGAGTATTAACAATGCCGGGGCTATTTTTGAAGACCATCTGCCTAAAATTAAGAAAACCCATGTCGTTATTGAATATGGCAAGCCCATATATACCAAGGACCTGGACAAAGAATCCAGACGTCATATCGGAGACACCGTACAAGGTGTCATTTCGGAAATGTACTTTAAAAACAAGGAACTGGTGTAGTTCAGAGTTCCTTGTTTTTTCTTCACTTATCCGAGTCTGCGAAGCGGATCTGGTAATCGAGCCATGCTCGATTTTTTATTCTTCTCCTACTACCATTTCATCATCCATAACCGCACTTAACAGCAGCACAAGTTCCGCATTTAAGTCCACCTGGTTCATAATACCCAGACTCTCATCTATATCTTTATAATTCCGCTCACCGACTCCGTCTAAATACGAAACAGCCTGTAGATTCCGGCCCAATATATAGTGCATATGATTTTCCAGAACCGTAGCATATTCATGATTGGTTATGATATGATCTACCACCGCCAGTCTCGACATATCTTTTAAGAGTACGGCATGATTGCTCTGTTTTGGGTCCGCCTTCACCAAAAGTTTGGATTCTTTGGAGGCAAACGATATCTGCTCTCCTTTCTGCATCAGTATCTGAATCACGGAACCGCTGAGTACTACATCCACTTTCTGTTTGGTCGCCAGATAAGTAACGCATCCCCAGAATACAAAATCGTTATCCATATCGGGTTCCGGATTCTGGATCAGATAGTCCTTGACCACACTATGATATCTCTGATTACCTGTAGCGCGATAAAGTTCTGTGGCAGCATGAAAATACTCTTCCATAGATACATCAGCCAGATACTTTTCCGCATACCGATACGCCCTGTCTGCCGCTTTCAGACACTGCGTCGCAAATTCTCTGTCATAATTCTGGTAAATATAACTGAATCTGGCCATAGTGGCTGCAAACTGAATCGTGGCACTCATGGTAATCCCGTCAATATACAGAATATAACCGGCCGTCCTATTGTCCACACTGCTGACAGAGGCATACACAGCACCGCTGGTAGCATCCTGCATCTTAAGCAGCCAGTCGATTTCATATTTTACCTCATCCAACACATCCGGAATCCCGTTTCTGCTCTCCGGTATTCTCAGATTTTCCCCGAAAAGATCCGGATAAAGTTCATAAGAAAGAAGCAGATAATTGACTGTCTGACATCCTTTCACCATATCGCGGGTACCCATCTCATCCACGTGCCAGCCGCCCGACACATCTTTCTTAATCGAAGCCTCTTCTTTCATTTGCGCTTCTCTGGAATGACAGGCATTATGTGCCTTTGCCCCGGCAAGTTCCGTAGATAAGGTAAGACCGCAGCGGTTGAAGTAGTACTGCTTTAATACCGCCTTCAAAAGCTCTCCATAAGGTTCTTCGGAAATCTTAAAAGAATAGGATTGTCCAATCATCGCCGCCTCTATGTAATAACTGCCAGGCGTATTGAAATCCGTAAAATCTCCGTAGCTGATATAACTTCCAATGGTCTCATCATAACCCTTCTGTTCAATTTCCCCTACATAAACTTCCCTGCCGCTTTCCGCCTCCAGAATCGTAAAATGATCCGGCGGCAGTTCTCCCCGTATCACCGCAATCTTATTGCTGCCAAGTTTATATCCCATCTGATCCACCAAAATATTAGGCAGGCTCTCCGGTACCTCATAATCAAACGTCGGCGTCAATCCAAGCGTTGCAGGACCTTCCTCTTCATTGGTGTTTTGCAGTGTCTCCACAGAAAAATCCGACCCGAATCCACAACCGGTCAAAAGCAGCACAGAAAGGAAAATACATATAAATTTTTTCATAACAGGTCTGCTGTGCATCTATCATCACTCTCTATATTTATTTCACTTTTTTCAAAGCCTATGCCCATTCTAACACAAAATGCCGCTTTCTTCATCATAATATACAATTTTTCCTTCTATAATGGTGCATAAAGTCCTGTCAAATACTTCCATGGGGCTGCCATCAAAAATTACAATATCCCCGTCCTTCCCCACAGCAAGACTTCCCACCCTTTTATCCACACCGCAGATTCGGGCGGCATTGATCGTGATGGAACGCAGTCCTTCTTCCTTCGGCATACCAGCTTTAACGGCCAGTCCTGCACAAATGGGCAGAAACTGTATTTTGGAAACCGGATGATCTGTAGTGATCGCCGTCAGAATCCCATGCCTGGCAAGAAGCCCTGCCGTCTTAAACGCCATATTCTGTACTTCAATCTTATTACGGCTGGCCATATCCGGCCCCACAATAGCCGGAAATCCGGCCTCCTGTAATTCCTCCATGATCAGGTGCCCTTCACTGCAATGATCCAATGTCATACGAAGACCAAACTCTTTGGCAATACGTACTGCCGTCAGAATATCGTCTGCTCTGTGCACATGTGCTTTTAAAGGAATTTCTCCCCGCAGTACCGGCAGCCAGCACTCATACCGAAAATCTTTCTCCATATCCGGCTCTTTCTCCTTCTTACTCTGGTAAGCCAAAGCTTTCGTCAGTTCTTCCCGCAGCATTGCGGCAATGGCCATGCGTGTAGAAGGCGAAGTCTCCTGTCCCGAATAATTTACTTTGGGATTTTCTCCAAACGCAACTTTCATAGCTGCGGGCGCCTTAACAATCATATGATCAATACATCTCCCATGTGTCTTCACAAAGGCGAACTGTCCTCCCACTACATTAGCACTTCCGGGCCCGATCATGGCAGATGTGATACCTGCCTGCAAAGCGTCGTTAAAAGCTGCATCCATAGGATTAATCGCATCAATGGCACGAAGATAAGGCGTGATAGGATTCACATTCTCATTACAGTCGTCTCCCTCCATGCCCTTCTTTTCTTCCGTGATACCCATATGACAATGAGCCTCGATAATCCCCGGCATCACCAGATTCCCTCTGGCATCCAGAATCTCCTCTTTTCCATGCCCCGCTATTACATCCTGCGGACACTCCTCCATCGTTCCGATCGCCGCGATCTTCCCATCCAAGATCCTGATAAAACCATCCGCGTAATCTTTCTCTTCCATAGTCTTGATATTACCATGTATGATAAGCATGACGGTACCTCCTGATTATTTATGTAGCGAAGCATATTGCACAAATTGCTTTAAACGTAATGGAAGAGACACATCTTAGGAACCAGAATCTAATTGCTGAACTGCCAAGACCAGGAAAGCGTCCCGCCAGTTCATAAGCAGACTCTTAATTTGCGTCAGCACTTAGAGCCTGTCCTTCAGGCTCTTAGTACTGCTACGCAAATTGCGAAGCGAAAGCGCGTCTGCGTTGAACTGGCGGGACACTTTCCGTCCGGTCATTTAAACCCTTGATATTCCACATCTTTCCGTCCGGTCCTGCATCCTACTGCAGCCTACTCATCGGATTCACCGGCACCCCATCCTTAGTCAGCTTGAAATACACATTCGTACCCTCAATGCTATAATACTTTGTTGGGGATGCCACCGTTCCAATTCCATCACCTACACTCACATAACTGCCCTCGGACACGGTAATATTTTCCAGTTGTCCATAAGTCAGTTCATAACCGTTTCCGAGATCCATAACTACTGTGTTACCGATTGTCGGATCATAAGCCACAGACGTAACACGACCGTCTGCTGCCGCAGAAATCATTTCACCTTGTGTAGCCGCAATTACAATAGCAGGATTATATTTGTACTGCTCCAATGTAGGAAAATAAATTGTCCGATCCATACTGTAGTTGATCAGTACATCTCCCACAATGGGCCACACCAGACCATCCTCTTCGCTAAAATCAAGATTTGGCTGTACCGTAGTGGAGATTGCCTCAGCTTGTACATCTTCACTCATGGCTGTATCCACTGTCTCATCAAACATACCTGCTTCCGCATCCTCTTCCTGCTTTTTCGCGGGTTCACTTTTCTTGCTCTCACTCTTCTTAGCTGATTCTTTCTTCTCTTGCTCTGTTTTTTCTTTGTCAGCCTCCTCTTTCACATCTTTTTTATCGCTTTCCTTATCCTGAGAAATCTTCGTTCTAAGACCGCTTTCCTCTCCGGTATTCTCTACATGCTGGGAGTTTGCTTCCTGAAAGCTGGGATCATAATCCAGATCGTCTGTTCCCACCTCTGCAAAGAGCGTATCCAACTCCTCGGCGGGCATGACATTTTCCGCAGTGTCCGTGCCGTTTTTCTCAATTGCTTCAAAATCCAGCACATAATTTTCCCGCTCCGCCCTATTATTGTTTCTTACATAAACACCGGTTACCGTCAGTGCCGCCAGAACAAACACCGAAGATGCCAACATAATAATCCGCTCTTTCCTGATACTGTTTCTATTTCTTCTCGCCATGAAACTATGCCTCCTGTTTTTCATATAGGTTTCATGGTGTTAGTCTTACCCATTTCTGACATCTTATTCAAATTTTGCTAATTCAGCTCCCAAAAAGAACTCTTTCAGAATCTGATCATATTTCTCTCCATTTATCGCTTTACAGTTGGCTCCATACTGACTCATACCAAATCCATGCCCCACCCCTTTTACATGGAACCTGACATTCCTTTGATCTCTTTCTATTTCAATGGCAGCAGAATTCAGTCCGAACAGGTGTCGGAAATCCTCCCCGTCAATCGTCACTTCTTCTTTCCCCTCCTCCGTATATACCACTTCCGTCATATAGCCTGCCGCATCAAAAGAAAAAAGCCCCCCCTGCCACAAAGTATCTTCCTGATAGGCGTCTCCCACCTGTGTCTTGAGCAATTCTATGTAACGGGCTTTCTCCACGGTAACCACACTGCTATACTCCGTAGATGCCTTATCCTGCTCACAGGGCACCCCCGTAAGATATGGACAGCGATCCGTATGCCACACCTCCCCGGCATCCCGGGTATGTCCGTTGCTGATTTTAAAATAAGAAGCCTGTATGGGGTCTCCCTGATAAACCAGATAAAACCCGTTCGTCTCTTCCACAGCCCTTCGGCACTTTGCCAAGATATCCTCTTTTTGTTTATTCCCATATAATTTGGCAAGGCCGTTTTCCTTCACCCGCAGTACTCTACTCTCCTCCTCCCGATAGGAAGATACCAACTCGGTGCGAAGAAGCACCGCCTGTGCTTTCATGGCCTCCTCAACATATCCCTCAGGCATCACGACAGCCAGCCGATAGGCCAGATAATCCTCCATGGAGAGTTCCCAGACTCCCCAATCCATAAGCACCTCTACCTTATATATCTCTTGTGCCTGTTCCGGTTCTTTTTGACCAGAAACAATCTGTCCTGTTTCTTCCCCCACATGTCCCCACAGGCAGGCGCACACATAAGGCAGCAAAAAAACAAACAAAAGAAAGTTTCCTGCCTCTCTTTTGTTTGTTTTATTTAAGACGATTCTATTCATTTTCATGAGACACCCCACATGTACTATTACTATGTAGATGTCCCCCTTTTTATACCACGGGGTGAGTCCCCTGCGCTTTTACCTCCTATATCTGTTATACAGACACAGCTTCTGCCGTAAACTTATCTCGCCAGATCCAGGTGCTGGACCGTCGATACCGTGCCATTTTCATATAGGAAGATGCCTGTTTTGCGAATCATGGCATTGGTCTCGTTATCTTTTTGTGAGTTCAGGGCAAACTGTGTATTGACATTGCCAAGCCCGATAGCTCCTACTCCCAGATCTGAAAGGTGATAAAGTTTATCTTTCCCATCCTCATCCTTGGTCCAGATCAGCAGCTTCTCCCAGATGGGATCGTTCTCATCAATCCAGCCGTTGCCGTCCGTATCATGTTTTGCTAAATCTGCAAATCCATTGCCCGACTCAGGGCCAAACAGTTCGCTGCCGTCGTTAATCACCCCATCGCCGTTTAAATCAAGTGCCAGGAAACCGCTGCCTGCCTGCAGACTGGAGATTTCCTCCTCCTCGCCGTCGCAGTCTAAGTCAAAGAAAAACTTCTGATCAGACACCTGGGCAGCATTGGTATCCAGATTGATCACCAACGGATCGTGGAATGTTTTCACAGATGTAACATAATTCTGTGCATAATACTCCTCAAATCTGCGGCTCATGCTCATTTCCAGATTAAAGGACAATTCCCTTCCGTCTGCGGTCTTCACCGTACCCACTGTGGAAAAGGTAGTATTCTCTTCCTCCATGTGATAATACTGGGACTGAAAACCATTGACAGTATACATATTCATACCGCCGCCCCATGCGCCGTTTCCTATGGAATACCTCTCACCGCGAAAATGAAAGAGCAGCTCCATCAAAAACTCCACACACTGCTGTTTGATACTGCGGACAGTCTCTAACGGATCGTCCTGTTGATTCACCTGCCGGCTGCCTGACACATTCTTCAAATGTGTCGAAAGGTCTTCTAAGTTGGTCGCTGTCTTTCCTTCTCCTGCTGCATTTTCTCCGGTACCCAGTTTGTCATCAAAAAAGGCATTGAGTCCGCCGGCTCCGCCTGCATAAGTGCCGCGCACCCCTATCCGGGTTCTCTGTGTCACCGACTTATAGGTTCTGGTGGATTCCATTCCTATGGTACTGGAATCAATTTTCACTACTCCCTCCTTTTGTATGAGTCCGCCTCTACGCCTGTCTGTGTCACCCGACTGTACCTTCCCTGATACATGGCAATAGAAAAGACGGCATTTTTACGGAAATTCCTTTTCCCTCAAAACACCGTCCATGGTCTCAACATCATTCAGATTCAGGAAAGACTACTCTGGCCAAGACTACCCTTTCCTGTACCTTATATATCGGACCCATTCTTCCAAATCTTAACTGTCTTTTCTGTTATAATTGATCAGACAGCCTTTCAGGATGATCTGTCTCTCCTCGTCCGTCAGCTCACCCAGCCTTAAAGTAAAGGGCAAAAGCTGATTCTCCTCCACAGATACTTTATAAGCCTCTATGGTCTCTGCTTTCTCTTCCACGGCTTTGCGGATACCGGGGAAGAATAAATAATCCAGATTCCGGAATGGCAGTTCGCCCTCCTCGATCAAAAACGGCAGCATCCCCCAGTTGATCAGATTAGAGCGGTATCTCTTGGTGGCATACTCGTTGGCAATATTAGCCCAGCCGCCCAGCACCTTCTGGCAGCTTGCCGCCTGTTCCCTGGCGGAACCGTCGCCCGGTTTCACCGCAAAGATAGTGGATCCGAATCCTGTATTTTCATGGGAGACATCCGCAAAAGTATTCTTAATCACTCCCATCACCGGCTTCACATCCGGATGCACCTGACAGGGATGTTCTCCGGCCATCCTGGCTTTCTCCGCCCGCTGGATATCCTTTGCCCGGCCCACATATTCAGGATCCTTTCTGGATAAGGTAAATTCCGCAAGCCCCAGAGGATTGGAACGATAAGAAGAGGTCTCTCCGGAAGGAATCAGTTCGTCCGTGGTAGTCACCGGATCATGAATCTCCGATACCACCCGCAGTACCAGATTCTCCGGCAGTGCTCCCATCACCGGCCAGTCCTTGATATTGGGGCCAAACTGAATCTCCACGCTCTCATCCGCCACACCCTTGGAATCAAAAACACGGTTCGCATAAATATTAGCATCAAAATGATATTGATATTTCCCAATCTCTCCGTCAAACGCAGTAGCCGGCGTTAGTACACCCTTGTTGGCTGCAGTAGCCGCGATGGAACGCGCATCCATCAGCGCCACGGAAGAAATCTGTCCGTTTTGCAGCTTAGAACCCTCCCTGTTGGGGAAGTTCCTGGTGGAATGTCTGATACTGAACGCATTGTTGGCCGGCGTGTCTCCCGCTCCGAAGCAAGGACCGCAGAAAGCCGTCTTTAGGACGGCTCCCGTCTCTAAGATCGTAGCCGCGCAGCCGTTTTTGATCAGTTCCATATACACCGGCATGGAAGCAGGATACACACTTAATGTAAAGCCGTCCGCCCCGATATAGGAGCCCTTCAGGATATCCGCCGCTGCACAGATATTCTCAAAGCCGCCGCCTGCACAGCCTGCAATGATTCCCTGATCCACCATGAATTTACCGTTCACCACCTTATCCTGCAAAGAATAAGGCACCGCACCGTCTAAGCTTACTTTCGCCCGTTCCTCCACATCATGAAGCACGTCCTGCAGATTGGCATTGACCTCGTCGATAGTATACGTATTACTGGGATGGAACGGCATCGCAATCATCGGTCTGATCTTTGACAAATCCACCGTGATCATGCCGTCATAATATGCCACCTCCCCGGGCTGTAACTCCTTATATTCTGCCGCCCTGCCGTGAATCTCATAAAACTCCTTAATCTGATCATCCGTCTGCCAGATGGAAGACAGACAGGTGGTTTCCGTGGTCATCACATCAATCCCGATACGGAAATCGGCACTTAACGATGCCACGCCCGGCCCTACAAATTCCATTACCTTATTCTTCACATATCCGTTGCCGAACACGGCGCCGATGATAGCCAGGGCCACATCCTGCGGGCCCACACCCTTGACAGGTTCTCCTGTCAGATAAACGCCCACAACGCCCGGCATATTAATATCATAAGTCTGGGACAGGAGCTGTTTCACCAGTTCCGGCCCGCCCTCACCCATAGCCATGGTTCCCAGCGCGCCATACCTGGTATGAGAATCGGATCCCAGAATCATCTTGCCGCCGCCGGCCAGCATCTCCCGCGCATACTGATGTATTACCGCCTGATGCGGGGGGACATAGACACCGCCATAACGCTTCGCACAGGTCAAACCATACATATGGTCATCCTCGTTAATGGTGCCGCCCACTGCACACAGAGAATTGTGACAGTTGGTAAGCACATAGGGAATGGGAAATCTGGTAAGTCCTGAAGCCCGCGCCGTCTGGATGATTCCCACAAAGGTAATATCATGGGAAGTCAGCTTGTCAAACTTAATTTTCAACTTCTCCATATTGCCGGAAGTATTATGAGCTGCCAGGATACCATATGCCATGGTATTTTTCGCCGCTTCCTGCTTCGATACCTCCTGCCCTGTCATACTCTTAATCCGGTCTGCGCACTCTCCGTCTTCCGGAATAATCTCCATTCCTTTGACAAGGTACGCGCCGCCTTTTGCTAATGTAATCATATTGCCCTCATTTCTGCGCTGTTTCTTACTCACATTATTATGTCCAGACATTTCTCAGGTTTGTGTCAAACAGCGCACAGACACAAACCCATAATCATCTGCCCATCTTTCCTAACTTTTTAACCTGCTCATAATCTTACGCTCTGCCAGGTTTCCCAGATACCGGTCCGCCCTGTCCAACAGCAGTCTCCTGATTTCGCCAAAGATAAGGCATCCTGCCAAAATAGCCATAACAACTCCCGTAAGCATCATGAATCCCAGGATCCCCTGGGCACCATGGAATCCCCTGGCAAACAGGATCTGCATAACCACCAGTACCAGCGCATCGTTTAAGGCAAAAACCGCAAAAACACTGCCTGCTGCCCGGTTGATCACACGGGATTGAAAGGTAAACTCTTTAAAGGAATAAAATAATATCACGGCCATGATCAGATTGGTAATGCTGTTATCCTTGCACAGATGATGATAAATACCGCCAATCTGAACAGGAATTTCATGAGATATCCCGTTTATGATCCAGAGAATCACAAAAAGTATCATCGCTTTTCTGGGCATCTTCACGTCCTTATACATCCGGATATATCTGCCGATCATATACACCATAATCATATGGACAAGCCCTTTCCCGTTATCCGGGATCAGCTCAAAATAAAATAGAGTCGGCAGAACACTGAATAAGACCAGAAGCAGCGCAAGCAGCCTCTCAAACTCTTCCTTTTTAAGATGTTCGATAAACTTTTGGATATAGCCGCTCAAAAAAAGCAGACACACATAACAAGAATAGAACCAGTGCTTTCTGGTAATGAAAGGCATAAACGACTTTGCCAGCTGTTCCAACAATGCCGCGCCCTGCATCTGCTGCGGCATCATCAGGCACAAAAGAACCGTCTCCGCCAGAGAATAGGTGATCATCATACATTCCATCCTGACGAATTTTCCCAGGTCGAACTTCATGCCATAATAGCCGGATATCAGCATAAAACAGGCCACACCAATATTACAGATTCCATTGACCATTCCATTATAAAAAACCGCGCTTTTTCCGCCCACAAACTGAAACAGATACATATTGGCATGAATAAATACAATCATAAACATCGCAATAATGCGCAGTAATTCGTAATTAGAATTTCTGGCCGGTTTGTTCGCAGTCAACTGTTCCAAAATCTGTTTTCCTCTCCCCTACTCTACCTTTTATCATCCGAATCCTATTATATAAGATATCCTGTTTCCACGCAAGGACGTTTAAAATGTCCGCCAAGAATATTATATAAGATATTGCTTTTCACATATTATCCAGAAATGACGCCTGAACAGATAGAAAATTCTACGTCAGCCCGCTCTCGCTCCTTTCACAGCGCAGCAGACACTAGGCTCGTGAGATACCTCGCCAAGTGCTGGCGCTGTTCTAGGGCTTCCTTAAGAATTTTCTATCTGTTCAGACTGGTATATTGGCGTAGGTGTAAAAGTTTTAGGACTCCTGCCATATATATTTTTGATAATACTGATAATCCTCTCTCCTGCACTGGAGGCGGAGCTGCACCCCCTCCTCCAAATACTGGGTATCATGCACCACCCCATGTTCGTTGAGGTAAGACACCGCCCTGCCGTCGGTATAGGGAATCAGCATGACACATTCCCGATAATCGCCGGACAGCTTCTTCTCAATAAGTTCAATCAGTTCCTCCATCCCAATCTGTTTCTTCGCTGACATATAGATACCGTCCTGGGATACCACCGGCAAAGAGTTAAGCAACTGGTCAGGCTCTATGCCCGCAAGGCCGGGCAGCTCCTCCGGTCTGACCAAATCCGCCTTGTTATATACATACAACATAGGAACACCGTCAGCACCAAGCTTTTGTAGGGTCTGATTGGTTACGGCAATCTGCTCCCTGTAATGTTCGTCACTGTAATCTATCACCTGAAGAAGAATATCCGCCTCTCTGGCTTCCTCCAGGGTAGACTGAAAAGCCTCCACCAGATTATGCGGCAGTTTATGAATAAATCCCACCGTATCCGACAGCAGGAACGCATGATGGTCTGTCGGAGCAATCTTGCGGACGGTGGTGTCCAGCGTGGCAAACAGCATGTCCTTTTCCAGCACCTTCTTCTCCATAACATCCACTTCATCCGCACCGTACAGATCCAGCATAGCGTTCAACAGCGTGGACTTCCCGGCATTGGTGTATCCCACTAATGCCACCCGGGGCATGCCCGTTTTCATCCGCTGTTTTCTTTGGGTCTCTCTCTCCTGTCCCACCTCTTTCAATTCCCGCCGAAGCTGTGACAGTCTCTTCTCCAACACACGCCTGTCCAGTTCCAGCTTCTTCTCCCCGGCACCTCTGTTACTCATGGAACCGCTGGCACCGCCCTGACGGGAGAGGGCCGCATGAAGACCTACCAGTCTTGGCAGCATATATTGCAATCTGGCCACCTCCACTTGCAGCTTCGCCTCTCTGGATCTGGCACGTCTGGCAAAAATATCCAAAATCAACGTACTTCTGTCTAAAATGGGTTTTTCCAACTTCTCCTGAAGGTTTCTGATCTGCATAGGAGAAAGGGAATTGTCAAATATTATGACATCCGCGTCACATTCTGTCGCAAGTTCTTTCACTTCCTCCACCTTGCCCGTACCGATATAAAATGCCTTGTGCACCTGCTCCAGCGTCTGCTCCACAGTAGCTGCAACCTCCATATCGCAGGCTTCGGCAAGGGCACTAAGTTCCTCTAAAGACGCCAGATAATCCTCTCCGTCATTTAAGTTCACTCCTACCAACAGCACTCGTTCCATGAAAACCTCCCTGTCAGGAAACTTCCTGAGTCAAAGACTGACAGCCCTCTCAGAACTCCTCCAATTCCTTGAGGAAATCCCGAAATGCCTCCTTGGCCCGTTCTATTTCGGCAGACTCGTAGGAATTGAGAGCCTGCTCAAATTTATGAAGTTCTTCCTGTATCAAATATCTTTTATCACCGATGCTCTCTTCATACATTCTTTCCCCCAACAATAGAAGATATTTATTCTCCTCTCTGTCTCTGGGATGAATTTTCAAATAAGACAAAGTGTTAAATCTCTCCGCAATCTCCTCCGGCGTTATGTCCAGATCCTTTCCGCCGAAAACCTGCTTTAAGAGTTTGCCGGTAGACACCACCTTCACTTCCACCTCCAGAATGGAATTGATATCATAGGTGTAGGTCACATCCACAGACTCTTCTCCCGCCGGTGCTTTGGGTATTTCTATGCTCATCTCTCCCAGGGAAAGATTGTTCTTTGCAAACCTGCTCTCTCCCTGCAATACATTGACACGAATCTTTGTCTGTCCATCGTGCACCGTATAGAGTCTTTCCGTACGGCTCGCCGGAATAATGGTATTTCTCTCGATGATCGGACAGAACACCCCGTTCTCATAGATGCCTCTCTCCCACTCTCTGACTACCTCTGTTCCCAAGGTAAAGGGACATACATCCGTCAGGATCACTTCTTTGATGGCTTCCCTGCGTTCCTTCATGGCTCCCTGGATTGCCGCTCCCAAAGCCACGGCCTCATCGGGATTGATATTGGTATCCGGAATTGCCCTAAAGAGCTTACTTACAAACCGGCGGATCACAGGACTCTTGGTAGCTCCTCCCACCAGTACCACCTTGTCAATATCCGAGAGCCTGATATGAGCATCCGAAAGGCTTCGTCTCACCGGCTGTCTGATCTTGTCAAGCAGCTCCTCACAGGCTTTCTCATACTCCGAAAGTTCCACGGTAAGCGCATACATCTCTTCCCCGATCTTACACTCCATCACAGACTGCTTGTCTGCGGAAAACCCTATCTTACAAAGATCCGCCTGCTTATGGATATGCCGCAGAGTCTTACTGTCCAAAGTAAGCCTGCTAAACTGCGGATACTTTTCAAAGAACATCTCCTCAAGCACCATCGTAAAATCCTCACCGCCCAGGAAATTATCCCCCGCCACGGCACGAACCTCTAAGATACTGTCAATCCGTTCCAACACCGACACATCAAAAGTGCCGCCGCCCAAATCAAACACCAGAAAACGCATATGGCCCTGGCTCTGGTATAACCCATAGGCAATGGCGGCCGCCGTAGGTTCGCTGATGATCCGCTCCACCGTAAGTCCTGCCAGTTCGCCGGCTCTCTTGGTGGCACGCCTCCTCTCATCGTTAAAATAGGCGGGCACACTGATCACAGCCTCCGTCACCGGTTCCCCAAGAAAAGTCTCCGCATCCTCTTTCAGTGACCGCAGCACAAAAGAAGACAGTTCTTCCGCGGTAAAGGATTTATGCAGAAGCTGGAATTTCCTGCCGCTGCCCATGTCCCGCTTGAACACAGAAGCGGTACTTCCCGGATACAAAAGCCCTCTCTCCACTGCCAGATCGCCCACGTAAATCTGCTCTTCTTCGTCCATACTCACCACGGAAGGGGTAAGTCTCCTGCCCAGTCTGTTAGGGATAATCTTTGGCCCTTCCTCCGTAAAATACGCTGCCAGACTGTTTGTTGTTCCCAAGTCGATTCCTATAATCATTTCCTGTCCCTCTTTTTTTATTTCTCCTTCATCACTGCACGCAGCTTCTCCAACAGAAACTTGGCCGACAGAGCATCAAAGTCTCTCACAAGGGTCTCCTCCATCAGCCGCGCTGCCTTGTCGTACTCTTTCTCGCAATAATAATAATATCCAAGCCACAGGCTGGCTTCAAAGCATTTATGATACTTGCAGCCCGCACAAGGCCGTAACTTCTCCATATCTTCAAAACACTTCTTCGCCTTTTCCTTCTCTCCCAATCCCAGATAGATCCAGCCCATCCAGCCCGTACGGATCGGCATATAGCCGGGCCATGACATATAATCCTCCGGAGTCGTCTTCCTCTTTTCAATACATTCCAGTGCCTTCTTTGCATGATGCTTTGCCTTCTCCTTCTCCCCCAGAAGACAATAATCTCGGACCAGATAACACTCATAATCAAATCTGTCCCAATAATCTTCCTCACGCAGCAGCGCCAAAGCATTGTGATACATTTCCACGGCTTTTTGGTTTTCCATCAGATCTGAATACCGGTCTCCCACATTTTCATAGAAATCTACCAGTTCTCTCTTATCCGCAGACCGCTCCAGCATCTCTTTTTTACATTTCTCATAGATAGCAATGCTCTCCTGCACCTTTCCCTGCTTCAGAAGAAGGAAAGAAACATTATGATAATAGACGACGTCTTTTCCTCCATGTTTCCTGCGCTCTTCCTCCACCTGCATCGCCTCTTTCAGACGATCAGTCTCCTCATAACTGTCAGACAGATAGTCCCACAGATTTTTATCGTTGGGAAAAATCTTCAGTCCTTCCCGACAGCAGGCGATGGTTCTCTCATACATTCTCTGCTTGAAACTGCACTCTGCCATGCCTATGTACCCCTTTGCCGAAGCATCTTTGTTCTGCATGGCTTCCACCGCCGCTTTGAAGGACTCATAGGCTTTCTCGAACTCCCGGTTTTTCTTGTAGGTATATCCGATATTCTCTAAGATAATATATCTGTCCTCTTCCACCACCTGCGGCAGCGCTTTCGTATAATCCGCAAGAGCACAGGATGTCTGGGCCGCCACATTATACAGATACCCTCTGTCCCACAGACGATACCCGTCCACCTTTTTCTCCATCTCCTGATTGATATAATAAAGGGCCATCTCATAATCGGCTCTGCGGTACTCTATACTGTATCTTTCTTCATAACATTGATAAAGTCTGCGATTGACATCCCGGTAAAAGGCATCCTGCACCACCGCCTTTTCATAATAGCCGATGGCCTGTGTCCACTCCTCCTGCACCTGACAGCAGACACCCATCCCAAAATAAAACTCCGTATGATGATAGACATCCTCCACCATCCTGTACTGCACAAGCGCTTCGCCATATTGTTTCGTATCCCGGTAAAAATTCCCCAGTACCAAGCGGTATCTGGGTATCCCGGAATTGATTTCAATGGCCTTTTTCATCGCATCCTCTGCTTGTTTCGTATCATCACTGTCCCAGAAAAGAAGCCCCCGTTCAAACATGATTTCCGAACTGTCCTTGATATTGCCGTTTCCTTCCTGAGCCTCCTGCAGCAGTGCATCCAGAATCTCCTGAGGCTTTTTTCTCTCCTCGTTATTCTGGGAAGTCATCCTGAGAATCTTCGCCTCCTCAAACCGCAGTTTGGCCGAAAACTCCACCTGGTTCTCTCTGGCTCTCTCAATGACGCCCCAGGCATCCTGATACTGGTCATAATCATAAAAAATTTTCGCTGCAAACACATAAGGGCCGTCAAATCCGGCATATATCTCGATGGCTTTATAATAGTCATCCACCACCTGCTGTGCCCTGCGCATATAATAACTTGCCTCCTGCCGGATCAGATAGGCCGGATAATATTCCTCCGATTCTTCCAGAATTTCATCACACACTTCTATGGATTTATCATATTCCTTTGCAGACAAGTATTTATCCGCAAGATAACGCTTGATATCAAGACGGCTTCTGATATCCTTCGCCGCCTCAGCCGCCGCTCTGGTCTCCTGTGCTCCTTCTTCCCTTAAATCCAAAGCATACAGGCAGTCCGCCAGACACCAGCGGGCCTGGGCAGCCTTTGCCATTTTCACATCTTCCTCCTGATCGCCGGACATAAGAATCTCCAGGTATTTGCGGTATAAAGGCACCGCCTCCTCATGCCTTTTCAATCTCAAAAGAGTCCAGGCTCTCAGTTCATAATAAGTCTCTTCACTGTCAGCTGATACTTCTCTCTCCTCCGCCAGCGCCAACGCTTCTTCATATCTTTCCAGATTAAACAGGCACCACCCCAGAAAAGTCACCAGTTTATCTCCGGAAAGATCCTCATAATCCCTTCCTTCATCAAGCGCCGCCTGAAGTTCCGGTACCAGCTTCTCGTCTATCTCGTTTCTGAGATCTAAAAGCTCCTCATCTCCTCTGTTTGCCCTCAGGAGCGCAATCACATATTTTCTGGCCAGATAATATTTATCCTGCTCCATCAGATAATCTACGGAGAAATACTTGGGTATATCATAGCCCGGATAGTCTTCCAGAACCGCCTGCCAGATTTCATAGCCCCGCTTCTTCTCTCCCGTATCATAAAAAATCTTTGCCGCCCATGTACGCACATAGACTTCGTCGGGATGTTTCGCAAGCAGTTCTTCCGCCAGCGTCTTGCCCTCTTCACAGTTCTCTTCCCTGATAAAAAGGCGAAGCCGCTCCACCTCTTCATAGGGATGGTACAACCCAAACCGCCTAAGATCTGTGAGTGCCTGTAAGACCCCTTCTGTATCGTCAGCCTCAAGCTTCTCCTTTATCTTAAAATATTCTCTGAAATAATTGTCCGTATCATCTTCGTCCTGCGGGGCATATCCAGCCTCCGTCTCCTCAAAAAGCCCATAATCCAGAAAATCTTCGGTATTCACATGATATTCAATATGATTGAGGAAATTCACATGAAACTCTTCTTTCAGGGAATCATAATCCTCCAACACATGAAATACCTGGTCTAACAGCTTCCACACCGTCTGCGGCAGGAAAGGATGGTACGAAATATAAGCAAGCAGCTTTCCTCTTGCCTCCAAAAACGTATCAAAGCTTACGCATACCGGATCGTCAAACACTTCCTGCCAGGCTCCCGGCTCCCGGCGCTTGAAGATATCCCGATATATTTCCTCCACACGTTTCATCCAAAGATCCACTTCTCCCTGCGGCTCTTCTTCGGCGCCTTCCTCCTGCACCTTAGACAGCCGGACAGCCTCCTCATATGCTTCCCGAAGGCGTTTAAACCCTTCCGGATCGTCTTCCGGATTCGTCCCTTTCAGCAATGTCAGATAACGCTCCCTGATGATGTTCTCGTCCTTTGTCTCCGGAATCTCCAGAATTTGAAATACCAGTTTTTTCTCCATACTCTTAACCCCTTATCTGTTTATAGTAATCTGCAAGCTGCACAGTTTCTCCCAGAGTTTCCCAATTCCAAATCTTGCTCTTTATCCTCAAATATCATATATTTATCATATCATGCAGTCTTTCCTTACGCCACTAAAACTTAGCGTATCTTAGCACAGAAAATCCGGGTCCTCCGACCCGGATTTTCATACAATCCATATATTCATGACAGATTTCTTATTTATTCTTTCTGGAACCCATGTTTACAGAAGACTCCTTGGGAATTACCACTTTATCAAGCTTCCAGATTTCATCCACATACTCCTGAATGGTTCTGTCAGAAGTAAACTTACCGGAACATGCCACATTTAAGATAGCGCTTCTTGCCCAGCCGCTCTCATCCCTGTAGGCTGCCTCCACCTTCTTCTGGGCCTCGGCATAAGCCTTGAAATCCTTTAAGATGAAGTACGTATCCGCCTTAGCGGTACTCTGGGTATTTAAGAGAGAGTTGTACAAAGACCGGAACAAATCCGGATCACCCGGCGCATAAGTGCCGTTGATCAACTGCATCAATACCTTCCTCACATCAGGATCGTTGTTGAAAATCTCTGTGGGATCATAACCGCCGTAGTTCTCATAACGGATGACTTCATCAGAACTTAAACCGAAGATAAAAGCGTTCTCCTCTCCCACTTCTTCCACGATCTCCACATTAGCGCCATCCATGGTGCCGATGGTGAGAGCACCGTTTAACATGAACTTCATATTACCTGTGCCGGAAGCCTCTTTGCTGGCTGTGGAAATCTGCTCGGATACATCAGCTGCCGCAAAGATGATCTCCGCATTGGATACACGATAGTTCTCGATAAATACCACCTTAATCTTGCCGTTAATGGCCGGATCGTTATTGACCACATCCGCCACGGAATTAATCAGTTTGATCGTCAGCTTCGCGTTCTTATAGCCCGCCGCTGCCTTGGCACCGAAGATGAAAGTACGAGGATAAAAATCCATATCCGGATGTTCTTTCAACTCATTATACAGATACATCACATGCAGAATGTTCAGAAGCTGACGCTTGTACTCATGCAGCCTCTTGACCTGCACATCAAAGATGGAACGAGGATTTACTTCCACGCCGTTATGCTCTAAGATATACTCCGCCAGACGCACCTTGTTCTGATACTTGATGTTCATGAACTCCTGCTGTGCTTTCTCATCATCCGCATAAATCTTTAACTTGTTAATCTTAGGCAGATCGGTGATCCAGTCGTTGCCTACATGTGCCGTTACCCAGTCTGCCAGAAGAGGATTCGCATGCAGAAGAAAACGTCTCTGGGTGATACCGTTGGTCTTATTATTAAACTTCTCCGGCATCATCTCATAGAAATCTTTCAATTCCTGATTCTTTAAAATCTCGGTATGTAATCTGGCCACACCATTGACAGAATAACCTGACACGATAGCCAGATGCGCCATCTTAACCTGCCCGTCATAAATAATCGCCATCTTGCGGACTTTCTCATGATTGCCCGGATATCTCTGTTCAATCTGCGCGATAAATCTGCGGTTGATCTCCTCCACAATCTGATAAATACGGGGCAGCAATCTGGAAAACAGCTCGATCGGCCATTTCTCCAAAGCCTCGGACATGATGGTATGATTGGTATAAGCGCAGGTCTTTGTGGTCACTTCCCATGCCTCGTCCCAGGTCAGATAATACTCATCCATCAGAATCCGCATCAGTTCCGCGATAGCCACCGTCGGATGGGTATCATTCAACTGGAAGGTCACCTTCTCATAAAGTTTCCTGACATCATCATGTTTTCTCATGTATTTTGCTACTGCTTCCTGTACCGAAGCGGAGATAAAGAAATACTGCTGTTTTAAGCGCAGTTCCTTACCTGCGTAGTGATTATCGTTAGGATAAAGAACCTCCACGATATTTCTGGCAAGGTTCTCCTGCTCCACAGCCTTCTGATAATCGCCTTTATCGAAAGAATCAAGCTGGAAACAATTTACCGGCTCTGCGTCCCAGATTCTTAAAGTATTGACAATACCATTGCCATAGCCGACAATCGGCAGGTCATAAGGAATAGCCGTTACCGCCTGATAACCTTCCAGGCGGAAATTGCTTCTGCCGTTCTCATCCACATAAACATTGACATAACCGCCGAAACGTACCTCCTTGGTATACTCCGGTCTTCTCAGCTCAAAGGGATTGCCGTCACGAAGCCAGTTATCCGGCACTTCCACCTGGTAACCGTCACGAATCTCCTGTTTGAACATACCGTAACGATACCGGATACCGCAGCCGTATGCCGCATAGCCAAGGGTAGCAAGCGAATCTAGGAAACATGCCGCCAGACGTCCGAGGCCGCCGTTTCCCAACGCCGCATCGGGCTCCTGATCCTCCACCACGTTAATGTCAATGCCCAGCTCATCCAACGCCTTCTCCACTGCCTTATAAGCCTGTAAGTTAATGATATTATTGCCCAGGGCACGGCCCATCAGAAATTCCATGGACAGATAATAAACCATCTTGGGATCCTGTTTATCATATTCTTTCTGCGTCGTCAGCCACTGATCCACGATGGCGTCTTTAATCGCATAAGACACCGCCTGGAAAATCTGCTGATCCGTAGCTTCCTCGAGCGTCTTTCTGTAAAGCGTCTTTACATTGTAAAGTACACTTCTCTTAAAAAGCTCTGTATCAAAACTCGTTGTTACAGCTTTCTTTACCATTTTGATTCCTCCTCGTAGCAGTTTACTCTCCTGTAGTCAGCATCACACAAGTCTGTCCCGAAAAGACAGACTTGCCTGTTGAACATGTTTTTATTATATATTGTATTTGTTCGTTTGACCATCGGTAATGTGCAAAAAAATATTTTTTACACTTTCTCAATCCCTATGGTCACTGTCTCGCCGTTCACATTCCATTCTTTAGAAACTGCCAGACTATCTCCTGCAGTGATACTCTCCGCCAACACTTTTCCGGCAATCATCGCTTCATTCTTCTTTGCAATCTGTGCCACCTTCTCATTGCCGTTAAAGGTGACTTTAATATGATCCATGACCTCGAAGTCCGCATCCTTTCTCATGGTCTGAATCTTGCTGATAATCTCATATACGAAGCCTTCCTCAATCAGTTCCTCTGTCAGGTTCGTGTCAAGCACCACCGTCACATAATTGTCCGCCTCGGCAACAAAGCCTTCTTTCTGTGCCATCTCGATCAACAGGTCATCCTCTGTCAGAGAAACCTCTGTGCCGTCCACCGCAAAGGTGATGGCACCGCTTGCCTTTAAGGTCTCCATGGCAGCACTGCCGTCCATCGCAGACAGATATGCCTTGATACCGCCAAGCTGCTTGCCATACTTCGGCCCTACAGTCTTAAGCTGGGGCTTGAAACTGTAGGTAGTGAAAGCCGATACATCGTCAGAGAAGATAATCTGCTTCACATTCAGCTCCTCTTTGACAATATCCTGATAGAAATCATCCAGCACTTTTTCTGCTTTCACATACATGGTACCGATGGGCTGGCGGTTCTTAATACTCGCCGTATTGCGGGCCGCACGTCCCATGACTACGATCTTCAGAACCTCTTCCATGGATTCTTCCAGTTTCTGATCAATCATCCCCTCATCCGCCACAGGGAAATCACACAGATGGATACTCTCCGGTGCCGTCTGATCCACACTGCATACCAGATTTCTGTAGATTTCCTCCGTCATAAAGGGAATCATGGGTGCCGCACATTTGCAGATGGTCACAAGCGCTGTATAAAGGGTCATGTAAGCATTGATCTTATCCTGCTCCATCCCCTTCGCCCAGAAACGTTCACGGCTTCTTCTCACATACCAGTTGCTCATCTCGTCCACAAAGTTATCCAGGACTCTTGCCGCTTCCGGAATCCGGTACTGATCCAGATGATTATCCACTTCCTTCACCGCTGTATTTAACTTGGACAAGAGCCACTTATCCATAACCGGAAGTTTCTCATATTCCAACTGATACTTAGTCGCATCAAACTGATCGATATTGGCATAAAGCACAAAGAAAGCGTAGGTATTCCACAGGGTGCCCAGGAACTTTCTCTGTCCTTCCTGCACGGCCTTGCCATGGAAGCGATTGGGCAGCCAGGGCGCCGAATTAATATAGAAATACCAGCGGATCGCATCCGCCCCGTAAGTCGCCAAAGCATCAAATGGATCTATCGCATTTCCCTTGGACTTACTCATCTTCTGCCCGTTCTCGTCCTGCACATGGCCCAGCACAATGACATTCTCAAAAGGCGACTTATGGAACAGCAGAGTAGACTCCGCCAACAGGGAATAGAACCACCCTCTGGTCTGATCCACCGCCTCGGAGATAAACTGCGCCGGGAACTGTTTCTCAAACAGCTCCTGATTCTCAAACGGATAGTGATGCTGTGCAAAAGGCATGGCACCGGAATCAAACCAGCAGTCAATGACCTCCGGCACCCGTTTCATGGTCTTGCCGCACTTCGGACAGGTGCAGGTAATTTCATCAATATAGGGTCTGTGCAGTTCCACCGTCTGCGCCGCCGGATTGCCGCTCATCTTCTCCAGCTCATCCCGGGAACCGATGGCTTCCATATGGCCGCAGTCCTCACATTCCCACACATTTAAGGGCGTACCCCAGTAACGGTTCCTGGAAATACCCCAATCCTGAATATTCTCAAGCCAGTTGCCGAAACGCCCCTCGCCGATAGACTCCGGAATCCAGTTGACCGTCTTATTGTTGGCCACCAGCTCATCCCGCACCGCCGTCATCTTGATAAACCAGGACTCTCTCGCATAATAGATAAGGGGCGTATCACAGCGCCAGCAGAAAGGATAGTCATGCTCAAACTTGGGCGCATCAAACAGCTTGCCCTCCTTATCCAGATCCTTGATGATCTCCGGATCCGCATCTTTTACGAAGGTGCCTGCGTAAGCAGTCTCCTCGGTCATATTACCCTTGCCGTCCACAAACTGTACCAAGGGCAGATCGTACTTGCGGCCCACCTGGGCATCGTCTTCACCGAAAGCCGGCGCAATGTGAACAATACCGGTACCATCTGTCATGGTAACGTAATTGTCACAGGTCACATAATGGGCTTTCTTTTTCTGCCTCTGTGCCTCCTTGCCGGCACAGGCAAAAAGAGGCTCATATTCTTTATATTCCAGATCTGTTCCCACATAAGTCTCTAAGACTTCATAAGCCGGCGTATCCTCTGTGGCCAGTCTGCCCAGCACCGTATCTAACAGCGCCTGTGCCATATAGTAGGTGTAACCGTCCGCCGCTTTCACCTTCGCGTAGGTTTCGTCAGGATTCACACAAAGCGCCACATTGGAGGGCAGCGTCCAGGGCGTGGTGGTCCATGCCAGGAAATAAGCATCCTCTCCCACTACCTTAAATCTTGCCACTGCGGAGCGCTCCTTCACCGCTTTATACCCCTGCGCCACCTCATGGGATGACAGAGGCGTACCGCAGCGCGGGCAGTAAGGCACAATCTTAAAGCCCTTATAAAGAAGTCCCTTATCCCAGATCTGTTTCAGCGCCCACCACTCGGACTCGATAAAGTCATCGTGATAAGTCACATAAGGATCGTCCATGTCCGCCCAGAAGCCGACTGTCTGAGAGAAGTCCTCCCACATGCCCTTATACTTCCACACAGACTCCTTACATTTCCCGATAAAGGGATCCAGTCCATACTCTTCAATCTGCTCCTTGCCGTCCAGACCCAGAAGTTTCTCCACTTCCAGTTCCACCGGCAGACCGTGGGTATCCCAGCCGGCCTTACGAGGCACCATATAGCCCTTCATGGTACGATATCTGGGAATCATATCTTTGATCACACGGGTCAGCACATGTCCGATATGAGGCTTGCCGTTGGCTGTCGGCGGGCCGTCATAAAAGGTATAGGTAGGCCCTTCTTTTCTGGTTTCCATACTCTTCCTGAAAATATCATTGTCCTTCCAGAACAGGCATACTTCTTTCTCTCTGTCCACAAAATTTAAGTTGGCGTCAACTTTCTGGTACATACTTTTCTTCCTTTCTCTACTAAATTAAGTTGAGACGAATAAGCAGACTCCGTTTGCTGTTGCTCGTCAGAAGCCCTACAGATTAGTCGCTCATGCAAGCATGGCACCTAATCCGTATGCCTTCTGACTCTGCTTATTCGCGCAAAAAGCCCCGTCCCAGTAAAAGGACGAGGCTGATTCTCGTGATACCACCTGTTACTCCCGTACCGACGCCCATCTATTGCAGAGCGCTCTATACGTTATCCTGTAACGGAGGATAATCCGTCGGTACTTACTTCTCCAGCATCTTCTTCAAGTGCAAAAGGTTCAGCCCGCGACTCAGAAGTGATCTTCCCTGATCTTCTACTCATACCGGTCTTACACCCTCACCGGCTCGCTGTGACTTTCCTAAATCAGCTACTGTCTTCTTCAACGTCTTTGTTGATGCCATTATAATTCCCGGAAATCGGAGTTGTCAAGAAGTAAATTCTTTTGGAATTAATGTTACTTTTCACACCATAACCAGACGTGACGCCTGAGCAGATAGGGAATTCTTAAGGAAGCCCTAGAACAGCGCCAGCACTTAGCGAGGTTCTTATCGAGCTTAGTGTCTGTTGCGCTGTGAAAGGAGCGAAAGCGAGCTGACGAAGAATTTCCTATCTGTTCAGGCTACCATATTATGGTAGGTGTGAAAAGTAACATTCTATCTCTGCACCCGTGCTCCAGCACCGCCCATAATGGCTTCCACTTCTTTCCTGCTTGCCATCGTGGTATCCCCCGGTGTCGTCATCGCCAACGCTCCGTGAGCCGCGCCATAATTAACCGCTGTCTCGGCATCGCCTGTGGTCATCAGGCCATAGATCAGCCCTGATGCAAAAGAATCACCGCCGCCCACACGATCCATAATCTCCAGGCCTTTATAATCCTTCGCCTTATAGATCTCACCGTCTGCCCAGCAGATTGCGCTCCAGTCATTTACGGTAGCAGTTTTTACTTCTCGCAGAGTCGTGGCAACCACTTTAAAGTTCGTATATACCTGAGCCGCATGATTGATCATCTTCTTATAGCCGTCCAGATTCAGCTCTTTAAGATTTTCATCATTGCCTTCTATCTCGAAACCGAGGCAGGCCGTGAAATCTTCCTCATTGCCAATCATCACATCTACATATTTTGCAATCTCTTTATTCACTTCCTGCGCTTTCTCCAAACCGCCGATAGCGCTCCACATTGAAGGCCTGTAATTCAAATCATAAGAAACCACCGTACCATACTTCTTGGCCGTCTTAATCGCTGCAAGCACTGTCTCACAGGACTGTTC
This sequence comes from Lachnospiraceae bacterium UBA7086, assembly GCA_002492525.1. Classification (GTDB taxonomy): domain Bacteria; phylum Bacillota; class Clostridia; order Lachnospirales; family Lachnospiraceae; genus UBA3282. The sequence goes on along the minus strand of DKZA01000037.1, from coordinate 10,303 downwards.
GGACAGCGCCGCATAGATCCCGCCCGTATGAAGCCAGCGCACACCCAGTTCTCCAAAAATATACTCAAAATCGAAATCTGCCGGCGTAGCCTTGGAAATCGCCGTATTGGCACGGTCAGAACATCCCACGGCACCGCGGATACCAAAACCGCGCTCTGTAAAATTAAGGCCGTTTCTGCAGGTTCTTCCAATACCATCCGTCTTCATCCATTTAATCAGGGAAGTATCCACACCGCCCTGCAAGATAAAATCTTCCATCAGCAAACCGATCTCATTCTCGGCAAAGGCTGTAATCACGGCTGTATTCATACCAAAGCATCGGCGGAGTCCACGTACCACATTATATTCCCCGCCGCCTTCCCACGCGCGGAAGCTTCTGGCCGTACGAATCCTTCCCTCTCCCGGATCCAGGCGCAGCATCACTTCTCCCAGGGATACCGCATCATATTTACATTCACTCTTAGGTTTTAAATTCAGATTCATACTATTCTCCTCTCTCAATCAACTTTCTATCGTTTCTCACCTGCACGGATTGCAGCAGCAAGCTCCACAGCTTCTTTCGTCAGCTCCTTAATCTTATCAAACGCTCCGCTGCGAATCATGTCCCCCTTCACCATCCAGCTGCCGCCACAGCAGAGAATCTTGTCATATTCCAGATATTCTTTCAGATTCTTGGCATTGATTCCGCCGGTTGGCATAAATTTCATCATCGTATAGGGCGCTGCCATAGCCTTAATCATAGACACACCGCCGGCCTGTTCGGCCGGGAAGAACTTCACCACCTTCATGCCGCGCTTCGCCGCCTGCGCCACCTCAGAAGGTGTAATGCATCCCGGAAATACCGGAATATCTTTATTCAGACAATAATCCACAATCTCCGGATCAAAACCCGGACTCACGATAAATTTAGCACCTGCCTTCACAGCCCGGTCTACCTGTTCTATCGTCAATACGGTGCCCGCGCCCACAAGCATATCCGGATATTTCTCACTCATCCGGCGAATGGATTCCTCTGCCGCCTCCGTGCGAAAAGTCACTTCCGCGCAGGGCAGACCGCCTTCTATCAAGGCTTTTGCCAACGGAAGCGCATCCTTTGCATCCTCCAAAACGACTACCGGTACCACGCCATACTCATAAAACTGTTCCGCTATTGTTCCCATATCTTTTCCCTCCTATGATATCATTTCATTGTTGTCTATTTCTTTTGCCTGCCTTAACAGGACATTAATACTCCAAATAGGCTCCCTTCATCGGACTCGCAGCATGTTCACTGAATAATCTGAGCACTCCTTTTGTATACTTGGGTTCTCTTGGCTTCCAGTTTTTACGCCGCATTGCAAGAACCTGTTCCACTTCCTCCATGCTCTTTCGTTCACCGGCAATACCAATGATATTCAGCTTTCTGGCTTCTACATCAATCTCAATCAGATCACCTTCTTCCACAAGCGCAATCGGCCCGCCGTCCACTGCTTCCGGACTGCAATGTCCGATAACCGGCCCGGTAGATGCTCCGGAAAAACGGCCGTCTGTAATCAGCGCAATGCTTCTGCCCAGTTCCTTATCACTGCTGATCGCCTCAGAAGTATAGAACATCTCCGGCATACCGCTTCCCTTCGGCCCTTCATAACGAATGAATACTGCATCTCCTTTTTCTACCTTATGTTTCAGGACGGCATCCAGACATTCTTCTTCACTGTCAAAAGGTCTGGCCCGCAAAACAGCTTTGAACATCTCCTTCGGACAGGCTGTATGCTTGATCACCGCTCCCTCCGGCGCCAGATTCCCTCTCAGGATAGCAATACTGCCGTCCGTTCCGATGGCATTATCATAAGGACGAATGATATCTTCCTTTTGCAGGGAAACGCCATACCGTTTATTAAATTCCTGCAGCCACTTTTCACATCTTTCGTAAAATCCGTTCTCTTTTAGAGCATCCAGATTCTCTCCCAGCGTCTTACCTGTCACAGTCATTACATGCAAATGCAGGTGCTGCCTGATTTCCTCCATGATTGCCGGTACCCCGCCTGCATAATAGAAACATTCTGCCGGCCAGCGGCCTGCCGGGCGCACATCCAGAAGATATCTTGCGTTCCTGTGCAGTCTGTCGAAGGTGTCTCCGGTAATCTCAATTCCAAACTCATGGGCAATCGCCGGAATATGCAGCAGACAGTTTGTACTGCCCGAAACAGCTGCATGTACAAGAATCGCATTTTCAAAACTCTCCATGGTCACAATATCGCTGGGACGCATATGCGGCATTGTTGCAAGCTTCACTGCCTGCATACCCGCTTCTTTTGCAAAGGTAAGCAAGTCCGGGCTTGTAGCCGGCATCAGCGCGCTCCCGGGAAGTGCAAGTCCCAGTGCCTCCGCCATGATCTGCATGGTAGATGCTGTACCGATAAAAGAACAGGCACCACAGCTCGGACATGCGTTACACTTCGCCCAGTTTAACTTTTCCTCATCAATCTCACCGCGCTGATACTTGGCGCTGTACATGCCAAGCTGCTCTAATGTAAGCATCTCGGGCCCCGCGTTCATAGTGCCTCCGGGTACTACAACTGCCGGCACATCCGCTCTTGCCAGCCCCATCAGATTGCCCGGCATCCCTTTATCACAGCTTGCCAGATATACTCCTGCGTCAAAAGGCGTTGCATTGGCATGAATCTCAATCATATTGGCAATCATCTCACGGCTTGCCAGGCTATAATTAATACCGTCTGTTCCCTGGCTCTCACCATCGCAGATATCCGTACAGTAATAACGTGCTCCATGCCCGCCTGCTTCCTCGATCCCCTTACGCACTTCCTCTACCAGAATGTGCAGATGCCCACTTCCCGGATGGCTGTCACCGTAAGTACTCTCGATCATCACCTGCGGTTTGGACAAATCTTCCGGCTTCCATCCCGTCCCTATCCGCAGCGGATCTAATTCCGGTGCAAGTTTACGCATTTCCTGGCTTCTTAATCCCATACCTTTTCTCTCCTTTCTGTTTGCTTTCACCTTCTCCACACTCCGCAATTATGCAAAGAACGAAATAATAAGTGCTACCACAAATCCGGTGCCGCCCACCAGAGTCTCCATAATTGTCCAGGTTTTTAATGTTGTCTTCTCATCCATCCCCACAAGCGATTTTACCAGCCAGAATCCCGAATCATTGAAGTGGGAACACACCGTTGCGCCTCCCGCTACTGCTGCCGTGGTACATGCCAGATACAAAGGTGATAACTCTGCTATTCCTGGCATTGCCGCTATAATACCAGCCGCCATCGTCATAGCAACCGTTGCAGAACCGACACAGATTCTGACCAATGCAGCTACAATAAACGCCACCACCACAATCGGCAGATTAGCAGAGGATACGGCATTACCAATCAGATCGCCCAGACCAGAATACTGAAGCATATACCGCAGGACACCGCCGCATGCAGTCACCAGCAGAATCAGGCCGGTAGGCTCCAACGATTTTGTCATAATCTTTTCCAATTCTTTCATCGAATAACCATGCTTTAAGCCAAGAATAAACATGGCTGCAATTGTCGCTATCAACAATGCTACAAAAGGTTCTCCCAAAAATCCGAAAACAGGTGCAAGTCCGCTCATTGCCGGCACCACTCCTGCCACCGAGTCCAAAATGATCAATACCAACGGAATCAGGATAATTCCTACAATTGTCCAGAAATTCGGAAGCTTGGATTCATCAAAATCTTCCTGATTGGCCACGTGTTCCGGAACCGGAACCATGTATTTCTTACCACAGACAGCACCCCACACAGGCCCCGCGACTATCATGGAAAAAATACCGCACAAAATACCTACCATAATGACCCAGCCAAGTTCTACATTCAGCATGGTCGCTACCAGAACCGGCCCCGGTGTAGGCGGAATAAAGGCATGCCCCACAGCCAGTCCTGCAAGCAGCGGAATCGCATAGAATAACGAAGAACGATTCGTTCTCTTAGCCAACGAGAAAGCTAACGGAATCAGAATGATCAATCCGGCATCAAAAAACACCGGCATGGCAATGACCAATCCTGTAATCCCCAGCGCCCATGCCGCTTTCTTATCGCCAAACCATTTGACCATATTGACCGCCAGCGTCTGCGCTCCGCCTGAAGCCTCCAGGATTGCTCCGAACATGGAACCAAGACCTACCAATAAAGCGATTCCCTTTAACGTATTTCCAATACCATCATTTACTGCCAGTACAATGTTATCCAAGGGCATCCCGGCCCCGAGTCCGATCACGATTGCCCCTATCAAGATTGAAACCATCGCCTGTACTTTAAACTTAATAATCAATAAAAGTAATACCGCAAGCCCCACAATTGCCGCCAATACCAATCTGGTGGGATTTAACGTCACCATTTCACCAGCCATAATCTGAAACCTCCTTCTTTTTACCCATTTGCAATCTTTTCCTTTTATTTCTCTTCTCAGTTTTATAACATCTGACGTCTGATGTCTTGGTAATAAAATTATACTTTTATTATTGTTTTTACACAATCCATCTGACGTATTTATTTTTTATTCTACTTTTCACACAAAAAAAGATGAGGTTTGTCTCCAAACTCTCATCATCATTTGTGCATTTTTACCATTTGTTTTCATCAGCCGTTTGCGGAAGCATCCTATTTGTCTGACGTATTACTCTTTTTGCGTTCTTCCATAATCTTCATAATCGTCTGGCGGTTATAAGTCAAATGCATCATCATCGCACATTTGGCCCCCACCGAATCCCTTTTCAAAATGGCATCCGTAACTGCCCGGTGAGTCTTGATCGTTTCTTCCATCAGCATGTGATGGGTGAGATTTGCAAACGTATATACCGCCGTATTGATGACCGGCAGCAAAGTCTCCACCACCTGATTCTTACTGCACCTTGCAATGCAGGTATGAAACTCAATATCCTTGCTGATATGATTGCGTCCGTTCAGATACAAATACTCCGTCTCATCACACAGCCGTTTCAGACTTTTAAGTTCCTCCGCCGAGGCATTTCTGCAGGCCAAAGCCGCAATCTCGGGCTCAATCATGAGACGTACTTCAAACAAATCCAATGCCAGTTTATACTTATCTTCTATCTTACCAAATCCCAAGGGATCCACTTCAAAAGAGTTTGTATTGATCACATAGGTACCGGAACCTCTGCGAACTTCCAGTATACCGCGTGATACCAGCCCTTTCACCGCCTCCCTGATGGTACTTCTCCCCACCCCGAACCGTTCGGCCAGTTCAAACTCATTTGGGATTTTCTGCCCGGGCTCCACCGGTTCCTGCAAAATATACTTCATCAGTTCATCTTCGACCTTGGCACCCAGAGGTTTCTTACTCATCGTTTTCGAGCTGTACATCACTGTCCCTCTCCAATCGTTTCCGCCACATTATTATTTTGTAAAGTACTCCTTGTATTTCCCTTCGTCCGCATCAAAGAAACAAAAACCTATAATCCCTCTCCCGGTGTGGGCGCCGATGGCACAGCCTACCGTTCCAACCATAATAGATTTCGGATGAATCTCCGACTCTATCAAGGAAAGCATATAGTCCCTTCCCTCCTCATCTTCTCCGTGACAGAGGGCCACCTGCTGTTCTTCCAGATGATATCCGTTCTCCTTCGCATACTCTAACAGGAAACGCAAGGACTTTTTACGCCCCCGCACAGTCTTGATAACGGAAAGCGCTCCGTTCTCATCCACAATCAGAACCGGCTTCATATCCAGAGTCTCCGCCAGAGTACCCTTAAACTTCGTCAATCTGCCGCCTTTGATCAGATAAGCCAGTGTATGCACCGTAAACACATGCCGCACATGGGCAATAAAATACGCCGCCGCTTCAATGATTTCTTCCTTAGAAGCTCCCTTTTCCAGCATCGTGACAAGTTTCGACACCACCAGGCCAAATCCGATGGAAGCACACTTAGAATCAATGATTGTCAGGTCAAAATCCGGATATTCTTCCAGCACATTTGCCTTCGCCACATTAGCCGCATTATAGGTACCCGCAATACCCGTAGAAAAGCACAGATAAATAATCGTATCGCCGGCCTTGGCATAGGGTAAAAAGGCGTCTGTAAACATCGCCGGATTAATATGGTATGTCTTTACATCTCTTTTGATATCATCTAATATTGTATAAAATTCTTTTGTCTGAATCGTCGCCCCATCAAAATAATCCACATCATCAATCACCACCGGCGTGGGGATGACATGCAGCTTGTGTTCCTCAATATACTCCCGGGGCAGATCCGATGCCGAATCCGTAATGATTTTAAGCATAAAAATGCACTCCTTCACAATGTTAGCGTTCCCTATATTCTAACATTTTAAAGGAGTACATTCAATGTTGGATTATTTTTTATTTTATGAATATTTTCTGTCAATCAAAAACAGATAGGCTTTACCTCCTCACTGAGAGGTCTCATTTCATATTCCGGCAGACTGTCCAGAAGGTCTTCCAGACAGACCCCTGTACTATAGACCACATCGTGAGCAAGCAGAATCACCTTTTTACGTCCAAACGTGGTCTCCACGCCATTGGCAATCAGTTTCTCAGGATCCGGGTTCTTGACCGCATCTTCCAGGCTTGCGTTCCAGTCATAATAGATATATCCTCTGTTTGTCATCTCCTGAATAATGGCTTGTCCTGTTTTCTGATTATAGGCGTTGATACTGCCGCCCGGAAACCGGAACAGGCTGGTCTCCACACCTGTCACCTCATAAATGGTCTGTCTCGCTTTCTCGAAATCCGCCACATAACTGTCCACGCTCTCATACAGGGCATCATAATCATGGCTGTCACAGTGGATACCGATGGTATGTCCTTCCTCCACAATCCGCCGCGCCACATCCGGATATTTCCTCACATTTTCTCCCACCAGGAAAAAGGTGGCCTTAATATTCCTGTCACGCAATATATCCAGCACTCTCTGCGTATTCTCCTCAGAAGGGCCGTCATCAAAGGTCAGGTACATGGTCTTTGGATGAAAATAATAATCAACTCCCTGTACAATACCATCCGCAATCTTCTGCTGATATTCGGCAAGGTTAAGTTTCTGACGTTCCATTTTGTTGGAGAGAAATCCTGTCTCAATCAGACAGGCCGGCATGGAAGTATTTTCTGTCACGTGAAAGTCTCCGTCACCCCGCAGCTCCCTCTCCACCGCTCCTGTACTCTTCACGGTCTGCTGTCGGATCAGCTGCGCCAATCTCTTACTGTCACGCCCGGAATCATCTTCCTCATACCACACTTCCAGCCCACTCACTTCCGCGCCCTCGTCTGTGGCATTTTGGTGAATACTGATATAAATATCGGCCCCTGACTGGTTGGCCGTCTTTACACGGTCTTCTTTGGCGACATAGATATCCGTTTCCCTGGCCATGACCACCTGATACCCTTGTTCTTTCAGCTTATCCCGTACAAGAAGCGCTATGGCCAGGTTCAGATCTTTCTCCAAAACACCGTCCCTGGCACAACCCTCATCTGTACCGCCATGCCCGGGATCCAGAAAAACAGTAGGAATGTGTTCCGCCTGGGGCACCGTCTTTGGAATCTCATCTACTCCGGAAACCGCCATCTGCACCACCTGGGCTGTCTGTTCACCAACCGCATAAACCGGTGTTATGGATTCCTCCACGCGAACCGTCTGTGTCTGCCCCGTTATACCGGTCAGAACACGCCATCCCCCCAGCGCCGTAAACCGTACAATAACCACTGCTGTCAGACAGAGCAGACTCAGTATAATTGTCAGGGCACAGGCTCTCCTGAACAGACGCCTTTTCTTCTGCTCCCTCGTCTCATAACCGCAGACATATTCCCAGGTAAACGATGACTCTCCGTACATATCCTGATGCTCCTTCCACAACTCTTTTGTATCTTTCTACTATCAAGCATACAAACAGGCTGCATCAGAATTTCATCCAAGTTGCATCAAAGTTCCATCTTTTTTGCATCAAAGTTGCATCATTTATCGTCGAATCCTGTCAGATACGGCACAATCCCTTCTCTCTTGCGCTGGCAGCGATGTTCTGCTCCACTTCGTTACCCTCAATCTGCAGCGCATGAAGCCCCATGATACAGGACCCCACCACCGGCTCATATTCTGCCATAACAACACAGGCTTCCGGTTCACGATCCTTGATTTTGTCAAGAATCTGTCCGGTAAGGTAATTGTCTTTTCCCTTCAATACGCTTCCCGCTAATACGATTTTCTCTCCTTTGGGCAAAATGCCCATCTTCCGAAACCCTGCAAAGATAAAAGCAACTGTCCGCCCGGCAAATTCCTCCAGCATACTGCAGGTCTCCCGATCCTCTTTAGCCGCAAGCGCAAGAATCTGCGGCATAAGGAACCGTATCTCCTCAGAAAATCCAGGCTTTGTCATAAATGCCTGTAACAACTGATCCACCGTATCCACACCGGCATATGTCAGAAACAGTTCTGTCAGCGCAGTAGGACCGCACAATCCCATTTCCGCATCAAAAACTTTCCGGATGGCTCTTTGCGCCAAGGCACTGCCTCCCTGCATATCGTCTTCCATATAATCTCCATAGACAAACTGTCTCCCGGAGGCATCTATAATCGCACCATTCATCCCTGTTCCTGCACATAATACCATTCCATGAGAGATTCCGGGGACAGTATACAACGCATTGATCATATCATTACAGGCTGTGACCCGTTCCACACCCATTCGCTCACGCAGGACATCTTCCAGGATCTTATCCTCTCCCGGCCAGTCAATACCGGTTATGCCCGCTATTATAATCCAGATGTCCTCCCGGCAGATTCCTGCCTGCTTCTCTGCCAGTTCCGCAGCTTCTTCCATACGGTCAAGCGCCACAGAAATGCCATGTTTTGGATAATAGGCTCCCTTAACTACGGCCGTTGCCGCAATCATCCCGTCCTCGCCCATGATGGCCGCCGCTGTCTTGGTACCTCCCTGATCAATCCCCAAAATATACCTCATAAATATTTTCCTCCCTGTGATAACAAAACTGTTCGTTGTTTCTTTGGTATGATATACGATGTTTAACGATTCACATTTTTATCATTATATTATCTGTTTTATCCCTTTTTGTCAATTCATTTACTGGTAAAAATATTCTTTTTTACTTTTTTCTCTTTTCATATTGACATTTTGACACACTATGATACACTTTATATGTAAACTTTGAAACACATTGCGGCATCAAGGAGAAAATCATGGCAACCATATCGGAAATTGCAAAAGAGGCCAACGTGTCAAGGACTTTGGTATCCAGGGTCCTGAATAATAAACCCGGTGTCAGTCCTGAAAACCGGAAGAAAATATTGGAAGTCATGGAAAAGCACAATTACGTTCCCAACGGGCTTGCCCGGGCGCTGGTTCTGCAAAAGACCATGACCATAGGCGTCGTTATGGACGATCTGTGCAATGATTTCTTTTTTGACCTGATAAGCGGTCTCCAGGATGCAGGAGAAGAACACGGTTACAATATGTTATTTTGCAGTGGGCGAAACGATATCCAGACCAGAATGAAGTACGTGGATTATTTTTCACAGGGACGCACGGACGGCATCATCGCCTACGGCAGTAATCGACAGGATGAAGAGCTTTTCCGCAGCATTGCCGCCAAATCCGTAAACTGTGTCCTGATCGAAGGCAGTCCGGATAACTGCAAGATAAATAAAATACAGCTTGATAATTTCCATGGTGCCTACACAGCCACCGAGCATCTGATCAGGCAGGGATACCACCATATCATTCACATAACTAACGATATGAATTACGATGTATCTCTGGAACGGCTCAATGGGTTTGTCCAGGCCATGCATGATTACAGGATACCGCTCGGGCCGGACTCCATCATTTATGCCGACTGTTTTGAAAAGGTCGCCTATCAACAGATGAAGCGGCTGCTTACAGAGGGTAAGAAGCCGGACGCCTGCTTTGTGGGCGCCGACAAACCTGCCTACGGCGTGCTGCGTGCCGCCATGGAAGCAGGCTTATCCATTCCGAGAGATCTTGCCGTCATCGGCTTTGACGACGACACACCGGTATCCAGAGATATGCTGTTCCCGGGTCTTTCTACCATGCGCCAGCCCCTCTATGAGATGGGAAAAGCCGGTGTGGAATTATTGCTGGATACCATTGCACATCCGGGCCGGGAAGTGGAGACCAGAACCTTTGAAGCGGAACTGATTCTGCGGGATACCTGCCGCTGAATGAATACTATTAGGTAATTGCGAAACTCATTTACCATTGTTGAAATTGAACAAATAGTATAACCAACACAGACTCGCTTTCGCTCCGCTCCAAACGCAGCAGTA
>DKZA01000041.1:86672-107282 GCA_002492525.1 Lachnospiraceae bacterium UBA7086 | reverse complement strand
TTACTGTTTATTTGTCAAGGTTCATCATTTGTTGTGTTTGTTTCTTGTTGAACACGCAACGGAAATATATTAACACAACCATTTTGCATCGTCAAGACCTTTTTTGAAAGTTTCTATTTTTTTAAATTTTTAACTATCAAAAAAGAGGAAAAAAAAGAAATCTCAATCTCTTAAGATTCTTTTCTATCATCAGTAGAAAAATTTTAAAAGCTTCAGCAAAGAAAACGGAGAAAGAGGGATTTGAACCCTCGCGCCGCGCAAGCGACCTACACCCTTAGCAGGGGCGCCTCTTCAGCCTCTTGAGTATTTCTCCTCAGTCTGAACTATTCCTCTACCAATATATAGTTCTACGTCTTTCACAACGCAAAGTTATTATACATAAGCTGTTTTTGTTTGTCAATGCCTTTTCACGAATCTTCCATACGATATTTTTCAATTGCCGTCTCGTAAAGATCGTTTCCCTTAGAATCAATCACTACAATTGCTGGAAAATTTTCTACCTCTAATTTACGAATCGCTTCCGTACCCAGATCATCATAGGCAATCACCTCTGATGCTTTTATTGATTTGGACAAAAGTGCACCCGCACCTCCCACTGCCGCAAAGTACACGGCACCATTTCTGACAATTGCCTCCTTTACCGTATCGGAACGTTTTCCCTTACCAATCATTCCTGTCAATCCCAAATCCAATAACGCAGGTGCATACTTATCCATACGGCTTGCGGTTGTAGGGCCGGCCGAGCCTATCGGCCTGCCTTCTCTGGCCGGAGAAGGTCCCATATAATATATAATATTATTCCCCATTTCAAGCGGAAGATTCTCTCCTCGCTCCAATGCCTCATACATTCTCTTATGCGCCGCATCACGTGCCGTGTAAATTATGCCCGTGAGATAGACATAATCTCCTGCCCGTAATTTTATGGCATCCTCTCTACTCATAGGCACACTAATATGCTGATCCATAATTCCATATACCTTTCTGTCGCCTTTATCCGTTGTCAGGACTCTTTCTGCTTTATTACCTAAAAGTTAATTTGTCTCACAAATTAACTTTACGAAATCCGCTTCGCGGACTTGGATATGCAGAGGAATCTTCTATATGATAATAGATGTTGTATGTCCTTTCATTTTAAAACACTATATATATAGAAGAAACACCTTCTATCTATAATATCATACTTCCTATTGCCGCATCTCGATACAGAGCTTTCTACAATATCCGCACCGCATGTCTGTTTACATGACAACAGATATTAACTGCCACAGGCAGTCCTGCAATATGGGTCGGATAGGTATCAATATTCACCGCCAGCGCGGTAGTCGTACCGCCAAGACCTCCAGGGCCGATACCGGTCTTGTTTATCCGGTCCAGCATCTCTTCTTCCAATTCTCTGATATAGGGAATAGCAGAACGTTCATCCAAAGGCCTGGTCAGCGCTCTCTTTGCCATCAATGCACACTTCTCAAAAGTACCGCCGATACCGACACCTACCACCATTGGCGGACACGCATTAGGTCCGGCATCTTTAACCGCCGTCATAATCGCCTGTTTTACCCCTTCTATGCCATCAGCAGGTTTCAGCATAAATATACGGCTCATATTCTCACTTCCGAATCCTTTTGGCGCCACTGTAATTTTAACCTGATCCCCCGGCACAATATCATAATGTAATACCGCTGGCGTATTATCTTTCGTATTTTCTCTGATCAGCGGATCTTTTACAACCGATTTACGCAGATATCCTTCTACATAGCCCTGGCGGACCCCTTCATTAATCGAATCTGTTAGACTTCCGCCCGCAAAGTGCACTTCTTGTCCAATCTCCAGAAACACCACTGTCATCCCCGTATCCTGACAGATTGGAATCCTCTCTTCTCCCGCGATCCTAAGATTATCCTGCAACTGACAGAGAATCTGTCTGCCCAAAGGCGCTTTCTCTTCCTCTGCCGCCTGTTTCAACGCCGCATCCATATCCATAGAGAGAAAATGATTTGCCTCAATACACATCTCTTTAATATTCCGGGTAATCTCTGCAACTTCTATCGTCCGCATGTTTTAACCCCTCTACCCTACAATCTGATTTTTAATCTCTTCTAATTCCTCATCAGACACTTCCTGCGGTTTCCACGCAATTGTCTGTCCGTCCGCACGATAACGGGGAATCAGGTGCATATGAAAATGGAATACTGTCTGCCCCGCAAGATCGCCGTTATTCTGTACCAAATTAAACCCTTCACACCCCAACTTCTCTTTCATCTTCAAAACCATTTTTTTAGCCACTCTCATCACGTCACCGGCACTCTCCTCCGGCAGTTCAAAAATATCCGCATAGTGATCCTTTGGTAAAATCAAGGCATGCCCCTTTGTTGCCGGCCCAAGATCCAGAATAACACGAAACCTATCATCCTCATATAAAGTCTTAGACGGAATCTCTCCATTAGCAATTTTACAGAAAATACAATTATCTTTTCTCATACTTTATCTTCCTTTCTATTTTCTTTTCATCACTCATTCCCAGTCCCCGATCCAAATACCAATACCTGATCAAGTGCCCGCAGCAATTTAAAATCGCCCTTCATCTTCATATCGCCCGCCATAAAAGATGTCTGAAAAGATGTCCGGCCCGCCACAATATCTGCGAAAGAAGCCCTGTCAAGCTGAATTTCCACATCAACCCGTTCGCTCTCCCCATAAAAACACTTTAGATTTGCCCCCTCAACATCAATCACCAACGGTGTCTTTTTCTCTTCAATCACTACCTTAAAACCAGCGGAAAATCCTGGCTGTGGCACAAAATGCTGCTGAATCTCACGGACAAATTCCGTAGTATCTTCTTTCTCGCTAGTACCCATCATATCCCGGAACAAACTGGCCAATTCCTGAATATCCGCTTTCTGCCGCTGTACATAAGTATCGTCTGACACATATTGTGAAAGCTGTTCCGACTCCTGCGGTGTAAAGTTAATATTTTTGGTAATTGCAACTTTCTGCTTCACTGCCTGATTGCTAGCCGGCAGACAGGGCATCTTCTGATTAATCGTGCGATAAAGATTTTCCGCATTTTTTTCAATAATACGTATATAATCCGCATTTTCCTCCAAAAGAGAAGTATCCGCAATATATCCACAAAGTCCGCTGCACGGACGTCCACCCAATATCTCCCAGGCCGTAGCCAGATCCAGCTTCGCCTCCTGCTCTCCATAAGTGGTAGACATGACGATAGGGCACATATAAATCTGACTGATTCTTTCTTTATCTCCATACAGCCAGCAGGCATCCAGAAATTGCTGCATATAACCGCCAATACCATACCACTCCACTGTAGTTCCCAGAATTACTCCATCAGCGCTCTTTAGAGTCTGTGGCAATGTGGGAATACTGTTTTTAAGCTCATAAATATGAAATACCTCCACGGTCACACGCAGCTCCTCCAGCACCTCTTTCATCTTATTGAGGACAAAAAGTGTGGGATCATCCATCAATCCCCTTCCACCATAGTAAATATTAATCTTCATAGACTTTTATCCTTTCTCAGCCTGCCCCATGGAAATATCAGGCAGATTACTGCTGCCGAGGCAAATCCCATCAGAACGCCTCCTATGTGTGCCGCATTGTTAACATTCGTACTTGTGAAACCACAATAGAGCGAGAACGCAATCGCAAAAGCTACTCTGCCTGCCGTCATGGATTCCAGTCTGCCATGATGCATGATTATCAGAAACAGAAGAGCACCTTCCACACCAAAGACTGCTCCACTGGCGCCAGCCGACACAATATCTTCTCCTAAGAACACTTGATATCCTATGGAAAAAATATTACCGGCAATTCCGGCAAGAAAATAAACAATAGCATATGGAATATGCCCAATTCTGCGCTCCACCACTGCTCCCACATAATACAGAACAATCATATTACTGAAAAGATGCTGCAAATCCCAATGCAGAAACATACTGCTGACTATACGGTAATACGCCTTATCTTCTACGATATACATAACACCCAGTGCACCTTTATTATATAACAAGTCACCTGTAAATGTACATATCAGAAATAAGATTACATTCACTGCCACCAGAATGATATTAACCAGGGCCAATCTGCTTATTCCCTGTCTATCCCAACTGTTTCTTTCTATTGGCTGATTTTCCTGCACAGTCTCTCCTGATCTGTCTGGCAACGCAAAAAGATAATCTTCCAATATTCCTTTCCATCCATAAAAATCCGATATCTGGGATTCATGGACAATCAATCTGTTTTCTGTCATATTAATAATCCAACAGAAGCTGTCACAAAGACACAGATTCTTAGCTTTCTGTGTATCGGCACACAGAATCAAGGACATAACATGGATTTCTTTCTCTCCTTTTTGCCGAAAAAACTCTATAATCTTTTCTTTCAGATGAAAATACTGATCTTCAGAAATATAAGGGTTTTGTCTATAATCAATCACCTGTATTACATTGACTGCCTGCATTTCCCGATGGCAATAAAAGACAAACTCCGGAAGATTAGACGGAATTTTGTAATAACCATAAGAAAAAAACAATTCGTCTAACTGTTCTGTCGTCATACGCCGCTCCCAACTACAAAAAAGTAAATTTGCGAGGACTGCTTCTCAGCCTCGAATAAGCGAAGGAATTTCCTACATAATAAAAATCCTAAATTGTATCACATAGTTGAGAGTATCATTTTCGCAATATCATGTCAAATGAAACGCTAACGATAACAATAATTTAAATTTCCAAAACGTATTTCATCTCCCGGTTCGATTACCACCGTCTCCTGTGCCTGCATGCGCAGCCCGTTCTTAAATGTTCCGTTTGTGGAATTCATATCCGTCAATTGTATGCTGTCCCCCTCTTTTTCAAACCTGGCATGAATCCTGCTGATAGAATCATCTGCAAGCACGCAGTCCACACAGCCTGCCATTTTTCCCACCGTGTATGGGAATTTGACTAGTTCAATATGCTGTTTATTCTTTCTATCCAATGCATACAATTTATGCTCTGTCATTCTGGCACTGTCATAAAATACGGTATCACCGCACACCTCCTGAATTGACGGAGACGGCTCATGCAAACTTCTGTCAGGAATTGCCATAGACAACTCCATATCTTTACTTAATACATGCTCTAAGGGCACGGTATCATCTTCCGACAAATATGACTGCGCCAAATCATCTGCCTGCATTTTTTTAAACTCCTGTTTTTTCTCTTTCTTGTTTTCTGTCCTGAAACTGTTGCCAAGACTAATCACCAGGCAAAGCCCCATCAACCCCACGCATCCTAACAGCATCAAAATCTCTTTTTGTGAGAGTTCATAATAATAATATATTCCCATGGCACCCATAATACCTAACATGGACACCCCCGCAAGAACCGGATAAAAAAAGCTCTTTCTTTTTACAGGCTCCTTTTGTTTCTCACCATATTCATACAAATCGGACAATTCTTCCTCTGCCTGCGGCATCGTGGATTTCTCTTCCTCTGCCTCCCAGATCTCCGGTTTGATGACAACAGTGTCTTCCTTTTCACTGCCGCCCAGCATCTGTAATGCATCTTCCAAAGAAAAGTATGCCTCCTCCGACATTTCATAAATCCGGTACATACAATCCGCAAGTCGTTCATCTTTGACATCCATATGCTCCAACAGATAATCCATAAGAGGTTCATAGGGATTTGCCAATTCGGACTCATAATCCGGATAGTACAGCCCTATGTATTTGCCGTCTGACAAATCATAGTAAATATATTCCGGTAACAATACCAGCCTGGATTCTTCCATGAAATAAGTGCCAAGTCTGCTGTAAATTCCGTAAAGCTGCCCCAACAAATCTTTTACTTGTTCAAAACTCATCTTTCTGCCGCGATACATACTCTCCAAAGTGGTCCTGGAACTGATATCATAATAAAAATACGTCCTCCCGTTGACATATCGCAGAGAACATTTCAAAATATCTTTGATTTTATCAGATGTAAGAATCTTATACTGATAACTTCTGTCAACATCTTCCTGTCTGCACTGCAATATCATATAACTATGTCTGTAATCTCTAAAATATCTCGCTTCAACCATTTTCCAATGCCCTCTCTTACTTGTATTGTCTCCATCCATTTTTCACCCATCTGCACCGGCGAATTACTTTGGACGGATTAATTATCTGTGACCTGGCCTGTGTACTGATCAGCCATCCCGCCTTGTCATCCATAGTAAACATCTGTCTGACAGGTACTTTCACCTGACATTCTCCCGTAACACTGGTGGTATTGCCATTCTTATCCACAGTTCCATGCACCTGGCCCACACCAAAATATTTGCTGCCAAACTGTTCCTCCATATGTGCATTAATATAAGGCACCACCTGTTCCTCCTTCTTCTGGATACTCCCTCGAAAGCACACCGCATAAGCGTCTTGAAAAAGTACGCACTTATCATAGGAATAAAAAGACAAATAGATCAAAAGAACAAAAAGAAATATCGTCCAGGTAACAATAAAAGAAGCTTCTACGGTCATATATCCTCTTGCCATTCTTTTTACAGACATACCACCACCCCCATTCCTAACAGAAGAAACGGTACAAAAGGCACTTCTCTATCTCTATGTATTTTCCGGAAAGCCAGCAAAACAAGTACCAAAAATGACTCCGCCGTAAGCCCTGTCAAAAGAATCAGAAAGCATCTCCTTGCTCCCAAAAACAGGCCAATCATCAAAAGAACCCAGCCATCGCCATATCCTACCTTTTCTTTTGATATAAAACCAAGCATCCAGAACATAATGCCCGGTATCAGGGATAATCCGGCCGCCAGCCAGGACACTTCTCCCATGGCTCCTTCAAGGCGAAGCAACAAAGCCGTCAAAATCCCCAGCCAGACCACAGCCAGAGGAACCTCCTTAAGGATGCCGTCAAATACCGCACAGACTGACAAAAAAAGAAACAAAACCAATTCTACCCACATTTGGAACACCTCCCTCTTCCACCGGTCTGTGACAGCGGCACCGTATAGATGGTTCGTTTCAACCCGGGGCAATTCAGCTTACTATGATAACTGTCTCCATATTCCGTAATGTACACCTGTCCCGGCGTCTGTACCCTGCCGCAGCTTCCGCAGGCATAGTACCTGCCGCCCCCATGATTTCTCATATTTGCCACAGCCTCTGCGGACACAGATTCTACGGATGGATTCAGATAAGTACAGTTTCTGTCCAGATGATATACAGTTCCCGATTCTGTGATAAACACCATGGGATCCTCCTTGCTGTCATCACTGACCTGCCTTGTTACATCATAACCGGTCCAAGCCTTGGCATAATAGCGCTGTGACATGGCAAACCCTTTAAATCCCATTAATTCTATAAAGGGTCTGACCTGATAAGACACCTGAAGGTCAATGATGTCTCCCGAACCCATAAGGGAAGAGCCTGCAAAAGATACCCCCTCGGAACCACCCTTCACACAGGATTGATCCAGATACTTTCTTCCCACACTTTCCAGGACCTGCCCCCTGGCATATCCCTGTGTCATTGCCACACCGGCCAGCCCATCCGGCAATATGCCTCCCGCAGTCTTTTCATAGGCATAACCGGCAAAAGCCATTTTGTTCCCCACCTGATGGAGCGCCGCCTGCATTTTGCTCTGAGTTCCGATGATATTTACGGCAAAGAGAATATTCAGCACGGCAAACAGGAAAAAAGGCAGTACAAAGGATGCTTCCAAAGTCATAGATCCTCTCGCAAAGGAGGAGATAAAAGATGCCCTCTTTGACGATCGAAGTAAGGAAAGCCTTAAATGGCTGTCTCGGAATATTCCCAAACATGCCCGGAGAGAATGTGCTGTCGTTGTTATTGGTTTCTTGTGTTGTGATCGTAAAAAGGACATCTCTTATCACCTCCTAATAGAATCCATATTTTCTGGTCATTTCATAAACATATCCAAATCCGCTTGCCACAGACAAACGAGCCTCATAGGTGTCAAAACATCCGTCCAGCCGAAATCTTGCGTTCCCAGGCGTACGGCGTATATCCATTTCCATGATATCCATGGCCCTATAAGTCCTGTCCGATTTATCTTGTAAGAAGAGCATAATCTGTAGATACTCTTTATAATTAAGCCCATTTCCGCCTTTATCCTCCGTCAGGCTCCCGCGCACATTTTTGATACTGTTAATGCCGGTCTTCCAATCGGCTGCCGTCTTAAACAACGGCACTCTGCCACCGCTAAGAAGTGTCTTCACATCCTGAAGACTTTCCACATAAGCCCAGGCAAACAAAATGGTATATTTGACCGGTTCCGCCAGCGCTGGCAGCAAAGTCACCGCCGCAAGCGCCATAGCCATGGCCTCCGCCTCAGCAACCTTGGCCGTATCCGACAGAATATAGAGCACATTGGCCGCCTCTCGCCATCTCAATAATCTTTTGGCCGTCTGTTCCAGATTCTGCCAGTCCGTATCCTGTCCGGCAAGAATATACTCTATCTGATATTTCATGAGGGACTTGTCCAGTTCCTGCCCATAGTACCCAAATTTTTCAAACAGATATGCCTCAAACACCAACTCATTGGGCTGGCCGGAAATCTCCGCCGCCTCGGCGCTTAAACCCGTCCCCTGTATTCTGGCGCGATGCGAAATATACTCCCCTGTATTTACCTTAACAGCGGAAACATTGGACGGGTTGTCCAATACCAGATTAAGCACGCCGGAGCTCCTTGTGGCATTGGCCGCATCCGCCGGATTGTCAAGCGGCACTTTCTCAAACTTTCCTTTCTCCACTTCTTTTTCCGGCAGTCCTATTTCTTCAATCTGCGCCTCGTACTGCTGTCTTTCCCCGTCAATATCCCGGGACTCTAAACCGTATTCCTGTACTTTCCCCACATGTAAGCTTATTTTTTCCAAAACGGCGCCCAGCGGATAATCCGCCATGTAATCCGTCACCTGTCTTTTCAGCACAGCCCCCTCCTGATCCGATGCTATGGAATATGCCGTAATCTCTGCCGCCTGCATATTCATATCCAGAAAATCCCTGACATTCCGCCCACCTTTCCCAGTTGTCCTTAAGTTCTTCTGTATATAGTCTTTCAGATGCGCCTCCGTGTTCCCAATATCCGGATGGGAACCGCCGTAAGCCGTATCTACAAACAAAAGATCATACTGTTCCAGAAGTTCTCTGTGATACTCCGCCAGGACAGAATTCATACCGATATCCGCCACGCACTCGAATTTCATACGTATGGCACTGATCCGTGCCCCCTCTATTACAGTGAATACAAGGGACAGGATCAATGTGAGGGACAGCGAAAGGAATACCGTTATATATCCCCGCCTCATGACATGACCGTATTGCTGTCCTTGGTGATCTTCTCAAAAATTGTCTCCACCAAAGAGCGCAGCTGTGTCTTAAAGATAATAACCAGGCCGATCAAAACCACAATGATCAGAATAATTTCCACCGTGCCCATACCTTCTTCTTCCTTTAGGAATCTTTTAAATCCCTTAAGTTTTCCACTTTCTTTTTTCATCTTTCTATTTCCTCCTTTTGATTATATTTAGATCCGTAAAACGGATCCCGCGACCGGGCAATGCCCGATTTATGCCTAAAGCTGTTCTTACAGGCGCTAAAACATAAAAGAGAAATACGCCGGAATCATGATGATCACCATAACAATACACAACATCATCATCATGGGTAAAAGCAGCTTAGTGCCCGCCTCCTCCCCCAGCTTTTTAGCCAGGCTTTTTCTCTGTAGGAAAGCGTTATCCGCCTCCTGCCGCAGCATTTGCACAAGGTCATTGCTTCCTTTGCGAAGATTTTGTGACAACAGGGCGGAAAGCTTTATATATGCCTGCACCTGACATCTTCTGCCAAAGTGATCATAAGCCTCTGTCTCCGATCTGCCGCCCTGCAGTTCATGACAAGCAATCAGAATCTCCTCATACACATACCTTCTTTTTTTTCTTTCCTGTTTTCCGTAGTCTTCTCCCATCTTGAAAAAAGCGTTTCTGATGGTCATACCCGCACCCATATAAAGCGCCAGTTTATTGACAATCTCCGGATAATCCAACAGAAGCTCCTTTCTGCGGGCCTCCAGCTTTTGTTCCAATTCCTTTCCATGCCCCCAATACAAGATGCCTGCCACAATCAGGACAAGTAGCAGAAAATATCCGCTGCTGTCTTCTATGACTTCTTTCCAGACCACAGGATAATCATCCACCTGTGCCGGCAGCACCATCTTCTCTTCTGTTTTTGTATTTTCTTCCTGCTTCGTAAGCAATTCGTCAATTCGATGGCGCAGCGCCTCCTGGCCTGTATAGATAACAGGATGAACCCGGACATAAAACTGATATTCAAAATTCCACTCCTCATAACGAAAGTCTGCCGTCAGCATAACAATTTCACTTTCCGCAAGTTCCTCATTCTCCACCGTGCCGTCCGTATTGACCACAGAATAAGCACTGCTCTCCCAGCCGATTTCAAACGGGTATCCCTCCAGATTTGTTACCAATTCCAGATTTTCCCGCACTTCATCCAGGTTTTCATTTTCCCCCAGTATGATTTCTGGAAACAGTTTTAATGCTTCCTCATACAACACCTGAATTTCTTCTTTTGTATATTTACGTTCCTCCACCAGATAATCAAATATTTCCTCCTGCGCGCCTTCAATCTGTGCTGCCAGTTCCACCGGTATCCCGCCGCCTCCATAAGAATTTCTCCACAGATATCTTCCTTCCTGCAGTAAAGGTGCACTGCGGGCGCTGACCCATACTGCCAGACAAAGAAGGGTTCCCCAAAATACCACCTGCAAAAGTCTGCTGTACTGAACCAGGTAATACTCCTTTATCTGTCCGGAAACTGCTACCCCCGGCTGTAAAGTCTTAAGTTTATCCCCCAGCTGCCGCCTGCATAAATCTCTTTTCCAGTTGTTTTTCTTTTCCTTATGCCCTTGCCGGATATACTGCTGCATACGCAGCACATAAGCCGCCATTTTTCTGGAAATCCTCTTCTCTTCTTCCCGCCAGGACAAGGCGGCCAGAAGTAAAAACATTCCTAAAATAACCGTATAAATATATATCATTTCAAATCCCATTTCCTTTCAGGACAAGCCAGACCAGGCCCGAGTATCCTTTTTAAACTTCAATCTCTACAATTCGTTTGGATAACAAATACGCTATTCCATATAAGCCCAGACAGACCGTCATAATCACCACACCGATCAGATTGTGGTATAGTACATCAAAAAATCCCCTGGAAGTACTTCCTATGTAGAAAATGATCAGAAACGGTACCATATTCATAATCTTCTGCTCCATTTTCTTTGCGCTGATCATCAACTGAATTTCCTGATCCGTCTCTATCTTCTGTTCCATTACGGCCGCTGTCTTTTCCAGAATGTCTGTCATATTGCCGCCGCTTCTTTTTGCTATCGCAAATACATCCGCAAACTGCATAATATCCTGTTGGCTGCTCCGAATACCCAGGCTGTACAGAAGTTTTTCAAGTACTACATTATTATCCAGTCCCAGAATGATATGCCGCACTTCCTGACAAATTGAGCTTTGTGTGCCATACAACATTTCCATATCCCGATAAGCCTCCCGAAAGGCGTTTTCGATGGAATATCCTGCTCGTTGGTTTGCAGAAAGTGATAATACCAGATCTTTAAATTGCACATTCAGTTCCTGCCGGCGTTTTCTTGCCAACTCCCTTTTCTTCCCCTTACAGAAAGGTATCAACAAAGGAAGCAGACACACGCAGGCAATCCAGGACTGATAAAAGAAATACCCTGTCATCCCCACAAGCAGGCATCCTTCCATCAGATATAAGAATCTTTGAGGCAATGTAAAATGATATTCAGCATAATCCGGCAGACTGCAGTTTTTCAACATAAGTCAGCTCTCCTTTCTTAACCAATTCACCAAGGACCCTGCCCTTTTCATCTTCTCCGGTCTCCATAAACCGGTATAACGATTGCAGCTGTATCTTACCTTGTTCATAGCCTAATACTTCCACAATTTCCAATACCTTTCTGGATTTGTCCCGCAGACGTCCCAAGTGCACGATGATATCAATGCCCGAGGCAATCTGTTGTCTGATAGCATCCAGAGGAATCTCCATTCCCATGAGAATCATATTTTCCAGACGGCTTAACATATCTACGGAACTGTTGGCATGTCCGGTGGACATAGAACCGTCATGGCCGGTATTAAGACACTGCATCATATCAAAAGCTTCTCCACCTCTTACTTCTCCCACAATAATCCGGTCCGGTCTCATACGCAGAGATGTCTTGATCAAATCCCTGATGGTAATTTCCCGGCATCCTTCCACATTGGCATTTCTGGTTTCCATGCGCACCAGGTTTGGAATACTTCGTATCTGTAATTCAGCGCTGTCTTCAATGGTAATAATACGTTCCTCCTTTGGAATGTAATTTGACAAGGCATTTAAAAATGTAGTCTTCCCGGATCCGGTACCGCCGCTGATAAAAATATTGTATTTAGCCTGCACTAATCTGCCGAGCCACTCGCACACTTCTCTGGTCACAGACCCAAAAGAAATCAGGTTCTCCATGGTGACAGGCTTTTCCGGAAAGCGGCGTATGGTCAGGATGGGGCCGTTTAGCGCCACCGGATTTAAGACCACATTTACGCGCGAACCGTTCTGCAGTCTTGCATCAACAATCGGAGAAGCTTCATTGACCACTCTGTTACAATCCGACACAATCTGCTGAACCACATTTTGCAGCTTTTCCTCACTTTCAAATGCAAGCTCGCTTTTGTACAACCGTCCTTCCCGCTCTACAAAGATATTGTCGGGCCCATTGACCATAATCTCCGTGACCTGCGGATCATCCACAAACTCCTGCAGCACATCCAGCTTTCGGATTGCGTGAAAAAGTTCCCTGCGGAGTCTGTCCCGTTCTGACAAGGTAAGCGGCATCTTTTTGCTCTCCCGGATCAGCATTGTGTCTATCAGCTCCTGAATTTCCTCATCACTGCTCTCCCGGGAATAATCAATGCTTTCCGTCAGCTTTTCTATGAATTCTTTCTTTCTGTCCTGCATGCTACTCATAAATATCCTCTTTGATAATTGATCTCACATATGCCGCCAGCTCCCCATGCGTCATCAATTCCAGGTCCTCCGGCAGTTCCCGAAATTTGGGGAACCGGCATTTCACGGTTTTGTGCGCAATATCTTCCATGTCATTAAACTTAAGAATCTGCTCATATTGCTCCAGCTTTGCCCTTGCAAAAGCATCATCCCGGGTAATGGTATATATTTTGCAGCAATTTTTTAAAAGATCAAATAATCCCTGAATCCCCTCACCCAGATCAAGAATGATATATTCATATCCGCCAATTGCTTCCACATCCCTTAAGAAATCCATCCACTGTCTGCCTGTCACTTCCTTGAGCCCCAGAGAATACTGGGTCGGCGGGATATAATCAAGTCCGCCTATATTCTGTATGGCGGATGTCATCCGCAAGCCAAGTTTCTCTCTGGCGCTTATGGAATAATACATGGCATCCATGATATCCTCTGTAAATTCCTTTTTAAGCAGCCTGCCAAACCCGGAGCAGGTTTCAAAGTTCAAATAAAGCACCTTATGTTCTTTCGCAAGAATCTGCCCCAAAGTCAGTGCAAAAGAAGTCTGCAGACACCTCTTTATGGGGGAGTAAATGCCTATTACTCTGGCTGCCGTCTCTTTTCCGGCATTTTCCGGATTCCAGTCCGCCAGATCTGTCACATACTCCAACATCAGCTGCACCACCTTCTCCGGACTCTGGTATTTACTGATATAGCACAAATCATCCTGTTCCTTGTGCTCGCTCTCCTGCAAAACAAATATCTGCGTCACCTGCTGCCTGATATACTCCTGCTTTAAAAGCTTTAGAGCGTTTTCCGCTATCAACAGTACCGCTATCTGTTCACGCCCTGCAAATTTTTCCAATTCACTGGCTGCCGTAAACAGATGCAGTGTATAGGGAAGCTTTACTTTTTCCAATAGGTATTCCGCCATGCGAAAGGCATACCCCTCCTCTATATCACAGATTGCCATAACTTTTTGATTCAAAATAAACCTCCTATCCTCATGACCGCGCTGAATAAGACCGGTACGGCAAAATGAATCTTATTCCTGCAGTATGTGTTATAATCCTGCACCAAATCTTCTCCGTAAATCTTCCAGTGCCCCGACCGCACAATGTCCGACAAATAAGAAAAGAAATAGCAAAACCTTTCCCGGCCATTATGCTCCGTCAGTATTTTTACCAGCGAAAACACCGCCCCGATCACAAAGGCCCCCGCCAGTATAACCAGAAGTTCTCCTGCCGTACAAAAACTTCCAATCATCATAAACAGTTTTACATCACCTGCGCCCAGTGCGCCGATCTTATACAATGGATATAAAAGCAGAAACATCAAAGATACAGAACCTAAAATTTCCCAAAGTTCCCGGCCGCTATAAAAGCTAACACCAAACCCGACCGCCATACCAAGTAAGATAAAACCATTAGGAATCCGGTCTGTCTTAAGATCCGCATATGCTGACAGCAATAGCAGAAGAAGTAAAACAGATTGACCAATATTCAGTCCAATAGACCACCTCCATACCTTATAAAATTTAGACTCAACGAAATTATTGGGAGAACTCCCCGATGCCGGATGGCATGAACTATAGAATTTCTTGAGTTGTGAGTTGAATTATACCACATCTATAGAACTTGTCCAGAGGTAATTATCAAAAAAAATTTTTTTGTGAAAAACTTACAAAATTTTAAAAAAATGAATTCCGTAAAGTACGATAACCCCTGGAAATCCAAGGAATCCGGATGTCAAAAAGGTAAGCGGATTAATTCCTACCGCCACCGAAAACTGCTGTGACGCCAGCCAAAAATTCAAGACATAAATTCCTATGGTGCCCATGACTGCCCGCAATATAAAGTTGACCAGCCATTCCACCTTCTTTCCCATAAAACCAATTAATAACACCAACAGACATACCAACAGAATTGCTGCCATACCCCCTATATTTTCCATCTATTTCCTCCTGTTTCACTTGTCTGCTAATACCATATGCATGATATTCATTTAATATTACATGAATATTTATCCAAATTTTACCTATACTGAAATGAGAAGAACTTCTAAATACCGTTTCACCATTGGACGAAACGGTAAGAAGTTCTAATCTCATTTGGAAGAACACCTGAAGATGCGTTCTTCCCGAATGATTTACTTGTCAGACATAAAGTTGCGATTGTAAGTTTCATGAAAGGTGGTTTATATGAGAGTTATCTTCAGGCAAAGTCCGTGTATTCCGGCACAAAATGATATTATTGTAGACGGAGAAAAACTGACGATAAGAGAAGAACTGGCTAAAACAAGATTTGCTTTAGAAAATGCCTATTTAGGATTCGATAATGTAACTGACCCTGATCTGATTGACTGTTACATTTATGAGTTAAACGCTGTCATGAAACGGTATAAATACTTATTAAATCAGGCAGCAGAAATGAATCTGCTGCCTGATGAAGAACGCGCTGAAGCGTATCGTCCGATGGCTGCCCCGTAATCTATACGCAAAAGCCTCTGTTGGCCGCAGGATCGGCTATATTTTCCGTAAGAGTGCTCTTGCCATAGGTAAGTCCGGCATACACTGTCTGGATATTTCCCATAACAGGACCCGAATGATCCTGGTCCTCAATCTTCTTATAAGCCTTCTGGAGCTCTCCAATCACCATGCGGACGTGCTCCAGATGTTCCATATCATAATGTATGGATGCCTGTGCCAGTTCTCTGCTAATATAAAGATACAGCTGTAAGAGTCTCTGCGCCAGATCATATTCCAAATGCAGAGAATCCGTGAGTTCATTCATGCAACCCTGAATCCTGCGGATCGCCATCTTATAATCCGCCCTGTTATCCATATCCAGAGCCTTCTGCGCCTCATCAATATACAGCAGAACCATTTCATAAAGGATTGTGATAAGCTGCGTCTTATTTGCCTGCGTAATCCGCAGGGTATACTCTTGTTTCAATTCTTTGGTCATTTCCTCTTCTCCCTTCGAGGATAATACATTTCGCTGAACCATTGCACGGAGAATTTGTGCAAACAAATTCTCTAGCAGATAATTTGCAAAGCAAATTTTCTGCACCTATTGTAACAGCTGCAACACCTGTGACGGTCTCTCGTTTGCCTGTGCAAGCATGGAAACCGCAGCCTGGGATATTACCTGCTCCGTTGTATAACTGGTCATCTCTTCCGCCATATCCACATCCATGATACGAGAGTAAGAAGCCGTCATATTCTCACCGGTCACATCCAGATTATTCACCGTATGCTCTAAACGATTCTGATATGCACCCAGTCTGCTTCTTGCCGAAGAAACATAGAGGATACCCTCTCTGATCTCATTAATTGCATCCGAGCAGCTGTCCTGTGTCTTCAGCTCTGTCTTTTCAATGCCCAGTCTGCTTAAAGAAATCGTGGGAATACGAATCGCAAGCTGCTGGCCCTCATTGGCACCTGTCTGGGTATCCATAGAACCGATACCTGTGATATCCAGGACCAGACCCTGGCTTGCCGTTTCCTGGCCGCCTCCAAGAGCCACTGTCTGCGTTGCCGGCTGTGTTGCCGGTGTCGGTACGGCTGCCGGTCTGGTACTTTCTATCTCTAACCTAAAACCGTTTTCGTCTGTAATTACAATGGTATCTGTACCTGCCGCATCATCACCGGTTATGGAAGTAATCTTTGCCCCTTCCGGAATATCGCCCCCTGCAGCCCCCTGCAGCGCCGCATCAAAACTTTGCGTCAAAAGACCCTGATTCAACACCGGCACGTATGCCGACCCATCTCCATTTAACACATAATCATAGCTGGCATTAAACGCCGGCACCGTAACTGCGGACTGCTCTATCAAGTTTATGCTATTATAACCCGTAATATTACCGTCTGCATCTTTCACCGGGTCAGGCTGAACAGCAAGTGTCATCTCAAAATCCTGATGGCCGGTCAGCGTAATCTTATCCTGTCCCACGGAGGTAAGCTTCACGCCCGCCGGGAAAGCATCATCCCCGTCAGCCTTTAACTTTAGCGTCGCGGCTGTGGCATCCATATCAATTGTACCGTCATTATTATAGACCACACGAAGCTCGTCAATGGTATACTTCTTGGCAATGACTTCATCAGAATAATAATCTACCTTAGCCTTATGGTTATTGGTATATCCCCGCAGATCAAAAGTTCCATCCAGAAGCGGCTGTCCGTTAAACTCCGTATCGGTGGCAATTCTGGTAACTTCCGCCTTAAGCTGCTTAATCTCTTCATCCAAAGTCATCCGATCCGAAGTGGTCAGTGTTCCGGTAGCACCTTTTACTGCCAGTTCGTTCATTCTCTGCAGCATTTCATGCACTTCCGTCAAGGCGCCGTCCGCTGTCTCAATAATGGAGATACCGTTATTGGAACACTGCGTTGCCACAGAAATACCTGTAATCTGCGTATTCATCTTCTTTCCGATGGCATAACCCGACGGATTATCTTTGGAAGTTGTAACCTTCAGACCGGAGGAAAGACGCTCCAGCGATTTTGATACCTTTTTGTCTGATGCATTTAGTGCATTACTGGCGCGCATCGCCGCCGCATTATAACTAATCTTCATTATGATTTTCCTCCTTTATGCCGTCACACTCGTGATAAACGCTCTCGCTATCCGATACAGATCCGCCGTCTGTATGTTCTCGTCTGTCTCCAGATCTTTGGACGTATAACCCTCGGTATTCGCCTCTGCGCTGTACAGAAAACCTACACTGCCCACCTTTAAGGAACCGCCGTCCGCCGTCTCGACCGCCAGCGCCCGTTTCAGGTCATCCTGAATAACCCATAATTTTTCTGTTCCTTCCTTGCTGTCACAGGCAACATATCCGGATACCGTCTGATTCCTGACCGCAAACTGTGCCGTAATCTGTCCATAAGTCTGGGTCTGTATGGAAGCACTGACCTTACCGCCTTCACCGCCGTGCAGAATCTTGAGATTCACGGCTGTCAGTTCACCATTTATCTCCACTGGAATCTGATAATTCTCCTCTTTTGCCAGACTGCCCGCCAGAGCAAGCTGCTTTTTACAGCTCTGCAGGGTCCTAAGATCCAGATAAGATGTCTGTTCTTCCTTCGCTTCTTCCAGAATCTCCTGAAAGGTCTCCTGCATGGTCTCATAAGCCTCTCCCGCACTATCTTTGTCCGTCAGGCTCTCTATCAGATGAGATGCTGCTTCTTTCCCTTTCGCTGTGCCCTTATCTTCTTCCAACGCATTTAATTTCTTATATAAGTCTCCCGGTTTCTTCCGCAATGCCGCAGCCGCTGTCAGATTATTGCTTGTAACTGGCTGTCTGTACGCCAGAAGCTCCCGTACCACAGCCTCTTCTATCCCTTGCAGATCCTGGAATGGCTGTAATTCTTCCTGTAAATATGCCGTCTCCAGCCTTTCATCTGCTGTCATCTGCTCCAGATTTTCCGCCATTTCTTCCATGGTCATATCCGCCCGCAGTTCCATCTGCGCAAGCATTTCCGGTTCCATGGTATCCGCAATCTGTCCCGCCAGCATATGATAGTAGGCTTCCGCGCCGTCCCTTCCCGGTTGACCGTCTCCCTGCGAAAATTCCTGCCCCTCCGCGCTTGTCTGATCCAGTGCAGGAAAAGCACTCAGAATCTGATCTGTAATAGACTTGCCACGGCTTACGGCATTGACTCCGTTAAATTCATCATCCACCGTATAATCCATACCCTGCCGCCTGGTGCTGCGCATGGCTGTGAGCAGATTCTGGAAAGATAATCCGGCGCCTTCTCTGATGAGACTTCCCACCGCCGCGTCATCCGTTTTCTCCAGCTGCCTGAACATACGATAGATGCCAATGTATGCCTCTCTCTCCTGTTCCTCTATGGCATGGTTCTGCTCTAGTTTATATAAATATTTGCTGAATTTCTCTTCCTTTGCTTCCTCGGCATACCCGCTCTCGTCCAGATACTGATTTAATTCTGCAATGGTCATATTGAGAGGATTCTTGCCGTCCCGGATTGCCTGCAGGGATACTGCCGGCGTCATCCTGCGGATGGTCTGCCGAAGTTCCATATCATATTTCTTCACGGCATCCATATTGTCCTGGGTAATATCCATACTGTTATAACCCAGAATCCGTACCGCTCTGCGGTTTTCCTCATTCTCCTCGAGTCCCATATCTTTCAGGATATCATCCACATTACGAAACGCTTTCCGGATAGAATCTCCCATATCTGCTCTCGGAGCTGTCATCAGCGTCTCATAGGATTCCCTGGCGGCCTCATAAGTGTTCTTAAGCGCTGTACCATTGGTATGTACGCCGTCCAGCGTAAACAGTTCCTCTTCCCCGATAAAGCGGGCCAGCACCGCCGCCGGCAGGTAAGGGATCTCCTGCGTCTTATACTGCACCTCATTGTATAAGTCCGCTTTCTGCGCCGTATCTGTCTCGCCGAAAAGTTTGCGGTTCATCTCTTCTTCCATCTTCTTTAAGGCTTCTACCAGTTTCTCCAAATCCATGGTGTCAATGGAATAACCGCTCTCTATCAGCTTTCGGTTCGCTTCTATGGTCATCATCAGCCGGACTTCCTCCAACTGACGTCTTGCACTGACTGCCTCCAGTGTATTTTCCGATACGCCGTCTCGCTCTATCTTTTGCTGCGCTTTCTCCAGATTGCGCAGGTTTGCCTCTTTTCCTTCTGCAACCGTCTGATCGACGGCCTCATCGCTGATCTTCCCATAAGCTTCCATATAATCGGCCGCTTTTTCCCGATTACTCCTGCCATCGGCCAGATTCGCCTCTTCGGCGCTCTTTCCATCCGAGATAGCTGCCGCCACCGCTGACAGAATCTGCGGCATATCCTGGGGAAGTTCCACCTGCTGTATCTCATACAGTTTCGCCATGGTTTCCTTGGTGAGCGGCACCCCTGCCTCAATCAGCCATTCAGCGCTCTCAAGGTTCTCCTCCGTAATCTCCAACCCGGCTTCCTCAAGTACTTTTTCCATCTGGGGTCTTAACTGTTCCCAATTATAATCTTCCGCTTTTCTGGCATAATAACCGGTATTGTCAGCAGCATAATATCCATGTCCCTGCCTGTGGCTGTCCGATGCAGCACTGTGCTGTGCCCGGTAGACGTCTTCTATGGTGGGATCCATGGTATTTTCCACCATATATTTCACGCTGCCTTCCGAGGGCGTCTCCATCTGCGCTGCCCGGTCATACGCCTGTTTTGCCGCCGTCACATTTTCTCTGGTAAGAGGAATGTCATGAGCCTTAAACTGCTTATATAACTCTCTGGCAAAGGTCTCGCTTCCCTTGATCTCGCGCAGTGTCTCCGCATCCAGATCATCGGTATATCCCTCCACCTGTGTACCGCCTTTGATAAGCGCTGTCTTAATAGAATCGACAATCGTAACAACTTCTTCGATATCCATATCCCCGGGATGATAACCATCTTTGCCAAGACGCTGAAAATCTTCCTGAGACATAGTATTAGACATTACTGTCATATAGTCTCTCTGCGTGGCTAAATCAACGAGCCCCGCATCCTGCATAACCTCTTC